>JBEKRS010000071.1:0-25867 GCA_049518535.1 Occallatibacter sp. | reverse complement strand
GCTCCAAACAAGCCCTCGACCAGGCCATCACCCAAATGCTCCCATGCATTACTCCTCAAGACGCTCAGGCGTGGTTCAGACTCCGCTTTGGCACATTATAGTAACGATGCTATTGCTCTAGTCTCGCCAGCCGATATTCTACTTACCGGCAATTTCCGGAAGGATGTGAGTATGGCATTAATGACATGGAATAACAGCTACTCTGTGGGCGTGCAGTCATTGGACAAAGAGCATGCCGCCCTGTTTGAAATCCTGAACGGCCTCTACGACGCGATGAAGAAAGGCCAGGCGCAGGTGGTGACAGGCCCGCTGTTGAACAAGCTGGTGGACTATACGCGCCGCCATTTTGCGACGGAAGAAGCAATCATGACCAACACCCGTTTTCCGAAGTTGGCTGAGCACCGCACCGAACATCACAGCCTCATCAAACAAGTTGAGCAATTTGTTTCCCGTTTCGAGCGGGGCGATGTGATGCTGAGCATTGATTTGTTTAACTTCCTGCGTGACTGGCTTTCCACCCACATTCTGAAGATGGACAAGGGGTACAGTTTCTGGATGAACGAGCACGGCATTCGCTGATTTCGAGCCGGAGCCGCTCACTTTTTTCGCTGGCCAGCCGATATTCTCGTTACCGGCGAATTCCGGTGGGGGGCGCAGATGGCGCTGATGACCTGGGACCAAAACTTCTCCGTGGGTGTGCAGACGCTGGACAATCAGCACACCGTTCTGTTCGACATTTTGAACGAACTACACGCCGCGATGATGAAAGGCCAGGCGCAGAGTCTGACCGGCCCGCTGCTGAAAAATTTGGCGCACTACACGCGCAACCACTTTGCGGCGGAAGAGGCGATGATGGCGGCCTCGAAATATCCCGGCCTGACCGACCACAAGGTCAAGCACTGCGAGCTGGTCAAACAGGTCGAGGACTATGTTACCCGCTTCGAAAAGGGCGAAATCACGCTCAACCTTTACCTGCTCAACTTTTTGCGCGACTGGCTCACCAACCACATTCAGAAAGTGGACAAGGAGTACAGCCCCTGGCTCAACGCGCGCGGCCTGCACTAGAGCGACTTTTCGGATTATGCCTCGAACGATAGTTGCGCCGTGGCCCATGTGGGAGAAATCGGCTTCGGCTCCGAGGCCAGTTCGTAGACCAATCGTTCCAGCACCAGCCGCTTATCGGGCGGCGAGGAGCGCAATTCCAGATCGGCGCGGGCAACCAGCTTGAGCGCCCGCGTCAACTCGCGCCGGCTCTTGTAGCGCCTGGCCTGGCGGATCAAATCGTCGGCGGCAAAGGGCGGCATGCGAAAGCCTTGCCACAACGCCTGCCAGATGGCGCGCGAATCGCGCACATTCTTTTCTAGAATCACCAGCATCTGGCGGAAGGTTCGCGCCAGCATGTAAAGATGGCCGATGGCCGCGTCCTCACCTGCGTGGGAACTATTCAGAAGACCTTGCAGCAGCGCCAGTGCTCGTGCCCGGTCGTGAGCGCTGATAGCGTCGGTCAGCTCGTAGAGCGAGCGCTGCTTGGCGGCCAGCACCATGGTCTCCACATCGCCCAGCGTGATGCGCCCGTGTCCCAGCGTATAGAGCAACAGCTTCTCAAGTTCGGAAGAGATAAGCATCATATCCGCGCCCAGCGCATCCACCAGCTCGCGGGCCGCATCGGCTTCCACGCGTGCATCGGACTCCTGCGCCGTCGCCACCACCCAGCGCATCGCGTCGTCCTCGTTTACCCGCGCCAACTCGACCATGCCGCAATGCTCGCCGAGCGTCTCGGTGAGCCGCTCGAAGCGATTCTTGTCGTCCATCTCCATGCGCCGCGCGTCGCTGGGGATGCGCACAAAATCGGCGACAAAAATAATCAACGCTTGCGGATTCGGCGAACGAAAATAGCGATCGAGTGCCGCAAACTCATCTTTTTTTGCTCCGCGTGTGTAAAGTTGGCGAACGTTGCGCACAAAAATTGCCTGAAACGGCGCCATCAACGAGGGCGTTTGCGCGCGATCCAGCACCTCGAAGATCGAGGTTCCGCTCAGGTCCAGATCGGACAGGCAAAAATCTCTCAGGTCCGGCGGCACAAAAGCCTTGAGAACGGCAGCGCGGCAGCGATCCATGAGAAATGCTTCGTCGCCGGCCAGCACGTAACCGGGCTTCAGCGGCGCCTTGCCAGCGGCCGCGGCCTCGATCTCCGCCACAAAGCGGCTCATCGCGGCAAAGCCAGCACCCCATCGCGCGCCGCTCACGGGGTGAGTCTCCCGCATATGTATGTGTCGATCATGCGCCTCCAGAATACCCTTCCCAGCGTGTCGAGGCCAGCGGAATTCACCAAGACGTCCCCTCAGAACCCTTCCAGTACATCAGCCACCAACTGCCGTGCGAACTCCCGCGAGAGGCGCTCAACAGCCGCTGGGCTCTCCTCGAAAAAACTCGGCAGATCAGTGGTGGATTGGTACTGCTGGCGAAAAACGTAATTCTTGTTATCGTATAGAACCTTGCCATCTCGTCCCGTGACCGTGACAGAAACTATCAAGGTGATGAGAAAGCTGGATGACTGCTGCGTCGAGGAGTTATAGGTGAGCGGCGCCACCGTCTCCTTGAGAATCGTCCCGTGTAACACCGCATCCGGATCTCCGTTCGCGTCGGGAGTTACTCGCAAGCGGGTACGCGTGGCAAACTCGCGGATCACCGCCTGGGTCATCGTCACCTCAGTGTGATACGCCTCGGTGTGTGTGGCGAAGACCGGTACGGCAAGCGTGCGAACCCCGGACGGCAGATGCGTGGCCTCGCCCAGCGTGTGGTATCCGCAACCGGAGAGCGAGAGCAGCGCAAACGCGATCAGAGCAATTGCAAACAGGCGCATAACTCATCTTATCGCGCAGCCCTACACCCAGGCGGTGGCTAACATACCCAGTCCCAAGGCGGAGAGCTTGAGGCCGTCGGCGCGTTCCTTGAAGTAGAGTTCGTTGAGTTGTTCATAGTCCTGCTGCGCGACGCGCTGAAATCCTGCGCGTCGCAATTCGGCTTCCAACGTCGCCGGTGTAAAGAAGAGCTGGAATGGCTCGCCGGCGGCTTCAACGCGCCCGGCTAGCGCGTCGAATGCCTTGCGGCCGAGCGGGCTCAGCGTCTCCGGCGCGACAGCGTAATCGAAGCTGACAGCACTCCCGTCGGGCAATTGGGCGATGGCTTTCAGCGTGGCGCGAAAGGCGGCGAGCGTCAAGTAAGGCACGACTCCAAGCCAGCTGAAGAACGCAGGCCTGCGGGCATCAAATCCCGCCTCAGCCAATCCGTCAGATAAAGTCATATGCTCAAAATCCAGCGGAACAAAGGTCAAGTTCTCCGGCAGGACGATTGCCGCCTCGGTGAGCATCGCGCGCTTCCACCCCTGTGTAGCGGGAAAATCCACCTCGAAGACTCGCAAGGAGTGAAAGGGATTGCGATACGCGAAGGTGTCCAATCCCGCGCCGAGAATTACGTACTGGGTGACACCCCGAGCCACGGCCGCCGCCAATTGGTCTTCCGCATAGCGGCTGCGCACCGCCATGGAAGCACGAAAATCCCGTGCCACCCGATGCATCGCGCGCTCCATATGACGCGGATATCCCGATCCCACCAGACGCACAGCGATGGGATCGTCTAGAACCGGGGGCCGATCCATCAATTGATGCGCAGCGCGGCGGATTGCCACACCCAGAGCGGTCTTGCTGGCACGGCCAGTCTGCATAAAGTCGAGTGTAGATGATTCCCGGGCAGCGCGGACGAGTACCATATCACCCATGAACTGGATTGCATGGGCACTGCTCTCTGCAGCCTTTGCCGCCGCCACGGCTTTGCTGGCCAAGGTAGGCGTGGCGCACGTGGACTCGAACCTGGCCATGGCGTTGCGCACCAGCGTGGTGGTGGTCTTTGCCTGGGGCATCGTCTTCGCGTTTGCGCGGCACGGCACTGGCGGCTTGGCGGAGATTCGTTCGCTTGATCGCCGAACGATATTATTTCTAGTGCTCTCGGGCCTCGCAACTGGATTGTCATGGCTGTGCTACTTTCGCGCTTTGCAACTCGGTCCAGCCTCGCGCGTGGCTCCGCTCGACAAGCTTAGCGTCCCCTTGGTCATCGTCTTTGCATGGCTGCTGCTGGGCGAGAAGCTCACCGCTTCGGCGTTGCTGGGCGGCCTGCTCATCACTGCTGGAGCGGTTGTCATTGCGTTGGGCTGACGGCATCAACTTCACGACGCAGCTTCCCTATACTGAAAAGAGAATGTAGTTCATGAAAAGGGCGTGCTACATTCTTCGCGCATTTTGCGGGGGCGAAAAGCAAGAGAGTATGACCGACAAAACCCAATCCGAATCGCATTCAACGCCGCAGAGTGCAGATGTTACATTGCCGCGCCGCATCGTCCTAACCGGCTTCATGGGATCGGGCAAAACGACCGTTGGCCCGATGGTTGCTGCACGCCTGGGATGGAGCTTTATCGATGTGGACGACGCAATCGAGACCGAGGCCGGCGCGACCATCGCTGAGATCTTTGCGCGCCACGGCGAAGCAGCATTTCGCGAGCAGGAACACGCGGCGATCGCGCGTCTGGCTGCGGGCGACGCGCTGGTACTAGCTCTGGGGGGCGGAGCCATCGAGCACACTCGAACACGCGAACTGCTACTCAGCGCCCCAGACACGCTGCTGGTGCATCTCGAAGTGGAACTGGCTACCACGCTTGATCGTTGCCGCGGTACCGAGCAGACTCGCCCCATCCTCGCCGATCAGGCCAACCTCGAAAGCCGCTATCTGCGCCGCTTGCCGCTCTATCGCACAGCGCACGTGTCGATTTCAGTCGACGCACTCACTCCGGAGCAGGTAGTGGAAGCGATTCTAAGCAGTCCAAATCGCCGCTAACTCGCTATTCTCGCGATGTGGGAACTAACTTGCACCATAATCGATAACTTCCCAAATTGCATCGCATCATTCTGCACGAGTGCAATCCACAGGGCTGTGGAAAAATTTCCGCACTCGTAATCTTGCGCGCACTCCCTTTTGGATCGAAGATCGATTACGTAGGGGGTTCAGCCATGATGTTTCCCGACACGAGCAACGAACAGCAGTACGCCGCTCTTCGTCAAGCCGCTGAACGAGCCCGCCGTCTCGCCAACCCTCAACACGAGTACGAGCAAGCAGCGTGTAGACCTGTGCCCTCGATGTGGGAAGGATTCCGTTCAGCCGGGATGCTTGCTCTGTCGCGCTTCGAATCAACCCCCGAAGAGCATTCCATCGTGAGCCACTGATCACTGTCATTGCAGAATCGGAATCCCTGCAATTCGCTTCTGCCATTTTGCCGGCCCCGTCTGGTGCACGCTCGTGCCTTTTGAATCCACAGCTACGGTCACCGGCATATCCCGCACATCGAATTCATAAATCGCTTCCATGCCCAGGTCGGCGAACGCCAGCACGCGCGCGCCGTGAATAGCCTTCGAAATCAGGTAAGCCGCGCCGCCCACCGCCATCAGGTAGACCGCGCCAAACTCGCGAATGGCATCGATCGCCGCCGGCCCGCGTTCGGACTTGCCCACCATGCCCAAGAGGCCCGTCTCGGCCAGCATCTGCCGCGTGAACTTATCCATCCGAGTCGCTGTTGTCGGCCCCGCCGGGCCTATTACCTCTTCGCGTACTGGATCCACCGGGCCCACATAGTAGATGAATCGCCCGTGGAAATCCACCGGCAGTTTCTCGCCCCGGTCGAGCATGTCTACAATGCGCTTATGTGCGGCATCGCGGCCGGTCAGTAACTTGCCAGTCAGCAGAACCACCTCTCCCGGCTTCCACTTAGCGGTCTCGGCACGGGTCACCGTGTCCAGATTCACTCGCCGTGCCGCCGACACGTCATAGGTCAACTTGGGCCAGTTATCCAGGTTCGGTGGGTCGAGATATACCGGCCCCGAACCATCCAGCACAAAGTGTGCGTGCCGCGTTGCAGCGCAATTGGGAATCATTGCTACCGGTAAGTTGACAGCGTGCGTTGGATAATCGAGCACCTTCACGTCGAGAACAGTAGTTAGCCCGCCCAATCCCTGCGCGCCGATCCCCAGCCGGTTTACTTTGTCATATAACTCAAGGCGTAACTCCTCGGCGCGATTCTTGGCTCCGCGAGCTTTCAACTCCTGAATGTCGATGGGGTCCATCAACGATTGCTTGGCCAGCAGCACGGCTTTCTCCGCAGTGCCACCGATGCCGATCCCTAACATCCCCGGCGGGCACCACCCTGCACCCATCGTCGGCACAGTCTTCAGCACCCATTCCACAATCGAGTCGGAAGGGTCAAGCATGATGAACTTACTCTTCGCTTCCGAGCCACCGCCCTTGGCCGCTACCGTAACATCGACGGTCGCGCCCTTCACTAACTCCACCGTCACACAGGCCGGCGTATTGTCCTTGGTGTTTTTGCGTGCTCCTGCCGGATCAGCCAGAATCGAAGCCCGCAGCTTGTTATCCGGATCGAGATAAGCCCGCCGCACGCCCTCATCTACCATTGTTTGAATATCCTTTGGCTCCTCGCCCGCCGCGCCTTCGAAGCGCACATCCATGCCCACCTTCAGAAACGCCGTAACAATCCCCGTGTCCTGACAGATGGGCCTATGCCCCTCGGCGCACATCCGGCTGTTGACGAGAATCTGCGCAATCGCATCGCGCGCCGCCGGCGACTCTTCTCGTTCATAGGCCTTGGCGAGGCTGGTAATGTAATCCACCGGGTGGTAGTAGCTGATGTACTGCAACGCGCCCGCAACGCTTGCGACAAAATCTTCTTGCTGGATGATGGTCATGGTGGCTCCTTGACCTCTCTAGGGTAAAGGATCGTGAGGATTCTTTGCGGTGGTGTCTTTGTGAAACCCGGACTACGCTGTTATTTAAAGGTCTTTGGCAGGCCGGATACTCAATCGCGAGAGGAGGACGAAACCATGCAGGTAGCTCTACAAAATGTTGCATTGCCGGCGCGTCTGCGTCCCCCTGTGCCTTTGTCAGATGACGAATTGATGGCTTTTTCCAAGGCTAACAAACCCTGCAAAGTCGAACGGTTGGCTTCAGGAGAGATTCTGGTGATGACTCCGAGCGGTTACAAGAACAACCCTCGCGAAGCCTACGTGGTTCATGAACTCTTTGCCTGGGCTGAGGCGGATGGGCGCGGACAGGTTTTCAGTTCCAATGCCGGCTTCAATCTCCCTGACGGGTCCACACTCAGCCCCGATGCAGGTTGGGTCGAGGCAAGCCGCGTCGCAGCCCTGAGTGAGCACGAACAGGAGCGTTTTCTGCCCTTCGCGCCCGATTTCCTTATCGAGATTCTCTCGCCCTCGGACTCGTTGTCTGAATTGGATGCCAAGATGGAGCAGTGGATCGCCAACGGTGTTCGCATGGCCTGGCGTATCGACCCGTTTGGCGGCACAGTCGCCATTTACGCAGCGGGAGCAGCTCCCGTAGTGCTGGATCGCCCAGAACTGATCGAAGGCAGTGGCCCGGTCGAAGGCTTCCAATTCAAAATGGCGCGAGTCTGGAGCTAGAGCGGTCCGGCCGCTTCACGCAGGCCGCAAATCCGTATGCCCAAAATCGTCGCCTTTCCACAGCACGGGTTCGCGTTTCTCCCGCGCCAGGGCGTACGTGAAGCAGTCGCCGAAGTTCAAGTTAGCGGGGTGGCCGCTGCCGCGGCCGTAATCGCGATAGGCCTGGCGCGCGATCTGAGCCTGCTCCACAGTCACCGGCTCGATGATGATGTTGAATCTCTCGATCAATTCATCTAATTGGCGGCTCAGATTCGGATTTCTCCACCCATCGACTACGATTGATGTTTCCAGATAATTCGCAGCCGAGATGCGGGACGATTCGGCGGAGTCCAGTGTCTTCGAGAGGGCTGGCCATTGCGGTTCATGCTTGAGAATTGCAATGATTGCTGACGAATCGACGATCATTTCGGCAGACCCGTTTCGTCGTCGTAAAGTTCGTCGAAGAGTTCCTTGGAGCTACGTCCGTCGTTCATTAGTGGCGCGGTAACAGCAGTGATCCGCTTGAGCCATTCCAGGCGGCTCTCACTCTTGGAAGCCTTCACTCTTTCCAGATTTTCCCGAACCGCTTCAGACACCGCAACAACCAGGCTGACTTTTTTGAGGGCAGCCAATTCCCGGACCATGCGGTCGGTTTCTTCATTTTTGATGTTCAAGGCCATCGGATTCCACCTTTCCACCATTTTCTTCCACCATTCTACTATTGAATTCTACTAAACCGGAAAGAACTTGCCAGCCGAGCCGTAGCCCTCCCCCGATGCCCTAATCTAGAGCCATGGACGACTTTGCGCTGGAAACGACGGCAACAGAGGACGAGATATTCGATCTGTTAGTGGTAGGCGCTGGACCTACCGGCTTGGCCTGCGCCATCGAGGCCCAGAAATCCGGTTTGCGCGTCGTGATGGTTGAAAAGGGCTGCGTTTGCAACTCGCTTTTCCACTACCCCTCGCACATGACCTTTTTCACCACGCCTGAACTGCTCGAAATTGGCGACATTCCTTTTCCCAGCCCCAATGCCAAGCCCAACCGCAACGAGGCGCTTCAGTATTACCGGCACGTGGCGGCATACTACAAATTGGAGATCCGCCAGTATCATCGCGTGGAGCGGGTGACGGGCTCGGACGGCGGTTTCACGGTGCGCACCGTCGACCGCTTCGGCCGCTCGGGCGCGCTTCAGGCCCGTAAACTCGTCATCGCCACCGGCTACTACGACCGCCCCAACTACATGCACATTCCTGGCGAGAACCTGAGTAAAGTGCATCATTACTACTTCGATCCTCACCCCTTCTTCGGGATGGATGTGATGGTCATCGGCGGCAAAAACTCGGCAGCCATTGCGGCTCTCGAGTTGTGGCGCAGCGCTGCGCGGGTCACGATGGTGTATCGGGGGCCGGGGATTACTCCGAACGTGAAGTACTGGATCAAGCCAGACATCGAAAACCGCATCAAGAACCACGAGGTCAAAGCGTATTTTAATTCGGAGGTGCTCGAAATCACCCCCGACGCGGTGCTTATCGAGACGCCCCACGGTCGCGAAACCGTCAAAAACGACTTCGTCTTCGCCATGACC
Organism: Occallatibacter sp.; assembly: GCA_049518535.1. GTDB lineage: Bacteria > Acidobacteriota > Terriglobia > Terriglobales > Acidobacteriaceae > Telmatobacter. The sequence goes on along the minus strand of JBEKRS010000071.1, from coordinate 16,762 downwards.
GGCTATCATCCCGACTTCGAATTCCTAGAGTGCCTGGGCGTGCGTTTCGAGGGAGGAGAAGACAAGCTGCCGGTCTGCAACCCGGACACGCTGGAGAGCAATGTGCCTGGCATTTATCTCGCCGGGGTAATCGTAGCCGGCTCTCGCACCAGTGAGATTTTCATCGAGAATGGCCGCTTCCACGGGCGGCAGATTGCCCTGGCGCTGGCGGCCAAGTAAAGAGCCGGCTCAGCGCCTCGCCTCAGGCTCGCCTTCCATTGGACAAGGCTCCCGGTGGACGCTCCTGTTGGCGCGCTGATAGACTGATAGGGTTGCAGTCGCAGCGCCTCAACCCGTATCCGCCCGCCTGCAAGTCGAGAATCGAAGAACAAGAAGAGATACCGTGGATACTCAAACCCGTCATGCCCTGAAGAAGGACAAGTTTGCCCAAGCCACCGCGACCAGCATGAGTTGGCTCAGTGGACACCGTTCCGGCGTTTTGCGCTGGGTTGTTGTTGCAGTTGTAATTCTGGCTGCGGTCATCGGAGGGCTGGTCTATTGGAACATTAGCTCGACCAAGGCCGACACCACCCTGGGCGCGGCTCTGGACGCCTACAACGCGCCACTGGCGCAGCCTGGAGCACCGGCTGAAAAGGGTGTGTACGCGACCGGCGCCGATCGCTCCAAGGCTGCCAATCAGCAGTTTGACGTGGTTGCCAAGCAGTATGGCTGGCTGCCTGAAGGCGCCAAGGCCCACTACTTTGCCGGCGTCACCTATGAAGAACTGGGGCAGAACGCTTTGGCTGAGACGGAATTGAAGGCCGCAGCCGGCGCATGGGACCGGAATCTTTCGAACTTGGCCAAGCTGGCCCTGGCCGGCCTCTATCACCAGACAAACCGCGACGCTGAGGCCATCGACCTTTACAACGCCTTGGCCGCCAAGCCGTCAGAGACGGTGTCAACCGTCATGGCGCAGCTTGACTTGGCCGACCTCTATGCCGCCTCCGGCAACCAAGGCAAGGCTCGTGATCTATGGGCCAAAGTTAAGGACTCTGACAAGGGCGGCGCTGCTGGCTCAGTTGCCACGCAAAAGCTGGCTGGCAAGTAGTAAGGCCGCCGCATCGATTCCAATTGACTCGCGGAGCAAAAGGCTTCGCGAGTTTTTGTCTTTCTTGACCTGCGCGGAACAGGGCAGCGGCGGATTTGAGCATTTTCCTCACCCGGTGCGTCTGGTGGACTATGAGCGCCGGCCAGGCAGTATTCTCAGGTTGGATGGAGATCGTAGACAAGGCTGAGTTCGATGAAGCTCGCCAGCGCTCGGAAGAGGCAGCGCTTGCGGCCCTCGTAAGCCAGTATGCCGCAACCCTCTATCGGGTGGCATATTCGGTTTTGCGCAACTCCGCCGACGCTGAAGACGCGGTGCAGGAAGCGTTTCTGCGCGTGCTGCGCCACCGCGACACGCTCGGCGAGGTACGCGATCAGCGCGTGTGGCTGGTTCGCATCGTATGGAACGTGGTGCTGGACCGCAAGAGGCGCATGAAGACTCGGCCGGAGACTGACGATGTGGCCGAACTGGCCCGCGTGCTGCCCGCCATGGGATTGAGCGCCGAGGAGCGCACTGCCGCCGCCCAGCATCACTCTCACGTGCTGGCTTGCGTCGAGCAGCTTCCGGAGAAAGAGCGCCAGGTGCTCATGCTTTCGGCCTTCGAAGAGCTGACCAGCGTAGAGATCGCCTCGGTGCTGGGCATCACCGAGTCCAGCGTTCGCTCGCGCCTTTTTCGCGCGCGCAACCTGATGGCCGGCCTGTTGAACCACGCAAGGAGTTTGCGATGAACACATCGAATCAGAAAAACTTTGTCCACGATTCCGGCGCCGGCGAGTTTGAAGCCACGCTGCGTCTGATCGCCCAACTTCCCGCACCGAACGGGCTTGAAGATCGTGTGCAGGCCGGATTGCATGCCGGGACTAGCCCGGCATCGGGTACCGCTTCACGACGGGGACGGATTCTAGCCTGGCCCGTCGCGCTTCGCTTGGACAACAACTGGATGCGCTCGGCGGCAGCAGCGGCGATTGTGTCCATGGTGGTCGGCGGCGGGTGGGTCGTTTCGTCGCGTATACGGCCGTCGCAGTCAGCCAGGGTCATCAACATTGCGCCGCACGTAGCCGCACCGGGCGGATTTTCGAGCGCCGGCGCCATGCGCACGCCGCAGACGCTCAACGGGCCCATAGTCGAAAATCCAGTGGTGGCGCATCCGGTAGCAGCCGCGCCACAGACAACCAAGCCAAGCGTCAAACCCGCAGTGCGGGGGAAGCAGACGCAGCTTCATCGCGCCGCCAAGCCCGCGACGGCTAACACGGCCATCTCTCAACCCGTGGCGTCAGCGGCGAAATAGAAGGTTCATCACCGCACCAGTGCGGGCAATCGCAGGAAATGAATCTTTGCAGATCATTATCTGCCGTCCAGTTACGCTCAAGTTAGGTCGGCCTCACTGCCAGGTCGGAACCGAATGTGGCGTTCGGGGGGAAGGGGTACCCCTCCCCCCATATATACCGTGAAACTGTGGAACTGTGATGAAATTGCGCAGCGTTCATGCGCATCCTATTACGCGCTCCTGGACACCGCCCGGATGACAATGCCAAGCAAGGCCAGCACGACCGCGCCCCAGAAGGCCGGACCGAATCCGCGCACGTGAAAGCCGCGCACAAAGCTCGACGCCAGCATGATCATCATGCCGTTGATGACCAGCAGGAAAAGGCCAAGGGTGAGGATGCTGATGGGGAAGGTGACGATCTTCAGGAAGAAACCGATCGTCGCGTTGAGCAGGCCGATCACCAGCGCCGCAGCCAGCGCAGGCCCAAAGCCATCGACCTCGAAGCCGCGCACCAGATTGGAAACGACCAGCAGGGCAACTGCGCTGAGCAGCCAATGAACCAGAAGTCTTACCATCTTTCGAGTTCTCCTTGTGGTTGAAACAGCAATTTACAACTATAAATCTGAATGAAGCTGCAATTAGTCCGAGAGAGTCGGCTCCAACTCCTCCATGGGCTGCTGTCCTCCTTTGGCTTTGAACTGCGCCGTGGTCAGCAGAAATACGGCCACCACGATGGCCGCCATTCCAGCAAACTCGGCCGCCTCCGGCCGTTCGTGAAGAAACACGATGCCTAGCATCACCGCGACCATCGGGTTCACATAAGAATACGATGCGACTTTGGCCACCGGCACATGTTCTAACAGATAAATATAGCCGGTATAGCCCAACAGCGACCCGCCGGTAATGAGGTAGGCGAGCGAGCCAACCGAAGCGGCATTCACGTGAAAGTCGCGCCATTGGCCCAGCGTGGTGCCGAGCAGGGTGGCAAAGGCACCCGCGATTACCATCTGCCAGGCGGCGGCCACGAAGCTGTTCACCGGTAGCCGAGCGCGTCGCGACAGAATGCTGCCAATCGTCCAGGAGAACGCTCCGCCGAGCAAAGCGGCAAGGGCCAGCAAGAGAGCCGGGTTGCCAGCAAAGCCGTTGTGCAGCGAGGGCCATAGCAAAGCCGCCAATCCTGCAAAGCCCAGCAGCAGCCCCAGCCAGCCGCGCCGGGGCAGCGGCTCGCCGCCGGGCAAAATCATTTCAATCAGCGCCACATAGAGCGGGACTACCGCCAGTACCAGCGAGGCTAGCCCGCTGGGAACAGTCCGCTCCGCAAAGACCAGCCCCACGTTTCCTCCGCCCAGCAGAAGCAACCCGATCAGCCCCAGCGTCAACATGGCCTTGGGCGGCCAAACAAGTCTCAGCCCGCGCCAGCGGCACCAGGCGAGCAGCAGCACCCCGGCTACAAGAAACCGTGTCCCGGCCAGCAGCAACGAAGGCATTTGGGCCGCACCAATGCGGATGGCCGTGTAAGTCGAACCCCAGAAGAAGTAAACGCTGGCAAAGGCCAGAACGATGGAGGCCGTGGTGGCCGCTTTCTTTTCTGGATGAGTCTGGTTGAGCGGATCATTCGCCATAGTTGATTCCATGCTAACGCCTGAATGGGGCTCAGGCGCTTCCCGAAACTTGCGGTAGTCTCGCGGATGCGGGGCTTGGGTGGTATCACTTGGGTCGGAGTGGCTTTCGGTCTGCCAGTGGTACGCCCGGGACCTCACTTTGGCTCAGTTCAAACCGGCCAACCACCGCGTATCCTGTTCACATGCAATCTAAGGTGGCCTATCTGCTTGGAATGAGGGTCGTGGCGGAGCGTCTGCTTTCCACAAGAGACTTCCCGTTCAATCTGGGCTTCGTACCATGTTTGGATCTGGAGTTCAAGGAACCTGTCACTTTCTTTGTGGGAGAAAATGGTAGCGGCAAATCAACTCTCTTGGAGGCTATCGCCTCCCTTTGCAGATTGCCTGTCTCTGGCGGGGGACGCAATGAACTGCAAGCCAGTCACGCCCCTGAAGGCGAAAGTTCGATCGCGAGGGTGCTTCGCCCCTCGTTTCGTCGCCAACCCAGCGATGGGTTCTTTTTGCGAGCGGAGTTCGCCGCTCACTTTGCATCGCTACTGGACGCCCGCAAAGCTGACCCGGATTTCCTCGAAGACCCATACGCAAGATACGGAGGGCGATCATTGCACATGCAGTCACACGGCGAAGCTTTCTTGGCGATCCTTCAAAATCGAATTCGACAAGGCGTATTCCTTCTGGACGAGCCAGAGTCTGCACTCTCACCGCAACGGCAACTTGCTTTGCTTGTCTTGATCCACGACCTGGTTGAGCTAGGCAAAGCGCAATTCATTATCGCAACTCACTCGCCCTTGCTGATGACCTATCCCGGAGCCCAAATCATCAGCTTCGACAGGGAAGACCTGCCCTCAATTTCTCTCGAAGAAACGTTTCACTACCAAATCACTCGAGGTATGCTCGAGCATCCGACAAGATACTGGAATAATCTTCTCAAAAAGTAGGGCCTTATTGTTCCGAACGTATCGTCGGCTATCCGGAAACTGATTCGGCGCCTGTGCTACGCCTCCGCTGTACAGCACAAGAGGAAATGTTCTATCCTCACGCCAGCGGGGATTCAATGCACATGCGCGTCAGCCACGGATCGAACTCGGCACCAGCCGCAAGGCGCTGGTCGCGGTCGCGTGCGCGCATCATCTGCCCGCGGAAGCATCTGCGCGTGCTGCCCACCCGCACTCGACCTAGTCTCTTCGCCAGCGACTAATCGCAGCCTGGCGAAGATACCCTCGCACATTTTCCGCCCCGCCTTTCTCGACCGGCAGGGGCGGGCAGCACTGAATGACTCCACTGCCTGGGGTCCGTGGCTGCGCCGCATCCGCTCATGCATACCGCTGGCCGCACAACCGAATCCGCCCCAGAGACTGAATCAGGAGATATGAATATGACTAAGCAAGAAATGCACGCGCAATACGGACCTAAACTCGTCTGTCCGCTGCCCGGCCCCAAGGCCAAGGCCGCCGTTGAAGCCGACGGCCGGCTCATCTCGCCCAGTTACACGCGCTCTTATCCTCTGGTGGCCAAGCGTGGCCGCGGCGTCCGCGTGGAAGATGTAGACGGCAACGAATTTCTCGACTTTGCCGCAGGCATCGCCGTCGTCTCCACCGGTCACTGTCACCCTGAAGTGGTTGCCGCGATTCAAAAGCAGGCCGCCGAACTGCTCCACATCTCCGGCACCGACTTTTATAACGAACCGCTCACCGATCTCGCCGACCGGCTCTCAGCCATCGCTCCCATGCCTGGGCCGCACAAGTTTTTCTACGGCAACTCCGGCGCCGAGGCCATCGAGTGCGCGCTCAAGCTGGCTCGCTACTACACCGGACGTCAGCAGGTGATCTCGTTCTTCGGCGCCTTCCATGGCCGCACCATGGGCGCTCTGTCGCTCACGGGCTCCAAGCCGCAGCAGAAGCGCCGATTCTCGCCGTTGGTTCCCGGCGTGACGCATGTGCGTTTCCCTTACGCTTATCGCGGTTGCACTGGCGGTCCGCAAGAGGAAGAAGCCTTCAGCATGGGCTGCGCGCGCTTCATCGAAGAGAAGCTCTTCAAGACCATCCTTCCGCCTGAGGAAGTGGCCGCCATCTTCATCGAGCCGATTCAAGGCGAGGGCGGCTATGTTGTTGCTCCCGATAACTTCCTGCGTGAACTGCGCGCGATCTGCACGCGCCACGGCATTCTGCTGGTGGTCGACGAGGTGCAATGCGGAGCGGGCCGCACTGGCAAATGGTGGGCCATCGAACACTCGGGCGTCGAGCCGGATATCGTTTGCATGGCCAAGGGCATCGCCAGCGGCATGCCTCTCGGCATCTGCATGAGCCGCGCTGAAATCATGAATTGGGTGCCCGGCTCCCATGCTTCCACTTTCGGCGGCAATCCGGTTTCGATCGCCGCATCGCTGGCTACTTTGGAGATCATCGAACGTGAGGCGATGGCCAACGCTGCTCGCGTGGGCGGCGAAATGCTGGATCGGCTGCGCGGCTGGAAGCAGACTCATCCGCTAGTGGGCGACGTGCGCGGACGCGGCCTGATGATCGGTGTTGAGTTGGTGAAGAACAAGGATACGCGCGAGCCCGCCACCGACCTGCGCAACCGCATCGAGATCCTGGCCTTCGAGCGCGGCCTGATGGTGCTGGGCTGCGGTGAATCCACAATTCGGCTCAGTCCGCCGCTGATCGTCAACGAGCAGGAAGCCACTGTCGCCCTCGACATTCTCGAAGATGTACTCACCCAGGTGGAGAAGGAACACGCTCGCGGCTAAGGAACAAATCAAAAAAATGGGGCTGGCAGATGAGGACTGTTTTCTATCCTATTCTGCCAGCTCGCTCAATCACACCTACGCTTTATTCCAGCCGTCTTCTTTCGTTACAAAACTTTATCCTCGATGCGCATGTTCGCGATCTCCGTGGTGCGATGCGCGGCCCGTTCCAGATTGTGCGCCATCTCTTGCGTAGCCAGATGCTGCTCCTCTGCCGCAGAGGCCATTTGGTGCGACAACCCTGACAGCTCTTCGGTCTGGATGGATATCTGGCCGATCGCTCCCATGGCAGTGGCCACGTCTACGCCGATCGCTTTTACTTTGGCCTGAATCTCGGCCGTGGCCGAGGCCGTTTGCTCGGCCAGCTTCCTCACCTCGCTAGCCACCACGGCAAAGCCTTTGCCATGCGCGCCTGCCCTGGCAGCCTCGATGTTCGCATTCAACGCCAGCACGCTGGTCTGCGTGGCGATGGAGGCAATCAGCTCCGCCACCTTGGCCACGCCGCTGCTCGATATGCGCAGGCTCTCGATGGCTGTCTTGCTCTCTCCGCTGGCGGTGCGCGACTTCTCCGCTGCCTGCGACACATCCACAGCGTTCCGGGCTATCTCGGCAATGCTGGCTTCGATTTCGTGCGTGGCCGTGGCCACCATCTGTAAGTTGCCGTTCAGGTGCTCGATGTCGGCGCGTTGCACTTCCTGCGCCGCCCGCAGCGCTTCGATCGTCTGCTGCGTGCTCACGCCCCAGACCACAACCGCCCCGATAAACTCGCCGCGCTCGTCGGTCATGGGCTCAACATTCAGGTCGAGCTTCACCGGCCCTAGAGCGATGGTCGCTTTGTGCGGCAGCTCGTGCGCGCCCTCAGGGTGCTTTGAGCCCAGAATCCGGTCGACGTTCGTTTGGTTTTTGTGAAAAATATGGATCGACTGACCCAGGATCTGGTTTACAGGCACCGGCAGATGCTGTTGCAAAGTGCGCAAGGTCTTGAGCGAAGACCGGTTCAGATAGCGCAGGATCAGCTTCCGGTCGCAGAACATGGCATTCACCGGCAGAGCATCCATTGCGTATTCAAAGCGACGGTCTGTCTCCGCCTCGATATGGGCCTCGGGCATCACTCCCACGCTCATCGAAACGGGCAGCGCCTGCGCGTTGCGCTGCGAAAACAAGCCTCCAAGCAAACCGTTTGACATAACTGGTCCTTCCCACTGCAGCTTCAGTCTCGACCATTTCAACACAAGCTGCGGCGCGGAGAGCCGTCAATTTGTGAGAATGCACAAAGGCTTCCCGGATGCGAACTCAACCGTTCCGATTTGACAAGAACGCGGCAGATGAATCGACCATGGCTTTGCTGACTGAAAGACAGGATTTGCGCGTTTCGCTCATCCGGTTGAGAATTGATTGCCATGGGATGGCTCACGCAGATGCGGATCGGGTGCGAGGAGCGCGCGCTGGCCGGTCTCGACTGGGTTGCGCGCCGGCGAGGCAACGGGGAAACTCTGCCTGCCCATCTAGCCACCGGTATTGAAGGAGAGAACGCGGCCTTATTTCACCTGCGCCGCAAGGGCTACACTGTGGTGGCGCGGCGGTGGTCGTCGGGCGATGTGCCGGGCGATATAGATCTGGTCGCCTGGCATGGGCCGATGCTATGTTTTGTGGAAGTAAAGACTCGCACAGCCCACGACGCCTCGCCCGCCGAGATCGCCGTCGATTCCCACAAGCGCTCCACACTCCGCAGGCTGGCCCGCCAGTACATTCGCCAGTTGCCGCAGGAAACCGCACCGCCGGTCCGCTTTGACATTCTCAGCGTCTACCTCGTGCACGGCGAAAAGCAGGAATTCCAGCACTTTGAAAGCGCCTTTGACTGGAGCGATCGGCAAGATTACGAGTAGAGTCAGGACATAGTTCACAAGAACCAGGCTGCCGCCAATCCCTCTATCCCTGTGCCTCGGCAAACTCCTCGTGCCAAGCCATCTGAATCGCCTCCAGCCGTGCCTCGTTCGACTTAGCCGGGTCGTCTGCGAATCCTTCTAACTCGATCACATAGCGATGCAAGTCAGTGAAGCGCACGGTCAAGGGGGCGAGGTCAGGAAACTTCTCTTGCAGTTGAATGCCGATCTCCTCGGCGTCGGTCCACAGAATCTCGCGCGGCACTTTTTCGCTCCTTACTTTTGTTCCGCCAAGGTCAGCGGCTTGCCCTCGGAGACGATGTTGCGGTTCCACTTGGGAATCTCGACCACGTAGTCGCCGGGACGGGTGATGACGGCCTGGCAGCCCAGACGCGAGTTCAACTGCTGATCGGCGGCCATATCCAACCGGTCCAGTTCATCGTCGTCGGCCTCGCTGATACCCTCTTGATCCTTGATCCACAGGTGGCAGGTGGTGCAGGCGCAGACGCCGCCGCAGGCATGGTCGAGAAAGACGCCGAAGTTCTCCGCCACGTCGAGGAACGACATCGGCTTGCCGTGATGGTCGTAAGGCATGGTGCCGAATTCGAACTCCACGGTCTTGCCCTCTGGTTCAAAGGTGACGCGTACCAACTTATCGGCGGGAATGTTTTTCTCGGTTGCTTCGCTCATAGAATCCTCATCCTTCGTGCTGACCCGCCAACCTGCTGACTTACTAACTCAGTAACTTGCATTATCTGAACTCCGCCGGCGCCATGGCGTGGGGTGCGGTCACGGCTTCAGCCAACTCGTCGCCGGCGGCATTCATGGTTTTGCCGCGCAGGGCGCTCGATACGGCAGCGTCCATCATCAGTTCGGCAAAGCGCCGCGTGGCTTGGTCGAGTGCGAGCGTTGCCTCGCGTATTTGGCCGGCATTCTCGCCTCGCATGACCTGGGCCAGCCGGTCTCGTGCCGCACCGATAGCCGCGTGCTCCTCGCCCCGCAGTTGCTTCCACGCCGGACTCCGTGGCGCGCGCTCGACTGCCGCAAGAATCGTCTCTGCCTCGTTGCGCGCCTCGATCAGCAACCGTCTGGCAAAGTCCTCTTCGGCGTGGTCGAAGGAATCCAGAATCATGCTCTCGACTTGCTCATCTGTGAGGCCATAAGTCGGCTTCACCTCGATCTGCGCCGCCAGCCCGCTGCGTTGCTCGCGTGCGGAAACATGCAAAATCCCGTCGGCATCGATAAGAAACTTGACCTCGATGCGTGGAAGTCCGGCACTCATCGGTGGAATCCCCTTCAAATCAAAGCGTGCTAACGAGCGGCAATCGGCGGCCAGTTCGCGCTCGCCTTGCACCACGTGAATGGCGACGTTGGTCTGCCCTTCGACGCCAGTGGTGAAGTGCTCGGTGGCTGAAGCTGGAATGGTCGAGTTGCGCTGGATGATGCGCGCCACCGTCCCTCCCAGCGCCTCGATGCCCAGCGAGAGCGGCGTAACATCGAGCAGCAGCATCTCGTCGGTCGATTTAGAAGCGCCCGCAAGTATGTCGGCTTGCACCGCAGCGCCCAGCGCCACCACTTCGTCCGGGTTCAGCTCGATGTGGGGCTTCTTGCCGCGTGCCGCCAGATGAAAAAGATCGTCCACCAATTGCCGTACCGCTGGAATGCGCGTCGAGCCGCCGACCAGCACCACTTCGTCGATCTGCTCTGGCGTGATTCCTGCATCGACCAGAGCCTGCTTGCATGGGGCCGCCGTGCGTTTGAGCACTGGCTCGATCAACAACTCGAAGACATCGCGGGGAATTTCGCGTTGATAGCGATCGCCGTTGGGCAACTCTATATCGAACTGCGCCATTGGCTCGGTCGAGAGCAGAATCTTGGCCTCGATGGCAGCCTTGCGCACCGCCTGCACCGCGCCCGGATGCCGCCGCAAATCCACACCATGCTCGGCGTAAATCTCGTCGAGGGCAATAGTCAGCAGCAAATTATCGATGTCGTCGCCGCCCAGATGCGTGTCGCCGTTGGTGGACTGCACCTCGAAGATACCGTCGCGCAGCTTGAGAATTGAAATGTCGAATGTCCCGCCGCCCAAATCATAAACAGCAATCATTCCCTCTTTGGCTCGGTCGAGACCGTAGGCCAGCGCGGCCGCGGTCGGCTCGTTGACCAGACGAAGCACTTCGAGGCCTGCCATGCGCCCCGCATCCTTGGTAGCCTGCCGCTGCGCATCATTGAAATAGGCTGGCACGGTGATAACTGCCTGTGTAACTGGAGCGCCAAAAAAACGCTCTGCATTTCGCTTGAGCTGACGCAGAATGTAAGCTGAAATCTCCGGCGGCGTGAAGCGGAGTTCGCCTAACTGAATGCGCGGAACCTCGCCAGCCTCCACGTCGTTGGCTAAATGAAATGGAAACAGCTTCAGCTCGTCATGAATCTCTTCAAGTCCGCGGCCCATCAGACGTTTCACGGAGTAGATAACTCGCTCTGGAGTCTCGATAAGTGCCTTGCGCGCGCTGTTGCCCACGGTAACTGTCGGCCGCTCGCCTTCAGACGAAATGGGATCGAGTGCCACCACTGAAGGCACCAGGCGAGAGCCATCCACGCCGGGAATTACCACCGGTGCATCGCCCTCCATATAAGCGACCAGGGAGTTAGTGGTTCCCAGGTCAATCCCGACTATGCGTCCTTCCGCCATCTTGTTCTTTCAAGCTCCAAAAACTTTCTACAAAACCTCAGTCACATCGCGCACCAAGTTACTCAAATAGCGCCGCCGGTCCAGCAGCGCCACCATTCTGTCTTGCGCGCTTCTGCGGGCTGTGGCGTCGCCAGTATCCCAGTCGTTCCAGGCCTCGCGCAGTTCTCCGTCTACCGCGCCCAGCAAGCCGGTGAATTTCTCCTTGGCCTCGATCAGGCTTGATTCGAGTGCAGTATCCTGCTCGCCCGTTTGGCGTGCCGCGCGCATTTCTTCTAACTGCATGTTCAACTCGAAGACCTCTTCGAGCAGATCGGCGGGGGCACGCGAAGGGTCTTTTCGATTCTTGCCGCTATGCTCTTCGCCGATCTCCGCGCCTTCCAGCTTGAGCAGGTATTCGGTGCGGCGCAGGGGGTCTTTGAGGGTGCGATAGGCGTCGTTGAGTAGCGCCGTGTCGGCCAGGCTCCACTGCTTTTCGTTTTCCTCGGCGCGTGCAAAGCGGTCGGGATGCAGTTTGCGGCTCAGTCTATGAAACTCGTTCTCCAGTGCGGGCAGATCCAGATTGAGCTTCGGTTCCAATGCGAAGACAGAAAAATAATCGCCGCCCGGAGGAGGTTGAATCTTGCTGCAATGCGGGCAGAAGAGCGTCGAGTCGTTATGGCCAATGGAGCAGGACCAACAAGCAACGGGAACCGCGGAATCGAGAACCTTCAACATAGTTGAACTCGTACGAATCTGAAGCCTGCTATGAAAACGACGAACCGCAGCCACAGGAGCGCGTGGAGTTCGGATTGATGAAGTTGAATCCCTGCCGCATCAGCGTTTCTTCATAGTCCAGCGTCATGCCATTCAGATAGAGAAACGATTTGGGATCGACGAAGACCCGCACGCCGTCGAATTCATACACGCGGTCGCGCTCACGAGGCTGCGTATCGAACTTGATCGAGTAAGAAAGCCCCGAGCAGCCGCCGCCCATCACGCCCAATCGCAATCCACCCTGCTCGGGCGAAATGCCTTCCTTGGCCATGGCAATCCGAACGCGCTTGATGGCACGCTCGGTCAACTGCAAGCCACCTGCCGCGTGTGCCTGCGACGCAAGTGGCTGCGCCGCAGAGGCTCCTTCCGAGGGCTTCGATTCGATTGTTACCACGTTCGACATAGTTGCCTTCTTACTGTGCTGCCGAAGTTGCGGCTTCTGCTGTCTCCGCTACGCCATTCTTCTTTTTCCAATCGCCTATGGCCGCACGAATCGCATCTTCAGCGAGCACCGAACAGTGAATCTTCACCGGCGGCAGCGACAATTCCTTCACGATGTCGGTGTTCTTGATGGCCAGCGCGTCGTCCACGGTGCGACCCTTGATCCACTCGGTCGCGAGCGATGAGCTGGCAATCGCCGAGCCGCAACCGAAGGTCTTGAACTTGGCTTCTTCGATCACCTGAGTTTCGGGGTTTACGCGGATCTGCAGCCGCATCACGTCACCGCACTCCGGCGCGCCTACCAGACCCGTGCCCACTTCCGTCGAGCCCTTGTCCAGTTGGCCCACATTGCGCGGGTTGTTGTAGTGGTCGATTACCTTATCGCTGTATGCCATGTGTCACTCCTCTGCGGGGGAAGCCGCATTACTTTTGTTTGATTCAGCAACCGTGCACGCCGACTCGCTAACTCGCGACTAATGCGCCGCCCATTGAATCTTGGTCAAATCGATGCCATCCTGCACCATCTCGTAGAGCGGCGAAAGCTGGCGCAGCTTCTTCACAATGTCGATGACTTTGGCGGCAACGTAGTCCACCTCAGCCTGGGTGTTGAAGCGGCCAAGACCAAAACGAATCGAGCTATGAGCTACATCGTCACCCAAACCCAAAGCCTTGAGCACATACGAAGGTTCAAGCGTAGCCGAAGTGCAGGCCGATCCGCTCGAAACAGCTACATCGTTGATGCCCATCAGCAGCGACTCGCCCTCGACATACACAAAACTCATGTTCAGATTGCCAGGGAGACGATGCTCCATCGATCCGTTCACATGAACATAGTCCAGCTCCGATTCGAGCTTCGACTTCAGCCGGTCGCGCAAGCCGCGCAGATAGGCCGCTTCGGAGTCCATCTCTTCCCGTGCAATTTCGCAAGCTTTGCCCAGACCCACAATGCCGGGCACATTCAGGGTGCCGGACCTCATACCACGCTCGTGTCCGCCGCCGTCGATCTGCGCCGCAATCTGCACACGCGGGTTGCGCCGCCGCACGTATAGCGCGCCCACGCCCTTCGGCCCATAAATCTTGTGTCCGGAGAGCGACAGCACATCGATGTTATCCGCGATCACGTCAACCGGAACCTTGCCCACCGCCTGCACCGCATCGGTGTGGAAGATGACGCCCTTCTCATGACAGAGCTTGCCGATCTCGCGAATTGGCTGCAACACGCCGATCTCGTTGTTGGCCGCCATGATCGAGACGAGAATGGTTTTCTCATCCATGGCCCGCTTCAGGTCGTCGAGGTCGATCAGGCCGTCGGCCTTGACCGGAAGATAAGTCACCCGGTAGCCATATTTTTCCAGACGCTTGCAGGTGTCGAGCACCGCCTTGTGCTCGGTCACTTGCGTAATGATGTGGTTGCCGCGCTCGCGGTACATCTCCGCAATGCCCTTGATGGCCAAGTTGTTCGATTCCGTGGCACCGCTTGTGAAGATGATCTCTTTGGCAGTTGCCCCGATCAGCTTGGCGATCTGCTCGCGCGCCGTCTCCACGGCCTGCTCCGCCTCCCATCCGAACGAATGATTGCGGCTGGCGGCATTGCCAAACTTCGAGGTGAAATAGGGCATCATCGCTTCCAGAACCCGCGAATCGACTGGGCTGGTAGCGTGATTATCCATATAGATCGGCAAACTTACGCCTGCGGGTACTTCCACTTGGCTGGTAACTGTGCTCATCTTGGTCTCCATCCTCTTCTCTGCTCTTCTCCGCTCATCACGGAGTGGGGAAAGCTTCTGTTACAAAGTCAATGCAACCAACCCTTTTGCGGCGTGAACTCGATCTGGGTTCGCCCGGCTCGTCGGTGGCTCGTGCTCTGCCAGGTCCTGAATACTGATGCTCTTCAAAACGCCGGCGATGGTCTCGTTCACCCGCGCCAGGGGTTCCTTGATGGTGCAACTCGGGGTCAGCTCACAGCCTGTCTTGCCTTTGGTGCAGGAGGTAATGAAAAACGGCCCGTCGATGGCCAGAATTACCTCGTAGGCTGAAATTTCTCGCGCTTCCCTGGCTAACGCATAGCCGCCGTTCATCCCAGCGTGCGAGCGCAAGAGCCCGGCTTTGGTCAACTGCTGCAACGTCTTGGCTAGCAGTTGCGCCGGAATTCCGTAGGCGTCGGCCACATCTTTGGCACTGAGCGCGACGGTTTCCGGGTGCTCGGCTAGGTACTTGAGCGCCATCAGCCCGTAGTCCGCTTTCTTGGTCAGCTTGAGCATTGAATATCCGACTTCTTCAGTCCGTGTTTAGTATACGACCGTTTCTGTCCGAATTTCAAGTCCAACTCCGGAACCCCTGCGGCGCCCGCTCGGAAAAATTCCAGGGGATGAAAATATTCAACAAATATCGGTTTGAAAAAGGCGGAAATCTCGATACAATCTGGCGGTGAAGAGTACTTTTTCAACCAATACCACGAGCGATGGCAACCGCCTGTAGACATCCCAAAGTTCGAGTCGTTTCCCGGCACGACGATAGCGAGTTTGTCGAGTGCCTGGATTGTGGCGAGGTCTTTGACTCCGAGGAGTTCCGCGACATGGAGCTTGAAGACAGCGTCGAAACAGAAGAAGCTGCCAGCGACATCTGACAGCCTTCACCTTAAGAACTGCTTCACCGTGCGCCGTGGCTGTTGGCGCTCTGCGCGCCGACGCGTCTGGCGGCGATCCAGGCATAGTGCAGCCCTGAGGCGATGGTTAATCCAATCGTGGCATCGAGCGCCACCAGGCGAAAGACCGCGACCGAGTAAATCGCTGCCGGCTGCTGCCACAGCTTGTGTTGCAATAGCGCTTGCTGCAACAGCACGGTAGCCACCGCGGCTACTTGGGCCGTGGTATTGGCTTTGCCGAAGATGCTGGGACTGAATTCCCGCCGGCCCGTAGCCGCGTACAGAATGGCGGCAACCACCAGGATTCCCACATCCCTTCCGAAGACGAGAACCGTGACTGTAACAGGAATCAGAGACTTGGTCATGAGCACCAGAAACAGCGTGCTCAACAGCAGCTTGTCGGCCACCGGATCAAGATATTCGCCCAGCATGGTACGCTGCTTGAGCAGCCGCGCTAGCAGGCCATCGAGCGCATCAGTCAGCCCCGCCGCCATGAATAGCCAGAAACTCAGCCCATACCGGTTCTCCAGAATGGCGGCCACCAGGAATGGCGCCAAGCAAATCCGCAACAGCGTGAGCAGGTTGGGAGTGGTGCGGTATCGGTTCAGATGTTCGCGTGCGATGTCAGTCATGGCGAGCTCAAGAATGCAACCACCGATGGTACAGCATGGCGGTTGCTGTGCGTTCAACTTTTCCCGCCCTCCCGATCCTGATAGACTACCTGAAGTTGCTTTTCAGGCGCGTAGCTCAGTTGGTTAGAGCGCTTCCTTGACACGGAAGAGGTCGCTGGTTCGAATCCAGTCGTGCCTACCATTTAATTCTTTTAGAATCAATGGTATTGATTGCATCCTCCCCTCCCTGCTCCACTCCATTTCACCCAAGAATTACCCAAAGCCTACTGAATTGCGTCTCCGGCAGCTCCGAAGATGGCGTCCACCATCATCTGTTGAGCCGCCATCAACTCGTCTGTGTCCGTCTGCGTGTATCGGCTGAGCGTAAAAGCGGCGTTGCTCTGCCGGAGGGTGGTTTGCGCCGTTTTGGGGTCAACCTTCTTCTTGGTCGTCAGGAAACTGGACAGGCTGTGGCGGAACTGATGGAACCCGAACCGCTTTACCCGCTCGCCCTTCCGATCAAAGTAGACTGTTCTCTCCCCCTCCATCGCTTTACCCGTCTTCCGGTCAATCCACGTTTCGTGCTTTTTGGACTCCGCCAGAACACCGGCCTTAACCGCTGCCGGGTACAGGTAGTCGCGCACGAGCATGTTGCCAACCCGTGGCGTGGCCCCTTTCGTTCTGACGCTGGCAAAGATCCAGTCCTCTACCTTCGAGTACGTGGTCTGCTGACGCCAGGCCAAAAGATACGCGGCAAGAATATCCGACATGACAACTGGGGCTTTTGAAGCCTTCGTTTTGGGAGCGTCAATGTTGTTTCGAATCCAACGGCGTTGGATTTGGATGCTCTTGTCTTTCCAATCGACATCTTTCCACCGAAGGCCCGCGATTTCGCTGTAGCGCAATCCTGTCACCGCATCCAGCAAGACCATCGTTTGCTGAAGCAGCGGCAGTATATTGAAAATCGAAAACGTGTCCTTGGGCGTAAGAATGATTGGGACGTAGTTCGAACTGGACGCCTTGAC
>JBEKRS010000070.1:0-26194 GCA_049518535.1 Occallatibacter sp. | reverse complement strand
TGTCCATTCGCATGCGCCTGGAAAATTTTCAGGCGCAGATCGTCCTCATAGGCTCGTGCCATCTGTTGTACGTCGCGGAGTATCGCCTCTACTACCTTACACTATCCTTATTATTGCTCTAACGTAAGCGTTTGTAGTCTCCCTCCTGTCGGTGGCCACGTGGAACGCCAGTTTGCCCATCGCCTACCGTTTGTATCTGCCGGAAATCTGGGCCAATGACAGCCAGCTCAGGCGCCAGGCCAAGATTCCCAACGACATTGTTTTTCAGACCAAGCTGGAGATTGCACTCGGCCAGATCCGCCAGGCCATTGCCGACGGAATTCCCCAGGGAACCGTGCTGGCCGACCCGGCATACGGCAACGATACGGGCTTTCGTCAAGCCGTAGCCAAAATGAAATTGAGTTACGTGCTGGGCATTCAAAGCACCACCACCATCTGGCCGCCGGGAACACAACCTCTGCCCGCACCTGAATACTCGGGCCACGGCCGGCCAGCCACCCGATTCGACTTTTCCTTTTCGATCTGGATCGCGCACCTTGCACGGCAGTGCCGTCACGCCGTAGTGCGCCAGAACGTAGCGATACAAGGGATTCAGGCCCGGATCGTAAAAGTCCGGAGACAACACGCCTTCGCGAAGGTTGTCCAGGACCACGATCCGTGGCGAACCGCCAAGCCGACGAAATGCCTTCTCGTGAAGCTCGGCCCACACCCGCGCACTCGATCGGAAGGCCAGCAGCCGAACCGACTTCCGACTGCATCCCAACGTCAGAACGAACAACCAAGACGCCCCAGCGCGATTACCTGTTCCTGCTTCGTTTTTTCCAAGACATTACCCATGCCAACAGAGGCTAATTTTCCCCGGTCTGTCGGCGGAGCTAATGTCTTAGGCCGTTTCTCTATGGCCGGTTTTGAGGTGATAATCTATGGCCGCTTTTGGGTGATTGCCGAGGATATGGAACACGCATCGAGAAGCTTCGGATTTGTGGATCGCACGATTCCGGCGGCTTCGGGGGTAACGTAGCCGTATAACTTCCTGTCGGAGCACTTCCGAGGTCCACTACTGCTCACTGAAGTTCCAATTGGAAGTTTTTTTCTGAATTCACAATTTGCTGGCGCCGGCTTCATCGCCAGATGGCATCCTCGAATTCAACAAAGCTCCCTGAGGCAGTCCAAGAGCTACTTCCATTGCAGATTGATTGCTTTGTCAGGGAGAGCATCGGCGTCACTCTTCGGAATCATAAGGGCAGTATCGTCTGAATGGGCAGGGCCGTAGCGATTGAGAGCATTAATCTCCAAGGTTGGCTGACAAAGTAATCAAGGCGATACCGCTTGAGTCTGCATTATAAGTGAGGTGAAGTGAATAACGATCATAACGATATTTGTCCCAGAAGGGAACCGTCCGGCGCACTCCTTTTACTCCACCGCCAGATTTCTCAGGTAAACCTAGCTTGGCATGCGCGGACTCTCGGCTGTCTGAAAATAGCAGGTTTTCCGGCAAAGCTCCATCGTACCCGCTAGAACCCTGATACCCCTTTGAATATAAGTGGACAGCCATCAGCAAGTAAGTACCGCCCAAAGCCCCTTCGCTCTGAAAAACCAACCTCTCGTCTTCGAACCCAAAGTTCACCCCAACTTCAAGATGGGATATGTCCGATTCATAGCGGCCGGCCTCCTTGTGCGGCGCTACTTCGGAGCCAAAACGCTCAAGGAACGCAATCAAAAATGGATCGTTCTCCGGACGACCGAGATACAATACAAATTCATGCGCATTCGGTATTTCGATCATTGTTCCACGTGACCTCTTATCTATGCTATGTTATCGCCTTGCTGCTGATTTATCCAATTAGCAGCCTTTTGAGCGATCTCCTTCTGTGAAGGACTAGCATGATCCACCATTGCTGCAGAATCTCGTTTCGCCGCGCCTGCTAGGTCTGTTGAATCTGCAAGAACCCTTTGTGACGTATTTTTTCCACCGTAAGTGGGGCCGGCTTGATGAACATTCATTGGAACCGCTACCGCAGGTCCATTATCAATAATTTCCTTCTTTTCAGCTGGTGTCAATTTGCGCCCTAATGCAGCCTCTTCTGCCTTGATCTGAGCAGCTTTGGAGGGTTGATGGTCGATGTCGAGTCCATCGTTCGGCTGCGATCGCCCTTTAAGTTCCTTATAGGTTCCGACGTCATATGGCTTGACGGCTGGCAGTGTCGCCGCCCCGCCCCTGCCGTAAACGGAAGTGATTCCCTTTCCAGTACCACCTATCGCGGCAGCTAGTCCCGCCACGATCCCGCCCATGCCGCCAGTCCCAGGTGCCCCTGAGCCGGCCTCGCCAATCATCACGTTGGGTGATCCCACCACAATGACACCGCCGTGAGCGGTCATATCTCCTATGCGAGCGGCTGGCATGCCATTAATGAAAACAGTAGGCGAACCCTGCGCGATAACATCTGGTGGACCGACGCAGGTGGCCATTGTGCTGACGGTCGCCGCCGGAAGCCAGTTGATCAATACAGTGGGTACACCCGGAGGTAGAATCGGGCCGCCCACATGCGGCACAGGGCCGCTGGACATCGGGCAGGTGTGCATATCGGTGATTCGCGCCGCTGGCGGCATCAGACTTTCTCCACGCTTAAATCCAAGTCGCTAACTCCAACATTCGGCTCGACCATCGGCTGCGGCATGATGCACAGTCCCTTTACGAACGCATCATAGTCCGGACGAATTAACCTGACTTGCGCCTCCAAAGACGTCAAGGTAATAATGCCCAGCCAATTGCCCGACCGTGCAAAAGTCTGCGCATGAAGCATAGTTCCCACAGTATCCACATCGTGACGAACAAAGAGCAGTTGAGCCTCCTCCGCTCCTGCAAATGCGATTGCTTGTGGGCCAGCAAACTTGGCGTCCTTAAAGTGGCACCCAACAAGCTTTTTCTGCTTCTCGACATACTCGACAAGACTGCAATCCGATCCGAGTGTATCTTGTCCCAGACCAACACTTGCGGCGATGGCCGCAGAGTCCATTGTCATCTGACGCATCCCAAAATTCGCGGCGTAGATCCAGCCGTGCGGCATCGCTGTAACAATCCATCTTCCGACAGAAGGAAAATGGCCTACAATGCCGGGTTGTTCCAAAGTCTGCGTCAAATACACCCCACTCCGCCTCAGATAGATTGTCATGCGCTGCAATTGCTTGAACATTTACCTATTTCATGGCGCCGCCCTTGGTCCCATCATCCGCTTCATCAGGGGCAGTTGGGGCAGCGGGATCGTTGACCGTCCCAGCACTGCCCGAAGCAGCTCCTCCGCCACTGTTAATCATCACCATGGTTCCAGTAATCGAAACCCCGGCAGGTCCTATCGAAATAGAGCCTCCCGCGCCTTTCAAGCAGAGTTCCATCCCACTTTCAATCACCACTGTCATGCCTGCCTTGATGTACACCTCCATACCGGCGTCCATCGCATAGTTAGTACCGATCTTGTCTGCTTGATTGCCACCGATTTTCAGGGAGTAATTTCCTCCGACCTTTTCCGTGCGATCAGCTCCTATGTCGATATCCGCTTTTGACCCTATTTTTTCAACAGAATTCGATTTAATTTCCCTATTAAAGTCAGCACCTATCTGCTCGAACTGTCCCCCTTTGACAATCAACGAGTCTTTTCCGCCGACAAAACGACGATGATCGTTTTCGGTGCGTTGATCCATGTCTTTTTCGGCGTTAAGAAAGACTTGCTCGCTTCCTTTCTTATCTTCGAAGCGCAACTCATTCGCATTCTCGGCCGAGCCGTCTTTACTGCTTCGAGTAACAAGACCGGAGCGAGTGCTGTGATCTGGCAAAGCATATTTGGGTACATTTACGCCGTTATAAACCGACCCTACAATCAAAGGATTGTCAGGATCCCCGTTGAGAAACTGCACCACCACTTCATCTTTAACCCGCGGCCAAAAGTAGGCTCCCCAGCCATTTCCTGCCCAGCTTTGCGCCACACGCACCCAAGTATTGTCGACAGTATTTGGTTTTCTCAATTTATCCCAGAAAAACTGCACGCAGACTCTGCCGAGCTTATCGATGTACATCTCCTCGCCGCTGGGTACGACCACAAAAGCGGTTTGCGGACCGTTGATTGTCGGTTTCTTTGTCATTCGTGCGGGCTTATAAACAACATCCGAAGAGATCGCCGTGAAGCTATTGATGTAACCATCGCCGTTGCTTGCGCCACCGATTCGATAAGATGGAATTTGACTGGCATGGTGCCCTACCGACGTTAAGAGGTACTTCCTGTTCCATGCGGCGCGAGGGTGTTTCTGAAGTGTGAACGTATAACCGGCACAAAATGACCGTGCATTTGCGGCGCCATGAAACACTTCGGCCATGGCATCGGCGCCAACAGCTCGCGCATCAAGGATTAATGATTCAATCTGTGTGGTTAACTGCGTCTCGCTCGCCTTGAGGTAGCCCTCTTCCCCGGCGGGGAAATGAAAATTCTCAAAGGCATTATTACCGTATGAGCTGGAACTGTTCTTATCTGGAGTATCGAGGCGAGCGTAGGTGCGAAAGTCATAATCTGCCGTCGCATGTTTGCCAGGAACCATCGTCGCTGTTGAGTTGAAGTCCCTCACTCTTGCTCCGTATGAGCCCTCTGGTCCACTGTCATTCAAGGCGTATGGAATTTTTGCCGATACCAGGCAGTCTTGATAGGCGCCACGATCATCGCCGAGCACAATCTTATTGTCTTGATCGCTGTGCGCGAACCAATAGAAGATGCCGCTCTCCTCCAGTATGCGTGAGACAAAATTGAAATCTGTCTCGGAGTACTGCGTGCAATAATCGAGCGGTTTGTAGGAGTTGTTAGTCTGATCCAAAATCGATAATTTATACTCGCCAATGACAGCTTTCACAATCTCTAAAACCGTTTTTCCTTGGAAGACCCGGCAGTTTGAACTTAGTTGAAGTTGCCACATGGACGGGACAATGCGCGCTCTGTATGTATCGAAATCAGCGTCGCCTCCGCATTGCTGAAACGAAGAAACAATGCCATTAATCCACCTTGTTCCAAGCGCATCGTTCAGATAGATTGCAACTGTCACCTTCGACCCGATAATTGATTTTGGATCGATCAAAGTGCCCGCAGTCGCGAGTAATTCAACATCATGCCAAAACAGTGAGGAGACATATTCGTTGCCAATTAAGGATTCAATCAGCAACACGTCCTTGCCCAAAGGGCTCGTAAACTGCATCAACCGGTCAGTCTGCGTCACGCTTGCCATGCCATTCCTATCTTTCTCTTACCGTAAATCCAAGCCCTACAATTGTATATGAAAATCCATAACACAACGAGTGGATTTAACTTCGGGATGCTTTGGATTTTCACAAAATCTGAAATAAATCTATCACTTTCACATAAAATCCTCGGAGCAATTTTTGGCGACGCCTTTATGTTCGTGTCGACATAAGAGCCTCCACCGGCAATCGCCGTTCTGAAGGTAAAGGCGCCGTTGGCGTTCACCACCAGACTGTTGCATCCGTTGTCCCGCACTATCAGTCCGTGTCCCGCGAGGCGAAACGGGCCGCGCCGTGGAGGTCTTGGCAACGTGCGGGGCCGCAGTTGTGCTTCCGCCGCTGGGGCCGCACCCTACAGCGCGAAAATCGTCAGTGCCATGCAGAACAGCACTTAGAATATTTTCCAGCTTTCCATAAAAATGTATCCTCTTTTTCGATTAGCCTAACCCAAGTAACCCGGAACGCAACGAAGGCGGGCGGCCTGTCCACTCGCCGGTCATGCGCGAATGAGCAGGCCACTCGCCTTTAGGCTGCAAACTAAGCCTTTCGGTTAGTACTCCCAGAGGTCATTGAAGGTATACCAATTCCCGTTCGCGTCCTCGTACTGCCCGCCAAAGAGCCAGAAGTTACCCGATGAATCGGTCCAGACGGCCGCACTATCGCGTGCTCCGGGGAAATCGCCTGCGGCGGCAATATCTACGGTCCCGTAGCTGCCCACTTGGCTGACGAGATTCGATCCGGCCATCCACGTCCATTCGCCTGTGCTTTGGCTGTACTCCCACAGATCGCTAAAATCAAAATCCCCGTCGGTCCCTCCATAAAGCCAAAGATTACCCGACAGGTCGGTCCAACTCGCGGAGGATTGGCGTGTCCCAGGAACGGTGGTGTTGGTACCAATACCCTGCGTACCCCAGAAACCGGCTGTATTAATGGTCGTCGATCCGCTCATCCAGGTCCAATAGCCTGTGCTTGGAGTATGCCTCCACAGATCGTTGAGCTCACCCGGAACACTGCCCGTGCCCATGCCCGTCCCGCCAAAGAGCCAAAGATTTCCCGACGAGTCGGTCCAGTTCACCGCAGCAACACGCGCCCCTGGAATGTTGGTAGCCGAAGCAATCCCTTGCGTTCCGTAGATGCCACTTTGGTACCCGAAGTCGTCTCCCTGCATCCAGGTCCATTGCCCATTGTTTGGGTTGTACTTCCAGAGATCGTTGAGGAGATCTCCACTTCCGGTCGAATCGTAGCCCACTCCGCCGAAGAGCCAGAAGTTACCCGATGAATCGGTCCAGCTCACCGCACTCTGACGCGCCCCTGGAACATTGCCTGTGGCGGAGACACCCTGCATACCGTAGACACCGGATGCGCCCGCTGTTGGCGATCCGCCCACCCAGGTCCAGTACCCCGTGCTCGGGTTATACTTCCACAAGTCATTGAATTGATAAGCATTTCCAGACGAATCAAACAACCGTCCGCCGAATAGCCAGAGATTTCCCGAAGAATCGGCCCAGCTTGCGGCAGTGTCACGCGCCCCTGGCGTATTACTGGCGGCAGCCTGACCCTGCTTTCCATAAACGCCGGCTGCACCCCCTGTCGGTGATCCGCCCACCCAGGTCCACTCCCCTTGACTTGGGCTATATTTCCAAAGGTCATTAAAATCAACCTCGTTTCCGCTCGAGGTGTAGTCGAACCCGCCGAAGAGCCAGAAATTACCTGACGAATCGGTCCATGTTACGGACCCGGCACGCGCCCCTGGAATGTTGGTAGCGGCGGCAACACTTTGAGTCCCGTAGATGCCTGGTTGATCGACGGTGTCCTGTCCGCCCATCCAGACCCATTCGGTGCTACAGGTAACTTGGACATTCGTCACATTGGCGCTGGCTGTCCCGCTGCCACTCGCGACCGCGCAAGATTGCGCCACAGACGGCTGCGTAAGGATCGTAACGGCGTAAGCACTGCCGCCAGCAAGAGGCGCACTAAAGGTAAACGCCCCGCTGGCGCTCACTGCCAGATCGTTGCCGCCATTGTCTTGCAATACCAGACCCTTGACAGAGAGACCAGAGACTGTGCCGCCGATGGTGTAGGTGTCTTTTTGAGGGGTGACGTTTGAGCCGCCTGCGCCACCGCAGCCCGCAAAGTTCAAAACCGTCAGTGCCGCGAAGATGAACACGCAAGACTTCTTCCAGTTTCTCATGGGGGATGTATCCTCTTTTTCGACTAGTGTAACTCAAGTAACCTTGAACGCAACCAAAAGGGGCGAAAATGAAACGCGAATAATCAACAAATATTATTACCGGCATTTGACATTCGGGATCAGACGAACTAAACCCACCAATCCGGTCCAATTTCGGTCGAAGCGAGTTAGATTCAAAACTAAAGTTACAAATTCAAACTAAAGTCACAAAAAGTGCCAAATTTTATTTGACGCTCCTTTGCGAGGGTGTTAGATTCCAACCAAGCCACAAAACATATCGGTGGGACCACCGGTCAATACTCGTAACGCGTCTTGGGGGGCTCGTCACAAACTCTTCGGCAAGAAAAGCGACTTAATCGAATCTTCTGGTCACCCGCCAGAAGCGATTTGAAGGCAGCGAGCAGTCCAGGAGTGGGGTCCGCAGTCCATTTTTCCATTCTTTATGGAATCTTTGTGGTTTGCGCTATTTCTCTGCGCCTGTTGATTTTTGCGCCAATACGATTAAAACAATGAGCCTGCCCCGTGGCCACGCGTGGGTGATCGGTTCCAAGCCTACAGTTCGGAGAATTTGAATGCTACGCACGATACGGTTTCGCCTGTCTGGCAGTGTTACCTCGGTTACATTCCTGTTTCTGATTGCCTATGCATTGCTTGCCAGCGAATTAGGAGCGCAGACGCTTCCGCAGCCTGGTTTTGTTTCCGCGCCGTCTCTCTCTCTTGGAAGCACTCCATATTCTCCGTCCGGTATGGCAGGATTGCCGATTTCCAATTCTTTGTATTTGGCTGTGGTAGACTCAGCGGACAAAACAATCGTTGTGTATCTCGGAGGCGGGGTAGGCAACCCAACTCCCATTTATGAGACTTCATATCCTCTCGGAACGCTCAGCACTTTCAACCTGATTCCAATTTCTGTTTTGGCCGCGAACATCGAAAGCAGCACCGGCAGCGCCGAATTTGTGGTGACTTACCAGTACTTCAATGGCACTACGACTAAATACGGCATCAGAGTGCTGCAATACACACCTTCAAGCGGAGGAGGAGCTGTTACACAGCTGCAATCGCCGGACATCGCGCCTACTTTCCCGCCTACCTGCCTGGTCGCGGGTGACTTTTTTGGAAGCGCAAATGGAGTGCAGGATATTGCGGTGGCTGGTGTTACGGCTGCCGGAGTTCGAAATTTGGTTATGTTGAAGAATAGTTCCGGTAAACTGGTAGCGCAGACAACAATTACATTAACGCAACTCACTAATTCGCCAACGGCTATCACGACTGGGAAATTCGACACAACAGGCAACAGCGAACTAGCCATCGCCAACTCGGATGGCTCGGTGAGTGTCTTGCTCGCGACGACCCCAGGGACGTTTACAAAATCTGAGGAATTTGAGTATCCTACCGGCGCTACCACATCTCTCTCGTCGATCGCTGCTTTCGGCACAAATAACGGTACCAACGTCGATCTAGCTGTTGCGGAGTCCAGCAAGAACCAAGTGTGGGTTTTGACCGGAGAAGGTAACGGAAGCTTTAACAATCCGACGTCGTATCCGGTGGGCAGCACTCCTGTCGCGATCTTGGCGCAGGACGCAACTAATGTTCCGCTTGACCTGAACGGCGACAATAATGACGATCTGATCGTGATCAACAGTGGCAGCAGCACTTTTAGCGTTCTGCTGGGGGATAGTTCCGGCACGTTCCAGTTCGCAGTCGATTATGCCGTTGGCATGACGCCTATTGCCGGTGTGGCGGGCAACTTTTACGGCGACGGCAAAATCAGCCTCGCGACCATCAACCAAGGGTCAGAAACCATCAGTGTTGCGCATGGCAATGGGGACGGGACGTTCAAAGCCAGTCCTACAGTCACGCCTGAGAATGAGACAACTGCCGCTTATCAGCCGATCTCAGTCGCTTCCGGCCTTCTGGTTAGCTCTGGGACCCCTGGTTTGGTGGTTGCAAATTACTGTGGCACCGACCACACCTGCGCGTCGACGTCGCACGGCACGGTCGCGGTTTATTCGGGAGGGAATTACAACTCGCCTGCCCAGACTTATACGGTTGGGATCGGCCCAGTAGCGGTAGCGCTGGCTCCGGTGACTGGCTCAAATTCTGACATTCTTGTTCTGAATCATACTGATAAGACGCTAACGCTTCTACCAAGCAATGGCGATGGCACCTTCGGCTCGGCGATCACCTCGTCAGGTTTGGCCAACTACCCGATTGCAATGGCGGAGTTCAATGTTGGTACGACGCCTGCCATCGCGGTCCTGGAATGCGCCGCCAACCCCTGCACAACATCAAATCAGGTGCATATAGAAATTGTGACCTACGCTAATGCAAGCCTCGCCGTCCGGCAATATAGCTCACCATATGCTACTTCCCAGCCGCTAGATAACCCCACATCTATCGCTGTGGGAGGCACATCTGCGGCTCCCTATATTGTCGTAGGAAGCTGCAGCGGCACCACTTGCACCCCCACATCGGGACCAGCCGGATACGTTACAGTGTGGACTTGGAGTACAACGAACAGCAAATTCGTCGAGGGAACGTCGATTGGAGTTAC
The DNA here is from genome assembly GCA_049518535.1 of Occallatibacter sp. Lineage (GTDB taxonomy): Bacteria > Acidobacteriota > Terriglobia > Terriglobales > Acidobacteriaceae > Telmatobacter. The sequence goes on along the minus strand of JBEKRS010000070.1, from coordinate 16,174 downwards.
CGGCATACCGTCTTCGGTCGCACTTGCAAATCTCGATGCGAGCGGAAATCCATACTTGTTGGTTGCCGAGATGGCTACCAATTCTCAGACCGGTGTGATCACCGACACAGTTGACGTTTTTCCTTACGGTGGCACTAATGGTACGTTCTCTACTACCCCTACGTCATACAACGTGGGCGCTAACCCAGGAGCGCTGGTGGCTGCCGACTTTAACGGCGACGGCTACCCCGACGTGGCAGTCGCCAATCAGAAAGACTCAACCGTGAGCATCCTGACCGGGAATGGAGACGGAACTTTGAACCTTCCGGTCGCGAATGAGAGCCTGGACATCCCCGTGGCTTGGCCTGTTGCGACCAGCCCTGTTGCGATGGCTGCGGTTGTCGATTCGGCTGGCGTCGCCAGTCTGGCTACCGTGAACGGCAGCGTTACCACAACTCCCACCGTACCAACAGCAGAGATTACCTTACTGCAAACCGGGACCCTTGCGGCGGGTGGATTAACTTTGGCTGCAAGTCAGGCAACTGGAGCCCCGGTTTCGCTGAAAGCAACTCTCGCTCCCCCTACCGACCCGACCCCGACAGGCTACATCACATTCGAAGGGAATGGCACGTCCATTCCTTCCGACTGTGTCGATCTGGCAGTGAGCTCGACGACTACAACATGCTCGATTGAAACTCCCACATCGAGCAGTACCGTCACCGCTACTTATAGCGGAGACATCAATTACGCGCCCGCTGCCTCAACCAAATTGACATTAGCGCCAACAGTGCTCACAGCGGTCACTGTCACAGTGTCGTCTTCTCCGATAGAACCCGGCGACACGGTGACCCTTTCAACGACGGTCAGTAGCATCAATAGCACTGATGGAAGCCCCTCGGGCACGGTGACCTTCAATGACGCAAGTGGAACGGCATGCACCACGAGTCCTGTAGTTTCGGGAACTACTTATTCTTGCAATGCCGTTTTCTCCACGGCAGGGAAATATAGCGTTAACGCATCATTCACGGGAACCCCCGCCACTAGTCCCGGGACCTTCTTTACCTCAAACTCAACAACGACGCCAACGAGTGTAAATGTCGCGGCGATTCAGACGACGACAACGCTGGTTACCGCTGCGCCTTCCACCTCGGTTGTTAACCAGTCTGTGGCCTTTAGCGCCAATGTGGCTGTTGATCCCAGCAGTGGCTATACTGGTGCTGCTCTTCCATCCGGCACGGTGACATTTACCTCTGGCACTGGTCAAATATTGTGCACGATTCCCCTCGTCGCTCCGTCGCCAGCTGCCTCATGCCTGGGCCCGGTTTTTACAGCCGGATCAAACACGATAACAGCAACCTACACTCCGGCTTCAGGGTCGATTTTCGCTTCAAGTTCGGCGATAGCGGCAGTGAATCAGACCGTCACTCCAGATCCGACCAAGACAACGTCGGTCACTGCTTCGCCTTCCACCTCGGTTGTTAACCAGCTTGTGACCTTTACCGCGAATGTGGCTGTTGATACAAGCAATGGTGGCTACACCAATATAAACAATTCCCCCTCCGGCCCAGTAACCTTCAGCTATGGATCGTCTGGCCAAACCTTGTGCACGGCCACTCTCGCCACCTCGTCGCCAACTGCTTCATGTCAAGCTACAATGCCTGTAGCGGGATCCTACACAGTAACCGCGAATTACAACGGGGACTCAACTTCGAGCTTCGCTCCAAGTTCGGCGACAGCAGCAGGGAGTCAGATCGTCACTCCAGACCCGACCAAGACAACGTTGGTTACCGCTTTGCCTTCCACCTCGGTTGTTAACCAGCCTGTGACATTTAGCGCGAATGTGGCTGTTGATACAAGCAATAGTGGCTATATCGGAACCGCTGTTCCAGCCGGCACGGTGACCTTTACCTATGGCACATCTGGTCAATTGTGCACTGCTACTCTCTCTATTTCATCGTCAACTGCTTCATGTTCCGCTTCGTTGCCTACAGTGGGGTCCTACGCAATAACTGCGACCTATAATGGGGATTCAACAAAACCGAACTTTAATCCGAACTTCGGTTCAAGTTCGGCGACAGCGGTAGTGAATCAGACCGTCACTAAAAACCCGACGACGACAACGTTGGTTTCTGTTTCGTCCCCCACTTCGGTTGTCAACCAAACCGTAACTTTCAGTGCAACTGTTACTCCTTCAGATTATGGTGTTGGAACAGGCACAGCACTTCCATCCGGCCCAGTGACCTTCACCTATGGAACGCTTGGCCAAACCTTGTGCACGGCTACTCTCGCTACTTCGTCGCCAACTGCCTCATGTCAAGCTGCAATGCCTGCGGCGGGATCCTACGCAATAACCGCGACCTATAATGGGGACTCAACAAGCCCGAGCTTTAATCCGAACTTCGGTTCAAGTTCGGCGAAAGCGGCAGTGAATCAGACCGTCACCGCGGATCCGACGATAACCTCGGCGCCTACGTGGTCGCCGTCCACGGCGTTGGTTAACGAATCGGTGACTTTTTCAACGACTGTCATTATAGATACAACCAATGGTTTCGCTGGTCCAACTAGCCCCTCTGGCACGGTAACCTTCAGCTTTGGACCTGGTCAAACGGCATGCGTTACTACCTTAGTTGCGCCGGCGACAACTGCGTCATGTCCGGGGCTAATGCCTGCGGCTGGATCGTACACGATAACGTCGACCTACAATGGGGCCGGCGGAAATGCAAATTTTGGCCAAAGCACGGGGTCAGCGGCGGTGAGTGTGAGCAAGGCGACGCCGACTGGAAGCGTGAGTACCACGGGCGGAACTAGTCCGCAGTTGAACCAGTCGCTAAATTATAGCGCCGTCCTCAACTTTGGCAGTTGCGCTACTGCACCCACAGGAACGGTGCAATTGTCTGGAGATTCATACTCCACAGCTCAATGCACAATTACGTTGACCCCAGCGAATTGTACAGGTGGGGTTGTGACCCCTTCTTGCTCGATCTCATTCTCTACGACAGGACAGCATTCGGTGAGTGCCGTCTATTCCGGAGACAATAACTTCATTGGGACTACAGTTTATTCTCCTCAGATATCGGTGCAAAAGGCGCTTAGTACTGTTTCCATTGTCTCTTCGCCGACAACCAGCATTGCCACTCAACCCGTTACGTTTACCGCAATTGTCGGACCCAATTCTGGAACGCCTCAGCCGAGCGGTACTGTGTCCTTTTTGTTTCCCTCCGGCCAGAGTGCATGCAACCCTGTGTCATTGCCATCGACTTCACCCCTAACTTGCACGGTTCAACTTCCAGATTCCGCAGTTGGCCAATTTTCAGTCACAGCTAACTATTCCGGCGACAACAATTTCTTGAGCAGCACCAACACCGTAACACAAACAGTACAAAACTTTGGTCTGGCATTTTCTTCTTTAACTGCAAATCTGACGCAGGGCTACTCCACAGCGACAGGTTCCTCGCCTGGCAGCGATCCATTTTTTCCAACAAGCATTACCGTGACTGAGACGCCACAGTTTGGGTTTGCAGACCCTCTGAATGTTAGTTGTGCGGTCATCAATAGTTCGACCGGGGCATCTGTCACTGATCCATCCTGCGCCATTTCCGTTACATCTCTAGGTGGAAGCGGCGGCAGCACATTGACATTCTCCCTATCCGCATCGCCGACGGCCGCCGTTGGCTCTTATTCCGTATCGTTAACGGCCACCGACAGCACGTTACAGACTCTAATGCAGACTGCGACCATGCAGCTCAATGTTGTGGATGTGGCCTCACCGATGATCTTGGTACAGGGCCTTTCTGGCACAGAGACGGTGTCGTTCGCCACATCAATTGCTCCCTCCCAGCTTTCATTTACATGCGGCGAGGTAAAATATTTCAATACGACGAATAACTCGTGGACGATAACGACCGATTTCAGTCAAACACCTATTTGTAGCTTCAATTCTGGAGGAGCCATATCGGTGGGAAACATTGCAACCGCTCCTATTTCAATCTCATCGCTACTTGCGATTAATAATACTCAAGTCCGACGCCGCAACTCAGTCTATATGGCGGGGTTGCTCGGCATCCCGCTCTTTCTGCTGATTGGTTGGAGTGGCCGCGGAAAGTCGACACAAAAAAACTTCTTCCGGTTTTTCGGCATGGTCCTGTTGCTAATAGGACTTGCCGCAACGAATGGTTGTGCAGGAGGGGGATTTACCCGTCCACCGCCACCTCCCAACAATGTAATGGATGCGGGAAGCTATCTCGTCCAAGTGGTGGCGACTGACAATAATAATTCGGCAAATAAGTTTTTCGCGGTAGTGCCTTTGACCGTGAATAAGAACTGAGTAAATGCAAAAATCCACCCGCATTTGGTACGACGCTAACGTTTGTGCTTTGCGCTCAGAGCGCAGGAGAGAATAAGTGAAAGTCAGAGCGCTATTGCTCTTTATCCCATTTGCAGGTGTGGCAGCGCCCTATATGCTCGGACAGGTCGATTGCACAACCTCGACTAAACTGGTTTGTCAATTTCCCGTTTCTGCCGAGACTCTGGCGCTAAATACTCTAGGCGAAGGAGCTGTAGCGCCTGCTCAAAGTGTTGCGACCCCGATCAACGGCTCAATCGCCGCACAGTTAACTCAGTTGCCTATTCCCAGCGCTACTGTCGGTGTCGTTTCCCTCCAGCAAAAGGGAAGTGATGTTGGTGTTCCCTTTGAAAATCTTGGTCCAGTACTTAGCGATCGCCCAGATACGATCGGGAAAGGACATATCTTCATAGGGTTTAATTACCAGTACTTCAATTTCAATGCGCTCGACGGTGTAGACATGAATGCCCTTAAAGTCGGCTTTGCTTTTCCAGCAACGATAGGGAATGACAGCGTGACATATTATGGCGAGGAAAATAACAAAGTAAAATTTCAGCTCGCCCAATATATTGGCGTACTAACCTATGGCTTGACGAAAACCATGGACATGTCCATTATTGTGCCCTTCAATTCAGTTAAACTCTCTGCCACAGCATCAGGTTTCCAGGCTTATTTCTTTGATAACGCGAAAAACACTTATACAAATATAAGTGACATCTATTCCTCAGGCACAGCTGTTTCGACCGTTGGTTCGGCTAGCGGCTTAGGAGATATAACCATCAGCTTGAAGAAGCTGATTGCTGGAAGCGAGGGCAGTCGCACTGCGATAGCAAGTGGCGCGTCTTTTCGCTTTCCCAGTGGCGACGCACTTAATTATCTTGGATCAGGCGCAATCGGCGGGAATTTCTACGGCCTCTTTGAATACAGGGCACGCGTTGCCCCACATCTCAAGTTGGGCTATCAATGGAACGGTACATCGCAGTTATTGAACCTTAACAGTCCTCCAACTACGAGGCTGCCAGGCGGGCTTCAATATGACGCCGGAGCTGACATCAAACTGACCAGGTCAGTGACCTTCGCAGCGGATCTTTTAGGTAGCCAATTCGTAAATGCTCCGTCGTTCGTTGAAGGCGTTTTGCCTCTCGATCCTACCCCCAACTCGACAAACGGTGGCGGACCCGGAAGCGGAATTCCACAATCAAACGCTACAGTGACTGGACTCAATAACACCTATACAACAGTGAACGTCAGCGCGGGATTGAAGTGGTCTCCGCTTCCGCATTTTCTTTTATTCGCAAACGTATTGATGCAAACGAACAACGTTGGACTGCGCAGTGACCCTGTACCTCTTTTTGGCGCCGCCTATAATTTCAAAAACCGCGGCAGAGAAAGACCTGTAACTTTGAACGCGACCGCCAGTCCGGTCTCCGTTTTTGCCGGTGAACCGATTACACTAACAGCCTCAGCGGAAAACCTGAATCCAAAACTTAAAGTGGTTTATAGCTGGACCGGCGATGAGCTTGCGGACAACGGTTCGACTGCCGTTGTTTCGACGGCATCGCTGCCCCCAGGAACTTACTCGGCCCGAGCGCAGGTGAAGATGGGCAAGCCTGGCAGAGAAGGGCTTGAGGCGGGGCAATCTGCCGTTAAGACTGTGACGTTTTCTGTGAAGGCTTTTGAGCCGCCCACTGTGGCATGTTCGGTAACTCCAGCCTCTATCAATTCAGGTGAAACTGCGACGATCAAGGCTGTGGGCGTTAGTCCTCAGAACCGCCCATTGACCTATAGATATGAGGCATCCGCTGGAACGATCAGCGGCAATAGTGCAATGGCGACTTTCAACTCGACTGGAGTTCCAACGGGTTCCGTGGAAGTTACTTGCAGCGTTGCCGACGACAAGGGACAGGCGGCAATGGCCACCAGCAATATTTCGATTTTGGAGCCGTACGTCCCTCCTGTTCCACACACGCAGGCGCTTTGTGAGATTAGCTTTGAGAAAGACAATAGGCGCCCAACACGCGTGGATAACGAGGCAAAAGCATGCCTCGATGAGATGGCTCTGAATTTGCAGAGACAGCCGGACGCCAAGGCAATTGTTGTCGGCGAGGCGGATGCACGGGAAAAGACTTCGGTAGAAGATATTGCGGCGGAGCGTGCAGCAAACACCAAGAAATATCTGGTAACTGAGAAAGGAATCGATGCTACTCGGGTGAGCCTCCGCAAGGGAGCTACTGATGAGCGGAAGGTAGAAAACTACCTCGTGCCAGCCGGAGCTAATTTTGATTCCGATGTAAAAGGGACCACTCCGTTAGACGAGAACATAGTGCGGTTCAAAGCGAATAGGGCTGCTCGAGAAGACAACCTCAAGAGACCGAAATTTAAGTCCGAATAGCGTTTGGAGTCGGCCGGAAAGTTACGAATCAGTTGCTGCCACCCAACGCCCCACGAGTTGTACAGTCTTTGCGTTATTGACAATCTAGGTGTCGTGTTTCAAGAGGTTGTTGACATTGAGGCCGGTTTCTATGGGCGCGTTGTCTGCCTTTCAATTACCCTTGTCCGTTTTGAGTTCGGAAGCGGCCGAAGCCAATTCTCTTGGATGAATATCGATATTGTTTTGCCGATGCAGGTTCGACAATGGGAGTAATTATCTGCAAAGTCTCCGGTTTCGCAAATTATGTGTCTCTGTGAGGATAATCTTCGGAAGATATTGATTTAATTCAGGTTGAAATTATCTGCAATTTTTGACGGTCAAAAATAAATATAAAAGGGGGGGAGGGGGTACCTCTCTCGGTGATTAGGGGTCGGGGTAAGTAGTCATTGAAACCCTGCTCTTCTGATTAGTTCTATTGTGCGCCGGCGGAGGGTTATTCTCTGCATTGAACAGCGGGAGAGGCTCGGGTTTTCCAGGTTCCAAAAGTCGGATCTGGGAAACCCCGCCAGATAACGTACGGCCATGCAGCGCTTTAAGCGTTTAACAACTTCGAATCACGCATTGGCGGAGATTTGGCGTGATTCCAGATTCACGATGAGACCACGCCTGGTGGCTGGATTGAAGTGTGGGTGAGACTTACGAGTCGTGGTCTGGGTGAGCTGGCCCATCAATGGCGTCTCGCGGCAGGAACCGGGGCAGTCCAAAGCCGTCGAAGAGGCGGGGATCTATGAAGAGCGTGATCCGGGAGATGACGTCGGTCTCCAGTGTGATTACGTGAATCGAGTGCGCATTCCAGCGCTTGTCTTCGGAAGAGTATTCATAGACGGCAAAGGCAGGCTGACCATTAGCCGCCGTTGGCACCAGGTGAAGGCCGCCACAAGTCTTCCATGCGCCTGCGAAGAAGGTCCCGATGATCTCGCGCCCGGCAAGCCACTGTAGCCACGGTGGCATGACGGCTGCCGCATCCTCCTTCAAGAGTGCGACAAAGTTGTCGACATTGTGCCCTTCCCATGCCCGTAGATAGCGGCCGAGGAGTTTTTGCTGATCAGGAGATGGTGTGGATTGGATGGATGGCCGGCGATCGGAGTAGTTCTTGGAGAGGGTTTCGCGCGCTCTCTGCAGGGCGCTGTTGATGGACGCCGTAGTGCTGTCGAGCAGTTGGGCTGCCTCGGCCGCGGCCCAACCGAGCACATCGCAGAGCATAAGCGCGGCGCGCTGACGAGGCGGCAATTGCTGAATCGCGGAAACAAATGCGAGCTGGACCGATTCGCGAGTCGCGTATTGCGCCTCAGGGTTCGGCGCGGCATCGGCGATGCCTTCGAGGTTGGAGTCCGGATACGGCTCCAGCCACGGGATGTCGATAGCCGGGGCGCCAAACGCCGCTGGTTCAACGGCTGGCCCAAGTTGATCGGGCAGGTATCGCTGCTGATGCTTGCGGCTTTCGAGCGCATTCAAGCATGCGTTGGTAGCGATTTTGTAAAGCCAGGCGCGCATCGATCCTCTGTCGAAACTCGCAAAGCTGCGCCATGCGCGCAGATAGGTTTCTTGCATCAAATCTTCGGCTTCGTGCAACGAGCCAAGCATCCGATAGCAATGCAGCCTGATCTCGCGGCGGAATGGTTCGGCGAGCCGTTCGAACTCCCGGTTCGCGTCGTCCGCTTTGGGCTCGATATGGGGGCTCTCGATCGCCATTGCGTTTGATTGTAGATTGCACACTTCGGAAATGCAGCGCCCCATCTGCATCGGCTCGTTACCGCACCGCGTACACGAGGCTGACGCGGTCGTCCGAAAGTTGGTGTTCGCCCTTCAGCTCAAGGCAGCACCGCCGTTCAGCCGCAGCAAACAGCGGCTTGCCTTCACCCGCGATCAGCGGATAGACAATCATCCGCAGCTCATCGACGAGGCCGGCATCGATAAGAGAAGCCGCAGTTTTTGCGCCGCCGACGAGGTAAATGTCCTTTCCGACCTGTTGCTTGAGCGCAGCGACGTCGTCGAGGCTACGGATGAACTTCGTGTTCGGCCACGCGGCTGATTGGATCGTTTTCGAGAGCACGTGATGCGGTGTGCGCTTTGCAAAGTCTGCCCATTCGCGTTCTGCCTGTGTCGGAAGCGCACCGGTAATCCAAGCGGGCTCTTCCGGGTTGGTCTGGATCGAGGTCCAATACTTCTCGTAGAGGGGATACATGCCCCCGCCGAGAATGCAGGCATCGATCTCAGGCGTCAGCCCGTAATCGTCGGACCACGCGCTCACCCAGTCCGCCGGGCCATCGCTTCTCTCGATTTTTCCATCGAGAGAAACTTTCATTGCGGCAATGATCCTTCTCATGACAATCTCCTCGTTTTCTCCGCGCCGCCGCGAAAAAGTCCGTGGCCGATCTGAGCTCCTACGCGAACACGTCCGGCTGGTTCTCGCCTGTGGCGATGAGCTTGCGCAGATTGGTGCCCACCAGTGCGCCCCAGGCACCGGAACAGCTGCCGTAGCACTCGAATGCCGGAACCAGTCCCACGTGGGTAAAGCGAACTTCGGTTTGACCGCCATTTCTGGCAATCTCAAAGACGATGTTGGTGCCGATCCATTCCTTCTTGTCTTTGACGAACGCCAACTCGGCGTTCATAACATGCCACACAACCTTCTTGCCGGGAACGAACTCGGTGACCTTTTGCGTGGACTTATGCATGTTCTTGTAGCGGTAAGTGAATTCGGCGGCGAGCCTGTCGGATTTTCCTTCAACTTCTCCTGACCACCATCCACGAACATTGTTAATGGCCTTGAAAACGTCGTCGGGAGATTGCTCGACCGTAAAGCTGGTAGTGAAATCCTGCTTCTTCATGACTTGCTCCTCCAATCCGGTTGTGTCTTTGCTTGCCTGGTGATGCATGGCGGGCGGCGGCTCTTAAAACGCAGCGGCGGGCTCGGGAACGAAAGCAGCGTATTGGCGCTCGAACTCCTTGGCTACGCCATTGCGCCAACCGTCGGCGATCGACCGGGACATCGCATCGGGGAAGATGTCTTCCTGGTTCGCTTCCAATCCGTCGAAGATGCCTTGCGCAACAGACTCGGGCGATGCCTTGGGGATCTCGAAGCCGCGGGTCATGTCAGTGTCGACCGGCCCGAGAAAGACCCCGTGGACGCTGACGCAATGCCTGGACAGCAGTGCCCGCAGCGACTGCGTCATGCTCAGCGCAGCGGCCTTGGAGATGGCATAGCTGGGCGTGAGCGGCAATGGGGCGAGTGCCATCAGAGATAGGTTATTGACGATGGCCCCCTTGACGCGCTTCAGCATGGGAAGGAATGCCTGCGACACTTTGTACATGCCGAAGAAATTGACGGCCAGGGTTTGTTCGATCACAGCGGGGTTACTGAGATCGTCGTAGGGAGCGATACCGGAGTTGTTGATGAGCAGATCGAGACTGCCCACTTTGCGAGTTGCTTGGTCGATCTGAACATCGTTGGTGACGTCCAGCGCGAGGGGAATGACACGCTCGTCAACGAAATATAGCTCGCCGCGCGTGCCCGCATACACTCTCTTTGCCCCGCGCCTGAGCGCTTCCAGCGCGAGCGCATGGCCGATGCCGCGATTCGCGCCGGTGATGAGGATGGTTTTCTGCGCGATCTTCATGTTGATCTCCTTTTTTGGATTTCGAGGCTGCTTTTTGCTGGTCCGTTTTTGCCTCTCTATTTGGTAAAACCGGCAGGGTGGTCAAAACTCATCGGTTCCGCGGGGATTTTTCTTTTTCGCCAGTTGAGATGGTCATATGCTCAACAACCAGAGGGATATAAGGTGGAACTTGACTTCGGAGGAAGGCTGATCAAAGCGCGGATGGGCGTGATCGGCCGGCGGAACCCAAATCCAGGCCAGTATCTTGCGATCTGGAAATGATACGAATGTCGTTTGTCGCAAACAGGCCGAGTCACTCGTCCAGACGGGCAGGCATGGGTGGAAACAAAAGAGCCGCAGCCCCTTCCATGGCTGCGGCTTGTTGCGGCAGAGGGTCATCGGATGAACCGACTTGACCCAGGATTCCGCTTGCGCTTCATCCTGCCACCCCACGAACGAAGACTGTCCCTCACCCCAGCAAGCATAGTTCGCTTGCCGGGGACCCGAAGTCCGCGGACCCCAGCTCTGGGCTAATTTCGACCGCTTCCTCCGGGAGCTTGGAGCATTTGCGGCACAACTGAAACCATGCCTTGACACTAACTTATGATTTCTGCGGCGTATTCATTGCCGATCTGCGACCGCAATATTCACGGCCTCTTGCGCATTGGCGTTGGTCTAAACGTATCTATATATACATGGGGGAGATACACGGAGGCTTGCTGATGTCTAACCTCAGCGTTCCAGATTATTTCTCTGTTCCGGGGGCGGGTGAGCCGGTAAAGACAACACTCGCGAGGCAGTCGTCTCCGTTGGCGTCTGCTGGCATTGTCCCGGCATAGCACTGATACTTGATGTTCGAGCTATCGTCTCCCTTATCCCAGACGCCGTTCGTCTCGCCACCGTCGTGCTGAACCCTTGCCGGAAGGACGATTGTGCAGGCATTCTTCATATCCCACTTGCCGTTTTTGTGGAAGGCATAAACGCAGCTGACATAGTCGGAGTTGCCGTTGGTGAAATAGCCGACTACCTCTTCTTTGTTATTGTTCGTCCAGTACGCATCGAGGTAGATGGCGTTAGACGGCTCCTTGCAACCTGTGCGGGGCGGAAACTTTTTTTGCGTGCTGATGTTGGAGGATGAGACCAGAGTCGAGCCGCTCCCTCCTGCTGACGCCGAACTGGGGCCCGAGGTTGTACCGTTTACCGATGCCGTATCGTTGCCCGATGCCGCATAGGCTGGTTGGCCATTGGGGTTGGCGGTCAGCGCCGGTGCGCTTGCGGCTTGGGCCGGCATGGAGTTTGAAGCCGCGGGCTGCTGCGCCTGCCCGATCTGCGGCGGCTGGCTCGGCGCCCCTGCTGCATTAATCTGAGGTGCCTGAGGCGGCGTCTCTTGCCCTGCGGGATTGCTCGGGGCACCGGGGGAAGCACCCTGCGCCGCGCTCGCTTTCTTGCCAAGGCCTAGGATCTTCTTCAGGCCTCCGCCGCTGCTGGCTGCGGGAGGCTTTTGCAGGTCTTTTGCTTCGGCCATGTATCTCTCCTGATCCGCATCCGTGACCGGAGTGTAGTTGGCCTCCGCGCTCAACTGCGTGGCGGGATCGGTGATCCTGACGGCTTTCTCCCACCCAGTCAGCACAGAGTCAAAGTCACTCATCAGGCTACCGATGAAGGCACTAAGGCCGGCCGAGCGCATCTGCTGGACAGCGAATACACTGCCTCCGGGGGCAAATGTGCCGAACATCATGCTGAAGTCGAAGGCACAGTTCTGTCCGCCCCCGGCGCGTATGAGGCGATCGAATGTAACCTCGGGTTCCTTGTGATCGGCGCGGAGTTGGATGCGGCAGGGCGCGATCTGGCTCGGCTGAAATTGCAGACCGATGCGAGAGACCTCCAGGGGAAGCTGATTTCCAGCCTCCGGAAAATTGCTGGAGTTCGTGACCTTTGCGAAGGCGCTAGCCTCCTGCGCTCCTAATTTTTCCCATAGGTAGAAGTCAAAGACCAGCTTGTCGTGGAGGAACAGAACGTTGGCAACCGAATAACAACAGTTGGGAATGAAGCGTAGACCGGGAACCAGGATCGCGGGCGAGCCCTTGTATGTGACAAGAAAGGCGCTGTTCGTCGCCCGTGCGTCCAGAAAGCGGCTCTGCAGTTCCGGCCGAAAGGAAAGCATGGGATCGCCGGACGCCGTTCTCTTCAAGGTTCCGCCCATGAACGAGGTAATCGCGGGCTGGTAAGCGCCGTTGCCGGACTGTGGTCCCGCCTCCAGGGCCGCAAACTCGGCTTCAGTTGCTCCAGCCCTTTTGAGCACAATCAGCGCATCGACCGAGGTATCCCATTGCCCTGCCCGCTCCTTGATCTTGGCGACCACCACGCTCTCCGGCAACCCGGCGGAAATCATCTTAATCAGATCGTCGTTGACATCGCCAGCGGGGGTCGCCGAGCCGGCCTGTGAGTTCGAATAGATGGCCGAAGCCAAGAAGCAGAGCACTACGATCCGCGCTAAAGCAGGAGCAGAGACACGAACCATGTCGATTTCTCCTCTGTCAAGACTTCGTACCCGGGCTTGATGGGAGACTTTCCAGTTGCGGATACCCGAGGCTCCTCGCCAGTATAACGAAACTCAGGTGTTGTAGCGGCTGCAAAATGCTGTTCAACCACCGGAGTCATGGAGCCGAGCAGGTCGCGAGTGATATCACCAGAGCAACGGCCGGTCGCAATCGCAAATCGAGACACTGCTCGCGGCTGGCCAATGTGCGGTGTGCGCTCTGGAGCCCCGCGCTTTTCAAGCCGCTGTATTGCCCGCTGTATTGCGTAGAGCAATTCTGGAGCTGTTAGTCCTGTGGCTCCTTCGCCGAGATCATATTTGAACCGCCACCACTTGCCACCCGAGGGACCAGCTTCCAAGCACATCGATCGCTCATCGTAGAGCCTGTAGCGCTTTTCCTTTGGCTTCGCATTTTTGATTTGAAGGTCAGACATCAGCATAGTGGGGCAACTCTCCAGGCATGCAGCCAGTTGCCCCAGTTTCGTGTCGGCTGTTTATGGACGTGGGCGAACGAACCCAAACCAAGGTAACAACAAAACAAGGGATTCAATCGAATTTGAGGACGGTGGCGGAAGGGTACAAACTAAGGAGTGTGGTGGCCAGAGACGGGATTGAACCGCCGACGCCGGCCTTTTCAGGGCCGCCTACCGAATGGCCTAAGTAGTCTGGAATCAGCGGATATGCTTGACAAGAAGGAGGTTATCGTGGCCGAGATTTAGGATTGATTAGGACGAACTGGGATGTTTTCGACCCTTCGATGTACGCATAAGGTACGCCCCGCCCCAGAACACTACCCTGGGCAGATTAGAGCTTGCTCTCGCTAATCGTTTCCGAAGGCGAATGTTCCTCTCAATGCAGAACCACTTTTCCGAACACTAATAGCTGGCCGCAAAGTGGGGAGCAGCCCAAAATCGCGTATATTGACATACGTGCTGCTGCTTGTAGAACTTAGCCATGGGGAAAAAGGAACTTACATTACGAGAGCATCTGAGCACCATCCAGTCCAAAGGCGGTAAGGCGCGCTGGGCGAATCTGAGCCCGGAAGAGCGGAGCGCACAGGCGCGCAAAGCGATCGCCGCGCGCTGGGCCAAAGCGAAGCCAGATCAAGGAACTGCTCAGGGTCGTAAGGCTGTTGCTGGTCGCATGGCATCCAAGAAGCCAGCAAAGAGCGCCGTCTCTTCGAGCGAAGGGGCCGTTGCCTCAGAGCCGGCATCGAAAAAATCTCGAAAACAGAAGTATTAGCAAGAACAAATCAACTTGCCTTCTTCATCCGTCGCCGACGGTCGCGCGGGATGGTGTTTGCGGCTTGCGCCTCTAAGCGCAGGTTCTTTTCGTGATGCTCTAACGCAACTTCGTAGATCTTTTCCCAGGGAAGCGGATACTGCTCTTTAGTCCCGTTGAGCTGCACAATGGCGAACTCCGGGCGGGTCTCAATGACAATTTCACGAGACTTTCCATTGGCGTTCACTGAAGAGGCAGTAAAGAAGATGATCCTGGTTCTGCGCTCCAGAAGATAAGCCATTTGCGGTCCTCTCGATTGATATTGGATCGTACGAGCAATAGCTTGTATACTCAGGACAGAAAATTTGAGGAATGCCTGTTTCGCACGGCAAACCCGATGGCGAACTTTGTGGGTTCGAGATTCGAAAGATGAATCAGTGCCAACTTCTACTGTTTACGCTGCAAATTGCCCTGGTTTTTTGACATCCAATATGGATTTTTTCGTCAGAGATAGGGACTCAATGAGCAGAACGCTCTTACACCTTGTGGATCGTCAGGGACGCCATCTTTCTTTGATGCAACGGGACGCCGTTGAAGCTGCACATCGTTGGGCTGTCCGTGAGTTTCCACGCCTCGACCCGGCGGCGCTGGCGAACTGGGCCGAGCAGGTGGGCGCAGGTTTGGCGAAGCGTGGAGAGACGATTCAATGGCCGCGGCGCTATGCGTTTGCGGCGTTGCATGGGAAGATTCGGGAGCATTTTCGTTCTGGCGCGGCGAGAGAGATCGCTGTTGGAATATCACACGATCTGGAAAAATGGGTTGGGTTAGACAAGAAGACGGCGAGACAGATTGAGCGAGCGGTCCTGTTCGAACAACTGCGTACGAGACTGAATGAAAGGGACCGACATATTCTTGTGCTGCTGCTGCAAGATGTAACGAGCCCCGCCAATGTTGCGGCGGCATTGGGTGTTAGCTACAGCGCGGCAGCAAAGGCGATTCAGCGAGTCAAAAACAGAATTTCGATCATGCTGGTAGATGAACCATCCGAGCTCGAATCGAAGGGGACAGCCCTCCGCAGTTCGGAGAACTGAGGTTACAGTTGGATTTCCTGAAAGACTACTTCCTGGAAGCGAACCCGAACCCCACACGGGCTGGATGCCCGCCTGAGGAGAAACTCAAGGCTATGGCCGAAGACCGCCTTCCGGCGGACGACTCCGCGAGGCTTCATCTGGCTTCGTGTTCCGAGTGTTTCGCGGAATATCGTGGCTACAGGGGGGAGTGGGAAGAGCGGAGATCGGCACGGAAGAGGATCGCGGGATGGCTTGCCGCTGCGTGCATATTGGCCGCAGCAGGCGGTGGAGCATGGCTCTATCAACTGCAGAAAGCAGAGCATCGCGCCCAGGTTCAGCTAGCCTCAAGTATTCCAGTCGAGACGCGGGTCAACCTTTTCGATGAGGGAACTGTACGGGGGATCGAGGGAACAAACACCTTGCAGGAAGTATCCCTCCCCGCGAGGGTCGTCCATCTTTCAATTGTTCTGCCGCGCTTCAGCGATCCTGGCCGTTATCTGATCCGGGTGTCGAAGGACAAAGCGGGGAATGAAGTTGTCGCGCAAGCTGTAGGAGACGCCGCTACATCGGAGCGGAAGACAACTGCCGTGGTGACGCTCGATCTCCGCACCGCGCAAGCTGGAGAATACTTCCTGGCGACAGTTCGCGGCGCGGACAACGGTACCTATTATTACCCTCTAAAAATCAACTAGCGCCGGCGCTTCGGCAGCTACCATACTTGTGGGGGCTGCCAGTGCCGAATATGGACTATACCCTTGAATGGCTCCTCCCCTTTGTCCGCAAGGGCATGAAGGGGACGAGCAACTTTGACTATCGCGTGTACGCGGAGAAGGTCTTGTACGCCCTTAATGATGCCGGGGTGGAAGCGATCGTTAAGAACGATCACTTTCAGCAAGCCACAGGCATGTCGTTTAACGAGTCGTCCGTTCCAGATCAGATCAAACAACTCATCGCGGAAGCACTCTTCTATCTTTTGCGGCATGGCTACATTGC
>JBEKRS010000069.1:0-26811 GCA_049518535.1 Occallatibacter sp. | reverse complement strand
GTTAGAATTGAGCAATGATGTAGCTGCTGCCATCGAGGGTACGCTCTGAGCATCGGCTCGCGGACCCGAACGAGCGGGTAAAATCGCGGCCACAAATCACGAGATAATCTTTCGAAAACGTACACGGCGCGAAAACCAATCAACACGGGCACGGGCTTGGCGCTGCTGTCCTGCGCATGGTTGCGGTCGGCCTCGTCTCTCTTGCGGCGATGTCCAACCATCGGCGCGAGAATCTGAATGCCCTTCTCTCCGCGCTTCACAAACCGCCCCAACTCCTTCCAAGTGTGAAACCCTGCAACGTGGCTTGCGGTCGGGCGCTGTCGCGCGATGGCGAGAATGTTTCCGAAGCTGTATTTGTGGAAACGGGCCATCGCCGCGAGATAGGCGGTCAAGGTTTCGCTCTTGCCTGCTTCAAGCTGCTGGAGCAGGTAATCCACGGCCTGCTTGATGAGTTGCTGCGTCGGGTTGTCGCGCTGCGTGGTGCGCTGCTGGTAGGGCGATTGGCTCGGCGACGCCGCATTGTTACTGTGCGGCGCGGTGGTTGCGGTGTTGCTGCTGGCGGTTGCTGCGTAAGTCATGATGATTTGCCGTTTTTCAGCCCTGGGAGGGCTAAAAAAAGACATTCATTTCATGACTGGCGAAACGGGCGCAGAGAGGCGCTGTCAACTCCCGAAGCCCGAAGGGGCGCGGAAGCGAGCACGGCGGTTCTATGCCGCGCGGAGCTGCACAAGCGGAGTTGACAGAAGGAGCCGAACGAAGCACGAGGCTTCGCCGGGAAATGAATGTCGAAAACGGTGGTCCAGCCGAAGGCTGCACCGCATTGCTTTTCAGGGTCGGCGTTGCGGGCAGGAGACAGGCCCGCAGGGATTTGTGGTGGAAGACGCCGGCGCCTACGGCGGTTGAAAGCAGGGAAGGCGCTCCTTCCCTCAAGATTCAAAGAGGAAGTGTTTGGGTGCTCGGTGGAATTGGATTCAAACTCGGAGATGATCGATTTCCGAGTTCTTCAGACCAGTGCGCAAAGTGGCGCACGCTGGGATCGGTCAAATCATTACGAGGGCATCTGGATTGAGGTCGGCAGGTTCGCGGGCAACGACAGACGTTGAATCTTGAATTCCGTTGAAGTGTGTTCATCCCCGGCATAGAATAAGTGATTTCATTTCCGCAGAAGCATATGACTCAGCTCATCAAGGGCTTCTATGCGCGACAATATTCTTGCGGAACCAGGATGGGCTTTGGTATTGCCCTGCCACCTTTTCGCTGTGAGCGTGATCTGGTACGGCCACACGTCATGTTGAAGCGAGAATTGCCCAGCGACGAGATCGAATGTATCTGCTCTGCGGAGAAGCAGGCGGACAGATGCCTCGAACGTCTTCAACTTTCAAGGCTGCGCCCTGACGAATCAGTCTGGGTGGTGCTTACGGCGGCCATATTGCAAATCGAGAGGGCCCAGGCTGAATTTGGACAGCACTCCGATGCATACAGGTCCGCGAAAATCAATCTGGGACGTTATTGCCCGATGATCATTCGCTGGCTCGGTGGAACTCTTCCAGATCAAGTTGACCCAAATGCGCCACGATGGTGGAACAGCGTAGTGGAAACTCTGGCGAATGACGACATCAGAATAGCCTCGTGCTATGACGCATTTCAATGCAGCTACCCGATGTGGCATCGAGACTGCGTTCATGCGAGTGTTGGAGCGGATGCGGTGATTAGATTTACCGTCGCTGGGAATATGCGTGACACGCAGGTGAATGCTTATCAGCAGGGACACCGGCCGATCCATGGACTTTTCCAAAGAAGACCAGAGCGATCACTCGAACCGACGGAATCCATGCTGCGGCGCTATCAACGAATCCTCAGCGAAGCAGTGACCACAGATCCATACGGCTTCCGATACGAACATTCGTACGAGCTTGCCAGGCGCACGTACAACGGTTACAGCGGGCTTTTCGCGCAGGAACTCAGGCGATCCGAAGGAATTTCGCTCGGAGACTACACGCTGGCGGAGTACAAGCGCTTTTATACGGCCATTAAAGCGCTGAGTGCAATTCACGATTACCTGTGTTTTCGCTGGATGATGGCAGGGCACTCGTATCCCTGCTCATCTGCTGTGATGGTGATGGCCAGAAGCGAGTGGGTACATCTGCTGTCGTTTCATTCAGAACTCAGCCCGGAAATGACGGATAAGGTCATTTCTGATCTGACGTTCTATTCGAAGCGTTTGCCAGATCTCCATCTGTTTCCGTTCGTCCCTCTCGATCAATCGCATTCGACTTTAGCCGTTGCTCCCCATTTCGTACTCAATTCCAACCTTGAGGAGAATATTTTACGCGTGTGTTCGTATCTGCGCCCCGACGCTTACAACCTTTTGAGCAACGATAAGGAACGCACGATGCGAGAAGAGATCATTTGCAAGTTGGGGAGATTTAGCGTTCATCATTCGATCGACCTCCCGGATGGATCAACAGAGATCGACCTCATTGTTGAGGATAAAGCATCTTCAACGGTCTTAATTGCGGAACTGAAGTGGTACAGGAAGCCGGTGACCTATCGAGAACGCCTCAAGACTCATGAACAGTTTCTGGATGGAGTGAATCGCCAGCTAAAGACAGTCAAGCAATTCTGCAGGCAGAATCCACGGTTCTTGCAACAGCGCCATTTCGTGCAGCGAAGCCTCGCCGATTACGATCGGGTCTATTACATGCTGATCGCGCGGGACTACTGGGCTTGGATCGAACCCGACGATGCCACGTCGGTGGTGGATGCCGATCAGTTCCTCGATTTTGTTTCCCGACACAGCTCTCTGTATTCGGCTCTTTCCGATCTATTGCTCTATGAATGGTTACCGATTGAGGGACGGGACTTTCTTGTGCGATATGACCGCGCGCAGGTCGAGGGCGTTACGATTGAAACTGAGGTCTTCTACGGGGCTCCATCGCTTTCGTAAGGCGGACCGTCCATTGTCCACGGGAATAGTGCCATGGCCGTCGAAGATGCGATCCAGAATCTCGGATTAGAGACCAATGCTCATATCGAATGGGCATTCGGTGACATCTTGCGGCTTTGGGCCCAGCGTGGGAATTGGCGATCTTCTTTGCTTTTGCAGCAGCTTGAAGCGAACCACCCAAATCTTGCTATTTGGAGCGACCTAATCCATCGAACCCGAGTCGCGCTGGCGGATGAGGCGGAGTTGCGCAGCAAAGCTCATGCATTGCTTTCTCCTTCCTCCATACGGTTCAACGACGTGATGGACGATTTTCTTGCAGAAATGCTGGCAGCGCAGTATCTCCATGCTTTGGGGCATACCGAAATTCACTTCGTCCGAGATGATGAGGAAATTCACACTGACTTGCGTTCGCGTTCTGGAGAAATCTTCTGCGTAACGGAAGCAAAGAACTTGCGTGAGCCGGTGGCTTTGACGAAAGTGGCGTTCTTGCGCTGGAATCACAATCGTTCGGTAGACAGGGAGCGCTATAACTTTACAGCCGATATGGTGGATCTGGACGATCCTCTGTCAGATTTAACACCGGAGCAGGAAAGAGCCGTCGTCGCTTTGGTTGACGATTTGCCGAACTGGAAACGTCCCAACCACCGCATTCACTCATTGCCTGGCGGTCGCAGAATACTCGCGCGAGTTTCCAACGGCATGTCGGTGATGATTACACAGGGCGGCGGCCCCTTTCGCGTTGACGGCGATAATGGGATCGTTGCAAAGGGGCGCCGTGGTTTGATCCTAAAATTGTTGGAGCATACACGAAAAGCGCTTGGACAGCTCTATGCGGACGCCGTACCTGATGAATATCGGAAGCTGTTGTTTGTGCGGTGGAAGCCGCCAGAGCAGTTTGTAGTTGCTCCTGAAGCGGTCGATCAGTTGCGAGAAGAGATCCAAGCATCGCTCAGAACGTTCTTGGCCCCTGCCTTTCCGCGGCTTCAGGTGGCGATCACACATGTGAATGAGCGGCCTGACCAAGCCGTAAGAGTCGAGTGGAACTAGCCCTACGCCGAGTTGTAGAGCGCGGAAATTCTTGACGGGGGCGGTCTATGAACCGCTCGGAAGAGGCGTGACAAAATCATCCCGCATCCGAAATGCAGCAGATGACCCTTCCTCGACAAGGCAATCGAGAATATGGAGAACGGCATCCCTCAGGCGATGGTTGCTCTTTAAGGCGAATGGCCTGCCGTAAACATAGCGACGGAGCAGCACTTCGAGCCGGAAGACAACATCGGCCCTTTGTAGGGGCGATTGAATGGTCGACACTTTTAACCGCTCTGAGATGCGTATGAATGCGTCCGGGAGAGACCGTTCGCCCACGTGGTAGAGGAATCGGACATAGTCATCCAATAGTTCTCGGGAGAAGGGCAGCCTCTCGAACAAATCGTTGATGAGGTGTGCATGCCCCTCAAGGCTTTTCCAGTGCCGTACTCCATCCTTCCAGGATGTCCCCAAGAAAATGACCAAAAGCAGAGCTGCTCCTGGTGCGTGTTCAGCGTCAACGTTAGATAACCAATTGCACTTTTCGATCCTCCCTGCGAATAGCCGCCAAATGAACCAGAATTGTTCCGTGTTCGGCGTGCGGTCTTCGACGCCGGTTATACCCAAGAAAAACAGGTATAGTTCGCGCGGGGCTTCAGGAACCAAGTCTAGTAACGGCGCAAGAATGCGCTCTGCTTCTGCGGGTTCAACCTTCATGACAAACTGTTCGAGGAGCGCACCTTGCTTGGTGTCCGCCTCGTAATTTCTATTCCGATCAGAATTCGCGTGACGGTGTCTGGAGGTCCATTCAGTCGCAAGTCGCTTTGAAGTCGTGGCAAACGCATCGATGGCCTGAGATTCTTTTGGCAGTTGGTTCCAGATGGTCAGTATGGAGGAATTCGTCTCGTCTGCGATCCACGAACTGCCATCTGATTCAAGGAGGGGGATTCTTGGAAGGGAGTGATTCCAAAACGAGGTTCGTACAGATTCAGCGGCAACTCTGCTGAGGTTCTCATAAGGTTCTCTGCTGTCGTAGGGCTTCTGTTCTTCTGCTTCCAATAGACTCTGGAGCTTCCGTCCCTCGGCGGCCAAGGCGAAAATGCAGTGCTTTGCAAGGGTAGGATTCGGACTGCACAAAAGGTCGGCGACGCCCATCACAGTATGGGACCGAACTTCGTTTACAGGATGGGTCAGTGCGGCAGCGAATGCCGTATTGATGACATTGGTAAGGGGGCCGGTGGAATACTCATCAACGAGTCTGGCAAGAGCGTACGCACATGCGCGATCAGAAGCCATCGAGTTGAACTGGACTCGCTCCAATCGGTTCCACTGATTCGCAGTTTCGAGGACAGCGTCGGTTACCATTGTGCCGCACCACGCCTGCTCTTCGAGTGTCATCTCCTTCCAATGGGCACGAACACACACAGAAGCAACGATCGCGGGAGCACCGGCGGTAAGCATAGTAGCCTGTTCGCTCTTCGCAGGCCCTAGAGCCATTGCCTCTTTGAGATACTGCCTCCATTGATCTTCGGCCCTGGTATCCAGTTCGCCTGAAAAGCTCTTCAGTCCCCAATTCTGCAGACGCATTCGTTGTTCTAGTTCTCGCCGTTCGACATCGCTCTTCTCGACCATTTCGAGCACGTCCGGCTCTGGCGTGTCCAACTGCCAGACAATCGTTCGGGTATCAGAATTCTCCCCGGCGCCTGCAGCGGCCTTTTCTTCTGCGGTGTCGTTTTCCTGAATGGAGTACTTCCTCAGATCCATGCGCTGCAGGGAAAGACGCCAGATCCTGTCTCCTTCGCTTTGCTGTTCGATCGGCGGTAGCGCGGCTTTATGGTCATCCAAGAGCTGCTGGATGCGCGCTGCCAGTTCAGGCACTTGACCGTTGAGAACTGCATATTCAAGGTGGCTATGGCGGTGTTCCAATCCGTCGGCGGCCTCTCTCTCGACGGTGTAAATACGGTTCTCAGGCCGATTGTTCATGATGCCGAAGACTCTGGACGGCGGATGAGTGTCGCCAACCATACGTGCAATATCAAAAGAAATGCAATCACGGCAGCTTAGGAGTGTTAGCAGAGCTTCGCCACAGATCCGTGGCTGCGAGACGACAACGCTGGCGACGACGGCGGTGATAGCACCGCACGTGTTTTCCTTCAGGATGTGCACCAGGGTTCGGTCCAGACCAGCCGGGAATTGTTTGGCGTACGCCAACAACCAGCTCTCCAGTGCCATGAGAAGGGATTGCAGTGAATACGGACCGACGCTTGTACCCCGATACAGATTCCAAAGTCGCGAATTACACCACTGCTTCTTTATGGTGCCGTCCGGGAATTTCAGGGTCATCTCGTGAGCGGGTTCTAGTCGATCAGAAATTCTTGGGTAAATGTACCAATCAATGCTGTGATTGAAGATTCTCGCCAGCGAAGCGAGGGCTTTGTCCGGATGGAACTGGAGGAGTGCGAACATTGGTCCGCGAGCAGCGCTAGCGGGAAAGTACTCAAGTTTATGCCCCTTCAGTCCGAAGATTGGTTCGAGGTCGAGATGATAACGGGAGAAGCGATCCTCATTATTGAGGTCGGCTTCGTGATAGAGCAACTCTCTTTCCAGGATTTCCATTACTAGGTCGGGGAGGTCACGGGCCGCTGGCGAACCTTCGTATCCAGCCAGAACAATGGACCGGAGCTCTTCGGCCGCACGGTCATCACGACGGCGTGTACTTTGGCTGCGGAAGAGTTCCGTGAATTTCGGCGGAGAACCAGCAGGAATCTTCGCGAATACGCTGAGGATCCGCTTTAGAGATTCTTCCGAGCGGTAGTTATCGAAATGCGGAATCAACCAGTGCGCGATCTCTGCTGCGGCCTTGAATCCTGGTGGATGCGGTTCGTTCAGACTGACTATCTTTACCCAGTCTTCGAGCAAACGAAGCAAGGCTTGCGCTTCACCGGCCTTGAACTCTGGCAAATGCGTCTGAATCAAGTCCAAGAGTGCGGACCAAGCATCTCCGTCTGGAACGGTCAGGAGAAGACCTTGTCCTTCCAGCCAATCAGGAGACTTGACACATCCCACACGAAGGAGATGGATAGCCCGGTGCATCAATTGCCTTTCATCACGGAATAAATCGAGTTGATGGGAACGCAGAAAGTCTGCAGCGCCGTTGGCCCGGAGGAAGGAAAGGATGGTATCGTCTCGGAACCATGCGGGGATCTGAGATGCCAAACATTCCAAGAAGAGATACTCGGCCTTGGACGGGTCGATGTCGATGAGCTCGGAGACCCACTTGCGGTACGAACGGCGAATTGCCGGGTACGCTCCGAGGGATTCACAGAATCCCAGAATGTTGGTGGCGTGGCCTTCGTAAGTGTCGCCGATCCATTGGAGAATCGCCCAATCCTCGAGGACATCATGTGCTGGCGCAATCTGCGAGCTTGAACTCTCGGAGACTGAGATGAGCGAGTCTCTCCGCAATGCGTCCACAGCCGCATCGTCGAATCCCGTTCGCGGCACGAAGAGAGTTAGGGAGCGCGCGCGGTCAAGCGCAATCTGCATAAAGGTTCTTTCGCGCCTTGTCGGCATCCCGTCGAATGCCTGGTGATCGGCGCGAACGATGTCGCGCCAGAATAGCGACCGGAACTCGCGCTCGCTTCCCGGTAATACGGCTTCTGACTGCCAAGATATTTGTAGGGCCCGGCTAAGGACATAGGGGTTTCTCAGCACGTTTCGAAGTGCGGGCTTTGCCAGAGGAATACACAATACTGGGAACTCCGTTGAGGCCTGGTTGAGTTCCTCGTCAGATAGGTCAGGGACATTTAGAACCACATGAGTGACGCGCGCACCTTCCAGTAGGCTTGCACGCACAAGCTCAGTGGAATAGTCGCGGCAAGTGAGCACGACTCCCAGGCTCTTGTCTCCGGATGCAATTCGCAGAAAGTCCGTGAAAGCATCCCGCGTACTTTTCTCCAGAAGTCTCTCCACGCTTTCGACCAAAACGATCTTTCGGTCTTGGGCCGCAAGCAAAGCACGGAACGCCTCGCCGTTCAGCGCAGCTTGACTGTTCTGAAGCGTGTTGTCGAAGTGTGGAACGGCGAACTCTTCTGCACGAAAGCAGTAGACAAGATGATCTCGGCGAATGAAACGCGCGATCTCTTTTGCAATGCAGGACTTCCCCGCGCCCGCAGGGCCGGAGATTAGCAGTATCTGAGCTTCATCGAGTTTTTCTAATGCCAGTCTCTGGAGTGACCCTCGTTCCAAGTGAAACTCTGTTCCAATCGTCGAGACAATGCCATCCAGAATCATCGAAGAATGATCCTTCAGTGCATTGAGAGCACGCTGGTTTGTTGTTCCAATGCGCGCGTGGTGTTCTCGAAGGACATCGGGAAGGTCGGCAAGTTTATACGTGCGCGCTGTGGGTTCTCCATTACCTACTTCTCTCAACAGAGCATTCCATGTTGCATCGGCGGCACCAATTCCGTCTTGGCCGATAGCTGTGAACGCCAGCAAGCTTTTCATCGCGGCTTCTGCCTGACCCGAGTCTGCGGTTAGATCGAGGCTTAGAACATGGAGTGACTGAAAGAAAGACCAGAGTTCTTTTCTGGAGCGGGGCACACTCTGTGTGGTGTTGATGATTTGCAGGATTTCATCGGCGTAGTCGGCGGATTTTCCGCTTATAAAGCCCGGCGTCGTCAGTCTATGGCCGAAGTCCTCCGCATTTCGGGCTGAACGAGCACATTCCAATAACCCGGTGAAATGGTCAAGAAGGGTATTCGTTCCCCGCTGCGTGATCAGTAGAAATCGATCATGAAGCGTGAAGTTGGTCGCGTTATTGAAGTCTTTCCAGAAATCGAGAATGGCTTTCTTGCATTCTTCGTCCGAGGCGCTTACGGTGAATGTTCGTTTGACTTGTGCGGCTAGCTGCTTTGTTTGACCTGCACCATTGGCGCAGGTGATGAGCAGGTCGTCCGTGTTCCAGCCAAGGTGTTCCGTTTGGAATGCTACACGTTCCACAACCGTGTCGACGAAGATTGGCGGAATGCAGCCAACCAGCAGTTGCACTAACCAATAAACTCCCACCTTCTGCTCAAAAGATGTGCCTGCACCACCTGTCGCTTCGGGAGTCGATATTCGAGTCTGAGTCTTTCCCATGACGAACGCCCCTACTTTGAAACTTCAAGAGATCTGGTTGTCGTTACTCACGTAAGAAGCCTGGATAGACAAAAGCCGAACGAATCGTTTCGGCATCCTGCACAGAGACGCCACAGGCGCGAACGGTGTCAAACCAGGTGTTGGTGACTTGTTCGGTCATTCTCGTGATGATTTCCTGTGCTTCCTTGCGGTCGAGAAGAAAACGGGCGTGCTGCGAAAGGATGTTTTGAGCGTTGGCGAATCTTCCCTGATCGCCGCACACCATTGCCAGATCGCGATGATCCTGGCCGACCTGAGGAGCTGGTGTCAGGTCGTATGCGGGAGAGAGTTGCCATTGGCGATTGGGAGCGAGGAGCGCGTGATTCCTTGGATGATCGTCTAGGTTTGAGATCAGGGCATTAAACACGACGCGGCAGAAGAGTTCGCGCGTAGCCCGCTTTGGCTCATGAACAACGCGTCGCATTTCTTCTGCGAGCTGAATATACGACCATCGTTCTCTGTTGGTAACAGCATCGTCGGCGCGGAGCACGGTCAAGCTGCTGATCATCCGTGCCCGAGTGTAGCCGTTTGCTTCCGCGTGTCGATCAAATCTCTTAACGAGCAAAACATCCTTGCCGGCAATCGTCTCGATGCGACTCTCCGCGGTTGTGATACCGCAGCGCTGCGCAAGCTGCAGCATGGCATGTTCGACCCGTTCGTAGTTCCAGCGGTCATCCGGGCGCGCGAATTTAGCGATCCAGAGTCCGCCCTGGTCCTGAACGACCGCCTTTGGGCGGGCCCCTCCCATGGATGTGCCTAAAAGGAGTAGGTCCTGCACTTGTTGAGCAGTAGGGTCAGAAGGGAGGTCATCGCGGATGAGAGCTTCTGCGGCCTCCTGAAGGCGCACAAGGTCCAGGCGTTGATTGAACTTGCGGATCGGCGCGGGAGGTGAGACCTTCTCACCGAAACCGAGGGCTCCGGCACGGTCATCGGGTGATTCAAGGAGGTAGTCCAATTCGCCGAGTTTGGGAATGCCGGCGTGTTTCTCGATCACGCGCCGACCCCAAGAATCGGGCCCGGCATCGCGGAGGGCGCCGAAGACCCCGTTCAGACGCACTGTCTCATACGTCTGATCGGAGAGCTTGAGCTCAATCGGATCAATCTCTACTGCATCCGGATTAGCCAGGTAAGTTCGGCCATAGACGAATCGTCCTAGGGCTTCGCCGCTTGGTGTCTGTTCGAGAACGAAGCGCCCCGCCGTCACAGCGGCACAGGCGCCAGGCAATGTGATGTAGACAAAACACCCGGTGGGACGGCTAGAAGTCATTGTCGAGTCCTCGGCCTCTGCGCGCGCGCACGCGGTCTCGTCGGCTGGCAAGGGCGATCCCCTGTTCGTCTTTCAGCGGGTTGGCGAGGTCTTCGAAAGTTTCGAGCAGGTCGTAGACCCAGAGGAGTGCAGCGTAGACGGCAATAGCAGTAGAAGGTTTTCCGCGCTCGGCATCACTCACAGCCCGGGGGCCAGTACCGATTTTTTCAGCTGCCTCGTGGATCGTAAGGTGCCTACGCAGCCTCGCCGTACGGAGATTTCCTCCTAGCTTTCGGAGTGCTTGCTCGACCGGGTATGGCTGGGCTTGCAATAGAGTGTTCTGGCGCATGTTTCATCCTTCAAAGGCGCATTATCGCCTTTAAATCGCTTTTGAAAGCGTTTCGGCGTCATTGCTAGCATATCACAACAAGTACGCGCTTTTAAAGATGGATTATCTTGGATAATACGCTCTCAAAGGCATATTGGTGCGGAAAGTAGTTTGTGGAGGAGCTGAAAAATGAGCGATATTACCCCATCAATTGTTCGGCAGGAACTGAACCAGAAATTCGATGCCCAGCCTCTCTTCAAAAGGGACCGTGCCACGGCTCTCTATCACTTTTGCATTGCTCTGGAAGAGAGCACGTATCCGTATACCGTCAATCCTGATCTGGTGATGGCCATGGGCCGTCGTGTGCTGGAAGCAACTATGCGGGCTGTTCCCGGAATCTTCCGCAATTGTGTGGCTGCCGCTCAGACGTCAACGATTCAATTCAACGCCGCCGTTTTTGCTGAGGCTATGGAGTTGGTTGAATTTGCATTTCGTTATGAGCAGATTATGTACTGCTTTGAATTGGCTGATCGGGGTCAGTTCGAGGTTCGCTACGACCCTTTGGTGCGGCGCACAGTCTTTTCCTATGCATCCAGCGACGAGAGTGACGCAGATACCCTGCTGCGGAGCCATGAAAGAGATGCGAACGTCGAGATGGCGACTGAAGCGGACAAGGCGGTTGTTCTCCAAATCGCACAAGAGGCACGGCAAGAACTTGAACAGACGATCTTTTTTGTCGATCCAGATGCCATTGCATATCGGTTTACCCCCGCATTAGTGGCCGTGGCCAGAAAGTGGACCGGGGTTTTGGCAAAGACTCGGCGCTGGGAGTTCCCCGAAGACTTGTTGATTGGCAACGTCACGTTCGGCGATGTGCGCAAGTTCTGGAGCGCGATCACAGTGCTTGCATGTATTCACGACATGGCGCACCTGATCGTTGCTCAGGGAGACGCACAGAAGCGACCACGAGGCAGCATTGTTGCCGTGAGGAGCAGAGGCGAGTGGAGCGAACTGATCCAGGATATCGCCGGTATCGGACCTGGCGCGGCATCGGAGCTACTTTGGTGGTATACGTTCGATCCGAAAGTGTCGGAGGCCACCGTACCAATCCAGCCACTTCTTGAGATTCTGCCCGACACTCTTGCTGTGACAATGAACCTTGTCAGCCATAATAATGTCGAGCGCAACCTACAGAAGCTTCTTAACAGACATCCGAATCTGCGATCGTTCTACGAGACGGTAAAGAAGGCGAAAGAGAGTATTGCATTGTCCTACCTGAGCAATCTCTTCCCGTCAACACGTTTTGCTGTCAAGCAAACTGTCGTTATCAAGGGTGTCACCGACGCAGATCTACTTGTTTGTGAGCGCGCCTCTGGATTTGTGCTCGTGATTCAGCATAAATGGTTGATCGCACCCGAAACGGTGTCGGAATCGAGCTCGAATGATGAGCATTTGAGAGAAGGGGCGAGACAGGCCGTTGACGCAAGAGACTCCTTTCGTCCGGACCCAGCACTGCTCAGGAAGGCCCTGGTACTCGCGGCTGATCAACCGATCGGCCGGATCGAGGCGGTTGTGGTTTGTCGTGGTGCGGAACCGACTGGTTTTCTTGGAAGGCTTGCTGTCCCTGTTGTTTTAGAGCGCGCCTTCGAAGAACTTTGGAAAGGTACTTCTCCGTCCCTCGAAAAGCTGTGGGAAGGACTTTCGTCGCGACCGGACCATCAGCGTGCTGCAGATCGGTACGGAGACACCGAGGCTCCGATGAGCATCGGGGGCCTCAAGTTTTCTATTCCAGCCCTCTCGTTGGAAGTACGCATGTGATCCGTTCGGAGCAGAAGCGCGAGCTACTTCTTGATTTCAGAGGTATCGTAGCTGTGTGATACCTGTTTTTCTTATCGCACGCAGTGCGGTGATGGTTTTGGCGCAAGTTGGCGCTTTGGTTTTGCACCTCTGGGTGCAATTTCAACTCATTGAAGCCTGAACTTTAGGTTAAGGCCTTTGTCATGCCAGACAAAGGTTGGCGCTTATCAGAAATTGATTCCAAGCCCAATTCCTGAGGCTGAAAGTGTGTTCTGCACAATCTTGAGCGCGGAGGTTTTTGAGATGTCCGCGCTGAGCTGCGGAGCGAGTTGGGTGAGATTATTGGTGAAGATTTGCGCATCCTGAGAGGCTCGGGAGACGGAGACGTAGGCAAAGCGGGTGTTGATGAGTTCCGGGTGAACATTGGTGTCCATGTTGACCAGAACTCGCTCCGAGGTGAGCCCCTGCGAACTGTGCGAGGTCACGGCGTAGCCGTGGTCGAAGTGGCGCATCTCGGACGGGTTGAAAGAGACCACCCGGTCCTTGCCGCCGTCCATGTGGACGGTCATTTTGCCGGTGTCGTCGATCTTCTGCACCGTGCCAAGGTCGCGGTTGGCGACGCCCAGGTCACGATTGGGCGCGGTGAATTGCAGCCGGTCCCCTGCGGCAAATTCGCGCTCGATCTCGCGATAGGCGGAGATACCGTGCAAACGGGCAGGATCGTAGGTGACTTGCTGGCCATCCGGTTTCTCGACGGTCAGCAGATTCGATTTTGGATCGGTCGAAACCACGCGGGCGTAGCTGCGCTGTTCGATGCCGAGGGCCTTGCTGCCGCGCTGGATACCGTTGGCGAAATCGGTCACATGACCCATTGTCCCAGCCGGGCGAAAGTGGAGGTTCGGGTCTGCGCTGGGAGCACACCCGCCCAGTAGTCGGTCAGACGTTGCAGATTGATGGCGCAGGCAACGGCCACATTTTGCAAATGAGTCTTCTGTACACCTCGATATCGGGACCGGCGCAATCCGACAGAGCGTACACCTTGTGAAAAGGTCCCTTCGATTCCGGCTCGTTTGTTGTAAAGTTGTTTCCACTCAGGTGAACGCTGTTCTGTCCTCCTGGCAACCAGCCATTCGTGTTCCTCGCGCGGAAGCATTCCCAGCTTTCGCGGGTTCCGTGCGGCGTTTTTCGTGCAAAGCTTATTTGCACTACACTGAGCGCAATCGGTCCGGGAGAATTTCGTGTGGAAGGTCACACGGCCAGTTGGACTCGTGTGCGACCACCAGCCAATGCTCTTCTTGCCTTCCGGGCAGATCGCGGATTGACGGTCCCAGTCGATCTTGAATGCGCTTTGATCGTAGCCGCTCTCGATCTGAATATGATGGACATTCTGCTTCACTGGGCCGACCAATTCGATACCGTGCTTCTTTCGACTCTCAAGAGCTATCTGGCTGCCAACATAGGAACCATCGACAAATTGACGGCCGGGAAGCAGATCGCGCTTTGCCAGTTCCTCCTGTCCACCTGCGACATGTGCCGCGTCCGGCGCGTATGCAGCAGCCGTATCTACATTCGTGATCAGATGCGGCACGCCAGAGGAGCACGTTTCAGTGAAGTGAACTTTATAGCCAACCCACTCCGTTGTGCGTTTTACTCCGTAATGTGCATCGAGATCATATGGCGAGTCGATCCTTGATCGGGATGGCGGAAGGTTGCCCGCGTGACGCCAGTGAAGTACGCCGCAATCGGTCCAGAACTGCGAAACCCAACATTGACGCAGAGTTTCAACTGCGGGAAGAACGCGAAGATATATAGGCGATTCCTCAGACCAAATTCTTTCGAGTAACACACTGCCATCTCGCCCGATCTCTTCTGCGGAGGCATCTATCTCTTCCTTTGTCTTGGGCTTCTGATTACATTCGAAGCGCTTGGCGTATTTGAGATACCATGAGGCATCCACATTCGCTGCAACCCATTTTGGATCGACCGTCGACAGTACATTCAATGTCGCTCGAAGCGTTTCTCCAACCAGTTCACCTCGATTCATATTGCGAATCGATGCCACAATGTGCGTCGAGTCGGTTCGCATATCGCTGCGAGCTCGCAGCAGACGGGCAGATTTGCATCGATCAAGAAGACATTGCAACAATGACATCTCCGCACGACCTTCAATCAACCGATCACGAAAGCGGGAGAGAATGGAGTAGTCGAAGCCGGGATCGCTCAGTTCAAGGCCGAGCAGGTACTTCCAATCGATTCGTGAGCGCACAGCTTCCGCCGCATCTCGGTCGGACAGACGCTCCGCGAACTGCAGGATAGTTACCAACGCTAGCCTCCAAGGCGCAGCAGCTGGCTGTCCGCGGTTTGGGAAGAGGGGAGCAAAGAGCGTGTCGTCAAACAGCGTTCCCAGGTTATCGCGTAGAGCCAGACAAGGGTTACCTGGCGGAAGAGCCTCTTTCGCGACACGCATCGTGTCAGTCGGGATGGGAGCAACTGTTCGCAATTGGAGCATGTTGTGATAACGCGGGTCGTCGCCGGAGCTTGCTTGAAACATCGTAGATGTTTCAAGAGAATTCTTG
Organism: Occallatibacter sp.; assembly: GCA_049518535.1. Classification (GTDB taxonomy): domain Bacteria; phylum Acidobacteriota; class Terriglobia; order Terriglobales; family Acidobacteriaceae; genus Telmatobacter. The sequence goes on along the minus strand of JBEKRS010000069.1, from coordinate 11,713 downwards.
TCTAGAGTCTGTGCGCGAGGAATCAACATCATCAATTGGTCCAATCCGGTTCGAGCCTGATGAACGAATAAGGCGCTTCAACGCCGGACGGCTACTGGTGTTTGTCGGTGATGATTGCCGTACCAACTCTTCGGCTTTTCCTGATGTGCGGATTCGCGATTGGACTATCGATTAGTCAGTTGTTTCGACTATGTTGACCGGCGGTAGTCTATCCACTTTAGAGTTAACAAAGAGGTTACTTGCGAGTGATACGTATCACTGTATGAACTTTTATTTGACTTCTAAGATGTGGTTGTGTAACTAATAGTAACCAGCTCTTCAATTTTAGGAACGTATTTCAGGTTTGAGCTTGTGCCGCTATCAAGCAGCTGCGATCTCTCTGATCGAGAAACACTCCTGAAAACACTGCTGTTGATGCAATCCTTGGCGCTTTCGTAGCCCGATTTGCACATTTGATGCCGACACAAAACCTCCGTCATCCACTCGATTGAAGTTCAGAGCCGCAGGCGGATTTGTTTGTTCGTACGGCGCACTGTGCTACCAATGATGTTCTTATCTTCTTAAACTCAGGTTTCGAGGATCGAATGAAAGCCTCTCGTTCCGCCCGCTTTGCCTTGTTTCTGGTTGTAGCTTGCGTATGCCAAGCCCTGATTGTCAGTCCAGTTGCCCACAGCCAGGTTGCGCCGCCGGAGGTTGACTTTGGCGCGGCGAACATTGGAATCGCCAGCTCCGTGATCGGCGTGCCCCTCACCTTCAAATCGGCCGCGGCGCTAGGCGGTGTGTCTGTGCTGACGGAGGGCGCAACCGGGCTTGACTTTGCCAAAGCTGCCGCAGGGACCTGCACGGTGGGAGCAAGCTACAACGCTGGCGATAGCTGTACGGTGAATGTAACGTTTACGCCAGTACTCGCTGGAAGCCGTTATGGCGCAGTGGCGCTCGTGGACAGTTCTTATAAAGTGATTGCGACTAGTTATTTACATGGCACAGGCGTGGGACCGCATTTAAACTCTCTGCCAGACACGGGAAAAATAATGGCAACCAGTGCCATGGCTAGTCTTTCAGGGGGCGCGGTAAAAGCCAGCGGCGACGTTAGCGTCACAGCAACCACTCCCACCACATGCACTCTTTCGGGTTCGATCACTTCGCCGTTTGCTACCGAAATCTGTCCCATTCAGAGCCTCACGACCAATTTAGCAACCCAAACGATCACCTTCGGCGCCATCCCGACCCAGGCTGTCAATACGTCGGTAGGGGTTGCGTTGACAGCCACGGCCAGCTCCGGGCTGCCAGTTAGCTTCACTTCAACCACGCCCGCTGCTTGCACGGTCTCAGCTTCGACGGCGACTCTGCTTGCTGCCGGAACCTGCACTATTCAGGCCAACCAAGCGGGAAATAGTGCTTATGCGGCGGCCCCCGCGGTCACGCAGAGCTTCACTGTTGAGTCCGCAAATCCGCTAACGGGCACGAGCTTTGGGTCGATGAACATTGGAAGCGTCGGCTCCCCGACTCCCGTCACGATCACCTTCCCCACAGCGGCGACGCTGGGCAGCGTCTCAGTGTTGACTCAAGGCGCAACCGGGCTTGACTTTAACAATGCGGGCGCGGGAACCTGCACAGCGGGAACAAGCTACAACGAAGGCGGCAGTTGCACGGTAAATGTTACGTTCACGCCGACGTTCGCCGGAAGCCGTTATGGCGCGATAGTACTCGAGGATCGCTCCGGGAAGGTAATCGCGACCAGTTATCTACAGGGCACAGGCGTAGGACCGCAGGTAAACTTCCTCCCCGGGGCCGAAAGTACGGTGCTAACCAGCGATCTTAGTTACCCCTCTGGGGTCGCAGTGGATGGGAGCGGGAACGTCTACATCGTTGATTCCGGCAACAGCCGGATATTAAAAGAAACGCTTTCGGCTGGCAGCTACACCGAAAGTACAGTGCCAACCAGCGCTCTCAATTGGCCCTCTGGGGTAGCCGTAGATGGGAGCGGGAACCTCTACATCGCTGACTCCGGCAACAATCGTGTGTTGAAGGAGACACTTACGGGGAGCAGTTACACCGAAAGCACGGTACCAACCAGTGCTCTCAATTGGCCCTCTGGGGTAGCCGTAGATGGGAGCGGCAACATCTATATCGCCGATTCCGGCAACAACCGCATATTGGTGGAAATACTTACGGCGGGCAGTTACACGGAGAGCTCCGTGCCAACCAGCGCGCTCAGTTACCCCTCTGGTGTCGTGGTGGACGGTAGCGGCAACATCTATATCTCAGATTCCGGCAACAACCGCATATTGATGGAAGCACTTACTGCGGGCAGTTATGCGGAAAGCACTGTGCCGACCAGCGCTCTCAGTTACCCGTCTGATGTTGCGGTAGACGGTGGGGATAACGTCTATATCGTTGATACCGGTAATAACCGAGTCTTGAAGGAGACGCTTTCGTCAGGCAGTTACACAGAGAGTACGGTGCCAACCAGTTCCCTGGCTTACCCCTCCGGGATCGTTGTGGGTGGGAACGGCAATGTCTACATCGCCGATTCCGGCAACAACAGGGCATTGAAAGAGGACTTCTCTGATCCGTCGAGCCTAAGCTTCGCAGCAACGGCGCCAGGATCGACGAGCAGCGACAGCCCGCAAACGATCACCCTGGAGAACGTAGGCAATGCCGTGCTGAACTTCCCGGTTCTGAGTAGCGGGAGCAATCCCAGCATTTCGGCGAACTTTATGCTGAACGCCAGCAGGGCATCCTCATGCCCGCTGGTAAGCGCAGGCTCCTCGGCGGCAGGGACGCTTGCAGCCGGCCAATCCTGCCTGTTGTTTGTCAGCTTTACGCCCCCAGCGGCGGGCACCTTCAGCGGAACGCTCGTATTAACCGACAATGCGCTCAACGCGGCCGCTCCAGGGTCTACGGTGCAACAGAGCCTCGTACTGAGCGGCATTGGCACGGGCAATACGCAGCAGAGCATCACCTTTGGGTTGATCCCGGCTCAGGCAACCAACTCGATCCTTGGGTTGACGGCCACGGCCAGCTCCGGGCTGCCGGTCAGTTTCACGTCAACCACCCCTGCAATCTGCACGGTCACAGGCTCTACTGCTTCTCTGCTTGTTGCAGGAACCTGCACCATACAGGCTAACCAGGCTGGAAACCCCGTTTATGCAGCAGCAGCGATGGTGACACAGAGCTTCGCAGTCAATCTGACAGCCCAGACAATCACATTCGTAACGATACCGGCTCAAGCGTTGAATACTTCGGTTCCGGTCCCGTTGACAGCCACGGCCAGCTCCGGGTTGCCGGTCAGCTTCAATTCGACAACGCCGGCCATCTGCACAGTCTCGGCCACGGCTTCGACAGTCGCGTTTTTGGCTGACGGAACCTGCACCATCCAAGCCAGCCAGCCGGGAGACGGTGTGGTGTATGCAGCGGCGCCCACTGTGACGCAAAGCTTCACGGTTCAGTCTGCCAATCCGCTGACGGGCACGAGCTTCGGGGTGGTGAGTATCGGAAGCACCAGCTCCGCGATTACTGTGTCCCTCACCTTCAACACAGTGGCCACGCTGGGCAGCGTCTCTGTGCTGACGCAGGGTGCAACCGGGCTTGACTTTGCTAACGCTGGCGCGGGAAGCTGCACGACAGGAACAAGCTATAACGTAAGCAGTAGTTGCACGGTGAATGTGACGTTCACGCCGACGTTCGCCGGAGGCCGTTATGGCGCGGTGGTACTCGAGGACGGCTCCGGAAATGTGATCGCGACCAGTTATCTACAGGGCACAGGCGTAGGGCCGCAGGTGAACTTCCTGCCGGGCACCGAGAGTACAGTGGCAACCAGCGCTCTCAGTTACCCCTCCGGAGTCGTAGTAGATGGGAGCGGCAACGTCTATATTGCCGATGCGGGCAACAACCGCTTATTGAAGGAGACGCTTTCGGCGGGCAGTTACACCGAGAGCACGGTGCCAACCAGTGCTCTAGCTTACCCATCTGGGGTTGTGGTGGATGGGAGCGGGAACGTCTACATCGCCGATACCGGCAATAATCGTGTGTTGAAGGAGACGCTTTCGGCGGGAAATTATACCGAGAGCACGGTGCCAACCAGCGCCTTAGCTTACCCCTCTGGGGTCGCGGTGGATGGAAGCGGCAATGTCTACATCGCAGATACGGGCAACAGCCGCGTTCTGATGGAGACGCCTTCGTCGACGGACTACACGGAGAGCGCGGTGCCAACCAGTGCCGCGAATCTTCAAGGGATCTCCGTGGACGGGAGCGGCAATGTCTATATCGTCGATTCCGGCAACAATCGAGTATTGATAGAGACACTTTCGTCAGGCAGTTACACCGAGAGTACATTGCCAACCAGCGCCCTGGCGTACCCTTCTGGGGTCTTTGTGGCTGTGAGCGGCAACGTCTATATCGCTGACACTGGCAACAACCGAGTGTTAGTAGAGACGCTTTCGGCTGGCAGTTACACCGAGAGCACAGTGCCGACCAGCGCCCTCAGTTATCCATCTGGTGTCGCGGTAGCTGGGAGCGGCAATGTTTATATCGTTGACACCGGCAATAATCGGGTCTTGAAAGAGGACGTCTCTGATCCACCGAGCCTGAGTTTTGCGGCGACGGCTTTGGGTTCGACGAGCAGCGATAGCCCACAGGTGGTCACTCTCGTGAACGCCGGCAATGCAGTCCTCAACTTCCCGATTCCGAGTAGCGGGAACAATCCAAGCATCGCTACGAACTTTACACTGGGCAATGGCGGGGCATCCGCATGTCCGCAGGTGAGCGCCGGTTCTTCGACGGCGGGTATGCTCGGAGCCGGCCAATCCTGCCTGCTGCTTATCAGCTTTATGCCTGCGGCGACGGGCAACATCAGCGGAACGCTCGTATTGACCGACAGTGCTCTTAACGCGACTGCTCCCGGATATGCGACACAGAGCATCTTGTTGAGCGGTACCGGGACAGGCAGTACGCCGCAGAGCATCACCTTTGGATCGATCCCGGCTCAGTCTGTCAACTCGATCCTTTCGTTGACGGCCACGGCCAGTTCCGGGTTGTCAATCAGTTTCATGTCAACTACTCCCGCCATCTGCACAGTTACAGGAAGTACGGCTTCTCTGCTTGCTACAGGAACCTGCACCATTCAGGCTAGCCAAGGAGGAAGTTCTGTTTATGCAGCAGCTCCTGCGGTCACACAGAGCTTCACGGTCAATCCGCTAGCCCAGACGATCACCTTCGGCACAATTCCTGCCCAGACTGCCAATACGTCGGTTGGTATTGCGTTGACAGCCACAGCGAGTTCCGGCCTGCCGGTTAGCTTTACTTCGACCACTCCGGCCATCTGCACGGTCTCAGCTTCGACGGCGACGCTGCTTGCTCCCGGAACCTGCACCATCCAGGCCAACCAGGCAGGAAATGTCCTTTATGCGGCAGCCCCCATGGTCACGCAAAGTTTTACGGTTGAGTCCGTCAACCCGCTGACAGGTACAAATCTTGGGACCGTTAACATCGGGAGCGCCAACTCCGCGATTGCCGTACCCATCACCTTCAACACAGCGGCCACGCTCGGCAGCGTGTCTGTACTGACGCAGGGCGCAACCGGGCTTGACTTCGTCAATGCCGGCACGGGAAGTTGCACGGCGGGAACAAGCTATATTGCAGCCGGTAGTTGCACGGTGAATGTGACGTTCAAGCCTGTGCTCACCGGAACCCGCTATGGCGCAGTGGTGCTCCTGGACGGCTCGGGCAATGTGATTGGCACCAGTTATCTGCAGGGCACGGGCGTAGGACCACAAGTGAACTTCCTGCCAGGCGCCGAGAGCGCGGTGTCAACCAGTGGCACGGCTAGCCCTTCCGGAATCGCAGTGGATGCGAGCGGCAGCATCTATATCGCCGATTCCGGCAACGACCGAGTGCTGAAAGAGACGCTTACTGCAGGCAGCTACACCGAAAGCACGGTGCCGACCAGCGCTCTAGCTTACCCATATGGAATCGCAGTGGATGGAAGCGGTAGCGTCTATATTGCCGATTACGGCAACAACCGAGTGTTGAAGGAGACGCTTTCGGCTGGCAGCTACACTGAGAGCACTGTGCCGACCAGCAATCTCAGTTACCCCTCCGGAGTTGCGGTAGATGGCAGCGGCAATGTCTATATCGCCGATACCTACAACAACCGGGTGTTGATGGAGACGCTTTCGTCTGGCAGCTACACCGAGAGCACGGTACCAACCAGCGGTCTGAATGGTCCCTCCGGGGTCGTAGTAGATGGGAGCGGGAACCTTTACATTGCCGATTCCGGCAATAACCGTGTGTTGAAGGAGACACTTTCGGCGGGAAGTTACACGGAGAGCATAGTGCCGACCAGCGCTCTCAGTTTCCCTGCTGAGCTCACGGTGGATGGGAGCGGCAATATCTTTATCGCCGATTCCGGTAACAGCCGTGTGTTGAAGGAGACGCTTTCGGCGGGTAGTTACACCGAGAGCATGGTGCCAACCAGCAGTCTCAATTGGCCCTCTGGAGTCGCTGTAGATGGGAGCGGCAATGTCTACATCGCCGATTCCGGCAACAACCGTGTGTTGAATGAAGACTTCGCAGATCCACCGAGTCTGAGCTTCGCGATAACAGCCCCAGGGTCTACGAGCAGCGACAGCCCGCAGATAGTCACTCTAGAAAATGCCGGCAACGCCGTGCTGAACGTCCCGCTTCCGAGTAGTGGAAACAATCCCAGCATCCTGGGAAACTTTACCTTGAACGGCAGCGTGACATCCGCATGTCCGCTGGTGAGCGCCGGTTCCTCGACGGCGGGAACGCTTGCAGCCGGGCAATCCTGTCTGTTGTCCATCAGCTTTACGCCCCCAGCGGCAGGTACCTTCAGCGGTACGTTGGTATTGACCGACAATACGCTTAATGCGACCGCTCCTGGATTTGCGACACAGAGCATTCTGTTGAGCGGCATTGGCGCGGGCAGTACGCAGCAGACCATTACTTTCTGGGCGATCCCGGCACAGTCTGTTGAATCGACAATTGTGTTGGCGGCTAGTGCCAGTTCCGGGCTGCCGGTTAGCCTCACTTCAACCACACCCTCTGTCTGCACGGTCTCGGCCTCATTCGCTTCGCTGCTTGCTGCGGGAACCTGCACTATCCAGGCCAACCAGGCAGGAAGTCCCGTTTATGCAGCGGCCCCGACCGTGACCCAGAGCTTTACGGTCAATCTACTAGCCCAAACGATCATATTCAGCGCAATCCCAGCCCAGATGATCAATACGTCGGTTTCGATCACGTTGAACGCTTGGGCCGATTCAGGGCTGCCGGTCAGTTTCACTTCAACCACGCCCACCATCTGCACGGCCTCGTCTGCAGCTTCGACGGCAACGCTGCTTGCTGCCGGAACCTGCACCATCCAGGCCAGCCAGCCGGGAGACGGCGTGATGTATGCAGCGGCGCCCGCGGTGACGCAGAGCTTCACGGTTCAATCCGCCAACCCGTTGACAGCCACGAGCTTCGGTGCGGCAAACATCGGGAGCGTCAGCTCCGCGATTAGCGTACCCCTCACTTTCACTACATCGGCCACGCTGAGCAGCGTGTCTGTGATGACGGAGGGCGCGACCGGGCTCGACTTTGCCAATGCCAACGGGGGAACCTGCACGGTGGGAACAACCTATAACGCAGGCGGTAGTTGCACGGTGACTGTGACGTTCGCACCCACACTCGCCGGAACCCGTTTTGGTGCCGCGGTGCTCAATGACACCAACGGAAACGTTGTTGCCACCGGCTACCTACAGGGTCTAGGCGTCGGACCGCAGGTAAACTTCTTGCCAGGCACCGGGAGCCGGGTGCTAACCAGTTCTCTGTTTGCACCTTACGGAGTAGCTGTTGACGGGAGCGGTAACGTCTACATAGCAGATACCTGGAACAGCCGTGTGTTGAAGGAGACGCTTTCGGTGGGCAGTTACACCGAGAGCACGATATCAACCAGCGCTCTCAATCATCCTTATGGGGTCGCGGTGGACGGCAGCGGCAATGTCTATATCGCCGACAGCTACAACAACCGTGTGTTGAAAGAGACGCTTTCGTCGGGCAGTTACACCGAAAGCACTGTGCCAACCAGCGCCCTCTATTGGCCTTATGGGGTTGCGGTGGATGGGAGCGGCAACGTCTACGTAGCCGACACCTCCAACAACCGTGTGTTGATGGAGACGCTTTCAGCAGGTAGCTACACCGAGAGCACATTGCCAACTAGTGCCGCGTATCCCTCCGGGGTCGCAGTGGATGGAAACGGCAACGTCTACATTGCCGATACCTCCAACAACCGTGTGTTGATGGAGACGTTTTCGGCGGGCGGCTATACCGAAAGCACGTTGTCAACAAGCGCTCTTAATCCCTCTGAGATCACGGTGGATGGGCGCGGCATTGTCTACATAGTCGATTCCGGTACCAACACGGTTTTGAAGGAGATCCCTTCGGCGGGCAGCTACACAGAAAGCACAGCGCCAATAATGAACCCCATCGGTTACCCACCTGATCCATATGGAATCGCGGTCGATGGGAGCGGAAATATCTATATCGTTGAAGGTGATGGTCTTGTGTTGAAAGAAGACTTCGCGGATCCACCGAGCCTGAGCTTCGCGTTGACGGCTCCTGGGTTGACAAGCAGCGACAGTCCGCAGACGGTCACGGTTCAGAACATTGGCAATGCCCCGCTGAGCATTCCGATTCCAGGTAGCGGAGACAATCCGAATATTCCAGCGAACTTTACTCTGAACAGCGGTGGGACATCTTCATGCCCACTGGTCAGCGCCGGTTCCTCATCGGCTGGGATGCTTGCTGCCGGCGCATCCTGCCTGCTGCCCATCAGCTTCACGCCCGCTGCGGCAGGCAACTTCAGCGCTACGCTGGCATTGACCGATAATGCGCTCAATACGGCCGCTCCCGGGTATATGACACAGAGCATTCTGTTGAGCGGCACCGGCAGGGGCAGTACGCAGCAGAGCATCACCTTTGGGCCGATCCCTGCTCAAACTCTCTACTTTCCTTCATTTGAGTTAGAGGCCACGGCCAACTCCGGACTGACGGTCAGCTTCACGTCAACCACTCCCGCCATTTGCACGGTCGCGGGCTCGTACGCGACTTTGCTTGCTGCCGGGATTTGCACCATTCAGGCTAACCAAGCGGGAAATAGCGTTTATGCACCGGCACCAGCAGTCACACAGAGCCTCACGATCAATCTACTAGCCCAGACGATCACCTTCGGCGCAATCCCTACCCAGGTTTTCAATACATCGGTTACGGTCACGTTGACGTTGGGAGCCACGGCCAGTTCCGGCCTGCCGGTCATCTACACTTCCACCACTCCCACCATCTGTACGGTCACGAATTCGACTCCTTTCTCGAATGCGACGGTGGCACTGCTTGCTCTCGGAACCTGCACCATTCAAGCCAACCAGGCAGGCGACGGTCTAACTTATGCGGCAGCCCCCATGGTTACGCTGAGCTTTACGGTTGGGCCCGCCAGCCCGCTGACGGGGACTAATTTTGGGACGGTAAATATTGGAAACGCCAACTCTGCGGTCGCCGTGCCCATCACCTTTGGCACAGCAGCCACATTGGGCAGCATATCTGTGCTGACGCAGGGCGCAACCGGCCTTGACTTTGCCAATGCCGGCGGTGGAACCTGCGCCGTGGGAACAAGCTATAACGTCGGCGACAGTTGCGCCGTAATTGTTATGTTTGCGCCAACGCTTGCAGGAACTCGTTATGGCGCGGTAGTGCTCGATGATGGCTCAGGAAACGTAATTGCAACAGGCTATCTACAGGGCACTGGAGTGGGACCACAAGTGAACTTCTTGCCCAATACCGAGAGCACAGTGCCGAGCAGCGCTCTGTCCAGTCCATCTGGAGTTGCGGTGGATGCGAGCGGTAACATCTACATTGCCGATACCTACAATCAGCGTGTTCTGAAGGAGTCGCTTTCGGAAGGTAGTTACACTGAGAGCACGGTGCCAACCAGTGCACTCATCTACCCCTATGGAATTGCTGTGGATGGTGGTGGCAATCTCTACATCGCCGATACCGGCAACAACTGGGTTTTGAAGGAGACGCTTTCGGAAGGTAGCTACACCGAGAGCATTGTGCCAACAAGCAATCTGAATTATCCCTTTGGCGTTGCGGTGGATGGTAGCGGCAACGTCTATATCGCCGATTCCGAAAACTATCGTGTATTGGTGGAGATACTCTCGGCTGGCGGCTACACCGAGAGCACATTGCCAACCAGCGCCGTGTATCCCGTAGGGGTCGCAGTAGATGGACAAGGCGACGTCTATATCGCCGATGCCAGCAACCAGCGAGTTTTGAAGGAGACACTTTCTGCTGGCAGCTACGCCGAGAGCACGTTGCCAACGAGCGCTCTAGGTTCCCCTGATGGGGTCGCGGTGGATGGAAACGGGAATGTCTACATTACCAATTATTACGGATACGGATTAGGCAACAGTAACGTTTTAAAGGAGACGCTTTCGGGCGGCAGTTACACCGAGAGCACAGTGCAGACCAGTCCGCTGAATGGTCCTTTTGAGATTGCAGTGGACGGAGGCGGTAATGTCTATATCGCCGATACCTTGAACAGCCGAGTATTAGAAGAAGACTTCGCCGATCCGCCGAGCCTGAGCTTTGCGACGACGGTCGTGGGTTCGACGAGCAGCGACAGCCCGCAGACAGTAACTCTTGAGAATATCGGCAATGGCACGCTGAACTTCCCGATTCCGAGCAGCGGGAACAATCCCAGCATTTCAGCGAACTTCACTCTGAACGCCAGCGGAGCGTCCGCATGTCCGCTGGTAGGCGCCAGTGCCTCAACAGCCGGAACGCTCGCGGCCGGCCAATCCTGCCTGTTGCCCATCAGCTTTGCACCGACTGCAGCTGGAGCTCTTAGTGGCTCGCTCACATTGACGGACAATGCGCTCAACGCCGTCGCGCCAGGGTTCGTAATGCAGAGCATTCAGTTAAGCGGCACCGGTACGCAGGCGAGTCAGACCAGCAACCTCACGGCGCTTGCGTCACAGGCGACGGCCATCGCAACAACCGCCCGCCTTGCCTTCGGTGGAGTTAACCCCATCCTCACAGAAACCGTCGCCGGATTTGTCAACGGTGACACAGCGGTGACTCGCGCCATCGGCGCATCCAACTTGACCACGACCGCATTGGCATCTTCTCCGGCGAGCGGATTCACTGCTAACGCTGTGGCTGACACACTGCCACCTGCCACGGATAGCTCAACCTCTGCGAGCGGAACACTGACCGTCATGCCGTTAGATACAGCAGCCACGCCGATGTTTACTCCCGCGGCTGGGACCTACTCGCCAACGCAAACAGTGACCATCTCGGACACGGCGAGCGGCTCGACGATCTACTACACGACCAACGGCACGACGCCGACAGCCTCTTCAACCATGTACACGGGAGCAATCACGGTATCGGCATCGGAGACTATCAAAGCTATCGCAGTGGCCACCGGCTACACGAACAGCGCGGTTGCCTCGGCTGCCTACACGATCAAATAACCTGGCGCCTTCGACAAAAGCCAGCCAGACACGACACGAATCTTAGCTGTTTGAAAGGATCGCACGCCATGCGCAAGCTCTTGGGAAATAGGATGAAGGCAGTAGCAACACGCACCCTCCAAGCCTTGACGGTTATTGCTCTACTCTCCGCCCCGCTCTGCCATGCGCAGGTAGCAACT
>JBEKRS010000068.1:0-26623 GCA_049518535.1 Occallatibacter sp. | reverse complement strand
TCCATTCGCATGCGCCTGGAAAATTTTCAGGCGCAGATCGTCCTCATAGGCTCGTGCCATCTGTTGTACGTCGCGGAGTATCGCCTCTACTACCTTACACTATCCTTATTATTGCTCTAGAAGTTGAACGGAATCGTGCGCGAGCATTGACGCGCCGAATCAATGCACACCGCGCTCGTTCATCCATGCGGTGTACCGCTTGTCCACTGTTTGCATGTGCTCGGTAATCCAGTCGCGAGCGAACTTCAACAGTTCAAGGTATAAACCGCCCTCGCCACGTTTAAACCGGGATACATAGTCTTCGATTTTGCCGGTGAATTCCCTATGCTTGACGCGCTGGTCGGCCAGCCCCGGATATTTGGTGGACTCCATCAGCCGCTCCTCGGTGGCGAAGTGCTCACGTGTATAGTCCATCAGCTTGTTCAGCATAGGGCCGGTTATGTCTTGCGCCTGGCCCTTCAACATCGCGGCATGCAACTCGTTCAGAATCGCAATGAAACTAGCGTGCTGATCGTCGAGGGCTTTCACGCCCACGGAATACTTGCTGCTCCATGTCAATAGAGGCACTGTTCCTCTTCCGCCGGATAATTCACGGCAATAAATTTATCGGCAAAAACCGCCATGGGATTAATCTCACTGACCGGCGCCCGCTGCTCACCTTCAGCAAAGCGGGCGCACGCAGGCTTCAATTAATGCCCTGCTCATTCAGCCATGGGCCATACTCCCGATCCGGACCCTCGATATGCTCTATATAAGATTCGCGCAGAAAGCAGAGCAGCGGGCGCATCTGCAATTTGTCGCCCTGTTGCACGCGATGAGAGGATTGAAGAATCTGCGCCAGAATGCGCTGGTGCTCCACACGGTGCTCGGCCAAGCCGGGAAAGCCATGCTGCTCCATCAGCTGCTCCTCGCTCCAGAAGTGCATGCGGGTGAACTCGATGAGCCGATCGAGCACTTCAAATATCTTTTCCCGGCCTGCACCGCGCACCACCGCCAGGCGAAGCTCGTTCATTGTATCCATCAGAATGCCGTGCTGATCATCCATGGCCCTCACGCCCACGGTACAGGCGTAGTTCCAGGTTAAAAGCGTCACGTTAGCCTCCATAAATCACTAATGGAGGTATCGGTCAGGTTGAGGCGAATGTTACTGGTAATCTGCCCTGGTCACATGACCAAGGTTTGGTTCAGCGGTCTTTTGCGGGCGGGCCTCTTCCATCGGCGAACACCGCGATGGGTACAATCTGGTCTCTATGGCCGCACAGATGGAATTATTTTGTGCGTGGGAACATAAGTCAGATAACCCATGCCCACGCGCATGTTATGGTCAAGCGGTCCGGGAACTGCGATGGCGATAGAGATACCGGCGATAGCATGCGCCATGCCCAATGCGTATAGGTTGCGGTCGCGAAGAAAAAGCAGGCACGCGGCCAGCCCCCATAGCAAAGTGATCGGCGTAAGAATCGGGTTGGGCAGATGCGCCACCGCGAAGAGGACAGCGGCCGCTGCCACCGCAAGTTTTACGTTGGGAAGCAAGCGCAGAAGGCGCGACAGAAAAAAGCACTGCAGCAGGAATTGCTGCACGAAGGCCCACAGTGCATAGCCGGTATAAGCCTCGATGAAAAGCATCGGGCTGCCGGGGATGCGCAGCGTGTGCAGCCTGACGGCGATCACAACAGCCACGGCGGACGCCAGCAACGCTCCGCCCACCACCGCGAGCGAGCGTAACCAGCTTCCCGTCTTCAGTCCCATTGCCTTCAGGCCGTCGAACGATCTCGCGGCGATGGCCACGATCACCGTGGCAGCGACCCACCAGAGCCGGTGTTGCCACAGGCGCGGCATCCAGATGACCAGCAAAATCAGCGCATAAGCCACGGCAAACTCCACCAGGTCGCGCCGCCGTGTACGTTCCGCCCCGGAGTTTCCCTCGTCCTCGATTATGAATGCCGTGTTAAAAGCCATGAAATCGATAGTAGAGCAAATCGAGTTAGTTATCCAGAATAAGCGGTAATTATTCCAGAATAATGGGCGGTTCCGTGACGAAATTTGAAGTCTGATTGCGGGTGGTCAAGGCCACGGCCGCTGCCAGAATCAGGCCGCCGCCCACCCACGCGTAAGGGCCCAGATGCTCGCCGAGCAATTTAACGCCCAGCACCGAGCCGAGCGCCGGCTCGATGTTGAGAAAGACTCCCGCGCGCGAAGCCGGCACGTGGTGGATGCCCCAGTTCCACAAGAGCGTAGTGGTGGCCGTGCACAGCAAGCCGCTGATGGCCAGCGCAATCCAGGCCGTAAGAGTGAAGTGAGCAAAGGGCGGTGGCGCCACGCTTGCATGAGTCAGCGGAGCCAGAAGCCAGGGGCCCAGCACCCACGCGGCCAGCATCAAGGTTCCGGAGAAAATGGTGTAGGCCGTCACCACCGGCGGACTGTGCGTCTCCATCAATTTTTTGCTGAGCAAAATCCACGCCAATGCCGTAACGAGCGAGAAGACGACCAGCAGGTCTCCGGCAAGCGTAGGCTCGCCTTGCGTGGCCGGGCCACGGCTGCCGCCCAGAACGATCAGCGCCGCGCCCACCGTCGAGCCAACAAGGGCAAGCCAGCCAAAGAGGTCCAGTCTTTCGCCGGCAAACAGTGCAGCCGCGGCGGCCAGCATCACCGGCATCGAGCCCACCATCAGCGAAGCGTGGCTGACCGTGGTACGAGCCAGGCCGTGAAACTGAATCAGAAACTGGACGGGCACGCCGAGCGTCGCGCAGATCAACAGCGTGCGGAACTCGGCGGCGGTGAGCCGAAAGCGGCGGCGATGCACCAGCGCCACCGGCAACATGCCCAGCGAAGCAAACACGAAGCGGTAAAGCACCATATACTCGACGCTCATCTCGTTGAGCGCCAGCCTGCCGAAGTAGAAGCCCGTACCCCACAGGCACCCAGCCAATGCGCATGCACCGTAGCCCAGAAACGAGAGCCGCCGGCTCGCCCCTTCAGCAACATATCCAGGTCGCTGCGGACCACGATCAATTTTTGCGTTCTCTAGCATCCCTCTATAACTCTCGCACACGTGTCCGGCGCAGGAAATGGGCCAACTTGCGTAGCCGGAGTTCGAGATATTGAGCCGCACCCCAGTAATTATTGCTTCTAGCCAAATCAACTGTGGTTCACCGTTTGGCGACGCCGTTCGGGTAGTTATCCTCGCAATCTGTATATTCGTCATCAAAGTTGAATGCGATCCGGGGAAATCTTCGCAAGAGTTCTTCCTGTTTCTGTTTATTTTGTGTAATTAGACAACTTTCTCCCAGGCTAACCCGTTTCAGACTCGGCAAACGATTCAAGAAGTCGGGGCAGGTCGCTCAGCCAATTAAAGGTCAAGTCGAGCGTTTGCAGGCCCGCAAGTCCCGCAACGAAATCTGGAACTTTGGTCAACCCATCGGCACTCAAATTAAGTTCAGTGACATTTTTCAATTGCGACATACCGGTAGGCAGATTCCGCACATCGTTGGGCATTGCCGCGAAATCTGGAGCATGGACCATGGCTCCTTGAAGCACCAGTGTCTGTAAAGAATGAAGTTTTCCAAAAGATTTTGGCAGTCGCACATTCATGATGCAGCCGTTGCCGTTCTCAATTCGGAATTCCTTCAAGTGAGTCAATTCACCAATGGCTTCAGGCAGGGCCTGCAAGTCTTCCAGGCAGGAAATCGACAGGACTTCGAGGTTGGGATATTCCTTAAGACGATTCAACTCCGAGGCATTCTGTTCGTTTATCGTAAGCGATTTGATTGCGCTTTGAGGTCTTGAAGCCTGATGGACTGCGCCCTGTGCCCAACCGCCTGCAGACCACAGAACAATTGCAATTGCCGCATGGATCTGTGCGATTGTGATGGCACGACCCTGCCGCAAAAAACTGTTGACCATTGCCAGCTTCTTTCAGTCGAAGTCCAACCAGAGGATTATCTCTCTGAATCCATAAACGGTACTATTCTATCTCTTACCGGCCGCAGTTACGGGCAACTAACCGCCAAACCAACAATGATCCGAAGTACAACCTCCTCCATGCGGCAGCCTCACGATCCCAAATCAAAAACCATCTTCCTTTCAGCGCACCGAGCCGCATCACTGCCCAAAACCGCCCGCATCGGCGAGAATGATGATCGATGGCAAAACGGCTGGTGGGCGCGGAACTGAGGATTTGGCTGGTAGCGGCAGTGGCGGCATTGTGCGCGGTTCCGTCGGCAATGGCACAAGACAAGACAGCGAATACGCCGCAGCCACCCCACGCGACCAGGGAGCGCATGCTCGCAGACCGGATCCCCGACAAGCCCTCACAGCCTCCAGCATTCACGGTTTCCGTCGAGCCGCTCGGCTTTTCCGCGCCTGGAGCCATCTACCTCGGCCAGCGCAACAGCCTTGTCTCACTTGATTTTCTCGACGAAGACCGGCTGCTGTTCACCTTTCGCGTGCCGGGATTGATCCATCGCGAGGCTGGGGATGCCGATAGCGACGGCGAGCGCCAGATTCGCGCCGTGGTCGTCAAACTGCCCGCCGGAACGGTCGAGGCCGAGGCGCTGTGGACCGTTCACGACCGCGCGCGCTACCTGTGGATGCTCAAGGACGGCCGCTTCCTCTTGCGTGACCGCGACAATCTCGAGGTGAGCGACGCGTCGCTTGAGCTGAAGCCCTATCTGCACTTTCCCGGTTCCTTGGAGTGGCTGGGGATGGACCCCACGCAGCAGTTTCTGGTGACTAACTCGCGCGAACCCGCAGCCAAAGCGCAGCCGGCCGGCGAGCCCGATTTGGCCGTCCGCATCCTGCGCCGCGACTCCGGGCAAGTGATGCTGGTCAGCCGCGTCCGATCAAGCGTTCACCTGCCCATCAATGACGTGGGTTATCTTGAGAGCCTTCGCGCCAAGGGCAACGCGTGGCTGCTGAACTTGAATTACTTTAGCGGCGGCAGCACCATCCTGGGCCAGGTGGACTCCACCTGCTCGCCGCTCTTCGATTTTGTCTCGCAACGCGAAGTGTTGGTAACCACCTGCACGCCTTCGGGCGTCGGCAAGCTAGTGGCGATGAGAACCGATGGCCGCCGTCTTTGGGAGGCGCTAACTTCGGAATCGACGGTCTGGCCTTTGTTGGTGAGGTCGCCGGACGGCTTGCGCTTGGCGCGGGAAGCTTTGGCCGTTGATCATCCGGTTACCGACCGCTCGCCCCTCGATCAACAAGACATCAAAGGACAACTGGTCGAGGTTCTCGATGCGGCGGATGGCAAGATGGCTCTGGAGGCGGCGGCCTCTCCCATCCTCGATGCAGGTGGAAATGTGGCCATCTCGTCCTCCGGTCGGCGTGTTGCAGTGATTAGCGGCGGCGCGATCCGAGTGTTCGAGCTGCCTCCGCCTCCACCGCTGCCTCTGGCGGATCCCGTCGCTCACCAGCCTGAACATTGACCGAAAAACTGCTCACGACCGGTGATTGCCAACCAGTGTAAACTGGGCAGTGGGAGAGTTTTCTTGACCACATCTCTTGTTCGCTATGCGGCTGCCGCGGTTTCCGACTGCGGGAACAAGCGCCCTTCCAACGAAGATGCATTCGGGTTCTCCGTCGAGAGCGGAGTCTTTGTCGTCTGTGATGGCATGGGCGGCGCTGCTGCCGGAGAGGTTGCCAGTTCATTGGCCGTCGACGAGGTGGTGCGCCGGCTCAGCGACCGGGCTGCGGTGGAGTCCGGGGCGGCAGCTCTCGAAGATGTGGTGGGGCTGGCTGTCTTCGCTGCCAACGAGGCGATCTATTCTCGCTCCCAGCAGAACGCCCAGCTCAATGGCATGGGAACCACGCTGGTCGGCCTCGTGACCCAGGAGCGCCGCGTTCTGGTTTTTAACGTGGGCGATAGCCGCTGTTACCGGCTGCACAATCTGAGCCCGGAGCAGAGCAAACTGGAGCAGATCAGCCTCGACCATTCGCTGGTCGAAGAGCAGGTTCGCCAGGGCCACTTGACTCACGACGAGGCCCAGCGCTCCCCGATGCGCAACGTTATCACCCGCGCTCTGGGCACACAGAGCAGTGTCGAGCCGGATCTGTTTGAGTTGGAGGCCGCGCCCGGCGACCTCTTCCTGCTCTGTTCCGACGGGTTGACCAACGAGATTACCGATCCACTGATTGAATCCATGCTCGCCGTCGATTTGCCGCTTGATGAGTTATGCGCCCGCCTGGTCGCCGCTGCCAAAAATGCCGGCGGCCACGATAACATCACTTGCCTGCTGGTGCGCGCAGAGAGTTAATGCTTCTCGCCCCGCCGGAAGAACAGAACCAGTGGAATACACAGCAGCGCAAGCACAGCAATCAAGCGGAAGTTATCAGCATAGGCCAGCAGTGCCGACTGCTGTTGCACGCTGTGATAGAGCGCGCCCAAAGCCTTCTGATGCGCTGTAACTGAGTCCGCGCCCTGCGAGAAAAGTTTGGCCTGCAATCCTCGAACCATCCCTCCAGCCAGAGGAGTTCCGGCGTTTGCCGCCAGATATGTCTGATGGACCTGAGAGCCTCGCACCAGTTGTGCCATGATGCAGGCGATGCCGATCGAGCCGCCGATGCTGCGCATCAGGTTATAGATGCCGGAGGCATTGCCGATCTCCTGTTTGCGCAGACGGCTCAACGTCATGGTGGTCAGCGGGACAAAGATGAATCCCATAGCGAAGCCGTTAATCACGTTCGGCACAATGATCGAGGCCATGCCGATTTCGAGATTGATGTGGCCCAGCATCCATGTTGAAGTGCCGAGCAAGGCAAAGCCGAAGGTCATCAGCAAGCGGGCATCAATGCGCCGCACCATAACTCCCGCCAAAATCATCGATGCCATGGCGCCCAATCCGCGAGGGCTGACGGAGAGACCGCTTTGCAGCGCCGAATAACCCATCATCGTTTGCAAAAACAGCGGCAACATCGCTGTCGCGCCATAGAGAACGAACCCGTACATACAGGTAATCATCGTTCCCACTGCAAAATTGCGGTCAAGAAATACGCGCAACTGCACAATCGGATCGCGGTCCGTCAGTTCGCGGACAATGAAGGCGACCAGCGCCAGCAAGGAGATAGCCGCTGTCCATCGTATCCACGGAGCCTCGAACCAATCCGCCTCCTGGCCCTTATCGAGCACTAACTGCAAACTTCCCAGCCACAGAGCCATTAGTCCAAAACCGAGATAGTCGATCGCTCCGCGAAATGCCCTGCGCAGATACGGAGGGTCTTCGACAAATAGGTTCACCATAAAGAGCGCAAGAATGCCGATAGGAAGATTAATGTAAAAAATCCAGCGCCACGAGTAACTGTCGGTGATCCATCCGCCCAGCGTCGGGCCAATCACCGGAGCCACGATGACGCCGACGCCATAGACTGCCATCGCTGTGCCGTGCTGGCGCGGCGGAAAACTCTCCAGAAGAATGGACTGCGCCAGCGGCTGCATTCCGCCGCCGCCCACGCCTTGCAAAATCCGGGCCACAATCAGCATGGGCATGTTCAACGCCATGCCGCAGAGCAGCGATGCCGCCGTGAAAATCAGAATAGAGATGATTAGCAGCCGCTTGCGCCCGATGCGCCGCGAAATCCATCCCGCGGCAGGCAGCATGATGGCGTTCGAGACCAGGTAGCTGGTCAAAACCCAGGTCGATTCATCGGTCGAAGCCGATAGGTTGCCTGCAATGTGCGGAAGCGCAACGTTGGCCACCGAGGAGTCGAGCACCACCATGAAGGTTGCCAGCATCACCGACGAGGCAATCATCCACGGATTCGCCGCAGGCTTCCAGGCGTGCTCTTCGGCCTCCGTGAGAGGCATTACTTGAGTGCTCATCCGGCTCGTTCGTCGCTCTCGTTCCGCGGGTTGGCTGCCGGTGGCCACGACCAGATTCCCGCAGGCAATCTCTTCAACTATTATGCGCGTTTTTCAAAAACAAACCCAGCCTGCGCACCGAAGCCATCGTCGAGCGTGGAATGTCTTGGCGGCGCTGGCGGAACGGCTGCATAAAAGGAATCCGCACCCGCTGTTCAAAGTATTATTATTGTCGCTACAGCAGTTTTTTGCCGATAAAAAGAGTGGTCCGCAAAGGGTTGAGAAAGACTAATGAAAATTTTGGGAGGATCCTAATGAAGGATAAGGACAAAAAGGGCGGCAACGGAGCAAACGCGCAGATAACTCCTCTGACCGGTATCCAGAAGGGCGGCGACTTACCCGCGCCCGCGCTGGCCAACGGCAAAACACTGCGCCTGGGGAAAGATTGCGACTATGAGCGCGAACTAAGCCGGCTGCAAGTTGAGCTTGTCAAGCTGCAGGAGTGGGTGCGCCAGGAGAAGCTCCGTGTGGTGGTACTGTTTGAAGGCCGTGATGCGGCAGGCAAGGGCGGAGCTATCAAGAGGGTCACCGAGACGCTCAACCCGCGCGTCTGCCGGGTGGCGGCGCTGGCCACACCAACCGAGCGCGAGCAAACACAATGGTACTTCCAGAGATATGTCGCGCACTTACCCGCCGCCGGTGAGATGGTTCTCTTTGATCGCAGTTGGTATAACCGGGCTGGGGTCGAGCATGTAATGGGCTTCTGCACTGAAGCGCAGTATCAGGAGTTCTTGCAGAGCTGCCCGGAGTTTGAGCGCATGATACAACGCTCCGGGATTCGCCTCATCAAATATTGGTTTTCCGTCAGCGATGAAGAGCAGGAGCGGCGCTTTCAGGATCGTATGAAGAATCCCACCAAACGCTGGAAGTTGAGTCCGATGGATCTCGAATCGCGCAAGCACTGGGCCGAGTATTCGCGCGCCAAGGACGAGATGTTCGCCGTGACCGATACCAAGCAGTCTCCGTGGTACGTCGTGAATGCGGAAGACAAGAAGTGCGCACGGCTGAATGTTATCCGTCATCTTCTGTCGATGATTCCCTATCGCGATCTAACCCCCGCGCCGCTGGCTCTGCCCGCGCTGGATAAGACAAAATACGTGCGCCCACCTATCCAGGAACAGAACTTTATCCCGCAGGTTTACCGATAGGAGAGCTGTTGTGAGTTAGCATAAGTCCAGACCCAATGAGTTATGACAAGCAGAATCCAACCGCGGGAGATGGTGTGAGAATTCCGAGGCGAAGACTACTCAAGCAAGCACTGTTAGCTGCCGTGGCCTTAAAGTCACGTACACTGCTTGGAATGGGCCGAACCGAAGATATGTCAGCGGCTGGGAGTGGCCGGATCATCGCCCCTGGACCATTTCAGCCAACATGGGAATCGCTCAAGCAGTATCGGGCTCCCGGGTGGTTTCGCGATGCGAAATTTGGAATCTGGGCACACTGGAGCGCACAATGTGTGCCGGAAGATGGCGACTGGTACGCTCGCCAAATGTATCTTCAGGGTTTTCCGCAATATCAGCATCATCTCGACCATTACGGTCACCCATCGAAAACCGGTTTCATGGAGATTGATAATTTATGGAAGGCCGAAAGCTGGCAGCCGGGAGAGTTAATGCAGCTCTATGTGAAGGCCGGCGCTAAGTATTTTATGACTCTGGCCTGTCATCACGATAACTTCGATTGCTTTAACTCACGCTATCACGCGTGGAACTCGACACGAATCGGTCCGCGGAAAGACATTGTCGGAACGTGGGCGAAAATTGCCCGCGAACACGGCTTGCGCTTCGGAGTAAGCAACCACTCCTCCCACGCGTGGCACTGGCTCCAATCCGCCTATGGATACGATGCCGAGGGGCCCCTTGCTGGGGTTCGCTACGATGCTTATCGGCTAAAAAAAGAAGACGGCAAAGGCACCTGGTGGGAAGGACTCGATCCGCAAGAGTTATATACCGGTCCTAACATCGTGATACCGGATCGAATCACGACGATAAAAGCGGCTCAAGAGTGGCACGAGCACCACGACCGCGTATGGACCGAAGAGCCGCCGCCGAACAATCCGGAGTTTGTGAGGACCTGGTATCTGCGCTGCCAGGATCTTCTGGATAGTTACGACCCGGACATGTTGTATCTCGACGATGATGAGTTACCTCTCGGCCAGGCCGGTCTGGATATCACGGCGCACTTTTACAACAGCAATCTTCATCGGCGCGGCAAACTAGAAGCGGTGGTAACGGCGAAGAATTTCAAGCCCGAACATGTGGGCGCTACGATTCTGGATATCGAACGTGGGCGCGCCAACAAAATCTTGGCTGAACCATGGCAGACCGACACCTGCATCGGAGACTGGCACTATGACCGCGCGATCTTCGAGCAACATCGCTACAAGACGGCGCGCTCCGTTATTCAAACGCTGATTGATATTGTCAGCAAGAACGGCAACTTGATGCTCAGCATCCCGGTACGCGGCAACGGCACAATCGATGAGGATGAACGCAAGTTTCTTGCTGATCTGGCTTCATGGATGCAGGTCAACGGAGAAGCTATCTATGGGACGCGGCCTTTCACAACCTATGGCGAAGGCCTGCCGGACGTCGAGAAGTCAGGCGGCTTTAATGAGTCGAAGGCGCGGCCTTTCACGGCCGAGGATATTCGCTTTACGACCAAAGGCAGCGTGCTTTACGCGTTCGCGCTTGGCTGGCCGGCTGACGGCAAGCTGAAGATCAAGACGCTGGCGCAGGGCAGCAAGGATTATATGAAGCCAATTAGTCAGGCGATGCTGCTTGGCCGGGATGCCCCGCTCCAGTTCACTCGCGATGAGACCGCGCTTACTATTGCGCTGCCGCTCGATAAACCGAATGACTATGCTTACGCTTTTCGCATCTCATAATCCAATAATTAGCGGGCATGCTGGGAGGCAAGATCCATTTTGCTCGCCACTGGTATTCATTTGGTGCTTTAATGCTTAGGTACGATGAGGTTTGTTTATCGCCCTGATTCCTTCACCAGGAGGGAATATGTGCAGGATGGATGAACACCGCTGGCTGTCGGCTTTTGCATGTCTGGCAGCTCTCGTTATCGCGCCGGTGGCCGCCTTGGGACAGACCGGGACCCAGGCACCGGCCTCCTCGCCGCAATCGCCGCTCACCACGTCCGCGCCGCCAGCCCCAACAAGCCCGGAAGAGCTAGGCGACTCGCTCATGGCGCACCAACGCTATCAGGCCGCCATCGCCGCCTACAAAAATGCTCCCCCCAACTCAGCCGACGCGCTGAACAAGATGGGCATCGCCTATCAAATGATGTTCAACCTGGTCGACGCCTCCCACTGTTACCAGGCTTCCTTGAAGCTCGATCCAAAAAATGCCCGCGTTCTCAACAATCTGGGCACCGTCTATGACGCGATGAGGCAATACAGCAATGCCGAGCGGATGTACCACCGGGCGCTCAAGATTGAACCCGATTCGGCGCTGATACTGAAGAATCTCGGCACCAACCAGTTGACCCAGCATAAGTACAAAAAAGGTTGGGAGGCATACAAAACCGCACTGGCCATCGATCCAAAAATCTTTGAGGACACCGGCGGTCCCCGCGTAGATAATCCAGCCTCTGCTTCGGACCGCGGGGCGATGAATTACTACATGGCCAGGAGCTGCGTCCGCGCTGGCATGAAAGATCAGGCCATCGAGTATCTGCGCAAAGCGCTCAATGAGGGATTCACCAATCCCAAGAAGATCATTGCTGACAGCGAGTTCGCCGGCCTGCGCGGGAATCCCGCCTTCGAGCAGCTCCTGACCGCCCAAAGCATCCACACTCAGAGCCAGAGCGCACAGTAGAGGAAGCTTTGGCGACGCCCTTCTAGTGTGCTGTCTCTAAGGTTCGTAACAAAACAGAGGCTGTAATTCTGAGCAAACGGGGCCCCGAACGTTCTTCAGTTCGGGGGTGGTGAGTCGAAGAATCTGCTTTTGTCTTTCGTGAGTTTTACAACGGACTTTAGAGACAGGACACTAGCCAGCTCCTGCCGGCGACGCTCGAATCCAGCCTCATCGCGGAAATGCCGTCGTCCCCGGCAACACTTCGCACGTCTATTGCTGATAGGGGTTGTCCTCTCGCGCCCTTTGGAGTTGCCATGAAGCTTCGTCTGTTTTCCGCAGTCGTTTTGGGGCTGGCGTTGGGCGCCGCGTCAGCTCAGGATGCACCAACCACTCCCCCTGCCGGTCAGAGTCCAACCCCTGGCACGGGCGGCTATCACGGCGGCCAGCGCGGCGGCGGTGGCGGATGGGGCGCCGGCCCCGGCATGATGGGCGCTGGGCGCGGCGTGATCGGAACCGTCACCGAAGTCGCCGCCGACCACTACACGATCAAGACCGATGCTGGCGAAACTTATACGATCCATTTCAGCGTCAACACCCGCATTCTCAAGGGAATCCAACGCCGCGGCGAGGGCGGTGAGGGCAATCCCCCGCAGACCATCAAGTCCACCGACATCAAGATAGGCGATGCGGTCGCCGTCATGGGCGAAGTGGATGCAAATGCCAAATCCGTGGGTGCCACGGTCGTCGCGCAGCTGGACCCCGAGCGCGCCAAACAGATCCGCGAGATGCAGGCCAACTACGGCAAAACCTGGCTGATGGGCAAGGTGACGGCCATCAATGAGACCAAGGTTACGATCATGGGCGGGATCGACAATGCCGCTCACACCTTCGCTGCCGACGAAAACACCACCTTCCGCAAGCGCCGCGAACCCATTACCTTGGGCGATGTCCAAGTGGGCGACATGGTGCGCGTCGAGGGCGCCGTTAAGGATGGAAGCTTCGTAGCCGCGTCGGTGGCCGTAATGGGCATGCCGCCGGGAGAAAAGCCAGGCGCTCCGCGCGATGCCGCACCAGGCTCACAACCAAGCGCGCCGCAATCCAAATAGTCCGGCGCAAACAGAATAGGAAGCTACTCACAGCCGGCGCCACCCGTTCAAATCGCGGACTGAACCGCCTCCTCCGCCCACAACAAGGCTTCGGCATAACACTCGGCCAGGTTCTCCAGGCTGAGGCTATCGGCGCGTATCATTGCATCGCACGCTTCCCAATCGCCGCGCTCATGGTTCTCCAGCCAATGAAGCAGGATGCGTTCAGGATTGGCCTTGCCCAGAAGCGCCTCGCGAATCTCATTGCGCAGCGGCAACGCCGGGGCCAGTTCTTCCATGGGGAGGCGCATCATGGCTGGCAGCAGACTCAACACTCCCATCAAATATTGCTCCGTGGGGTCGAGGGTACAGAGCACCGAGGCCAGTTCGCAGAATCGCCCGCGCACAAAGGCCATGCGCAGAATCTCTGCTGGCTGTCCGGAGTTGAGTTCGCTGGTGATGGCCAGCGAGACAACGCGGCGGAAAGTGTCCTCGCCTACGGCCACCAGTGCCCCCTGAATCGAACGTACCTCTTGGCGCATCGCGCACATCGGCGAGTTGACCAGCCGCAACAGCCGGTAGGTAAGCGAGGCGTCGCGCTTGAGAAGCGCGGTCAACTTGCGCAGGTCGATCACATCGTTGCGCAGATATTGCATAATCTCGATGTGAGAGATCCGGTTGGCGGGAATCTTGCGGTTCTCGATCAACGCGGGACGGCAGAAATAATATCCCTGAAAGAGCGTGAAGCCCTCTTCGCAGGCCTGCTTGTACTCCTCTTGCGTCTCGATCTTCTCGGCAACCAGCGCCACCGCCACGTTTTTCAGCCGCCCGAGCAGATCCCTCCGCTCTTCGGGCCCGCTCAGCACAAAATCCACTTTGATGTAGTCAGCCAATTCCACCAGCGGATCGAAATCCGGCTTCCATGTAAAGTCGTCCAGCGCCAGCCGGAATCCCGCAGCCTTCAACTTGCGGCAGGCGTCGATCAGCTCAGGCGTCGGGTCCAGGCTTTCCAATATTTCCAGCACCGTCATGCCGGCGGGAAGAACATGCACCAGATTCTCGGTCAGCGATTCCTGCGTGCAGTTCACAAAGGCCGGCACGCCGCCCGTGAGCTTTTCGAGGCCAAAGATGACCGTGTTGTCGATCATCGTGCGCGTGGCCATGTTGCCGTCACCCCGGAAGCCCGCTTCTGGGCCCGCCCTAAACAGCAATTCGTAACCGTGTACCCGCCCGCGCAGGTCCATGATGGGCTGACGCGCCACGTAGCGCAGCCCGCCTCCAAGCTCCGGTATGATTGGTTGCGAGTTCGGAACTCCTGTAGTTAGCGTTGCCATACGCACCTTCCCGAGTGGATTATCGGCGGCATGCAGACGCAACTTGAGGAAAACTCGGACGCTGACGTAACTTTTCCGCAGCGGTCCGCTCACAGCTTTTTCATCGTCGCTCTTATAAAAACGATACAGCCAGGTGGCTTTTAATTATGAAAGCCACTTGGCTGCTCTAAATGTCGATATTTGAAGCGAAAATGCTCGAGGGTCAGCCCCCCATGAACATCCCGCCATTCACGTCCAGTACATGGCCAGTAATGTAGGAGGCATCGTCGGAGGCAAGAAACTTGACCGCATGCGCAATATCGAGGTCCGTTCCCCGCCGCCCCAGCGGAATCTGCGCCAGCATTGCCGCGCTCTGTTTCTCATCGAGTACCGCGGTCATCGGCGTTTCGATGAAGCCCGGCGCTACGGCATTCACCGTGATCCCTCGCGAGGCAAACTCGCGCGCCATCGATCGCGTCAGCCCAATCAGTCCGGCCTTCGAGGCAGCGTAATTCACCTGGCCCGCCTGGCCCGCTCGTCCCACCACGCTGGCCATGTTCACGATCCGGCCCCAGCGGTTCTTGAGCATGGCGCTCAATAATGCCTGCGTCAGCAGAAACGCACCGGTCAGATTGATGTCCAGAACCAGGTCCCAGTCGTTGCGCTTCATCCTGAGCATCAGCCCGTCGCGGGTGATGCCGGCATTGTTCACCAGAATCTCGACCTTGCCGAAGCGTTCCAGCACAGCCTTCGCGCCAGCCTCGATCGACTCCTGGTTCGAGACATCCAGCTTGAACGCCGCAGTCGTCCCGCCCAGCGCTTCAATCTCCGCCGCAACCGCGGCCAGTTTGACCTCATTGATGTCCGCCACGGCCACCGTCGCTCCAGCCTTGGTCAGTTCCAGCGCAATCGCGCGTCCAATGCCCTGTGCAGCTCCGGTTACCAGTGCTATTCTTCCCTGCAAATCCGCCATATCTCTCGTGAACCCCACGCGCACATCTCGCGCCCTTTCGTCCCTCATTATAACTGGGCGAGAGCCACGGTTTTAACCCTGAAATAACCCCAGTAAAGTCGCTTTCCATCCGCCTCAAGCATAGAGCGAGGAATTACAAGAAAGATTCGGTATGTTAGAGAAGTAATCTGGTTCCTGACTGAGAAAGTGAAACGAAAATTCCACTTTATACAAACCTTCAACTACCTCGTCAGTCTATCCATTCAGCTTCCCCCAACGCGAAAGGATTCTCTCGTGCACCTCCGCTACTTTGTCGCAGCCGTCTTTGCCGCCACGTCCCTTGCCGCCCAGCAACCCGCCAGCCAGCCTTCAGCGCCGTCCACAGCCCTCACCATCTATAACCAGGATTTCGCCGTCGCGCGCACCCAGGTCGATCTCGACCTTCACCCTGGCCTCAACGAAGTCACCACAACCAGCGTCACCAGCCAGCTCGAGCCCGATTCGGTTGTCTTGAGAGATCCAGCATTGCGCGACGCAACCACCAAACACAGCTTCCGCATCATCGAGCAGAACTACGATGCCGGCGTAGTTACCCAAGATTGGCTATTGCAGAAGTACGAAGGCAAGACGATCAACTTCCAGACAGGCGGTTGGGGCTATTCCGATGGCAAGGTTATCACCGGCCCCACCGTTCCAGGTAAGATCATTCGCGCGCCCCAGCAAGGAAATCAGTACCAGCAAAATCAGCCCCTCATCGAGGTCAACGGCCAGATGCAGTTTTCGCTTCCGGGGTCCCCACTTTTCCCTGCCTCAACCGATGGCCTGCTGCTTAAGCCGACGCTCCATTGGCAGATCGACTCCGACAAAGCCCAGAAGATTTCCGCCGAACTCGCCTATATCACCGGCGGCCTAAGTTGGGAAGCAACCTATAACATCGTCGCCCCCAATTCGAGCGACAGCAGCGGAAAAGTTACCGCATCAAATGCCGCCAGCAATGAGAAGGCCGACCTCATCGGCTGGGTCACCATCCACAACCAGAGCGGCACGGAGTTTCCTCAGGCCCGAATCAAACTCATGGCTGGCGACATAGCCAAAATAACTCCCCCCAATTACGGCGCCGTAAGAGACAGGATGGTCTTCGCCACCGCTCAAACCGTTGCCGTCAATGGAGAAGTAACTCAGAAAGCCTTCGACGACTTCCACCTCTATGACTTGAACCGCACCGTCTCGCTCAGCGATGGCCAGATCAAGCAGATTCAGTTCATAGAAGCCTCCGGAGTTACCCTCTCTCGTAGTTATCTCTACGACGGCGCTGCGGAAAACCGTCAACCCTACACTAACTACAGCGGTAACTTCATCCAGGATCAGAACTACGGACTAAACTCCGGCAACACCAAAATCCAAATCTTCGAAGAGTTCAAGAACACCCAGTCCAACCACCTCGGCATTCCCCTTCCCGCCGGCCGCATCCGCCTCTATCGCAGCGATGCCGATAGCCAGATGGAGTTCGTTGGCGAAAGCACCATCAACCACACGCCCACCGAAGACACCGTGAAGATCTCGACCGGCAGCGCCTTCGATGTAAAGGGCTCGCGCCGCCAGACCGACTATCACATCGATCAGCGCAACCACACCCTTGACGAGACCTTCGAGGTCAAACTCACTAACCAGAAGCCTCAACCCGTCAACGTCAGTGTCCTCGAGCACCTATACCGCGGCGATAACTGGGAGATACAGCAGAAATCCACCGACTACAACAAGCTCGACAGCCACACCATTCAATTCCCTGTTCAGGTTCCAGCCAAAGGCGATGCCACTTTGACTTACTCCGTCCGTTACACCTGGTAAAGAGGAATCGGCTAGGCCGGAACCTGGAAGCCGGCTCTATCCTGAAGGAGTAACCGTCACCGGCACGCGCCGCGGAACCAGCGCCGGCCGCACTAACTCCGTCGGCCAGACATAAACCACCAGCCGACGCGAATAGTGCAACACCGGCTCGATATCGGGCAACTCGATTCCAACCGACGCGGCCAGATCGTTCTGCTCAATCTCCGCCTCGGCCTCTTCCAGCGGCCAGGAAGAGATGTGCAGGTTGGCCCGGATGGGCTGTCCTGCCCGGTTTTTCGAAAACAGGCAATAGCGCTCCATCAGAAAGTATTCGAGCGAGCCTGCACGGCTCTCCGCCAGCTTGCGCGTGGGCCCCAAGCCCCGATAGCGCGCCTTGAAGACCACCGGCTTGCCGGAAAAACGTCTGCGGCTATAAAACGCAAATTCCCGCTCCGTCCGCTGCGTCAGATCCATCTGCGCCCAATGATAGGGCAGGCGATAGAATGCATATCCCGCTGCAACCGCCAGCAGGTTGTTAGCTTCGAGTGAAAGGAAATACACACCCGCTGCTCCCGTCTGCGGATCGCGCACATAGGTTCGCAGATTCAGTTCCGGAAAGCTGCGCACTCCTGGGAGCGGCGGAAAGCCCCGGAACTTGATCCGGTCCATCCAGAGCGGCGTCACACTCAGCCACGCGGAACCCTGGAAGGTATCCACCTGCAAGCCCTCGGGCAACAGAGGCGCAATCGACGAGACCGGGACCGGCCAATGCGCAAACAGCAGATCGTTCCAGCGCTCGGTCAGCACCCAGCGGCCCGGCGGCAAGGGCCGCGGCCTGTGCGATGTGCGTATCAAATACTCCAGCATTGCCCGGTAGCTCCTGTATTGCCCTATCGCTCTGACTTCGTTAACGTGGGAGCAGCGAGAATAACGCGCGCGATTGCCTGAAAAAGCATACCGCGTGCGCCATAGCCTTGGCACGGCCCTGGTTTAACGTTTGAGCCATCTTTTCCACAGCCTGTTCAACACGACGGGGACGGCCGTAATCCCGCCGGCAATACCGAGATGGTTCCCTTTCCGTCTACTTAGATGAATACCCCACGCGCTATAGACGCCTTGAACCTTAGCGCGGATGCAAACCTCGATTGACCCCAATGCCGTATTCTGTTCGCGAGCCCTCTCCAATGTCCAGCAAATCTTTGATGCCCTCCGGCGCCCGCAACCAAACCGAAGTCTACGCCGTCCACGGCGCCGACCCCGAGGTGCTGGCGTATGCCATGGCCAAATACTCCCGCTCAGCCCTTTCCATGCGCGAATCGCTGGCCGAAATCAGCGCCCAGCGCGCCGAGCAGTTTCTCTCGACCTTCTACTTCCATTACGGCCACCGCTCCATAGCCGACCTCGCGCATATCGCTTTCTCCGTCGAACGGCTCAGCCTGCTGGCTGCCATCGTGCTGGTCGACGAGCAACGCTGGGACGGTCAGGAGCGGTCCACCCGTTACCAAAACTTCCTAAAATCCGGCTGGTTTTTTCCCGATTTTGGCGGCGATTCCGGCTCCGCCCAGCTTTATTCCGAGACCATCGCAGGCCTTTTTGCCACCTACCAGCGCACTAACCCCGCCGTCCTTGAAGCCCTGCGCCGGCGCGTCCCCTGTCCAGAAGAGATGAAGCCCGAGTCCTACGAGCGAACTCTCAAAGCGCGCGCCTTCGACGTGGCTCGCTACCTGCTTCCGCTGGCTACCAACACCTCGCTCGGCCAGATCGTCAACGCCCGCACGCTCGAAACCCAGGTCTCCCGGCTGCTCTCTCATCCCGCCGCCGAAATCCGCGATCTGGGAACCAAGTTACGTGAAGCCGCAACCGGCCCCGCCTGGAATGTCAACGCCCAAACCGCCGCCTCTTTTGTCGATCGCCTCACGATCGCCGACCCCACCATGGCCGCCGAAGCCGTCGACCTCTTCACCCGCGAGGTCCGCACCGCTCCCACACTGGTCAAATACGCCCAGCCCAACGACTACGCCATCCAAACGCAAGCCGCGCTCGCCCAAGCCGCCGCTGAACTCCTGCACGGCCTGCACATTGATGATGCCCCGCTGGTCGATCTCGTCGAGCGCACCGAAACCCTGGAAGTCGAGCTGGCTGCCACGCTGCTTTATTCAGTTAGCCATCACCCCTACCGGCAGATTCGCAATCTTGTCGCCGCGCTGCCCGAAGCCCGCATCACCGAGATCATCGAGCTAGGTCTTCGCCACCGCGGCAAGCACGACGAAGCCCTGCGCGCCTTCCACGCGGGAGCGGTTCTGCGCTTTGACATTCTTATGGACATCGGCGGCTTCCGCGACATGCACCGCCACCGCCGCTGCACCCAGATCATCCAGCCCTTCACGGCTCTGCACGGCTACGAGACACCCACCTCTGGCGATCTCGGCCCGGCGGTAAACATCCTCGCCGAGGCCGGCGTCCTAGCTGACTTCCAATCCACCATCGAGCAAGCCCATCGCGCGAGCGCGCAGATCATGGCCAGTCAAGCTCCCGAAGCCGCCCAATCCGCCCTCTACCTGTTGCCGTTAGCCACGCGCATTCGCTCGCTCTTCAAAATGGACTTCGCCGAAGCGCAGTACATCACGGAACTGCGCAGCGCACCAGCCGGCCACTTCAGCTATCGCCGCGTCGCCTGGGAGATGTTCCTTGCTTTCCAGCGCCAGCATCCAACACTGGCCCAGCACTTTCGAGTAACCGACTTCACCCAGCCAATCGACTTACTTCAGCGATGACTTCACCCCATCGGCTCCAGATGCGCCGTAAAGTGCCGCAGAAACGGTGCCTCATAAGTCAGCCGCAGACCCTTGATCTGCTCGAGCCGCGCGAAGACTTGCAAAATAATCTCCACCACATAATCGATATGACTCTGCGTGTAAACACGACGCGGAATCGCCAGCCGCACTAACTCCATCTGCGCCGCCGCTCCAAACATCAGGCTGCCGATCTCGACCGATCGAATACCGCCCTCCAGATATAACTCCGCCGCCAACGCCACGCCAGGAAACTGCTCTATCGGAACGTGCGGCAGAAAGGCCTTGGCGTCGATATAGATTGCATGACCGCCCGGCGGCTGCACAATCGGCACGCCCTGCGCGGAGATGTGGTCGCCCAGGTAAGCCGTCGAAGCAATGCGATAGCGCAGGTAATCTTCCTCTAACGCCTCTTGTATCCCCACCGCAATTGCCTCCAGGTCGCGCCCTGCGAGTCCCCCATAAGTGGGATAACCCTCAGTTAGAATCAGCAGATCCTTTTCCTGTCGCGCCAGTAAGTCATCGTTAGTGCAGAGAAAGCCGCCTATGTTAGCCATGCCGTCTTTCTTGGCGCTCATGGTGCAGCCGTCTCCTAGTGCAAACATCTCCTGAGCAATTTCTTTGGGCGTCTTGTTTGCGTAACCCGGCTCGCGCAATTTGATGAAGTAGGCGTTCTCTGCAAAGCGGCAGGCGTCGAAGTAAAGCGGAATCCCATGCTTATGGCAAACCGCTGCAACCGCCCGCGCATTCTCCATCGACACCGGCTGCCCGCCCCCCGAGTTATTGGTCACAGTTAGCATCACCAGCGGGATGCGGTCGCGTCCCACCCGCGCAATCAATGCCTTCAGCGCCGCCACATCCATGTTGCCCTTGAACGGCAGGCGCGTGCCCGGCTCTCGCGCCTCGGCAGGCAACAGGTCAACCGCCTCGGCGCCGACTGACTCCACATTAGCTCGCGTAGTGTCGAAGTGCGTATTGTTCGGCACCACATCTCCCGGCTCGCACATTACCTTGAAGAGAATTCGTTCCGCGGCCCGGCCCTGGTGTGTCGGGATAACGTGCGTATAGCCGACGATCTCTTGCACCGAGTTCTTGAAGCGATCGAAGCTGCGGCTGCCGGCATAACTCTCATCGCCCTCCATCATCGCCGCCCATTGGTGCGTGGACATAGCACCCGTTCCGGAGTCAGTGAGCAAGTCGATCAGCACATCGTCTGCCCGAAGCAGAAAAAGGTTGTAGTGTGCGGCGCGGAGTAACTCCTCCCGCTTGGCGCGAGTAGTCCAGCGGATAGGTTCAACGCTCTTGATGCGAAACGGTTCAATAATGGTTTTGGTAGACATTCAATTAACTCCTTTTTGGCAGCGAAGTTTTTCGATCCACTGTCAAGGCCGCCCGTTGCAACGGCGACAAGCATGGCCGGCTCGAACAACGACTGCACCACCCCAAGGATTACGTCGCACATCACGAGACGATCAACCCCGCTCACCAAGCCCCGCCAATCCTACGTCCATAGGAGCACACAGCGCAACCTGGCTAGCCATGCGCTGCTAGAATCTCATCAGAGTTACGTCCATGAACTTGAAAGCCCTCTATCCCGGCACCTTCGACCCGCCGACCAACGGTCACCTCGACCTGATCCAACGCGGAGCCAAGCTCTTCGACCACCTCACCGTTGCCATTCTCAGTAATCCGGTGAAAAATCCTCTCTTCACCGTTGAAGAGCGTGTGGAGATGCTGCGGGAATCGACCGGCGCTCTGGGCAATGTTTCGGTGGCTACATTCGACGGGCTGATGGTGGAGTTTGCGCGCAAGCAGGGAGCCTCGGCAGTCTTGCGCGGCATCCGCGCCATCTCCGACTACGAATACGAGTTTCAGATGGCTCTGATGAACCGGCGTCTAGCCCCCGAGATCGAGACGGTCTTCCTACAGCCTGCCGGGCGTTACTCGTTTGTCAGCTCGCGCATGGTGAAGGAAGTCTTCAGCTTCGGCGGCGACGTAACCGGACTGGTCCCACCCAACGTCCTAAAGCGCCTCCGCGACCGCATCGGCGCGAGCCAAGATTAAATTCTCAACTTGGTCGGCAAGATCAAACGCGGCTGACTTGATTGGATGCAAATCGCAACTTTCGATTGCAATTTATATCCAATCAAATATAATGCAACAATGAAAGTGGTCCGCTTTCTCGGCGACTCGCGAAAGGCGTTGCGTGAGTTTCCAGACGATGCTCGTCGTGAGGCTGGACACTAGTTGGATCGTGTGCAAATAGGACTTCCGGCTGATGATTTCAAGCCGATGCCATCCATCGGCAAGGGTGTCGAGGAGATTCGAGTTTGGGAAACATCGGGCACATACCGGGTGATTTACACAGCTCGCCTAGCCGATGCTGTATATGTGCTACATGCCTTTCACAAGAAGACCAGGGCAACTTCACCACATGATATTGAAATTGCGCGGGAACGGTTCCAACAATTGATGCGGGGCAGATAATGAAAAAACTGAAGTTTGAGGAATTCAAGAGTGTATGGGATGCGATTGAAGACGCTCCAGAAGAGGCGGCTAACCTCAGCTTGCGTTCGGATCTCATGATGAAGATCGAGGAATTGATCAAAGAGAGTGGCTGGACCCAGGCCGAGGCTGCAAAGCGCTGCGGTGTGACGCAGCCGCGCATCAACGACCTCTTGCGCGGGCGCATCTCGCGCTTCTCGCTTGACGCGCTGGTTAACATCGCATCAGCGCTCGGCCGCAAAGTTACCGTTAATCTCGACGATGCAGCGTGAATGGGCAGCTTCCTCCGCGCAGCCCAACGTCCTCAAGCGCCTCCGCAACCGCATCGGCGCGAGTTAGCATTCCTACTCGTCTAATCCTTCGATTCCTTCAACCCCAGCAATTCGGCATGGACGTTTCTTGCGTTTGTATTAAACACCAACTGCTTTTGCCGAAACGCGTCCATATTGCCACCGGTATTCCGCATCCAATTATTAGCTTCGTCAAAAAGTGCGTGGGTTGCATCTTCAAGGCCTTTGCCGCATACCGGTGCAAAACCAATGTACTTCGAAATCTCCCATCGCTCCTTTAGCATGGCCAACGCGACTGGCACAACGTCAAGGTGAAGTGACTTCTGCTCCTCAACAGATCCAGGCAAGTTACTTCTTACCTTCCATTCACTCGCCGCGTATAGCAACATAAAGCTGGTTGCTGAGTCGTTGAATCCAGTCGCAGTTTTCAACAAATCGTCGGCCCATTTTGTGAGCCACGACGACTGTCGCTGCGCGATGGCATTCTGGCGTTGAATCGATCTATTGATGACAAAGCCAATGAAAGCAATTGTGACTGGCGTTGCAATCGAGGATAACAGTTTCAATACTTCGATAGGGTTCTGACTCCAGATTTGGTTCCACATATCTTGGTTATTCCCCGCGGGTGTTCATTCTATGCCGAATCCCCGAAGTCTCGATCCCGCGAACCTCATGCCGCCCGTGAAAACCTCTCCACCTTGGGTCGCTTCCGCTGCGACGCGTGCCAAAGATCGTACTGCTGCTGCAAGTCGAGCCACATGCCCGGCTCGGTTCCAAAGGCGTCAGAAAGCCGGAGCGCCATCGCGGCCGTAAACGACGCCCGTCCGTTCAGCAACCGCGAAAGCGTTGATCTCGCCACGCGCAGCTTTTTTGCCGCCACGCTAACCTGTACTGTGCCCATGTACTCGCGGAGAATTTCGCCCGGATGCGCAGGGTTATACATCGTTATCGCCATAATGATTCTCCTCATCCGTCAGTGGTAATCCTGGTAGTCCACGAGAATGGCATTCTCATTCTCAAATGTGAAGGTCATGCGCCAGTTTCCGTTGACCTTGATCGACCAATGATCCGCAAGAACTCCCTTGAGCGAATGTAAATCCCAGCCGGGAACATTCATACGATTCGCATTCTTGGCTGTGTTCAGCAGCGTCAGCTGCCGGCGCAGCTTGGTGGCATGTGCCGGTTGAATGCCCGCCTTGCTTCCGGTCAAGTAAAACTTCTCCAATCCCGCATGCCGGAAAGATTGAATCATCTTTGCACTGTAGCGCGTAGCGCCTCGCGCGTCAAGGGCTCAGTTGTTAGCCCCGTATTCACCATGAACCTGTGAAACTGTGGTGGAATTGTCGGAGGTTCATACAATTACCCTGACATTTCCGGCCGGTTTTGCGTTGGCCCAAAAATCTGTCAAGATATAGATAGCTATGACAGTCTCTGCTTCTTCCCAAATATTTGCCGACCGCATTGGCCGGATCGAGGTCTCAGCAACCATGGCCGTGGCCGCGGAAGCCGCCAAGCTGCGCGCTCAAGGCGTCAACCTGGTGGATTTCGGCGCCGGCGAACCGCATTTCCCCACGCCCCGCCACATCAAGGACGCGGCCATCGCCGCCATTGAAGCCAACTTCACCCGCTATACCGTCGTGCCCGGCATTCCCGAGCTGCGCAAAGCCATCGTCGAGCGCCATGCCACCGACTTCGCCTCCGACTACGCCATCGACGAGGCCATCTTCACCCCCGGCGGCAAGCTGGCTCTCTTCAATGCCATCCAAATCCTCATCGAGCACGGCGACGAGGTCATCCTGCCCGTCCCCTACTGGGTCAGCTTCAAGGACATCATTCAGTACGCCGGCGGCAAGGTCGTCTTCCTTGAAACTCAAGAGGCCGAGAACTTCCGCATCACGGCCGACGCCATCGAGAAGGCCATCACGCCCCATACCAAAGCCATCATTCTTAATTCGCCCTCGAATCCCGCTGGCTCGGTCGTCTCGGCCGCGGACCTGGAACGTATCGTCCACTTGGCCCACGATCGCGGCATCTTCCTGCTCCTGGACGAGTGTTACGTCTATCTGAACTATGCCGGCAAGCCTGTCTCCGGCGGCTCGTTCACCTGGGCCAAGGAGCACATCGTCATCCTCGGCTCGCTCTCCAAGACCTATGCCATGACCGGCTGGCGCGCTGGCTTCGCCTTGGCGTCAAAGTCCGTCACAGCCAACCTCAGCAAGCTCCAGTCGCAATCCACCTCAAACGCCACCAGCATCGTGCAGAAAGCCGCCATCGCCGCCCTAACCAGCTCGCAGGAGTGCGTCTGCAACTTCCGCGCCGAGTTCATCGACCTGCGCGATTACATGCTGGCCAAGCTGACCGCGATTCCCGGCATCACCTGCACCAAGCCCGAAGGAGCCTTCTATGTTTACCCCAACATGTCGGCCTACATCGGCAAGGGTGGGATCAAAACTGCAACCGAGCTGGCCACGCGGCTGCTGCATGAGGCCCACGTGGTCTGCGTGCCCGGCGAGGCCTTTGGCACCGCCGAACACATCCGCATCTCCTATCCGGTGACCAAGCAGAATATCGATGAGGGCACTCGCCGCATGGGAGAATTTCTGGCTAAGCTGGCGTAGCCGGATTCTTGCAACCTTAACCTGGCCGCGCCGAGAACCGTAAGTCGCCGCGAGAGCCGTTTTGCAATATGGGATGGGGAAAGCCGCCCACAGCAAGGGCGGAGCCGCGCTACTGGGTCAAACCCTGAAAAAATGTATCGTTCCCCCTGTGCAAACATAACGTTTGTCCATTAGGATGTGTCTTCAATGCCGAAGTCTATCGATTTTCGCCCTGTGATACTTGCCGGAGGCAGTGGAACGCGCTTCTGGCCGCGCTCCCGCCGCGCCCACGCCAAGCAGGTTTTGGCGCTGGACGGTGAGCGCTCCATGATCCAGCAAACCGTCGAGCGGCTCAAACCTCTGGCCACTCCGGCGAAAACCTGGGTCATTACCAATGAATATCTGGCCCATGAAATTGCCGACCAGTTGAAGGGCGTGCCTAAGGAGCAGATCGTCCAGGAGCCTGTGGCTCGCAATACCGCACCCGCCTGCGGACTGGCTGCCTTCCTCATCGAGCATCAGAATCCCGATGCGGTGCTGGGCGTCTTTCCCTCTGACCACGTCATTGCCGACGAGCCGCGCTTCCTCAAAGCTCTGCAGAAGGGCATAGCCGTGGCCGCTGCCGGCGACAGCGTCGTGGTGCTGGGCATCGAGCCCACCCGCGCCGAAACTGGCTACGGCTACATCGAAACCACGGACTACACCCGCGACGACGCCGCCCTGCACGTGCGCCGCTTCATCGAAAAGCCCAACCAGAACAAGGCCGAGGAATTCGTCGCCGCCGGCAACTACTACTGGAACTCAGGCATGTTCCTCTGGTCGGCGCGCACACTTGCGAACGCTGTACGCGAGCATCTGCCGGAGACCGCCCCGCTGCTCGAGGCCATCGCCGCCGCTTACGGCACGCCTCAGTTCGATGAGGTCTTCCGCAACGCCTATCCCAAGTGTGAAAACATTTCCGTGGACTATGCCGTGCTCGAGCCGCGCTCAGCCAAGGGCGAGCATCTCTCCCATCTCTTCTGCATCCCAGCCGAGTTCAGCTGGAACGACCTCGGCTCCTGGGCCTCGCTTTACGAGTACCAGCTTGAGACCCGTCTGCGCGGAGATGGCGAGGGCAATGTCTCCGATACCGGCGGCCATCTTGCCATCGACGCGGGCAACAACTATATATACAGCCCCCGCAAATTCGTAGCCCTTGTCGGTGTCGAGAACCTGGTAATCGTAGACACCGAGGACGCTCTCCTGATCGCCCACCGCGACCACTCCCAGGACGTAGGCAAGATAGTCAAGGAGCTAGGCATAACCGGCCGCACCGAACTGATCTAGCCGAAAACCCAGGTCTCAAATCCGGACCTGGGAAGCCTCTTGAACTCGGCCGTCAATCGTGTCAGGGCACGACTTCAGTCGTGCCGAAAAGATCAAATAAAAGACGAGGGC
Source organism: Occallatibacter sp. (assembly GCA_049518535.1). Taxonomy (GTDB): domain Bacteria; phylum Acidobacteriota; class Terriglobia; order Terriglobales; family Acidobacteriaceae; genus Telmatobacter. The sequence continues at coordinate 158 of JBEKRS010000068.1, read as the reverse complement.
TTTAGCCCCTGCGATGCGGAAACCTTCCAGGCCGGACACCCCAAGTCCGGATTTTCAAACCTGGGATATTCTTAAACTCGGCCATCAATCGTGTCAGGGCACGACTTCAGTCGTGCCGAAAAGATCAAATAAAAGAGGAGGGCTTTAGCCCCTGCGAT
>JBEKRS010000067.1:0-27565 GCA_049518535.1 Occallatibacter sp. | reverse complement strand
ACGGAGGCTGTGTAATGCCGACACTTTACACCGTAATTCGCCGCCCGCTGATTACCGAAAAAGGTTTGGGCGTGAAGGAGACCGAGGGGACGCTGGTTTTTGACGTCGCTCCCGAGGCCACCAAGACCGAAGTCAAGCAGGCCGTCGAAGCTCTCTTCAAGGTGAAGGTCTCCGCGGTCCGCACTGCCAATGTTCTGGGCAAAGAACGCCGCCGTGGAAAATTCACTGGCTTCAAACCGGACTGGAAGAAGGCGTATGTCCGTCTGAAAGCCGGCGAGAAGATGCCCGAGTACGTGAGCAACCTGTAAGGCAGCTAACAGCTGTCAGCTCTCAGCTTTCAGCTCCGGACGTGCAGGAGCGAAGCGAGGAGTCGGAAGGCAGGACGCAGAAGATTGTTGAAGCACGATGGGCTGACAGCTGTTAGCTGATAGCTGGTTCATCAAGGACAAACGACGATGGCAATCAAGACATACAGACCGGTAACGCCGACCTTGCGCTTCAAGACCACGCAGGTTAATGACGACCTGACGACGGCCAAGCCGCACAAGCCGCTCCTGGCGGTCAAGCAGCGCACCGGCGGACGCCGTAGCATGGGCGATATGACCATCCGCCATCAGGGCGGCGGACACAAACAGATGTTGCGCCTGATCGACTTCAAGCGCGAGAAGTATGGGATTCCGGGGCGCGTTGCGACGATCGAATACGATCCAAACCGCTCGGCTCGCATCGCCCTGATTCATTATCTGGACGGCGAAAAGCGCTACATCCTACAGCCGGTTGGTTTGAAGGTGGGTGCGACGGTGAGTTCCGGTCCCGATGCCGACATTCTGGTCGGGAACGCGCTGCCGCTCAAGAACATTCCTGCCGGCACCACGGTTCATGCCATCGAATTGCGGCCGGGCAAGGGCGCGCAAATGGCTCGTTCGGCGGGAACGCAAGCGCAGTTGGTGGCCAAGGAGGGCGAGTACGCCTTGCTTAAGCTGCCCTCGGGCGAGACCCGCAAGGTGCTGGTTGAGTGCATGGCGACGATTGGTCAGGTGGGAAATACGGATCACGAGAACATCTCGATCGGCAAGGCTGGACGCAACCGCTGGAAGGGCATTCGCCCGGCCAACCGCGGCGTAGTAATGAATCCGGTGGATCACCCGCACGGTGGCGGCGAGGGCAAGACCTCGGGCGGCCGTCATCCGGTGACCCCGTGGGGCCAGCCGACACGTGGTTACAAGACGCGCAACAACAAGCGGACTGATGCATTTATTGTCAGCCGCCGGGCAAAGTAGAGGGAGATTATGGCACGTTCGACGAAGAAGGGCCCGTTTGTGGATGCGCACCTGACGGTGAAGATCGGGGTGCTCAACCAGGCCAACGACAAGAAGGTAGTCAAGACCTGGTCGCGCCGCTCGACGATCTTTCCCGAGTTTGTGGGCCACACCATCGCCGTCCATAACGGCAAGAAGTTCGTTCCGGTATACGTGACTGAGAACATGGTGGGTCACAAGCTGGGCGAGTTCGCGCCCACGCGCATCTTCAAGGGACATACCGGGGGCAGCAGCAAAGCGGTCGAGGCTAGCGCCAAGCCGCGGTAAGAAATACAGCTTTCAGTTATCAGCTGTCAGCCCTCAGTTTGATTGAGGTGGAGCGAGCGGCGGATGGAAGGCGAAAGTTTACGGAGTTGGGCGAATTGAGGCCCGATTCCGTCGGGTCGAAGCTGAAGGCTGATAGCTGACAGCGGGTAATCAGAGATTGAGGAAGAGACGATGGCAGTCGAGACAAGGGAATTTCGGGCCGAGGCCAGGTTTCAGCGCGTGTCGCCGCAAAAGGCGCGGCTGGTGCTCGACCTGATCAAGGGCCGGGGGGTCGAGGAGGCGCTTACGACGGCGGCCTTCACGAAGAAGCGCATCGCCCCGGTGATTCACAAACTTTTGATATCGGCGGTCGATAACGCCAAGTATGTAGCCGGCGAGCAGGGTGTCGATCTGGATGTGGACAACCTCTACGTCAAGCTGGCCCTGGCCAACGACGGGCCACGCATGAAACGCATTCGCCCCGCGCCGATGGGCCGTGCCTACCGCTATCAGCGCAGGCTGACGCACATCGTTCTGTCGGTGGCCGAGCGCGAAGCGGCCGCGGGTCTGGTGACCAAGGCGGAGGAGCCAGCGCCGAAGGCGGCCAAGACGAAGAAAGAAGAACCGAAGGCAGCGGCCGAGGCGCCGAAGCCAACCAGAAAAAAGGCCGACAAAAAGGCCTGAAGGGTTTTGAGGAAAAGCATATGGGACAGAAAGTCCATCCTTACGGATTCCGGCTGGGAGTGAACAAGCCGTGGCGTTCACGCTGGTTCACCGAGCGCGACTTCGACAAGCTATTGGTCGAGGACGTGAAGCTCAAGGCCGAGCTGCGCGAAAAGCTGAAGGCTGCCGGGGTCAGCTCGGTGGAGATCGAGCGGCCGGGCAACAAGCTGCGCTTTCTCATCCGCACCGCCCGGCCAGGCATCGTGATTGGCCGCAAGGGCGCGGAGATCGAGAAGCTCAAGACGGAGCTGGGCAAGCGCACTAGCCGCGACGTGTTCATCGACATCATCGAGGTGAACAAGCCGGAGCTGGACGCGCAGCTGGTCTCGGAGAACATCGCGTTGCAGTTGGAAAAACGCGTCAGTTTCCGCAGAGCCATGCGTAAGAGTGTGGACTCGGCGCTGAGATTCGGCTGCAAGGGAATCAAGGTGCGTGTTTCGGGCCGGTTGAATGGCAATGAAATCGCACGCTCGGAGTGGTATTTGCAAGGCCGTTTGCCGCTGCACACCCTGCGCGCGGACATCGATTACGGGTTTACCGAGGCGCATACGACGTACGGTGTGATCGGCGTAAAGACCTGGATTTATCGCGGCGACATTTACGAGCAGAAGCGCCGTCAGACGCCGCCGGTGGGCACGTCAGTGTTCTAAGAGCAGCTTACAGCTGACAGCTAACGGCTGACAGTTGGATTGCTCGCAAAAAAGAGAACTGTTAGCTGTTAGCTGCTTTTAAGAGGATTTTCGTTATGTTGATGCCAAAGAAGGTGAAGTTTCGCAAGCAGCAGAAGGGCAAGAGACGCGGCAAGGCATGGCGCGGGTCTACCCTTTCATTCGGGGAGTACGGTCTGCGGGTAATGGAGTGCGGATATATCACCGACCGGCAGATCGAGGCCAGCCGTATTGCCATGACTCGCTTCATCAAGCGTGGCGGCAAGATATGGCTGCGCCTGTTCCCGGATAAGCCGATCACCAAGAAGCCGGCTGAAGTCCGCATGGGCTCGGGCAAGGGCGCGCTGGATCACTGGGTTGCGGTGGTGCGGCCGGGCAAGATCCTCTTCGAAATGGAAGGTGTGGACCCGGCGACGGCGCAGGAAGCGATGCGCCTGGCGTCGAACAAGCTGCCGCTTAGGACCAAGTTTGTGATGCGGCCGGGCGCTCAAATGCCTGAGGCTGCGGCTAAGTAGGCAGCTGACAGTTATCAGTTGGCATCTGGCGGGAATTTGGATGCGCCGTGGGCCCTCAATAAGGGCACAAAGGCGCCGGAGAGATAGAGAGATGGAACTCGACAAGATTCGCAATTTGAGCGACGAAGAACTGGCGCATCAGGAGAAGACAGCCTCCGAGCAACTGTTCCGGCTTCGCTTTCAGATCTCGGTGCAGCCGAATGAAGGAGTGCGGAAGCTCCAACAGTTGCGCAAGGAGATCGCCCAAATCAAGACCGTGGCGCGCGAGCGCGTGCTAGGCATTCGCGGGGCGACCCCCAATGCCGGCGCCGATTCCCCTGTGGCCGCGGAAAGCAAGAAGGGAGCCCGCTAAATGACGGCGACTCAAGAGGCAGTACAGGCGCCGGCGGCAGTAGGCGCACGGCGCAACGAGAAGGTTGGCCAGGTGGTCTCGACCAAGATGCAGAAGACCATTGTGGTCGAGGTCGAGATGCGCAAGGCTCATGCGAAATACAAGCGGATCGTGCGCTCGACAAAGAAGTTTTATGCCCACGACGAACAGAGTTCGGCGCGAATGGGCGATGTGGTGCGTATCCGCGAGACCCGTCCGCTGAGCAAGCTGAAGCGGTGGACTCTGGAAGAAATCGTACGGCGCTCGGCGCTCGGCCAACTCGAGGACGTAGCGCCCCAGGTTGACCTCTAACGCGAGCGAGTTAAGGAGAAGAACCCATGGCTGTGCAAATGAGAACCATGCTCGCGGTGGCCGACAACTCCGGCGCGCGCAAGCTGCAAGTGATTCTGCCCCTGGGCGGCGGATTGGGCAAGAAGGCGGGTCTGGGCGACATTGTGACCGCCGCGGTAAAGGAAGCCTCGCCCGACGGCACCATCAAGAAGGGCAAGGTAGTGAAGGCGGTTATTGTCCGCACCCGCAAGGAGCACCGAAGGCGCGATGGAACCTACATCCGCTTTGACGAGAACGCCGCAGTGGTGATTGACGATACACACGAACCGGTGGGCACACGCGTCTTCGGGCCGGTAGCCCGCGAACTGCGCGAGAAGAAGTTTCTGAAGATCGTTTCGCTCGCCCCGGAAGTGGTGTAAGAGCAATTATCGGCTGACAGCTTACAGAGCTAACAGTTGAAAGCATCTAGCGGACTGAGCGTACGACCAGGCGGATTTGCAAGAGCCGGAAACTGATAGCTGTTAGCTGACAACTGTCAGCTGTTTTTGGAGAGAAGATGCCGAGTTTGAATATTCATCGCAACGATACGGTCAAGGTCCTGACGGGGTCGGACCGCGGCAAGACAGGCCGCGTGCTGCGCGTCTTCCCGGACAAGGGCACCCTGCTCGTGGAGCACGTGCGCGTAGTCAAGAAGACGGTTTCGAGCAAACAGGGCCAACGGACCAAGGGCGGAATCGCCGAGCAGGAATCACCCATCAATGTCTCGAATGTCGCGCTGATCTGCCCCAATTGCGGGCCCGCCAAAGTGGGTTCGAAAACCGAAGGCGACATCAGGGTTCGCATTTGCAAGAAGTGCGGGCAGACGATGCTGACCAAGAAGTAGTGGAGAAAATGTCCGGCACGGAATGAGCAACAATGCTCACGCCCGTGCGGCAAGCACTTCCGCAACGGTAAACGGCCTCAGAGCCACTCCGGGCGCCGGAAGAAAGAGAGTGAAGCATCATGGCGGCAAGGCTGAAAGAGAAGTATCAAAAGGAGATCAAGCAGGCTCTGAAGAAAGAGCTGGGGCTTGAGAATTCGATGGCGGTGCCAGAGTTGAAGAAGATCGTCATCAACATGGGCCTGGGCGAGGCCACGCAGAACACCAAGCTGCTGGACCCGCTGGTGGCCGACCTGACGGCGATTGTGGGCCAGAAGCCGGTGACCACCAAAGCGAAGAAGTCGATTGCGGCCTTCAAGGTGAGGGCGGGCATGTCGATTGGCGCCATGGTCACGCTGCGCTCCGACAAGGCTTACGAGTTCCTGGACCGACTGATCTCGACGGCGCTGCCACGAGTGCGCGATTTTCGCGGCGTGTCTACGAAAAGCTTTGACGGACGCGGCAACTATACGCTCGGCCTGCGCGACCAGCTGATCTTCCCGGAGATTGATTACTCCAAGGTGGAAAAGCTGAAGGGCATGAACATCACCATCGTGACCACGGCCAAGGACGACAACCAGGCGAGGGCGCTGCTGAAGCACTTTGGAATGCCTTTCCGCCAAGGCGCGTAGGGGATAAGAGGATTTATGGCAACTACTGCAAAGAGGGTGAAAGACGCGCGGAAGCCGAAGTTCAGCTGCCGCAAGCACAACCGGTGCCAGCTCTGCGGGCGGCCACGCGGGTTTCTGCGCAAGTTTGGCGTTTGCCGCTTGTGTTTCCGCGCGCTGGCGCTCAAGGGTGAGATTCCCGGCGTTGTCAAATCAAGTTGGTAGCTTGACAGCTAACAGCTAGCAGTTGTTTGGGCTGAGGCTGACGGAAGGTAACAAAGATCGAACGGCAGAAAACTGACCACTGTTAGATGTCTGCTGTTAGCTGCGATGAGGACATTCCCGCAGGTTCTCCTGGATAAAAGGAGCGAACGGGGAATGAAGGAGAAGGAATGAGTTTGACCGACCCAGTAGCCGATTTTCTGGCGCGAATCCGGAATGCGATCCGGGCGCGCCACCAGAAGCTGGATGTTCCGGCTTCGAAGCTGAAGACCGAGATTGCGCGCATCCTCAAGGAGGAGGGCTACATCTCGAACTACAAGACCCAGGAAGAGGAAGGCAAGCAAGTGCTCCGCGTCTACCTGAAGTATGGCGGCACGGAAGCGGCTATCCGCGACCTGGCGCGTATCTCGCGTCCCGGTTGCCGGGTGTATATCGGACGCGACGAGATCAAGCGCGTCCAGGGCGGCCTCGGCATCTCGATTATGACCACGCCGAAGGGCGTAATGACCGGTCGTCAGGCACGCCGCGAAGGCGTAGGCGGCGAGTTGCTGTGCGAAGTATGGTAGTGGCAGCTTACAGCAGACAGCTGACAGTTAAAAACTGGGAACTATCAGCTGTCACCTTATAACTGTTAGCTGTTTTACGGGCTGCAGTGGAACGACGGAACTTTGATGCTGTCAACTGATAGCTGTTCCTCGGGACTCGCAAGCCAGATGAAGGATTGATTCGATGTCGCGTATTGGAAAGAAGCTTATCCCGCTGCCTGCGGGTGTCAAGTATAAGGTCGAAGGCAACACAGTTCTTGTCGAGGGGCCCAAGGGCAAGGTTTCGGCGCTGATCGCCGACGGGATTACTCTCGAAACCAAGGACGGCGTCTTGCACGTCAACCGCGAGAACGACAAGCAGGCCGCGATGCACGGGCTGACGCGCGCACTGGTTGCGAATGCGGTGCAGGGCGTCACCACGGGCTGGAAGCGCGAGTTGGACATCGTGGGCATCGGCTATCGCGCCGAGATGAAGGGTAAAGGGACGGTGGTCTTCACGCTGGGCTATTCGCACCAGATTGAAGTGCCGCTGCCTACGGGCATCGAAGTCGCTGTCGACCCCAAGCAGACGCACCTGACCATCACCGGCATCGACCGGCAGAAGGTCGGCCAGGTGGCGGCCGATATGCGCTCGCTGCGTAAGCCGGACCCGTACAAGAACAAGGGCGTGCGCTACTCGGACGAGAAGCTGAAGAAGAAGGCCGGCAAGACGGGAGCAAAGTAAGCTGACGGCGGACAGCTCACGGCTTACAGTTTCAAGGCACAGAAGGAACTGGTAGCTGTTAGCTGACAACTGTTAGCTGAATCAACCGAACGGAGCCGCAGGGCAGCTCCGCTGATAGGTGAGAGAGACCATGATCACGCAGACCAAGAGAAACGAAATCCGCCAGCGCATTCACGACCGCATTCGCCGCAAGCTTGCAGGCACAGGGGAGCGGCCGCGGCTGAATGTCTACCGCTCGCTGAACCACATCTACGCGCAGGTGATCGACGACCAGAAGGGTGAGACGTTGGTCTCGGCTTCGACGCTGGCGCTGAAACTGAAGACCGGCGGCAACGTGGCCTCAGCCAAGCAGATCGGCAAGGCAGTGGCCGAACTGGCCGTCAAGCAAGGCATCAAGAAGGTGGTCTTCGATCGCGGCGGCTACCTCTATCACGGGCGCATCAAGGCGCTGGCCGACGCAGCCCGCGAGGCAGGTCTGGAATTTTGAGCTCCGCTCCCTAACGTTTTGGTTGAGTGTATTGGGAAGTTATCCGGGGGCGTGCAGTTGGAGCCGCCCAGAAGGACAGATGAGAGAGCAATGACGATCTTGAAGAAGAAACTCGATGCCAACCAGTTCAACCTGAAGGATCAGGTGGTGGCTATCAATCGCGTGACCAAGGTGGTGAAGGGCGGCAAGAACATGTCGTTTGCCGCGCTGGTGGTGGTGGGCGACGCCTCCGCAGGCGTGGTCGGTCACGGTTCGGGCAAGGCCAAGGAAGTTCCCCAGGCGATTCGCAAGGGGATCGAGGCGGCCAAAAAGAATCTGGTCCGGGTTCATCTGACCGAGACCTCGATTCCGCATCTGGTGCTGGGCCGTTTCGGCGCCGGCCAGGTGCTGCTGAAGCCGGCTCCCGAAGGCACCGGCGTGATTGCCGGCGGTGCGGTGCGTGCGGTGATGACTTCGGTCGGGGTGCAGAATGTGCTCACCAAGAGCCTGGGTTCGCCCAATCCGCACAACGTCGTCAAGGCTACTTTCGACGCGCTGATCCAGTTGCGCGACCGGGCCGATGTGGCCACGATGCGCGGCAAGACCGTGGAGGAGATGTAGGCCATGGCGGAAACCAAGATGATTCGCATTCAGTACTACCGCTCGAAGAACTCCACGCCCATCAAGCACAAGCTGGTGGTGAAGGGTCTGGGCTTCACGCGGCTCAACCAGATCGTCGAGCGCGTGGATACGGAATCCACCCGCGGTATGGTCAAGGCCATTCCGCATCTGGTTCGGATTTTGGAAGACTAGTTATCAGCTGAAAGCTAACAGTTTTCAGCTACGACGAACGCGAGTCGGCGGGTTTTTAAGCCCGTCCGGCGCTACAGCGAGGAAATCATGGCAACAAGAAATCTATCGAATTTGCGCGCGCCCAGGAAAGCCAACACGGCGCGCAAGCGTGTCGGTCGCGGTATGGGTTCCGGCATGGGCAAGACCTCAACCCGCGGCCACAAAGGTCAGGGATCGCGCACCGGCACCAGCCTGATGCGGGGCTTTGAGGGCGGCCAGATGCCGCTTCATCGTCGGTTGCCCAAGCGCGGCTTCACCAATATCTTTCGCACCGAGTACACGGTGGTGAACCTCGACCGGATCGTGGCCCAGATTGAGGGCCTCAAGATCACCGAGATCGGTCCCGACGACTACAAGAAGCTGGGCCTGGCGTCAAACAAGAAAGCGCTCATCAAGATTCTCGGTTCCGGCGACTTGACTTCGGCTCTCACCATTCACGCGCACAAGTTCTCCAAGTCCGCCGTCGAGAAGATCGAGAAGGCTGGTGGCAAGGCCGTCGTTCTGGGCGGCGATGCTCCGGTGGCGCCTAAGGGGAAACTGGTTTCCAAGGCATCGAAATAGAGATCAGGGGCGCCCAGATCAAGCGGGACAGGCCAGGCCCCACGCAAGTAAGATGATCAGTGGCAAAGATTCATGTGGCGGCAAACGCCCTGAAGCGGATAACCAATCATGCTTGAAAAGTTTCTCAACATCTTTCGGATTCCCGATCTGCGCAAGCGGGTGCTCTTCATGCTGGGCATCCTGGCCGTCTATCGGCTGGGCGCGCACATACCCACGCCGGGCGTGAACGGCAAACTGCTCGAGCAGTTGTTCAGCTCGCAGGGCGGCTCGGCACTGGGCCTGATGGACCTGTTCGGCGGTGGCAACCTGCGCCGCATGACAGTTTTTGCCCTGGGCATCATGCCCTACATCACGGCCTCGATCATCTTCCAGCTTCTCACCGTGGTCTATGAGCCGCTGGCGCGCATCCAGAAAGAGGGTGAGCTTGGCCGGCGCAAGATCACGCAATGGACCCGCTATATGACCGTGATTCTGGCTGCCTTGCAGTCGCTCGGCATCGCGTTCATGCTCACCAGAAGCGGCATGGTGCTCAACCCGGGCATTCCCTTTGTGCTGATGACGGTGCTGACGCTGACTACCGGCACGGCCTTTATCATGTGGTTGGGCGAGCAGATCACTGATCGCGGCATCGGCAACGGCATGAGCCTGCTGATCTTCACCGGTATCATCGCCGGCCTGCCCCGCGGCGTGATCGACCTGGTCGACAAAGTCAAGACCAACCAGTGGGGATCGTTCACTATCATCGCGATGTTTCTGCTGGTTGCGGGCATGGCTGCCGTGGTGGCCTTCATCGTCTTCGTCGAGCGTAGCGAGCGGCGCATTCCCATCCAGAGCGCACGGCGCATCGTCGGCCGGCGCATGATGGGCGGACAATCGAGCCACTTGCCCCTCAAGGTCAACTCCGGCGGCGTTATGCCGGTTATCTTCGCCGCTTCAATTCTCTCCGCCCCGATGATGCTGGCGCAGACCGAGTTTGTGCAGAACAGCCGTTTCCTCCAGCCCATCGTGCAGGCGCTCGCGCCCGGCTACCCGTGGTATGAGGCCCTCTACATCCTGGGCATCATCTTCTTCGCTTACTTCTACATCTCGATCGTGATGAAGCCGGACGACATTGCCGATAACTTCCGCAAGTCAGGATCGTTCATCCCGGGAATCCGTCCCGGCAAGCGCACATCGGACTTCATCAACGACATCCTTACGCGCATCACGCTGGTCGGCGCTGTCTATTTGATCATCATTTCGCTGGTCCCTACCTTCCTGATCTCGGGCATTCGCTTCGACAAGTTGTGGCTCGTGGGCAAGTTTTTCGAGAGTCTGCCAAACTGGACTACGCACGGTCTGGGGGTCAACTTCTACTTTGGAGGCACCTCGCTGCTCATCGTGGTGGGCGTGGCCATGGATACTGTCAACCAGATCGAATCGCAGCTGATCATGCGCCACTATGACGGATTTTCTCCGCGTTCCGGTCGCATTCGCGGAAGGAAAACCTGGTAATGTCTTCCTCTCAAAATGCAGGCAATCAAGGCCGGGAGACGGGTCAGAAGACCCCTCCCGGCCCAATTCTTTTGTTGGGCGCGCCGGGCGTGGGCAAGGGCACGCAGGCCAAGGAACTGATCAAGGTGTGGGGGATTCCGCAGATCTCGACCGGCGACCTGCTGCGCGGCAACGTAGCCCAGGGTACCGAACTGGGCAAGACTGCCAAGGAGATCATGGGCCGCGGAGAGCTGGTTCCCGATTCGCTGGTCGACGAAATGGTCGCAGTGCGCCTCACTCAGCCCGACACTGCCAACGGTTATATTCTGGACGGCTTTCCACGCACCCTGGTGCAGGCCGCCTGGCTGGATGGCCGACTAGCCGCTCAAACACAGTCGCTGCCAGTTGTTGCTGTCAGTATTCAGGTAGACTATAATCAGCTACTGCGCCGTATCACTGGGCGCAGGAATTGCCCTGTCTGCCAGAGCATCTATAACGTCTACGGCAAGCCTCCCAAGAAGGATGGCTTTTGCGATTTAGACGGCGCCGCGTTGGTCCAACGAGCCGACGACACGGAAAAGGTCTTTGAGGAGCGCATGCGCGCTTACACGGCCTCGACCGCACCGGTTGTCGAGCATTACCGGACCTTGGGACGCTTTGCGGAAGTGGATGGAGACCGGCCGATTGAAGAAATCGCGGCCGGAATTGTTGCCGCCGTCGAGCGGTTGCGGAAGTAGCGCAGCCGGACGGTGGGGTTTGTGTGTAAGAGGCGAGCTATCAGCACTTGGCCCCGTCAGCAAGAGTGGATGCGGCTGGAAATTTGATAGCTGATTACTGAAAGCTGGGTTTGGTTGGCGGTTGTACTGAAGTCGTCCAAGGAGATCGAGAAAATGCAGCGCGCGGGCCGGGTGGTCCGCGAGGTGCTCGATTTAGTGCGCAGCCACGTCAAGCCGGGTGCCACAACGCTCGATCTCGAAAACGCGGCCGAGGCGCACATCAAAGAGTTGGGTGCCAAACCAGCCTTCAAGGGTTACCACGGCTTTCCCTGCTGTCTATGCACCTCGATCGACAGCGAGGTGGTGCATGGCATCCCGTCGGCCAAACGGGTCCTCAAAGAAGGGGAGATCGTTTCGGTCGATTGCGGGGCGATTGTGGACGGCTATTTTGGCGACGCGGCCATCACCGTGCCGGTGGGCGAGAAGATCGACCCCCAGACGGCTCGGCTGGTTGAGGTGACCGAGAGGTCGCTGTACGCGGCAATCGCAGTGGTTCGCCCCGGCGCAACCCTGGGCGATGTGGGCGCTGCGGTGCAAGGGGTTGTCGAGGCCGAGGGGTTCTCGGTGGTTCGGGATTTTGTGGGTCACGGCATCGGGGTTCACATGCACGAAGATCCTCAGGTGCCAAACTTTGGCGAAGCCGGCCGGGGCATGAAATTGCGCACCGGCATGGTGATCGCCATCGAGCCCATGGTGAACGCAGGCAAGCACGATGTCGTTGTTTTGGGTGATGGCTGGACGGCAGTCACCGCCGATGGAAGCATGAGCGCTCATTTTGAGCACACGGTGGCGGTGACCGCTACCGGAGCGAGAGTCTTAACCGAGTAGCACGCTCGGGATAACAAGCTGGTTGGGCATAAACACGCCGGCGGAAGCGGGATGCGGTTTGTCGAAGGAAGATGCGATTGAGGTTATGGCGGTGGTCACCGAGACGCTGCCCAATGCCATGTTCAAGGTCAAGCTCGAGAACAATCACGAGGTGTTGACCCATGTCTCGGGACGGATGCGCAAGAATTTCATCCGCATTTTGCCCGGCGACCGCGTGGCCGTGGAACTAAGTCCCTACGACCTGAATCGCGGCCGGATTGTCTACCGGTATAAGTAGTTTTTTGTAACTCGCGCCTGGATTTTGAGCGCGAAGAAGGGTATCAGCAAAATGAAAGTCCGTGCATCGGTAAAGAAGATTTGCGTAAAGTGCAAGGTCATCACCCGCCGTGGGGTGGTCAGGGTGATCTGCGAAAACGCAAAGCACAAGCAGCGCCAGGGCTAATTGGAGCTTGGCAAACCGCGGAAACCTCCGCGACAGTAGACAGCTAACAGCGGAAAGCAAACAGTTAAAGAACAAGCAACCGAGGCAAGAGTAACTGATAGCTGTTAGCTGTAAGCTGTGAGCTGGTAAAGAGGCTAGTTAGCCTGAGTCGAGGCTTGCGATGAACCTCTGGAGGCAACCGCTTAACCCGTGCGAGCCGGCTGAGGCCGGAGACACACAACCGCAGTTGCAAAGGATTTTTCAATGGCACGTATTGCAGGCGTCGATCTGCCCCGCAACAAGCAGGCACGGATCGCGCTCACATACATCTTCGGCATCGGGGATCCCCGCGCGCTCAAGATTCTGGCGAAGGCAAATGTTGATGCCTTCAAGAAGATCCAGGACCTGGGCGAAGAGGAGGTCAACCGCATCCGCCAGGTGATCGAGGACGAAGGAAACGTTGAGGGCGACCTGCGCAAGGACGTCCAGATGCACATCAAGCGTCTCATCGACATCCAGAGCTATCGCGGCACGCGTCACCGGCGGGGTTTGCCGGTAAATGGCCAGCGCACCCACACCAATGCCCGCACTCGCAAAGGCCCGCGCAAGGGCACAGTGGCCGGCAAGAAGAAAGCGACGGGTAAAACCTAATGGCAAAAGCGGAGCAGAAACCTGGCACCGGCAAGGCTGCCAAGAACAAGAAGTTCAAAAAGCGCGAGCGCAAGAATGTGCCGTTCGGCATTGCGTACATTCAGGCCTCGTTCAACAACACCATCGTCACCATCACCGACCAGGTGGGCAACACGCTGAGCTGGAAAAGTTCCGGCTCGCTGGGTTTCCGCGGTTCGCGCAAGGGCACGCCCTTCGCGGCGCAGCAGGCAGCCTCGAATGCGGCCAGCATGGCACGCGATCACGGTTTGCGAGCTGTCGAAGTGCGGGTCTCAGGTCCAGGTTCCGGTCGCGAATCGGCTATCCGCGCTCTGGCTGCTTCTGGCGTCGAAGTGCGCACCATCCGCGACGTAACGCCGGTGCCGCACAACGGTTGCCGTCCGCCCAAGCGGAGAAGAGTGTAAAAAAGCAGCTTACAGCTAACAGCCGACAGCTTACAGTTGCCGGTGTTCCGCTTAAGCGGGAAAGAACTGCTAGCTATTAGCTGTCAACTGTCAGCTAACATGGGCCGGGAGGAAGTCTCCTCCGGAGATGTAAACCGGCCGACATCCGAAGTCAGGAGAAAGAAATGGCTCGTTATACCGGAGCAGTATGCCGCCTTTGCCGTCGCGAAGGCACCAAGCTTTTTTTGAAAGGCGCCAAATGCGCCTCCGACCGTTGCCCGCTGGAGAAACGCAACTTTCCTCCCGGTCAGCACGGCAAGGATCGCAAGGCCAAAATCGAGGGCTACGGCCTGCAACTGCACGAAAAGCAGAAGGCCAAGCGCATGTACTTCACCCTTGAAAGCCAGTTTCGCGAGTACTATGAGAAGGCCAATCGCGCGGCCGGCGTCACCGGCGAGCTGTTGATTCAGCAGTTAGAACGCCGTCTGGACAACGTAGCTTTCCGGCTGGGTTTTGCCATGTCGCGTCGCCAGGCCCGCCAGGTGGTTCGCCACGGTCACGTCGAGGTCAACGGCCGCAAGGTCAACATTCCTTCTTTCCAGGTGAACGCGGGCGACGAAATCAAGATCCGCGAGCATGCCAAGAAGATGGTCATCATCGAGCAGGGTGCGCAGTACGCCGCGCAAAGTCCCGTGCCGGTCTGGCTGGAAGCAGATTTTGCAAATCTTTCGGGCCGTGTGCTCGCTCTGCCCAAACGCAAGGACGTGAACCTGCCCATCAACGAGCAGCTCATCGTCGAACTGTACTCCAAGTAAGCTAACAGCTATAAGCAGACAGCTGACAGTTACCGGAAATCCGTCCCACTGTTAGCTGTAAGCTGTCCGCTGTTAGCTGCATCTCAAACCGAAGGAGAACTTGCGCGGCCGCCGCAAAATGCATCGCGACGTACACGCCGCGCGGGAAACGAGAGACATCTATGTTGTGGAGAGGATTTCAAAAACCCAAGCGCCTGGCAGTCGATGCCGAGACGCTTACCGACACATTCGGCAAGTTCAGCGCACAGCCCTTTGAGCGCGGCTTTGGCACCACCATCGGCAACGCACTGCGCCGCACCTTGCTCAGCTCCATCGAAGGCGCCGCGGTCACCGCGATTCGCATCGAGGGCGTGCTCCACGAGTTCCAGTCCATCGGCGGCGTGGTCGAGGACGCAACCGACATCATCCTCAACCTCAAGCAGGTTCCTTTCAAGCTTGCAGGCGAAGGCCCCAAGGCGCTCTATCTGCGCGCCGATCAGCCCGGCGTAGTTACCTCCGGCATGATTGAAGCCGACGGTGACGTCGAGATTCTCGACAAGAACATCTATATTGCCACCCTGTCCGAAGGCGGCAAGCTGGACATGGAGATGCGCCTCAAGCGCGGACGCGGCTATATCTCCGCCGACAAGAACTTTGATGCCGACCTGGGCCTGGGTTTTATTCCCGTCGACTCGGTTCACTCGCCCGTGCGCCGCGTCAACTACGTGGTGGAGGCCGCTCGTCTAGGCCAGATCACCGACTACGACAAGCTCACTCTCGAAGTGTGGACCAACGGGGCCGTGCTGCCCGCCGACGCCGTCGGCTTGGCTGCCAAGCTTCTCAAGGACCACATGAATATCTTTATCAACTTCGAGGAGGAGATCGAAACCGAGGGGCGTGGCGAAGAAGGCCGCACTCTGCTTCGTAACGACAATCTCAACCGCTCGGTCGAAGAGTTGGAGCTGTCGGTTCGCAGTTACAACTGCCTCAAGAACGCCAACATTCAGACCATCGGCGAGTTAGTGCAGAAGACCGAAGCCGAGATGCTCAAGACCAAGAACTTCGGCCGCAAGAGCTTGAACGAGATCAAGGAAATCCTCGCGCAGATGGGCCTTTCGCTGGGCATGAAGATCGACGAGAACGGCAACGCGGTTCCCGGACCGACCAGCATTCCACCCGCCACCGCACTGGCCGCCAACTACAGCCACTACGACGACGAGGACGAACCGCTGGATTCGGTGGACCTGCAGTTGCCCACCGAGACTGAGAACTTCTAAGCCGCCTAGCCTCGGGGCGAACACAAATGCGGTGCCCCAGGTCCGGATCTTCGGACTTGGGAGTTCCACCAAGGAATTTTTCGAAAGAGAGTTTTACCATGCGCCATCGCAATGCAGGATTCAAACTCGGACGCAACACCAGCCATCGTCGCGCCCTGTTGCGCAACCTGGTCACGTCCGTCATCGTGGAAGACCGCGTCGAGACCACTGTGGCTAAGGCCAAGGCTGTCCGTCCGCACGTGGAAAAGATGATCACCCTGGGCAAGAAGGGCGATCTAGCTTCGCGCCGCCAGGCCCTCAGCTTTCTCATGACCGACAAGGCCGTCGAACGGCTCTTTGAAACCGTAGCTCCGCGCTACGACGACCGCCAAGGCGGCTATCTGCGCATCGTCCGCACCGGATTTCAAAAGGGCGACGGGGCCGAGAAGGCCTTCATTGAATTGCTGGGCGCAGAAAAGCAGCTCGACGCCAAGCGCCAGAAGCGCGACGAGATCAAGGCCAAGAAGCGCGCCGATCTCGAAAAGCAGATGGAAGAAGCCAAGACCGAAGAACTCAAGGAACTCAAGGACAAGGAAGACGCCGCGTAGGACTTGCCCCTTCGGCTGCGCTTAGGACTTGCTCTCCGGGAGTTCCCTGCCCACTTCAAATGTCCAACGGGCGCATCCCCTTGCGGGATGCGCCCGTGTTTATTGCTGCATGATATTGCGTGATATTGGGTACTGGGATTCCTAGGTTGGTTAAAACTAAAGATGGTGATTTCGGCGTGGCCCTACTCTTGCTTGTAAGACTCAGGAAAACCAATCCTGCGCAGTATGGGGCCACAGTCGAATGAGGATAACGTACCGATGCTAGTTTGCGTCTACAAAGTTGAGAATGAGATCATCAGAACTCGCAGGTGAAAGGACGGGGCTTTGGCCACCGGTGCCCGGAACCTTGAAAGTGAGGTAGAAAAGAGCCCCCGGAGCCGGGTACCCTGCGAAATGAGTCGTTGTTCCTTGGGGTATCTCGCTGATATTGAAACAATCTGCTGGCGTCACGTTGTCGTAGCAGAGTTCTACGACTGTGCCGGAAGAGGCATTGTCACGAAGTAGACACAGGACATGCGATTTGAACAGATAAAGTCACGGACGTCGCAGTCACAAGTGTCTCCTCTCTTTGGTTCAGATCTAATAATTGGGCATGATTCACTTTCTCTCACGCCTTCGCCTTCGGAAACTCCTCGATATGCTGCTGTCCCCTCCTGCCGAAGTAGATCACCTTTTTGCCGGTCAGGAAGGCCCAATAGCCAATCACGCCTGCCGCGGTCGACCGCTTCACAAACTCTGGGTATCGCACCGTATCCGCCTGGGCGCCGCGAATCGCCGCCACCAAAGCAGCGCCGTCGAAATTCGCCGCGATCGGATCGGGATTCAGGATCATGGGTACCGTGTGCGTGCTTCCATCCGTCAGATAGTGGGTCTTCTGCTTTGTGGCAAAGTCCACGAGGTACGATTCCACTCCCACTTCGAGCAGCCCTTTGACGACCTGCGGAAAAGTCATCTTGCCTTGCTGTGTCGCAATCGCCAATTCGTGAATCACTTGTTTGCTCATCTCTTCTCCTTTACTCGATTGCCAAGGTTATTCAGTTGGTAGTGTCTGCAGGCCGTGTGCCCGCACGAGCTTCTTCATCGTTGCAATCAGCGCAGCGCGCTCACGGGCCGAGAGCGGACGAAAGAACTCCTCGTCGTTCTGGTCAGCCAGGGCTGCGAGTTGCGGGAGCAGCCGCCGCGCAGCGCCAGTGAGCGCAATCGACTGGAAGCGGCGGTCATCGCTGCGATCCCGGCGTGTCACCAGCTTCTTGCTCACGAGCCGGTCCACAAGCTTGGAGACGCCACCGCGCGTCATCCCAATCCGCTCCGCCACAACGCCCGGCGATATCTCCTCGTCGTCGAACATCTCTCGCATCACCACCCACTCGGCCACGGTAACTCCGCTGGCCAGGAGCTTGCTGGCAAAGGCGTGCGAGACGTGATTGGAAACGAAGCGAAGCCAGAATCCAATGTGCTTTTTCAGGTCGCTGACGGTCAAATCGGTTGCATTTGCGTCCTTCATGAGAATAGATTACATAGAAATGGTTTCCACGTCAACTATATTTTGGGAAAACTTATAAAGCTTGCTCTGGGCTCGCTGTCTGGCCACCGGCTTTGCACGAAGATGGTTATATGCTATTCACCCCGCTAATCCACAGAAGTTCTCTGCCCCGCACTATTCTCTTAGTAAATTTGAAATTGCCGCGGTGCTAATCGAACATCTGGAAGCAAGCTCGTTGGTTTCGGGCATATCGTCGGCAATTGAGAATAAACATTCTCAAAATGTAGGTCGCTCGCTCCAATGTTAGCTATCATCTTCTGGTTCCAAACCGCCAGGAGACCGATCCGCCGACCCACGACACCATGCGGATTCCGACGGCCATTTCGTTTGTTCCGCAATCGAAGTCGTTATACTCGCCTGTTGGGCCAGATCCCGGACCGCAATACGGCGTCTGGCCGAGCGTCCAGCTTGGGGCCAGAGTTTCAGTGGTTTGACCGGTGTAGCCGCGAGCTACCATTCCATCTGCGCCAAGCTCCAGCCGACCGTCCAGAAATGGACGCACAACGGCCATCCTGACTTCACCTACCGGTATGGCTTCGTATTGGTTTGGGTGCTGAGAATTGCCTATGTCCAAAAACTTGTGGCCCACATATTCGTACTCCCCGCGGGCGTGCAGTTCCGCAGGCAACTTGTCGAGCGTCATAAGAGCGTCGAAGATAGTGCGCGGCGCTTCTGGGACAACCGTGCCAGAAGTTCCCTTGAAGGTCTCCAGCCGCGCGTCCGCCTTGGAAAATACACCCTGTAAAGTGCCAAAGCTGAATTGATGCCGCGCGTTTGCGGTTAGAAATTTTAGGATGCTCGGTCCCAGGTCTTCCGCTGACCCATTGTCTGGGTCGATCTTGGCAAGAGTGGCGGTCATCGTCGTCCTGCCCACGGTTACACGGACATTGGTCCCGGTGAAATCCTTGTCAAGTACGAGTTGCAACGCGTGTGAGCGCTCAAATGGGTTTGCTAAAGCTGATGCTCCGGTCCCGGTCGCGGAAGGTGCCAGATTGATGCGCGGATCTTCGGTAAAAAATGCCTGCCCGATGCTGAAGGAGGCTGCTGGGAGCCAACGCACCGGTCCCGCGCCCGGAGACCAGGTTACCGTGGCTTTCGGCTCCTCGAATCCCTTCCACTCATCGAATGAATAGGCAGGCCTGAATTTGTCTGTGTTTTTCATCTCCACTTGCTCATGACGCAGGCCGGCATAAAACTGCACATGCCTGCCGAGGTCGCCATGTGCTGCCAAATACGGTGCCAATTCGCGGATGGTTACATCGTTGCCCAACACCGGCACGAACGAACCATAGGACGGTGAATTAGGGCTCAGGTAGTGGTCCAGATCGTCGTTATGAATGTCGTCTTCGTTATAGAGAAGTCCTGTCATCGCCTCCAGCCACGGCTTGAAGGTGTGAGTTTCACGCCCCTCGGCGCCTTCCACGGTGCGGAATTCGCTCTGCCGGATCAATCCCTCACCAAAGTTAGAGAACAGCGCCAGATTGTAAGTACGGAAAAAACCGGAAAACGCGAACTTATCACTCGCCCTAACTCTCCATTGATCGTCTCCGGCCAATAATCCTGTATGGGTCTGGTCTTTCTGTCGCGTGTCGAGCGTGTCATTTACCTGCGCACCAAACCCGATAGGAACAAGATTCCCCTCATGGGATTCTCCCCAATATCCAACGTCCACTAAGGTAATCTCATGCTTGCCGGCATCGAAAACACGAAGCGCATTCCACTTGAACTGCTTGCGATGTTCCAGCGTTCTCATCAACCCATTGCCATAATTGGCTTCGAGAGCCAGCCCTTCTTTTTTTGTGGCCTCCGCAGGTGCAAGTCCGGCAGTCAGGTCTATGTCGCGATAGTCGCCGGTCAAAGTCAAAACGCGCTGCAATTGCGAACGTAAGTTGTAAGTCGCCGCCATGTTGAGCGCATGATCGCCCTCGAGCACGTTGTAAGCTCCTCCATCTGTCTCCACGCTGCCCAGCGCACTGGAAACGTAAATATTCGGATCGGCATAGCCGTTCCCATGAGCATTTGCCGAGAGGTTGTTAGGAACAAGGTAACCGCCCACTGCAATGTACTGGGCTATGGGCTCTCCGTGATCGCCGGCAACACCCGGCACAAAGTATTGCGGAGCCTTGATGCCACCCGCGGCGGTCTCGATCGGCATACCTGGAATTGAGACTGGAGCACCCGGCCGTCCCGGGTTCGCGTCAAGCAGTTCCTCGCGCACCATCACTTTTTGCGAAGGATCGGGAGAAGAGATTGCAATGTCGCTGACGCTAGCCGAGACGACCACTTCCAGTGAAGCGCCCGCCACTCGCTCAAGCTTCAATGTGATATTCGTTGTGCTCGGAGTCAAATCCAAATTGCGGGAGACTTCGGCAAATCCTGCGGCATCCACATGCACCGCGTAGGTGCCCCATGCTGGCAGCGAAACCACAAAACTACCGTCGCTTCCAGCCGTTGCCGGAATGCAAACTCCTGAAGCAGAATCGAACTCAACATGCGCCCAGGGCACTGTCCGGCCGCTTGGGTCAAGTACAATTCCACTGACTCGGGTGCCGCTCTGCGCAGATTCCACAAGCGCAAAAGACACCAAAAATATCCCCAGTAGAACGATTTTGAAATTCGTGCTACCTGTCCTCATGATTCTTTCCCCTATCAATCGAAACAAGTGGAATCAATGCTTGTGGATTTGTTTGTAAGTGGGCTTGTGTCCATTTTCGTGCGGGTGTTCGATCGCGTGCGCCGGCACGGTCATCACCAGGCGGCCATGTTGTACGCCCTTAAGACCAATCAGTCGGTCGGCAAACTGCTCCACGTTGGCCGATTTTCCATGCACCATAAGCACCTCCAGGCAGCAATCGTTGTCCAGGTGAGCATGGCTGGTTGAAACGATCAGGTCGTTGTGCTCGTGTTGCAGTTCCACCAGCTTTTCTGGAAGCCGGGAGGCGTGGTGGTCGTAAATCAGGGTGACTGTGCCCACAACATTCGCGCGCGGAGCCGCTGTCTGCTCTGTAACCAGCCGGTCGCGAATCAGGTCGCGAAAGGCCTCAGAACGGTTGGTATAGCCTCGTTGAGCAATATAGAGGTCAAACCGCTTCAGAAGGTCGGAATCGAGTGCAATGCCAATTCTGCTGAGAATACCCATATCAACACCGGCTCCAATGCTCGCTTCTCTAAGGTAGCACGAAATCATGGTTCATGCTACAAGTGGTTGCGACATCGTGGGAACTGACGTTCCGCATTCTGCTCGATCTTTTGCACCAGCATGAAAGTTAGTGTCGCGCAGAGGCCGCACGATAGGAACACACTTACAAATCAAAGATTTCGTAAGGAGCATAGAGCGTCACCTTCAGCCCCCACTCACTCCGCCAGAAAAAGCGCGAAAGATAGGGCATCCCACCAACTCCAGACTCTCTACCCATAACCAGCAATTTATATAAAACTCACATCGATAAGAGCAAAACTGACCAACATCGAAACCGGCGAGTCCCGTATACATAGACCTATTAGAGGTCTCCCGGACCCACGATTCTTCCTCAATCTGCTTTTTCTCGCTCGTTCATTCGAAGTACCGGCCTTGACAAATCGGATTGGCAATTTCATAACAGAGACGACCAATCCAGCATGGGGCGATTCCAAATTCACGTCAAATCGCAGAAGTTTTTTCGTAGTTAGATGCTAGGGAACTCGGTAAGGGTTGCTCACAGCAACTGCACCTCGACAAGCCCGAGTACTAACTCCGCATAGATCATGGCGAGGCCCGCGCCGCATTGGACAGTTGCCCCGGGGCCGTCTCCAGAAAAGTGTTGGAGCCGAACGGCCCTATTTTTTCGTGAACTAAGCAACCGGTTTTATCAGACGGCATCGAACCTCTCCAGACTCTCCAGTCTCCTCGCTGGGGGCTGGCTGTCAGAATGTCTCGCGCTGTTCTTCGCACGTTTGCTTCTACTCTGATAATCCTCCTTGCCCGACACAGATCGACCATGACCTCCAGTTTAATCGTCAACAAAGCCACTTTGCTTGCAGGCAGCGCCGCCTCTCTTAGCTGACCGAAAGGATTCTTAATATGGTGCGAATCCTCTTCATTTGCGAATTGCCACCGGTCCCCACTGTGGGGGGCAACATGCAGCGCACAAATCTGATCTCGCGCGCGCTGGGAACTTTCGGTTCCCGTGAGCTCATGGTGATGCAGCATCCGGATGTTTACGCGCCCGATCATGAACAACGTCTTTTAGACGAGCATAATCTAGTGCTGAGCGTGCCGGTGACTCCTCGCGCTCAGCTTAAATGGGGAAAGTGGATCGGCAGAGACCATCCAGAAGGAATTGACCGTCTGGTTCGGGTGCTGGAACATCGCAGTTCGCTGTATTCTCCCGATCCCGTAGTGCATCGCGCGCTGGAACGTCTTCTTTCGCAGCGCCACTACGATCTGATTGTGGGGCGCTATCTTCGTGCGACCGCATGGTCTGGCGCCCTCAATTGCCCTCCAGTAATTGTCGACCTCGATGATCTCGATACACAGGTGGCGCGCCGGCATTTTGAGACAGCACCGCGCCTGAGTCCCGTTAAAGCGGTGGCTCGATGGCAACTCGAGCAACTTGGTGAAGTGGTTCCGCGCCTGTTGTCTAAAACAGAACATTCGTGGGTGTCAAATCCTGAGGACGTGCCCGAAGTTCCCCACCAGCATGTTTCTGTTTTGCCCAACATCCCGTTTCTGGAGAAAGGCGATCCGGGGCACGAGCCGATCCCCCCGTCTTTGGACTCCAGAGTAATTCTCTCCGTTGGCGGGATGAACCAGCGTGTCATTCCAGCTTTCAATCAGTTCATCTTCAATGTGTGGCCGAAAATCAAAGAGACCGTTCCCTCCGCACGTTATCGCATCGCTGGTACAGGCATCGACGACAACTTGAAAAAGTCGTGGGGTGCTGTGCCTGGCGTCGAGCCTATTGGTTTCGTGAGCGATCTTAAAGATGAGTATGCTGGATGCGCGTTTACTCTGGTTCCGTTTAACCGAGGCGGTGGCACAAAGATCAAGGTTCTCGAATCGCTGAGTTATGGTCGCACTTGTCTCATGTACAAACACTCGAACCGCGGATTCGACAATATCCTCCGGAACCAGGAATCTGTCTGGCTTGCAAACGACGAAGCAGAAATGGGGCGCAGCTGCGCCAATCTTCTCGCACGTCCGCAGTTATGTGCAAGACTCGGCGAAAACGGAGCGCGGCACATAGCAGCAAACTACACCTATGATTCATTTGAGTCAGAAGTCCATAACACCCTTGCCGCGACCCTCGACAGAGTGAAACGCAGAACATCAGACCCGGCGGATCGTGCTTTAATCTGCGCGTAAAGCAAATCTAAAGTAGGCACGCAAGGCGGCAATTGGAGGTTTCTGCGACGCTTACTTTAGCTCGCCCACTCGCCGCGCGGTCTGCACTCTAGCCGAAAGCTCCCGGTTTGTTCGATAACTCGCTGGTCATTAGCAGGTAACATTCAGTCACCGTTAAATGGCGGGACAAGTAAACCCCAACAGCATTATTGAATCGTGTAGGTGTGAGTTCCACTGCCAATCGTCTCAGTCCTATTGAGCGGAAGAATCACTGTGGCAGTCGTATTAGCCGGGAGGCTGACTGTAAAGCGATGTTGGCTCTGCTGCCAGTCAGAGATTATCGTGCCGTATGCAGAGTCATACTCAACATGCAAATGAGGAAGGACCGGGTCGAAGTGAGGCTGGATGATAAGGTGATGAAAACCCGGACCGATGTTATCGGTATCGATGCCGGCAGCACGACGATAGACCCAAGCCATGACGGACCCAAAGGCATAGTGGTTGTAAGAGTTCATTGACGGGTCTCCCGTGTCGCCGTTCCAGCGTTCCCACCAGGTTGTCGCGCCCTTCTTGACCATGTAGCCCCACGAAGGATACGTGTCTGAAAGAAGCAGCCTGAAGGCAAGGTCAGTGTGGCCGTTCTGATCAAGTACAAACAGTAGGAACGGTGTACCGAGGAAGCCAGTGGTGAGGTGATTGCCATGGGCTTCGACATCTTTGACGATTCGATCAACCATATTGCCGACCAGCGCAGGCGGCGCGATGCCGGTGAAGATAGTGGCAAGATAGCCCGTCTGTGTATTCCCTTCGACGCTGCCATCTTCCTTTATGTACGCTGACCGATAAGCGGCGGCAATGTGATCATACTGTTGTTGATACTTCTCGGCATCGTCAGGGCGATCGATTGCCCTTGCCATTTCCACCATCTCACGAGCGGCCAGAGCCCAGTACGCGGTGCCGATCAGCTCGCCTGGGGTATGTTGATCCGGTGCCAGCCAATCGCCATAGTTATTACCGAGTGCATTGCGACGCAGGTAGTCGGGATTGTTAGTCAAAATGAAATCCATCCATCGTTGCATAGCTGGCCAGGAGCGCTCTACGACACTAACATCTCCATATTGCAACCAAGCTGCGTAGGGGATGAAAACCCCGGCATCGCCCCAGCCAGGTGCGCCGGGGGTGGGGCCGAGAATATTTGGCGAGACGTCGGTAAACGCACCGGCAGCGGTCTGCGCATCTGTCACGTCAAGCATGAATTTGCGCGTGAAGACATCAATGTCGAAGTTATAGGTGCCGGTGCGCCAAAAGACGCCAGCATCACCCATCCAACCAAGCCGTTCGTCACGCTGCGGACAGTCGGTGGGAATCGAGACGAAGTTACCACGCTGTCCCCAGGCTCCCAACTCGTTCATCTTATTTAGAAGTTCGCTAGAGCTCGAAAGCCTCACGGAAGGCGTCGGCGGAAGGCTGTTGAAGACCAGGCCTTCGATGGTGGCGAGAGTTGGCGGAGCAGCCGGAGCCGCGCCGAGAAACGACAGCTCAACATAGCGAAAACCGTGAAAGGTGAACTCCGGAGTCCAGGTCTCCTCGCCTTCGCCGGAGAGTGCATAGGTGTCGGTAGCATCGGCGTTGCGTAAGTTTTCTGTGTAGATGCTGCCATCGGGGTTAAGCCGCTCGGCATAGCGCAAGCGCACAACGGTGCCGCGCGTCCCGCGAAAATGAATACGTATGTTGCCGACCATATTCTGCCCCATGTCGAAGATTGTTGGATGGGCAGCATTCGCAGGGTCAAGACCTACAGGATGGATCGTCAAGACAGAGTTAATGGGCAGGTCGGGCTGTGCGGAGATGACCATGCCGCTATCGGGCGCGTCGGCGGCAATGGCCGGCGTCCAATGAGCACTATTGAAATGAGAAGAACTCCAGTCGGGCTGGGCCAGGCGAGCATCGTAGGACTCGCCTCCGTATATCTCGGAGAAGGTGATGGGAGCAGGGGCCGTCTGCCAGCTTGGGTCCGTGACAATAGTCTGATGTTGGCCGTTTGCGAACGTCAAGTCCAGCTGCGCCCGTAAGAGGTTCGGCCCTGGAGTGTACCGAATGCCATACCAGGTCATTGGTGAACTGTACCAGCCGCCTCCGAGCACCACGCCCACCGTATTGGCCCCTTGACTAAGCATCGAAGTAACATCATAAGTCTGGTACTGAACACGTTTATGAAAGTCGGTCCAGCCGGGAGCGAGCAAGGTGTTTGGGGCGATCGACTGATTGTTCATGTAAGCGTGATAGGCGCCGAGTGCGGTGATCGTGAGCCGTGCCGTGCTGACGGGTGATTCCACATTGAAGTCTTTCCGCAGCAGAGATGCATCCGTCACCACTCGATCAGGACCAGTCTGCTGCCGGTCTGTGCCGGTGCCAAAGCTCATAGAGAGCGGGCCGACGATCTGAATAGCTTGCCACGAATCCTGCGAAGTGGAGCGAGCCTGCCATTGGTCGTTCGTTACAAGGCGTTCCTCACTGCCGTCGGTGCGCGTAATGTGAATTGATGCGGCCAGCGCTGCAGGCGATTGGGCAGAAGGATCGTGAGTGCGATGCGAGATAACATCGATCTCAATTTCGTTCTTTCCAAAATGCAAAAGGTGACCAATCTCTTCTCGATCGAATGCGCCCCATTCATAGTGATGGCCAGTGACTTGGCCATTGACATGCGCCGTGAATTCTCCGCGGGTAAGAACGTGCAGGCTCCCAGCAGAAGGTGCTCCCTCAAGATGCAATTCATAGCGGAAATGCGCAGGCGTGGCGGATGCGACATGCATAGCATCCGCTCCATGCAGCCAGATCCAACGAATCGTATGAAGTTCCTCCTCAGCCAACGGATCCCTGCGGGTAATCCACTGCGCTCTCCAGTCGGAGGCGCTCATAAGTCCGGTCTCAAACCACGTGGGGACTGAAGCGGTTTTCTTTCCCTTGTTATCCCACGTAATCACCTTCCAGGCGTAGCGCTGCTGCGGCTTAAGCGGCACCCCCGCGTAAGCGATGTCGAGAGAATTTGAGGACGCAACACGCCCCGAATCCCAACTTGCAGCGCGGCCTTCGCGAAGGTTCTTCACATCCGGGTCGACGAGAATTTCGTAGGCGGACTGGGTCCAGTTCGGAGTCGTTGCATCACTAAGCCATGAGAAAGTAGGCTTAGGCGTGTCGAGACCCATTGGAGTGTCCAGCCCGTTAGTCCGAAGATGCGCCGGAGCAGCTTGTACATAGGCCGCCATAAGAGCAAAGCAAAAAGCGAATTTTGACACGTGATCAGAGCTCCTGAAAACTCTCGAATCATAATAGCTATTGAAAGCGAATCACGCTATGGCAAACTTAGGAGGACGCACTGTTCAAGATCGGTCCCCATGAAATATCGGTTTGCCCCGGCGGTTTTCGTTGCGCATCCAAACCAGTAGTGTGCAATGCACAATCCACCCGTCTTTGGGCTTGGCCGGCTCCTCGGCTCCAGGAGCAGAATGGGCTTTCTCGCCGGTTGCCTGCCGGTTTTTGTTCCCATCAGTCGGTGGATTCTGCTGCTTGCCTAATCCACAACGGTCAGCTTCACCTATACACCCACCGGCAAGTACCTCACCTCCACGGCCCAGGAT
Organism: Occallatibacter sp.; assembly: GCA_049518535.1. Classification (GTDB taxonomy): domain Bacteria; phylum Acidobacteriota; class Terriglobia; order Terriglobales; family Acidobacteriaceae; genus Telmatobacter. Next base: position 824 of record JBEKRS010000067.1, on the reverse strand, counting down.
GGAACCGTCCACTATACCTACGATGCTCTCGACCGGCTCATCACCAAGGCCACGCCGGAGGGCACTTTGAGTTATACTTACTTCCCAACGGGCAAAGTGGAAACCATAACCTCCTCCAATCCGCACGGCGTCTCGGCAGCCTACACATGGGACGATCAGAACCGGCTTAGCTCGGTCGTCGATAACAATCTGTCTGGCAATAACACCACGAGTTACACCTATGACAATGCCAGTAACATCGCAACCGCCGCCTATCCCAACGGATTGACCTCCACCTTCACTTACGACGCGCTTAATCGCCTCACCGAGCTGACCACGCCGCCTGTCGCCGATTACAAATACACGCTGGAATTGACCGGCAATCGTACTGGCGCAACCGAGCAGGGCGGCCGCACCCTCCAGTGGAGTTACGACAACATCTACCGGCTCACCGGCGAGACCATCACCGGCGACCCAAGCAATAACGGCGGCAACAACGGCAGCGCGAGTTATGGGCTCGATCCGGTGGGCAACCGCACCACGGCCTCTTCGACGCTGAGCGGCATCGATCCCATCGCCGGCAGTTACAACGCCAACGATCAGCTTTCGACGGAGAGTTACGACGCCAACGGCAACACCACCAAAGCCGCCAACGGCAATAGCTACACCTACGACTCCGAGAACCACATGATCTCGATGACCAACGGCAGCACATCGGTCACGATGATGTACGACGCCTTCGGCAACCGCGTAGCAAAGACGGTCAACGGAGTTACCACGCAGTATCTCGTCGAAGACGATGTTAACCCCACCGGATATCCGCAAGTTGTCGAAGAGTTATCCGG
>JBEKRS010000066.1:0-27909 GCA_049518535.1 Occallatibacter sp. | reverse complement strand
AGCCGATCGTTCCATCCAGTCCCTGGCCGAACTCACTCCCTCGGCCTTAACCACCAAGATGGCAAACTAGCCTATCCCGCCTGCCCGAACCCGTCAACCATGGTGTTGCCCGAACGGATACATTCGTAACCTGAATAAACCCATGCTTGCCCGCGGGCGCATCCAGCAGGAACGACACATCCAACGGCGAGTGGGATAGGATCGCGCCGCGGTGATCCATCGCAAAGGGCACCATACCATCGGTCGACTGCGCTTGGGAATGAGGGCGGCTTTGGACAATAAAGAGCAGAAGCACGATGACAGTCAAGCAACTTTTCATGAAATTTCCTTGCATTTGAGATTTCGTCATAACTTGGGGACGCCAAGAGCATAGCTCGGACTGCGAACAAGAGTAACTCTACAAGTGCACTAGCCCACGCTGAAGTGCCGCCACAACTGCCTGGGTGCGGTCCTCTACTTGCAACCGCATGAGGATGACACTGACATGGCACTTTACGGTCGCCTCCGTTATGCCAAGATGCGTGGCAATCATCTTGTTGCTTTCGCCGCGCGCGAGCAAGCTTAGAACCTCCCGCTCACGTGGACTTAGCGCAGAATCCGGCGTCCGCGAAGCTAACGTGCGCGAGACCGGCGAGGGAAGGAATCGGCCGCCGGCATGAACTCGCCTAAGAGCATCAACCAACGCTTCGTGCGGCATGCCCTTAATAATGTACGCGCGCGCGCCGGCTTCCAGGGCCTGAAAGATATCTTCATCACCCTCATACGTTGTGAGCACGACAAAGCAGGCCTGCGGGTGCCGTAGGCGGATCGTCCGAATAGCTTCCACGCCGCTCATCCCCGGCAGGCGCAGATCCATCAAGGTGATGTCAGGGCTATGCCGCTCAAACAGTTCGACGGCTTCTTCTCCGGTAGCTGCTTGGGCGACGGCGACCATGTCTTCACACCCGTTGATGATCGCCGTAATACCGACGCGCATAATTGGGTGGTCATCTACTACCAGCACTTTGATCTTTTCCAGTTTTTGCATAATTATGCACTCACCATTACACTTTGCGCTGCTGATACTCTGCGTGGAATTTGAATGTATACACTCGTTCCACTTCCTGCAATGCTCACTAAATTGAATCGTCCGCCTACAGACTGAACCCGTTCCTTCATTCCCACCAAGCCATAATGACGTCCATCACTCTGTTGAATCGCGGCCGGATCGAACCCCGAACCATTGTCCTTAACCTCCAGCGCTAAATCCTTCCTGGCAAAAGAGAGTTTGACCTCAATCTTCGCAGGCTTGGCATGGAGTACGGCGTTGTACACCGCTTCGCGCGCCATCATCATGAGCTCATGTGTTGCAAATTGATTTAAGACAAAAGGCTTGCCCATTACCTCGCAGAAGATAGGAATCCCCGACTCACTGCCGATCTGGTCTGCCATTCGCTGCAAGGCGGGCCCAAGCAAGTTCCCCGAAGGTCTCTGTTGACGCAAGTTCCAAACCGCTTGGCGCGCTTCATCGATTGTTCCTCGAACCTGGGTGCGCGCATGCTCCACCAAATCCTGGGTTAGCTGGTCGCTGGAACTGCTCAGACTGGATAGTGCCTCCAGGAGCGCGGAGACGCTGGCGCAGCCCTGAATTACAGTATCGTGCATTTCGCGAGCGAGGCGGCCTCTTTCGTCGAGAACAGCTTCGAAACGCATTTTAATCTGCCACAAACGGAAGCGATAAATCCCGACGACGGCAGCTGCGACCAAGAGGACGCAGCAAGCTACGAACCAAATGGTGCGGTAGAAGTGCGGCTTCTGCACGACAGAGAGCGACGACTCGGAGACAGCCTGCGGGTTATTCACTTCGAATGCAGCTACGTGAAAGGTGTATTTTCCCGCGGGCAGGTTGGTATAAGAAGCCACACGGCGCGAAGCCGCATCGATCCAGTTGGTATCGAATCCTTCAAGTCTGTAGCGAAAACGCACGCCATCCTGTGAGCGAAGCAGAATAGGCGCATATGAAACTTCCAACCTACCGCTGCCCGGCGCCATCACAACGGGCGCACCGGTGAGGATAGAGCGGCCATCAACTAGCACTTCATTGATGTTCACAGGAGGCAGAGGTTGCGGCTGAACTACATTTCCCAGAATATGAATTGGACCCTTGTTACTCGGAAACCAGACATCGCTCTGAGTGCCCAGACAACCAGAGGGCTGCCTGCCACCATAAATCTGCGTCGTCTCCACTTCGTTGGAGATTCCATAGAGTGTCAGCGAAAGGTGCTGCGCCGGATCTCCGGCGGCTTTATCAAGTTCGCGGCGATTGAGCAGGGAAATGCCATTGGGACCGCTCATCCAGAAGTTATTTTTCTGGTCCTCGAGTATCTGGTAGATACTATTGCTGGCCAGCCCCCGGTCTGTCGTATAGTGCGTTAGTTTGTTCTGGCTCCAACGGAAAAGCCCGTCGTTCCTGGTTCCAAACCATAGGCCACCGTCGCTGTCCTCATGAATGGCCCACACCTTTTCCTGGCTGAGGGAGTTAGTTACAGCATCGTGGACAAATCCGCCCGCATGCAGATGGTTTAACCCTCGATCCGTCCCTATCCAAATGTCTCCGTTGCGGTCCTCCAGCAGTGCGCGCGTGCTGAAGTAGGTTAGTCCATCACGCATCTGATAGTTAGTGAATCCGTGCGGCGTCCAGCGACTTACGCCTTCGTCGGTTGCAATCCACATACTTCCATCGCGGCCTTGTAGTAGAGCGCGCACGAAGTTATTGACCAGGCCTTCCTTCATAGTCAATCTGGTGATGCGCGTACCATCCAGGCGGACCACTCCATCTCCGTCTGTTCCCACCCACAACGCGCCGCTGCGATCGCGGTACACATTTCGCACTGGAATGCGCCCCAGTCCCGGAAACAGGTAAGGCTCGGCGATGCCATTGCGCAAGCGAAAAACATCGGTCGAGACTACCCATAACGTTCCGTCGTGATCCTGATAGATGGTTCCGAAATCGGAGTCCTCTGAATGGGGCAGAGGCACGATCCTCACTGGGGTCTTGGTCAGGCGCAGCACGCCCGCCTGCGTTCCGATCCATAAGTTTTGCTCGTCGTCCTCAAAGATATTCAGCACGGTGTTGCTAGGAAGTGAATCGGGGGCGGTCATGGCAGTGAACTTATCTCCGGACGTGAACCGAATCCCCTGCCCGATCATGCCGATCCACAGTGCCCCATCCGACGTCTGTCGTAGTACACGGACAGTTCCCTTGATGCCTTCTACGCGCTCGAAATGGGACGATCCCGGAAGCAGCCGATTCAAGCCGGAAACCGTGCCTACCCACACGGTCCGATCCGCCGTCTCAAGAATCGACTTTACGCGGTTCTGACTGGCGCTGCCTTCCAGATGATATTCGATAAGTTCGCTGCCATTGAAACGTAGCAGCCGGGAACCTCCAACCCACAGTCCGCCATCATGATCTTCGGCAATAGCGTGCACGGCAACCGGAGGCACACCATTTGCGTTATCTACACGCTCGAACCTGTCTCCAGCGATGCGCAACAAGCCGTTGTCGGTTCCCACCCAGATCGTGCCTTTGCGATCCTCATGCAACGCGCGCACAAAACCGTCGCTCAGGCCCTCCCTCAGTCCGTACGCGCGAAATATTCCGGCCCGGTAGCGCACAAGGCCGCCGCCTTCGGTTCCGATCCACAGGCCGCCATCGCGCGAAGCTAGCAATGCGAAGACACTATTCTCTTTGATCTCGGGGGTGTTCTCATGGTCGAAGACAGAGAAGCGCGCGCCGTCGAAACGCATCAAGCCACCGGTCGTGCCAATCCAAAGATAGCGATCAGCCGTCTGAGCGAAGGACTGAACAGTTTGTTCGGGGAGCCCGTCTTGAGTCTGCCATAATTTGCGTGTATAGCCCGATGGCGAGGAAGCAATCCCTTCGATGCAGACAATCACGAGGACGGGCACCAGGCAGGCCATTCTCCATGCGCGAAGATGCGCACAGCGTTTCCCGCACAAGTTATCGCGCCTCATGAAAAAACATAGCACTTATAACATCCTCGTCCAAACCCACCTATGCGCTATTAGCACTTTCACTGCTTTTCATCGGTTAGTCCTTCGTCCTGCGCTTCAGCCCTGCGATTCATTTGCCGGTAGAGTTCGGTGACGTGGTCCTTAGCCGCCCGGATCTCGCGATACAGTTTGATTTCTTTCTGTTCTTCGTCGGCAAGATGAAGGACATGGCAAACGCGAGCCAGACGATAGTGCGCGTTGGCATTCATCGGGTCCGCCTGCACGGCCGATCGCAGATAGGGCAGAGCCTCTTGCGGCTTGTCCTGTTCGGCGAGTATCGTGGCCAGTCCTAACTGCGCCTCCACCTCGTTCGGATTCAGCTCATAGGCGCGCCGGTAGTGCTCATAAGCCGCATCGTTGCCGGTCTGCAACAACGCAATGCGGCCAAGAAGGCACTCCACCTTTGCGCTGTCGCCGTCGATTTTAATGGCAGCCTCAAGCTCCTGCCGCGCGTCGGCCTGTGCACGGGCATCGTTAGAAGATTCGAGGATCGACTCCGCAAGCTCGAAGTGCATGCCGGGCAGGCGCGAATCGAGCGCGATGGCTTTACGGTAGTGTTCGATGGCGCTCTTCAAATCGCCGGCATTGATGAGCCGCTCCGCTATAAGTTGCTGCATGCGCGCGGAGTCCGGCGCGAGCAGTGCCAGTTTGTTCATCGTATTGTCGGCCAGCTCGGAATAGATGCGTTGCGCAAAGAAGAGCAGGTCCACGTTATCGGGGTCGGACTCTACCAGAGAGTGGACGACCGGCAGGGTGCGATCCAAGTCCCCTTGTTGGAAATAAAGGTCCGCCAACTCGACACCTACCTGTACGCGCAACTTTGCATCTTTCAGATTGGCAAACGCGTTCTCCAAATCAGCCTCGGCCGATGGCTGACCAAGTCTTCTCTCGCAAACCGCCAGAAGCGCCTGTGCATTGGTGACGGTAGGTGCCGCTGCAAGCGCACTGTGCAACTCGGGTTCGGCGGCGGAGCAATCGCTGCGAAAGAATGCTATCGCTCCAAGATTTGCATGCGCCTCCGCGTTGCCAGGATCGAGCCTGAGAGCGGCACGGAATTCCCGCGTTGCAAGCGCCTGATCGTTGGCCTTAAGAGCGGCATGCGCGCGCTGGAGATCCGCCGCGAGTTCAGAGTCCGCCGGCGCCGCCTGCGCACAAAGCAGAGGAGACTTTATGGTGAGAGCACAGAAGATCAAGTAGGCAAAACCGATAGTTCCGATCGTGTTGCGAGATAGCGGAAAAATCATTTCGCCTCTGGCGGCCCAAAGGTTTGGACGAGCGGAAGATGAAGGTCTTTCTTCGCATGTTCTCCACCGCGAAACGAGATTGCGCTCGATTTTTCTGATACAAGACAACATTGCAAAGACCTGTTTACCCGATTGTAGGCCATTAATTCAAGTTCTATGGGATTAGTTCAAAGGAGGGAGTCACTATTGAACGGCGAAAAATCGGGGTCCGGCTGCGCTCCGCTCTGCGCGCTGCCGAACCCCGGTTTCTGACTAGCTCTGCAATGCGAATTAGAAGGTAAGGCGGCCTCCCAATTGAATTGATCGGGCTCCGTTGGCGGTGGTGATCACTCCTGGATCGCCGGCTCCCTGCCCGACGGCAGCGCTTGGCCCCTCTAAGTTTGGATGGTTGAATGCATTGAAGGAATCAGCCTTGATTTCAAATTTTACCCCTTCAATCAATTGGAACGTCTTACCGAGGCCGAGATCCAGATCGCGCCAATTGGGGCCGATCAGTGTGTTCCTGTTCTCGTTGCCAAAGGTGCCGTAGGTTGGAACGGTAAAGGCGGCCGGGTTGAACCATTCGCTGACGGACGGATGGGAAACCGACGGGCTCGCCACTTCATTTGGCCTCCACGAATATCCGCAATAGCAGGTGTTGTAGACACCTGAGCCGCTCTCGTCCGCGCCGTTAACCGTTGCGGTGAAGGGGATGCCACTGTGGACCTGGAAGACACCAGTCGCCCGCCAGCCACCGAGGACTTCGTCGGCGACTCCGTGCAACGCAAACGTCTTCCCCCCCCCAAACGGAAGTTCGTAGGTCGCGGAGCCGGTAATCGAATTCTTCGTATCGAGCGTCGACAAACCATAGTTTGCCTTGACACTGAATGCATTCTGCCAAGTGTCAACATTTGAGTCATTTCCTGAACCTGTACCCGTATCCATGGTCTTCGACCAAGCATAGTTAAAGATAAAGTTCAGGCCGTATGACGTCCGTTTCTGCACCCTCAGTTGCAGTGCGTTGTAATTCGAATAGCCATCATATAAGGCAGCACCGATAGAGCAGAACAGTGGATATGCCGTCGGTACAACGTAGCTGTTGTAGCATGTGGTGTATTGCGTCATTCCACTGATCGGAACCGCATTGATGTCCCGATAGAATCCCAGATGAGTACCCTTTGTATAAAGGTAGCTGGCATCCACCAGCATCTGGAATGGCATTTCATGCTGTATCGACAGAAGTGATTCCTGATAGTAGGTAACAGGTCTCTTTGCCGGGAAATAAGACACGTTATCGTAGTTGTACTGAGAATTAGATAAGTTCGAGAGAGTGGGATACGCGACGGCTCCAGGACCGGGGCCTTTCTGGAGCTGGAAGACATCCGTGCCCGACTCGTAGCCATGAGGGTTGAGACCGATCCCGTAGGCGGCGGAGTAGGGATCGGTGGACCAGGGAGCGTCAGAGATGCCGTAGCTGGCGCGGAATACCCATTTGGGAATCGGCGACCAGGAGAGCCCAACGCGAGGTACCCACTCGTTGGTGCCGTTTTGAATGGTGTTCCTTCCTTGCCCGCCATAGAGCATAGCGCCCAGCGTTCCAGGCTGTGCATACTGGCCGGTGTTGACTACCGTAGGACTAAATGTGCCCCAGCGATTCTGTACCTCGCCCCAGCCTCCCTGATACTGGTACCGGAAGCCCAGATTCACGGTCAGGTGGGGGAGAACCTTGTAATCGTCTTGAACGAAGGCGCCAAGATTCCACATTCTTGCCCCTGTCTCGACGTAATCGTAGACATTCCACGTCTGAACATCTCCGAGCAGAAAGTCGGCATACGCCACGTTAGTCGAAGACCCGTCAAATGTGAACTGACCGGAGCTGACATCTCCCCAATTTGTATAGTTCTGGTAACTCTTATCGAATTCGCCACCCATCTTGACGGTGTGCTTACCCTTGATCAAAGTGAAGACATCCGATTCGACAAGTGCGCCGTCGGCAAGGGCGGCATGAATTCCGCCGTTGATTCCAACTCCACCTATTCCATCCGTACTAGCGATGGTGACGGTGGGAAAGATATCCGCCGGAGCATCTGTGCCATAGGTCGGCTCAAGACCAATAGTTGTGGGGTAGCCCTTGCCGTACGTTGGCGGGATGTACTTATCCACCTCACGAACGCCACCTATGCGAGCTTCATTCACCTTATTCGAGCTGATTGTCCAGACATCGGTCACTTGTCCGTCTTCGTTATAGTTGTTCCCATATGTGCAATCGAAGCCTAGCGAACAAAAGGCATCGAGGTTATATGTGATCGGACCAATGGGGTAGTCCAGATAGGATGCGGATATGCGATGACTCTGGGTCGGCGTGTAGTCAACCTTGCCCACATACCACGTTGATGTGGTCGGAGTACTCTGAACAACTTTGTAGTTGTTAACATATCCGGGCAAGTTGGGAGCGGGGAAATACTTTTGGATCTTTGCCGCAACGGGGTCTACGGTCCCTGTGAGGCATTGTTCTGTGGATGACGTACTGACGGGGACACTTATCACAACTGGTTGTACCTTGCCGTTGCTGTCCACATAGGTAAGCGGGAAGCACCCAGCCTCCATATTGGTCGTTCCGTTCGCGCCTTGGGTTGGCACCGTCGTGGTTTCGATGAACGACGAAGTGTTGGGATTCCTCTGAAATGTGAAGTAGAAGAACAGCTTGTCTTTGATAATAGGACCACCGACGCTACCCCCGAATTCGTTCCAGTGCAAGGGCTGCACAGTGGTACCTGGGCCGGAGAAATAGTTCACCGCGTTGTAGTCGTTATTCTGGTTGAACTCAAAGAGCGATCCGTGAAACCTATTGGTGCCGCTCTTGAGCAACGCGTTGAACGTCGCTACTCCATTGCCGTACTGCGCGCCGAAGTTACTGGTCTGGACACTCACCTCCGCGATGGCGTCGGTTGGAGGGTAGTTGTCGCTGGCATTGGCGTCGCGGGGTTCTTGCGCAACGGATCCTTCCAGAAGAAAGCTGCCCGAGTAAGCCTGGGTTCCATTGACACCGATCCCTTGGCCAGATGCATCTTGGCTTCCGCCGCCGTTAACTCCAGGCAGTTCGTTAGTCAGTTCGTTGTACCAGACACCGCCGACGATAGGAGCGTTCTGGACAGCCTGCTCATCGAAATCCACGTGCTGTGCCGAGTCTTCGGTCTGCAGCAGGGGCACGTCCGCATTCACTAATATCTGTTGCGAGGCTGTGCCGACCTGCAAAACCGCATCGATAGCGACAGTGGCTAGATGCAGGATGATGCCAGTTCGCACATCATCGCGAAAGCCCGTTTTGCTGAAGGTGATGGTGTAATTGCCGGGGGGTACCGAAGGTACGTCGTAAATGCCGACGCCGTTGGTCTGGGTTCTTATTGTTACGCCTGTTCCGGTGTTCTGGATGACGACATCAGCGCCGGGAACCACGGCATTTGACGCGTCGGTCACCGTGCCTTTGATCTCTGCGGAGTTTGCATTTTGGCCATAGGCGGGAAACGCCACGGCCATCGCGAGGATCATCACACTGATGGAGGTCCCTATTTGAAATGTATTCGTTTTCACCCTCAAACCTCCTGAAAAAGTTCAACACGCGGAGCAGAGTAAGCTCAGAGAGAGGCACTTGCATCCGACGAAAGTTGGATTGCGGTTCTTTTTTTGGCTCGCCGACCATAAATCGCGCCATCCCGATACTTTACGGTTCTCTCTTCGCGCCAGGACCACGGTGAATTCCGCGATGCAAGGCACTTTTGCCTCGGTGCCCATCGTCGTGCTCTCATGTCGGCTTGCACAGCGCGGAGGCCTGAGGCCTGTTCGGAGCGAATCAGTCTTTAGTCGGATGCGGTCATGGCCGGTTCGTCCGTATGCTAACAGACGCACAGGGAGGAGTCGTCGCCGCTTTCCCTCCGCCGTTATCCGACGGCGATCCCCAGCGAGATGGCAAGCGAAACGAAGGGATTTGACCATGAAGATTTCCAGTACAGACGATCGGGCTCTGCGCGCGCGGCTCTGGAAGCCCGGCACTGGCGTTTCGTTACTATCGCTGCTTCTGCTCGGCTTTCTGCGCTCCACAGCCTGTTGGGCACAGCAGCCTGCCGAGCCGGTCGATATCAGTCCAATCGACGGAGAAACTTATTACTTCATTAATCAGCTTTCGGGATTGCAGATGGACCTCGACAATGGGTCCACCGCGTCTGGGATGCCTGTTCTGATCGAGAGCCGCAGCTTTACGAGCTTGAGCCAGCGTTGGGCGATGACTAAGGTGTCCAGTGGTGTCTGGGCAATTAGCAATCTCGGCAATGGGCTTTGCCTGGACAGCGCGACCAGCGGAGGGTCGACTTCCACGGTGCAGAATCCGTGCTCACCAGTTACTACCACTCAGCAGTGGTCGTTAAGTGCGACGAGCAACGGCTACCGCGTCTTAACCAATCAGGCCACGGGGCTGGTTCTCGACGTATCTAGTGGTTCATCGGCGCCAGGTGCGGCGTTGAATCAGACAGCGGCTTCGGCTTCTCCCACGCAAAGTCAGCAATGGCTGCTGCGCCCGGCATTCTTCCGGGGCGTGGACAATGCGCTGCTGGAAAAGCAGGAGGCGGATCGGGTTTCCGCCAGCCTGCCCTGGTGGACCGATGCGGGAACTTCTCAGGACGTTCTGCAGATATTGAAGGATCACGGCATTAACTTAGTGCGCATTCGCCCCACATCGGTACCGCCCTATCAGACTTATACGGTGGGGTCTTCATTGGCAGTCCCGGCCACGTGCACAGGTAACGGTTGTTACGCGGAAACCGACAGCGCGGACCTGGATCTGGCCAAGCGCGCCAAGCAACTGGGTATGGCGGTTGAACTAACCCTCTTCTTCGACGGCGGCTCCTCCACTGCGACGCCGGGAGAATGGTCGAGTTATACGCTATCGCAGGCACAAACGGCCGTCTATAACTACGTTAAGGCGGAAGTTGAAGCCTACCGTTCGGCAGGCGTGATGCCCGATATGGTAACGATCGGCAACGAGGTGGACACGGGATTCTTCGGCTCACTCGCGTCGCCCACTGGAAGCAACTTCAGTCCCTTCGCGGCGCTGCAGATACAGGGCATGCAGGCAGTGCTCGACGCAGCATCGGACACCTCCATCGGAGCCTCTATCCCTCCTCCGCTGCGCTGCATTCACATTACACCGTCATGGGATCTAACTAACTTCTTCGGCTATGTCAACAGCAACTCGGTCCCTTATGATGCTGTTTGCCAGAGTTACTACCCCATTTACCACGGTCCATTGACGACAGTGCAGGCCGCCACATCCAATCCGAACAAGCAGCCAGTGGAGCAGACCGCGCTAACTACGGCAGCTAACTCCATCGCCAAGCCGATTTTTCTGATTGAAGTTGGGGAGCACTACGAAAACGGCTTCGATTCCAATGACCCCTGGTATCCGGCCACCGTCGCAGGGCAACGTCAATTCCTCATCGACGTGAACTCGGTATTGAAGGGCCTGCCCGACAACCTGGGCATGGGCGTCGAGTATTGGGACCCGGAAGGTGTAAACACAGCCAAAGCCTCGGGCAGTGGCTACACCGCTGCCGACGGCACCATCGACGCCACATACACCTGGAATGGCCTGACGCTCTTCGACAACGCGGATACTTCCGGCAACTCGCTATCCACGGCGGCTAACTACTCTGCCATCCTTGGCGGCGCCGACGCTTTGGGCGGCAAGATTGACTCCACGCTGGCTTACAAGCTAGTGAATGTTTCAAGTGGCAAGATTCTGGAAATATCCGGCTCCGCAACGTCATCAGGCACGCCGTTGGACACAGTAACTAGCAATGGTGGCGCCACAATTTACCAGCAGTGGTCGATAACAAGCAACGGCGACGGCTACTTGCAGATTGCAAATCTCGATGTGCCGCAGGGAACCGCCGCACTGGTTCTCGATAACAGTGGATCGAGCAGCTCGGGCAGCACCGTTGTGCTGAACGCCGCAACAGGTACCGCATCGCAACAGTGGAATCTGGTGACTGCCGGCAACGGCTATTACACCATCGTCAATAAGTCCAGCGGCCTTGTGCTTGCCGCGACGGGGACTGGCGCGATCCAGCAACAATCCCCCTCAAGCACCAGCCTGGATTGGATCACGCCCGTAAACCAGACACAGCTATGGCAGGTAACTCCGGTCCACATTACGGCGGCTAGCCCGGTTGCGGCCTCGACTACAACGATGCTGAGTACCTCCGCGGTCACCGTGAACCCAGGGCAAAACGTAACCCTCACGGCAACGGTAACCTCCTCATCAGCCACCCCAACCGGTACGGTGAACTTCTTGAACGGGTCGAGTCAGTTGGGGAGCGCCACACTCAATGCAGGCGGCATTGCCACTTATACAGGGACGCTCTCGCCGGGCACTAACTCAATCTCCGCCGCCTACTTGGGTAACATTAACTTTGCCGCTTCAAGCTCCGCCGCAGTTATTGTCACTGAGCCGAATTTCTCCGTTACCGCCAATCAGTCGAGCCTGACCTTCTCTCCCGGTAGCAACGGGAGTGTCTCGCTTACGCTTACGCCGGTCGGCGGTTACACCGGCACTATCACCCCAAGCTGCGGCACGACGCTTTCCGGTGTTAGTTGCAGCTTCAATCCCACTAGTTACTCCGCCGACGGGTCGGATAAGGCGCTTACTGGCACAGTCGTAATTGCGGCATCTTCGTCCGCGGCCGCACTGCATCCGTTCTCCGAGCGTGACGGCAGACATTTTGCTGAGGCTACTTTATTTTTGTTGCCGAGCGGGGTCTTTTTATTGCTGATTGCTTTTCAGCGCAGGCGTCTAATGCGTAATCTCCGCACAACGAGTATTTTTCTGCTGCTGGCGCTGCTTGGCGTTGCGGGCGAGCTTTCCGCTTGCGGAGGCGGCGGCGGCGGTGGAGGCACGCAGCAACCAGTTACAGGCACGGTGACAATTGTCGCTGCCGGATCAACTGGAAATGTCTCGCAGTCCGTGCAGATAACCGTCACGGTTCAATGATATTCAGATCTCTGAATCGAAATTCATTTTCGATAGGAGTTGCGCAAAAACCGACGCTATCATCTATGTCCGACGCGGCAGCGCGGCCGGGCACCAGTCAATGTGAAGCTTTGGGGGAATATTCGAAGCAGCGGTTATCCAGTCGTTTTGTCCTCGTCGCGCCGCACGAAGCGGATAATTTAATCGAAAAATCCAGGTATAACTTTACACACGCTTATTTCTTGAAGGGAGTCTCGGCTGCGGAACTTCTGGAGACCATCCGCACAGCTGCCAGCGGGACTAATTCCCGACCTTAGCAAGGTGCTACGCCTCCTCCCATAAATCTCTTGTCCCATGGCCGGGGATCTCTTTATGTAGCAAGACATTCCGGCGAACCCGTCGAGCCATAAGTCGCGCGTCCAACCGCGGGCGCTATCATGCATGGAGAGAAGGGGGAATGGGATGAATGCAGCTTTGCGTGTTGCGATCGCTGGCATGAGCGCGTGGGCGGCAGTGGGCATGATGGCTCAACCTGCTGCGCAGGCAGCGGCGCTCGGTGACTTACAGGTGAAGGAAGTCAGCGTGGCGGAGATCGACACGGCGCATGTGAGGTTGGCCGTGGATCTAAATCTAACGGCGGCTCAGTCGGTCACACTGGAGAACCTTCGCCTTTGCTCGCTCCGCCTAAATGGATTGCCGGTCTTCGCCGCGCCGTTGAATCAGGAGTTGGTACTCAAAAAGGACGTCGCCACGGCTCTGCCTCCGATTTACGTCACGATTCTGTTTCGCGATCTGCGTACGACCGAGCCGCTGCGGAGGATGATCGAAAAACAGAGCGTTCGCGTGGAGGGCGAGATGGTGGCGGACCTGCGGCTAAGCTTGCTTGAGAAAATGGCGCTGCACACCGAGCATCCCCGCGTGGAGTTGGCTCTCGGCCAGGACGTGCCGGTGGAAGTGGGCGGCACAGAGACACAGCGCAGTATGGCTCTGACCATCTTGGGCGTGGTCGATTCAGGCATTGAGCTAACATCGGCGGCCGCCAGGTATATTCCCGACACGCGCTCCCAGTGGATTCGCGACCTAGAGATAAGTGCGCAGACCAGCCTGTTTGCGGTGAAATCGAGTTACGCGCTGACAAAAGGTGGCACGAGTTATCCGGTGGTTTCAGTATTTTTGGGCTTTCGCGTTGGGCCGGCAGGGGTGGTGACCACCGCCGAGGCGCACGGGCCATGGAACTACGATGCGGAATTTCTGGAAGCGGTGCAATCGGGCGCGACCGAACTTGTAAAGGATAGTCAGGAGATCCTGCTGCGACCGATCGGGCATGGCGATCCTCTTAGTCTCAGCGCCAAGGATTTCTCCGTGGAGCTGCGCGGAACAGTTCGGCAGAGCAATCTGATCGCGGTCGGCGGGAGCAGTCACAAGCAGATTAAGATATTGCTCCGCGCGGCGCCCGGCTCGATGGCTGTGTTGGCATTTCATGCGCCACCCACATCACCGGGCCTTACTGCAGCAACGGCTGCCGTGGCTGCCCAGGATAGTTGGGAGCAGGTAGCCGTCTTCCGGCTGCGGGAGGACGCGGTAACCAGGCAGCCGTCGGTGGAAGTGCTGCAACTGAGAGCGCATCGTGAGGGCAAGGGCATCCAGCTGAGCGAACCGGTGGATGCAGCAGTCTTTGGCTCGCCGATTGTGACGCCGGCTGGGGTGATCGGTCTGGTTCAGGACGAGCAGGCAGGAGCGTTTCTGCCCGCGGATCTGCTGGCACCCGCGACTGGGGACGCGAAGTAAAGCATCTTCACAAGATCCACCCCGTCACTGCGGATCGTTGTCGCGCTTTCGCAGGACAATGATGACGCCAGAGATCAACACTAGCAGCATTGCAGCCAGCACGGCCAGCGAGACAGGGAAGGGATGGCGGTACTTGAAGGCATGGGCGGTGGGGTTGATGCGCGGGTATTGTTCGTCGGCCCAGGCGCGGCAGGTATGCTCTTTCCCTTGGGCGTCGGTAAAGGTGATAAGGTAGGCGGGAAAGTTGTTCTCGGCAAGGTCAGTTGAGATTCCCGGCTTACCTTTGAGATCGTACGATGGGTTGTCGCCGTTACCGACTGGCAGAGGGCTGGGGCCGATTATTTGCTTTTGATCAAGGAAGCAATTGTCGTCGGAACGCTTATTCTCTCCCCACTGTTTGTCTAAAGTTTCATGAAGCAGATTGGCCTCAAACGACCAGCGGGAGGGAATGACGGCGCTGATGACCTGGCCGGGCTTGGGCATGAGGTAGATGGCCCTCATGCCGCCGCCCAGGGCGATGATGGGCAACAGCACCAGGGGCAACAACGCAATGGCGCTTTCATTGGTTTTGGAGACCGCGGAGATGGCAAGACCCAGCCCGGCGCCGATCATGGACGAGAGCAGCAGAACGATGAAGTCGTAGAGGAAATTACTGCGCAGCCCGCAGCTCAGGTAGACGATGGCCAACATGGAGCCGCACTGGAAGATGCAGAGAGCCAGCAGCACCGCGAGCTTGGAGAAGACGTAAGGGACGAGCTTGAGGGTGACCATGCGCTCACGTTTGTAGATGGTCCACTCGCCGACGATGTCTCGGGCGGCGTTGTTACAACCGAACCAGATGGCGGCTACCACCATGAGGAAATGATCAATGGGCAGCTTCTGCGCCAGCTCGCCGAAATTGTGTTTATCATCCAGATGGCCTATAACCGCCACCAGCAAGGCGAAGAACGGCGCCTGCGCCAGCAAAATGGCGGTCTGGGCGCGGTCCTGGAGCCGGACGATGACGTTGCGCTTGACCAAAGCCAACCACTGTCCTAAGCCGAATTGGCGGCGCGGTTTCTCTTCTCCAGTCTTGTCGGTCGAGGCCGGCTGTTTGCCGGAGCGGTTGGCGACGAATTCCTGGCGATAGTGTGAGGCGAGATACCGCTGACGCCAGGTGTCAGTGCGCTTGGTTTCCGGCACCGTGTTCATCCCCGAAAAGATCATCTCGGGATTCAATTCCGGATTCAGATGCGGCGCCGTACCCGCTGGACCCACGGCCGGAGGGTTAAAGAATTGGATCGAATCCGGGTAAGCAGGGCCGAAGTAGACCAGCGCGCCGGGCTTGTCTCCGCGATCGCGCGAAACCATGAGCAGGTCGTCGAATTGCTTGTAGACCTTGAGGCTGGGCTGGTGAATGGTGGTGAGTACAGTCTTGCCCGTCTTCGAAAGATCCTTCAAGAGATCTACGACCGACTCGGCGTCATAGGAAGAGAGGCCGGAGGTCGGCTCGTCCAGAAAGAGCACCGGCGTGTCTGTGATTAGTTCGAGAGCGATGTTGACGCGCTTGCGCTGACCTCCACTAAGAGTCTTGCGCTCCGGCGAACCAATGACAGTGTCGATCTTGTCGGGGATGCCCAGATCGTGCAGCACCTTTTCTGTGCGCGTATCGATCTCCGCGTCAGTTAAGTCCGTGCGCAGGCGGGCGGAGAAGTAGAGCGCCTGGCGCACCGTCAACTGCGGATGAACGATGTCGTCCTGGGGCACGTAGCCCATCATGTGGCGATAGAGGTCGTAGTAGTCGTAAAGGCTCTGGCCGCGGAAAAGCACTGTGCCTTCGACCGGGCGGGTGTAGCCATTCAAAGCCTTGAGCAAGGTAGTTTTGCCAGCTCCAGCCGGGCCCATCAGCGCCACCAGTTCGTAGGGAAAGACGGTTAGCGAGACAGGGTCCAGCAGACGCTTGCCGTTGGGCGCGTGGACCACGATCTCCTTGGCCTCGATGGTGACCTTGCCGTTGTAGTCCCGCTGCGCCAGTTGACCGTTTTCCAGCAGTTGAAAGCGGACGCTGCCCAAGCCTATCTCCTGGCCCGGTTTGGCCAGCACTTTGCCGGCGACACGCATGCCGTTAAGGTAAGTGCCGTTGCGTGAGCTGAGGTCTTCGACCAAAATGCCCGCCGGCGTCTTGGTGAGCCTCGCGTGTCGCCAGGAAACCATTGGGAAATCGAGCGGAATGTCGCACTTGGGGTCGCGGCCTGCCTCCATTGAATCGCCACGAAAAGAAACCGTCTGGAACGCGGCCTCGCCGATCTCGACCTTTTCTTCCAGGGAGAGGAGCTGTCTCGCGGCAATCTTGTAGGAGCCGAGATAAACCTCGTCGGAGGGATTCAGAACGGCTCTCTGAATGCGATTGCTCAACTCTCCAATTGCCGTTCCGTTGCGCGAGTTGCAGTCCTCGATGATGTACTGGCCGTTCTCCTCAGTGATGACGGCGTGATTCCAACTGACGATGGGAAGGTCGATCTGCACATCGGATTCATCAGAGCGGCCGACGGTGATCTGGTGGGCGCGGCTGGGGCTGGTTGGAGATAGGACAGTGGTTGCCGCTGCAGGCGCGATGGGCCAAGGCATTGGCGTCTGGTCGCCTAGAGTCACGCGCGCCCCATGCGGCACCGATACCGATTTGCCGGGGGCAATCCTCACTCCGTTCACAAAGGTTCCGTTGGTCGAGCCCAGATCCTCCAGTGTGAAGCCATCTGCATGATGCGTCAGCCGGCAATGGTGGCTGGAAACCGAAGGCTCTGGCACCACGAGATCGCAGTCATTTCCCCGCCCGATCAACCAGAAAGCCTTCGGCATTGACTCATCTTTAGACATAAACAATACGAGATTCCGAGAATGCTCACACTGTAGCACGCAACGTTTCCCTGATGAAAACCTTTCACGCAAACCAAGGCAACCAAGAGCGTGATATTCTTTCGCCAAGAAATCTCGGCAACAGGCAGGGAGCGATGAAGACCTGTCCGGTTTGCGACATGGATTATCCCGACCAGCACACCAACTGCCCAATCGACGGCGCGGTGCTGATCGTATCGCGTGAGCTGGTCGCGGGAAGCCTCGTGCACGGCAAGTATCGCATCGTACGCAAGTTGGGCCAGGGCGGGATGGGCGTGGTTTATCTAGCCGAGCATATCTTGCTGGACGGGCAAGTGGCGCTGAAGTTTCTAGCCGGCGATCTGAGCAAGGATCCCAAGTTCATCAAGCGTTTCCGCATGGAAGCTCGCGCCTCGCACCGCTTGCGCCACCCAAATATTATCGAAGTCACCGACCTCGACCAGAGCGAAGACGGCAGCCTGTTCATCGCCATGGAGTACGTGGAAGGCCCTAACCTGCGCGCGGTGCTGCAAGAAGCGCCTACTGGTCTTGCGATCCCGCGGGCGTTGGAGTTGACGCGGGGCATCGCCGCCGGACTAGCTGCAGCTCACGCCCGCGGCACGGTCCACCGCGACATCAAGCCGGAGAACATTCTGCTTACGAATACTGCCGACGGCCGGGAGCAGCCCAAGATTCTCGACTTTGGCATCGCGGCCATGGCCGAGAGTGCGACTCGCGAAAGCATGACGCGCGGCTTTCTGCTCACGCCCGACTACGCCGCACCGGAGCAGTGGAGGGAAATGCCCGCCGCGGAGATGGACGGCAGGACCGATCTCTACGCGCTGGGCTGCGTCTTTTACGAGATGCTGACCGGCCGCACGCCTCTCCACGCGCACAACACCTCGGGCTGGATGAATCAACATCTTGGGGAGACGCCCAAGCCGCCAAGCGAAGTGAGGCCGGAGCTGGCCGATTGGAATGGCCTGGATCGCTTGGCGATGCGCCTGCTTGCCAAGAACCGCGACGACCGACCACAGGACGCCGAATTGCTCAGCCTGCTCAGCGCATTGCAGCATGGTTCCGGCGAAGAGGGGTCGCAGACGATAGCCGTCCCTAGACGGGAGCAGACAGCAACGCTCTTCGAACAGAATCGCGAGCCGCAGATACCGCTTCCGGTTGCGCCGCAGCCACCTGTAACTCCGGCGTCGAAGTCCGGCTCGCCGAAATTTCCCAGACTGGCCTGGGGAGCCTTGGCGATTCTTGCTGCGGCTGCGGTTGCTGCAGCGATACGGCTCTATCTTCCGCACCCGCAGCCGCAGCAGACGCAAGCACCGGTGCCGCAGCCCATTACAGTGCAGCAGCCGGTTCAAAGCCCGAACACGAGCCAGCAGCAGCCCGCGATTGCAGAGGAGTCGAAGAGTGTGCCTGCGACACAAGTCAAGCCGGCGATTGAAAAACCGGTAAGCCCGCAGGAAAAGAAGCCTGCGCAGATGGCGGACGTTAAACCGCCGGAGGTCAGGCATCAGGAGATCAAGCCGCCGATTGCAGAGCCAAGTAGCGCGGAGGTCGAACAGCAGGCCGTTTCTCTCTACAAGGCTAACCGCTTCGCAGAGGCAGCTGCTCTCTTCGATCGAAATTGCTCAAAGGGCGTTCCAGAGGCTTGCGCTACCCTTGGCCTCATGTACGCGAACGGCAACGGCGTGGCCAAGGACGATTCCCGTGCCGCGACTCTCTATGACAAGGCTTGCAATGCGGGCGATGCGGTGGGCTGCAACAATCTCGGCAACATCTATTGGAACGGCCGCGGCGTGCAACAGGATGACATACATGCTGCGTCTCTCTACTTGAAGGCTTGTCAAGCAGGCAATGCTGTTGGATGCAGCAGTCTCGGCACTTGCTTCCTGCTCGGCCGCGGCGTTGAAAAGAATCCCATGAGAGCCCGGAGGTTGTTCACCCGGGGCTGTGATATGGGCAATCAATGGGGCTGCGATCGGCTGAAAAAGATGCAATAGGAACGGCTACCAATTGCGCCAACCCAACATCGTCGAAGTCACAGACCTGGATCAGGGCGAGCATGGTCGGCAAGAGGAGAAATGAGATGGGGAAGCCATTTGCTTGGATCGCCGTGCTGCTCTTGGGAAGCTGTTTGGCTGAGGTCAGATTGACGGAGACCAGTTGGGCTCAGGTTGCGGCTCCGCTCTATGGAGCGCATGGTATTAGTCCGCAGGCGGTGCGTCAGGGTTATTTGGGTAGTTGCTACTTTCATGCTTCAATTGCGGCGTTGGCCCAAGCTGCGCCCAACACTCTTCGCGGAGCTATCAGTCAGGACTCCGGCGGAGGCTACCGGGTTCGCTTCAAGGATGGACCAGCCGAGCTTGTGTATCCAGAAGATGTGGAGTACGGGCGGTCGCACGGCTACGACCGCTCGGATGGCACATGGGTCGCGGTGTTGATGAGAGCCTACGCGCAACGCGCTCTGCGGCAAGGCCTGGTCAGCGCCATCCAAAAATCGGATTCGATTCCTGCATTCACCAAGCCAATGGCCCTCTCGCTGCTCGGTCAGTACGGTCTGCTGCTGGTGGCTTATGATCGCGCTGTTCGTTCCGTGGTGAGTCAGGACGGATCGATGGACCAAGCCTCGCTCAAACAGAGCCTGACGTCGGAGTTACACACCGCGGGGGTTCCTGCTGCCACGGCACAAGCGCTGGTTGGATTCCTCGATGACAAGGGATTTTTCCTTACCGTGGCGCGAACCGTTCAGGAGGATGGCGAGGTCTTCGGCGCCTACAAAAGCCTGGGGATGGGCGGGATTCCGGTGCGGGTCATCGAGGCCTTCATGGGCAAAGCTTACGCGGGCCCGGTCGCCGATCACGCGATGACGATGGAAGAACTGCGGCTGTTCCGCGCAGGCCATGTCGCGATGGTGGCCGGAACGTGGAGCACGGCAAACAGCGGCGACTCGTTCTCCAAGATGGATTCGTGGGTTCCTGCGCACTGTTACACGATATTGAAATACGATGAGGCTGCGCAGACCGTGACCCTGCGCAACCCCTGGGGCACGCATCCAGATCCAGATGGAGTCTTCATGCTGCCCCTGGCAGTCTTTCTCAAAGGCTTTGAGTCCTACTCCCACTCCGCATCGGCGGCGCAGTAGGCAGCGCAGAGGTTTGGCGGGCGAAACCATCAGTTCTCCGCGTCGAAGGCGGTCCGTTTGGATGGCAAGTCCTTGCATAAAATTACCTTTCACTGACGCACAATGTGAGAAGGAGTTCCGTGAGGGCAATGATGACAAACTGTGATCGAGCGCCGAAAGTAATTGCAAAGGAGCCGGAAACTCCGCTTCTTGCCGGTACCCCCCTCCCCCCTTTTTATATTTTCAAAACCTTGCAGGTAATTCTTTAGTCAACGCCTGAAACTCAAAATAAATGACTTCCACACACATTTCGCAGAGAATTCCACCAACTGTGAACTCCTGAAACTGTGGATGTCATCAGGCTCACTTGTGCAGCTAACGCTTCAGCGTCGGAAACTTCCCGGCAATAAACTTGTCCAGCATGGCGGGAATTGCAGTGTTCATGCGATCGACCAGGCGGTCCTCGGCGTGCTTGGTCTGCGCATCCATGCTTTTGACCATGCGATCCTGAGCATCGGCGATTTTTGCATCCATGCCGTCCATGCGTTTTTCAAAGACGCCGAGTCTTGCATCGAGCGCGGGAGTAAGTTGAGTTACAGCGTTCTCGGCCTGTGCACGCAATTTTTGTAACTCGTCCCGGTTCTCGGCAAGTTCCCTGCCTTGCACAAATATCCAAACCAGCAGGACGACAAGAATGGTCAGATTTGCCACCAGAATATACCGAATGGTTTTCAGCTTGTCTTCAAGGCTGCTCATGCTTTC
Source organism: Occallatibacter sp. (assembly GCA_049518535.1). Taxonomy (GTDB): domain Bacteria; phylum Acidobacteriota; class Terriglobia; order Terriglobales; family Acidobacteriaceae; genus Telmatobacter. The sequence continues at coordinate 7,076 of JBEKRS010000066.1, read as the reverse complement.
ACCTTCTGCGGCGCGCCCCGCGACGGATTGAGGCGGAAGATCTCTGGGACTGGCAGAGGCGCCTTGAACGACTTCGGTTGAATAGTTATAACGTCTAGCTGCGCCTTGTGCATTGGGTTGCGTGGAGGAATAAACCGTCGTTGCCGGACTGGAGACGATGCGGGTGGGTTCATGCATCACGCGCGTTGGCTCATGTTCCGCGGCCAGGGGATGCGCGTCCCGCTCCAGCAGGCGAATGCGAAGCTCCGGTCCTCCAGCGCCAAGACGAAGAATATCTCCAGATCGAATCGCAAAGCCGGTGCCGGCAGTATGACCATTCAGATAGGTTTCGCCGCTCGAACGCTCACCTTTGACCAAAGTGACCGCGCCATTCATCACCTGAAGCGTCACATGTTCGCCGGATACGGCGGGATATTTTCCCGCCGGCAAACTCACTTCACAATTTGGGTCCAGTCCGATACGAATGCGGGGATAGTTCAGAACCCACTTACTCGATTCACCGATAACAACGATCTCAATGTCCATAACTTATAACTCGCTGTTTCTTCGGCGGCATCCAATGTGCAGCCGAAAGCACTCTACATCGGAAGATACGCCAAGGCCGCGATATTGGCGCCATAGACTGAGTCCGATGGCTCGCAATCCATGCAAGCAGAGTACCACCGCGAGTGTTGGCGTGCGGACCTTCTTTTGAGGTCTCGCCGATGCGAGCCGACAAGATTTGCAAGAACCTCCGGCTCCGCCTTATCGATTGTCTGGTGAGCCGTTTTGATCCCAAGGAACGGTCTTGGTGCGGCAACCCGTAATGGGTGCCGGGGAACTATGCTCCGTATTGCTCGTCGCTCACTTGCTCCATCCAATCGACGGTTTTGCCATCGAGCTTTTCCTGAATGGCAATATGAGTCATCGCTGTGGCTTGCGTAGCTCCGTGCCAATGCTTCTCTCCCGGCGCGAACCAGATGACGTCGCCGGGGCGAATTTCCTCGATCGTGCCGTCCCATCGCTGCGCCCGTCCGCAACCGGATGCGACGATCAGCGTCTGACCGAGCGGATGCGTATGCCACGCAGTACGGGCACCGGGCTCGAAGGTGACGCTGGCGCCGACGACGCGCGCGGGGTCGGGGGCTTCAAACAGAGGATCGACTCGTGCCGTACCGGTGAAATAATCCGCCGGCCCGCTGCGCGAGGGCTGGGAACCGCTTCGCTTGATTTCCATTGCTTGTTTTCTCCTGCGAACCTGAACGACTTAATTCAACCGCTCAGATGCCAGTCATCTTCTCGAGGTGTTCCGGATAACGTGCGCCCTGCACATGGATTTTCGATGCGGCGCTTTCAATCTGTCGAAGATCGTCTGCCGATAGTTCGATCGCCGCCGCTCCGTTATTTTCATCCAGGCGATGAAGCTTTGTCGTGCCGGGAATAGGAACAATCCATGGCTTCTGCGCAAGCAGCCACGCGATCGCAATCTGCGCAGGTGTTGCGCTCTTGCGCATTCCAATCTCCCCAAGCAGATCGACCAGCGCCTGGTTCGCCTTGCGAGCCTCTTGGGTGAAGCGCGGGATACTGCTGCGGATGTCGGTTTTTTCGAACGTCTTGTTCTCGTCGATCTTTCCCGTCAGGAAGCCTTTGCCGAGCGGGCTGAAAGGAACGAAACCGATGCCGAGCTCTTCGAGCATAGGAATGATTTCCTCCTCGGGAGTGCGGTACCAGAGCGAGTACTCGCTTTGCAGCGCCGTGACCGGCTGCACTGCGTGAGCGCGGCGGATGGTCTTTGCGCCAGCCTCTGACATGCCGAAGTGCTTGACCTTGCCCGCGGCAATCAAGTCCTTGACGGCCCCGGCCACGTCTTCAATGGGTACGTCGGGGTCGACGCGGTGCTGGTAGTAAAGATCGATGACATCGGTCTTCAGGCGCTTGAGCGAGCCTTCGACGGCCTGCTTAATGTGCTCGGGCTGGCTGTTCACCGGCCTCGGGCCACGACTTCCATCCGGATTGATGTCGAATCCGAACTTGGTGGCGATGACGATTCGCCCGCGGAAGGGCTCAAGTGCCTCTCCCACGAGCTCTTCATTGTTGAAGGGGCCGTAGACTTCGGCGGTGTCAAAGAAGGTGACGCCGCGCTCGACGGCCGCACGGAGAAGAGCGATCGAATCCTTCTTTTCCGGGAACGGGGCATAAGAAAAGGTCATTCCCATGCAGCCAAGCCCGATTGCGGATACTTCCAAATTGTTTTTTCCCAGTTTGCGCTTTTGCATTTGTTTCTCCTGCGAATTGTTTGGAACTGTTTGGGCCGGGCTGCCTCGTAGCGAATCAAGGTACGTCGTTTAGCCGTTACTCAGATTTGAGCGAAGCCATATCAATGGAGAAGCGGTACTTCACGTCGGACTTGGCCAATCGCTCGTAGGCTTCGTTGACCTTCTGGATGGGAATGACTTCCACGTCTGCGGTAATGTTGTGCTTGCCACAGAAGTCGAGCATCTCCTGAGTCTCGGGTAAACCGCCAATCGGAGATCCGGAGAGACTGCGCCGTCCAAAGATGAGGCCGAAGATGGAGACGGCGAGTGGCTTTTCTGGTGCGCCTACCATGGTGATGTTACCATCGCGGCGGAGTAGCTGAATATACGCATTGATGTCGTGTTCGGCGGCGACTGCGTCAAGGATGAAGTCGAAGCTGCCCGCGTGCTTGGCCATCTCATCGGCGTTGCGCGAGATGACAACTTCATCGGCACCGAGGCGAAGGGCATCGTCCTTCTTGCTCTGCGATGTTGTGAACACCACCGTGTGGGCTCCGAAGGCGTGCGCAAACTTGACGCCCATGTGGCCGAGTCCACCAAGACCGACGACGCCGACCTTCTTGCCCTTAGCTATGCCCCAGTGACGCATGGGCGAGTAGGTGGTGATTCCGGCGCAGAGCAGAGGTGCGGTTCCAGCAAGATCGAGGTTAGACGGAACGCGAAGTACGAAGCGTTCAGTAACGACAATGCTGTCGGAGTACCCTCCGTATGTCACGCCCCCTGTGTGTTTGTCGGGGAAGTTGTAGGTGAGGGTCATGTTAGGGCAGAACTGCTCGAAGCCGGCCTTGCATTCGGGGCAGGTGCCGTCGGTGTCCACCAAGCAGCCAACCGCGGCGAGGTCACCGGGCTTGAATTTTGTAACAGCGGAGCCGACCTTCGTGACGCGGCCGACTATTTCATGGCCCGGGACACAAGGATAGACGGTGGGCATGACTCCACTCCATTCATTGCGGGCCTGGTGGAGATCGGAGTGGCAGATGCCGCAGAAGAGTATCTCGATTTGGACGTCGTGCTCGCTGGGATCGCGACGCGCGATCATGGTGGAAATAAAGGGTGATGTTGCGCTGGCAACGGAATAAGCTTTTGCTTTGTACATAAAGTTACCTCAACCTCCTGGGCGGATTGCGATCAACTTGCTCGTAAATCAGACTACGAAAGAATGTCCTTCGAGCGGTATCCTGATTCTGCCAATCTATTGCCTATTTCTGTCGATGCATACAATTTTGTGCACCCTATCCTGAATTCGGCGTTAACTTGGTTTTAAAGGAGTCAAGAAGGTGAAAGTGGCCAAACACAACGACGCGAGCGTAGATCAAAGTATAGTTGAGAGACGAAGAGATCTGGCCCGCAAGATTGCCGATCGCGCCGTTGCGAAGGGAACACACAGACTGAGTCCCCTGCAATATCAGAAACGGCTTCGATTGCATGTAGCTAGAGAACGCATGCTCAATGAAGGTTTGACCCATGACGGTGGTGCCGAAGGTCGATCCGAAAAAAATGTTGCTCATGGCATAGCGTTGCGCATAGTTCCACAGGGCCGTCACCGTGTTGCCGTCGTAATAGCCCATGGCAAGATTGGGTGTGCAGTCAGTGCCGGTGCCGCTCAGAAACTCGGAGACCTTGTCGATCAGGCCTCCGCCGTTCTGCTACATGAAGACGGGGTTCGCGCCCTACATGATCCGCCGGAGAATTCCGGTCAGAAGAATCGGCAAGCAGATCAACCCTTTCCGCTTCTACAGTTACCTTACCACCGGCTGGTGAATCCGTGGACACTAGGCGCGGTGATGTACGAGGCTAGTCACAATCTGCAGAGCGATCTTGGACTGAGCAAGGAGATACCGCGCCAAGTTGGGCTGCGGTTGCTCAAGGCGGACATGGGACGGCAGGTGGCTTCAGTTTGGGTGAGATGTTCGCCGATATGAGCGCACTTCTGTTGGGTGGGCCGGAAGTTGTGGGTTCGTTAATGGATGTGATCGGACGTGCGCCATCGGCTGTGTTCGCTTTCAACCCGTCAGGACCGCATCCCACGCCGAATCTGCGACTGTTCATTAGCACGGAACTGCTGCGGCGCATGGGCTTCAAGACGAAGGCAGAGCAATACACACGGGCGTGGATGCGAATCTATCCCAATCCCCGAGCAGGCACGATTCCCAAGCAAGTGGTGGCGACATTTCCAAAGGCATGCGCGGCGGCAGTGGATGCAATGTGTTTTCAGCCTTACCCACCGCTAACCGCTAGGAGGCAAGAGCCTTTCTGAACTGATCTGATTCGAGAAGAAAGACCAAAAAATGATTGAGGAGTCAGCGAAGCGGATGGCAGCGGGCGCAGATTCTGGAATCATTCCGGAGCGGTACTTGATTGGTGTGGCCCGTGTTGCATTGATGCGCTGCCAGGAAAGCTTTCATCGCATCAAGGAGCAGTTTGCGCCGGATCTCGTGTCGTGCGAGCAACTGAAGGAGTTGGCGAGGCTGGGTAATGCGCAGCGAGCGTGGCAGCCCTGGGCAAGCACAATTCGGCAGGAAATTGAGCAATGCCAACCTCCATTGCATGAAACCAGCAAAGCCCTGGCGGCTAGCTGGCAGGAATTGGTGGAGCATAGCGGGAAGATGTCTATCTCCATTCGCACCGAAAATGTTAGCTAGAAGATTTTTGCGGGGCGGGATCGGTTCGAGATGGAAGAGACCTGCCTAGTTAGATTCCGCGCATATGACAGCAGCTTCGAGGGCTTTATCGAGAACGCCGAGGCATTTCTAGACGGAGTCCAGTTGTCGGCCACGGCGATTCAAACCCCACCCGCCCCGTTACTAGCAAAGCCATGGCGTTGACCACCAATCCTTCCACTACGGCGCCAAGCCTGGCATTTCAGCCGGGGACCTTTTCGGGTACCACGAAGCAAGGAGGCGGAGCTAGCCGGATTAGCGCAGAACCAACTGTATTTGCTTGAGGTGCGAGCGCTGGACGGGTATATCTATGACGGTCAGTTTCCGAAGTATCTCTGTATCTGCTGCGAGCGGGTTGTGGAACTGCGGGCTTGCTTTCGACCATGCGGTAAATATCCGAATCGCTCCCTCATTTTTGTTCGCCAGGGATGCTCCGGAGTTCGCTGGGAAAACTCTCCGCTCGAATTGCAGGGCCTTCCTGTCTCGATGGATAGCCAAGGTTTCCTGCCGACTCCACGCGACATGGTTGGAGTGGCTCAACTGAATTATCCTGGAAAAACATTCGCGCCTTCGTTAGTCGATTTGAGCGACGGTGCTGCCGAGGTGACAGTCATCACCGTGGCCGATTAGCCGCAAAAGCAGGCCGCTGTTAGCCATCAATTTGTTGACGAAGACAATCTTCCGTTCAGATTTCGCAAGCTTACGGCTCTCCTTCCCAATGGGGAAACTCTTCAATTGATAACCGACGGGCAAGGCCGTTTCTCCGTCCCCAACAGCCTTCTCTATGCCGGCGACAATGCATACGGTTCCGCGACAGAACCAGTTTTGGTGGCTACCCTACCCATTGAATGAGGAGGAATTATGGCGACGAAGATCATGAGAGGACTGAGAAAGGGAACGGCGGCTGCCAAGAATCCGATTACGGATCTGTCAGCGTATCCGATCTTGACTGAAGAGGTCGGTTATCCGCCTTCGCCACTGGCAAAGCCTCAGGCGGAGCGGGCGGTGGCTCCGGCACATCTTCGCTGGGCCAAACGGTGACCAAAGCCATGGGCGACGTGCTGGGCTGGGAGTTCAAGGCCGGCGACACAAAAGGGTTCGTCGGCGCGCTCACCCGATCCTTCTCGCTGACCGAGGTCGAAGGCCACATCGAGTCAAAGTGGACACCGCGCACCTACATCGTGCAGTCGGATCTCTTGGGAGGAATCACCCGCGCTCAAGCCAGTATTTATATTCGTGGCAAGGAGGCGCTCAATCAGTCTCTGCCTTTGCTGGATGGGCTGTACATGCTCGATCCCGAGGCGGATACAGAAGATGTCACTGTCTTGAAAGCGGTCGTGAAAAGCCAATTCACTGAACTGGTTAATGAACTCGGGTTCCTCGGGGGACCCAGAATGACCCACGTGAATCAGTACTTCAAGCTGCTATTGATAGATGCTGACTCTGGAATCACCTTCTCCCTGTCGAGTGCTCTGGTTGTCGATCCCGACAAGATCGGCGGCACACTGGGCAACCTTCGTGATGTGCTCGGGCTGAATTTCACGAACCAAGATTTTGTCAACTCGGTCGAAGACGAACAAGATCTTTCAAACTACCGCATCATTTCAGACTATGTAACGTCACTGGCTCAGAGCTGGATCAACAATGTTCCATTCCTGGGCCTGGATACTGCGAAGCCGTTCTTCGTTACTCATTTGGTGCTGCTATCGCGGCGACTTCTGGTGGTCGCCGAGTCAGCGGACGAGGTTCGCTTCACGCTGGATTCAGTCTTTGTAGGTCCGGCCGAGCGGCAGGCGACGGAGATCAAGTTCCCCGGACATCCCGAACTGTAATCCCTGTTCCTTGAGGACTTGTTCTCGTGGATACGAAACTTTGCCACCGACGAGGGACCGGCGCTGATCCAGGATGGCGGCAAATTCGGCGTCCAGAACACGGTCACGCCCGTAGTGAAAAAAGCTCCTGACGATGGTCACAAATATTCCCACGGCTGCGAGCTCCGCCAACCCCATCGGCTTTCATCTGACCGGCGGTCAGGCCTGCGATCTGGATGGAGCCGATGTGTTGTTGCCGCAAATCGAAGCCGACATTGTGCTCGCCGACAAAGGTTTTGATGCTGATGAGC
>JBEKRS010000065.1:0-28529 GCA_049518535.1 Occallatibacter sp. | reverse complement strand
CCAAACTACCCAAACGAAGTAAAACGCGCACCTACCCGCGAGCCGTGTGGGGCTCCGGAAAATACTATCCAGGGAGACACTCGATTGCAACACAAGTGCAAAGTAAGTGACATTGGGTTGAACCCCCCCCGCTCCCTCCGGATTCATGGGGGAGGCGGGCACGCAAGATTGTTCAATTGCAGAAATATAATCAGGTACATGGCCACTAACGACAATGCCACTCCGTTCCTGGCAACCGAGTACGATGCGCTGATGGAAAAGACCGTACCTTTCTACGCGAATTTCCACGAAGAAGTTTTCCATCTTGTCCACGTGTTGCAAGATAGCCCGAATCAATGGTTGGATACCGGTGGCGGCACAGGAACTTTGATCATGAAGGCTTTGCCCTTGTTTCCCGCCACTCGATTCTTTCTAGCTGATCCATCCGCTGCTATGTTGGAGCAGGCGCGCGTGAAGCTTGAATCGGCTGACCCAGAGAGGGTGAGCATTCTGCCTGCCGCGGGCTCGCAACACTTGAATAAGGAGCTTGCCTCGCAGTTTGATGTGATCACGGCGATCCAATGCCATCACTATCTTGATCGGGAACAGCGCCAGGCAGCGGTGGAGTCATGCTATCGGCTGCTGAAGCCGGGTGGTCTCTTTCTCAACTTTGAGAACATCAGGCCCGGCTCGGAACGAACCGTCGAGATTGGCAAGGAATATTGGAAGTCCTACCAAATCCGCAAGGGTAAAAGCCGTGAGGCAGCTCAGGAACATCTTGAACGCTTCGACCGTGCATTTTTCCCTATCACCTTACGGGAGCACCTCAGTCTTTTCCAGGAATCTGGATTCAAAACTGCAGATCTCTTTTGGTATTCCTATATGCAAGCAGGATTTTTCGCAATCAAGTAGCTTCGGACTTCGCGATTGTGTGCGGCCGCAGCGGCTTGGGGCCTTGAAGGAGATTATGCCGGAGATACAGGACAACCCGGAAGAGCTTCCGCTTGCCGAGGCATTCGCTAAGCCAGCCGTGGCGAGTTCGTCGCCGAGCCGAGCCGAAGGCGATGAGTGGAGTCGTCGAGTCTGGCCGACGCGTCTTGCCAGGTGGAGCGAACTAGCGCAGTATTTGTTTGATAAACAGTGGGTTAGAAGTTGATTGTTTTTGGTGAATTTGAAGTTAAAGGTTGTTGGTTTTCGTTTAAATGGGAAGATATAGGTTGCTGGTTTTGCGAAAAGTGATAACCTGCGATGCTCCAGTTTCGAGAGAGTGGAGCGTGCTGGGTTACCGGTATTTGGTTGATCGGCTGTAAATCCGTCAGTAGCAAAATGGCGGATGGGTTGGCCGGCGGGGTGTTGAGGTGGTTTGGGGCAATGTATTTTCTTCGGGTGGCCCTGCCTGTGGGGTCTTCCGGTCTCAACGTCTGGAATTGGGGCATACTGCGGAATGATCGGAGGTCATTCTGCCCCTACGGGGCGGGGGATTCTGGTTGGTGCGCAGTCCCCGGATTGCCGCTTCGCTCCATCCGGGGCTATTTTCACTTCCTCCCTCCGGGAGGAAAAAGCGGCGAGTTGAGGATCATCGTCTCCCACATCTCAGAATCGAGATTTGGGCCACCCGGCGTAGTCGGCCTGCAACCTCTTCCGAAGACCCGTTCATCGCGATCAAGCCGCGATGAACGGGGCACAGCTTCTCAAGGCTCTTGGTGGTTCTTCGGGGTTGATGTGCGGGCCACCTGCCCTGCCTTAGAACTTCTTTTCTGATGGACTGGTATCATTCCTTCATGGACGCCAACGATTTTCATGCAAGACTGCAAGCGCACGCAACCTCCTTCGCGAAAGCCGTCGCAACGAACGAGGGCGAGTGGATCATTAAGGGATTCATCGATGTCTTTCGGCGCATTTATACAATTTCTGTCGATACAAAGATTACTTCGAAGGTACTTGAACTGCTGCTCTTCCCAATGTTTGTTGAGTTCGCCAAGTCCAATGGATTCAGGATCGAACTCTCCCCACATCAGAATTTCTATCCCGACTTGACCTTTGTTCACGACGAATCAGGCAGAAAATTCGCGGTTGACATCAAGAGCACTTATAGGATTGATGCGTCAAAGGTCAATGGGATGACGCTTGGAGCATTTACCGGGTATTTTCGTAAAAGAGAGAGCAACAAGAACACCCTTTATCCGTACGGGCAATATTCGGGGCATTTTGTTCTCGGCGTCATTTACACGAAGTGCGAAGATGCGATTGACGAGCGTAAGATTTTCACGCTTGACCAGTTGGAGCAGATTCCTTCGGTCATTAAGGACTTTCAGTTTTTCGCACAACCAAAGTACAGGCTAGCCTCGTGGCTCCCTGGAGCAGGCAACACGAAGAATATAGGATCGATCGCTAAAATCGATGGACTGGTCGCAGGCAACGGTCCTTTTGAGATGCTAGGGGAAGAAATCTACGACGACTATTGGATGTTCTATCTCACGAGAGATATGGCCGAGGCACTTCAGATCGAGCGGCCATATACGAATCTCAAGAGCTACTTGGCTTACAAACAGCGAGGGATTGATGCATTGCGTGAGCACCAAAACGAAATAGCTGATCTTGGGGACGATGATCCAGCGAACGGTGAAGACACGGAGAATGGAGATGAACCGCAATGACTCCTCCTTTGGTCCCCCCCATTAAATGCCAAGGAATCAAGACTAAACTCGTGACGGATATTCGCCAACTGGTGAACGGGCAAGAATTCAACCGTTGGGTAGAGCCGTTCTGCGGCTCATGTGTTGTGCCTCTCAATCTTCAACCGCCCAGAGCCTTGCTCTGCGACTCAAATATACACATTGTCAACTTCTATCGGGATATTCAGAAGCGGGAGCTTGACGCTGCCAGGGTGCGAGATTTTCTCGGAGAGCAAGGGGCAGCGCTCAGATTGAAGGGTGAAGATCATTTTTATGAAGTGCGAAAACGATTCAACTCCAAACCCACCTCTCTTGATTTTCTGTTCCTAAATAGGTCGTGCTTTAACGGGGTAATGAGGTTTAACAAGAAGGGACTTTTCAATGTCCCATTTTGTCGCAAGCCAGATCGTTTTGCGGCTGCATATATCACCAAGATATGTAACCAAGTGTCCGCAATATCTTCCGTGATCTCCCAGGTGGACTGGGAGTTTCGTGTGTCGGGGTTCAGAGAGACTCTCCCGGAATTGGCTGAGGGCGACATCGTTTACGCCGACCCACCTTATGCTGGTCGGCATGTTGACTACTTTAATAGCTGGTCCCAAGAAGACGAAGATGAACTTGGGAAGCAACTCGCTTCTCTTCCCTGCAAGTTTGTCCTGTCTACTTGGCACAGTAATGAATTTCGGTCGAATTGGGCAATGGAAAAACAATGGCGATGCGAAGGATTCCATATCTTCACGAAGGAGCACTTCTACCACGTTGGTTCAAGTGAGGACTTGCGGCACCCCATGTTGGAAGCGCTGGTTACGAACTTCTCAGCAGAACATACCAAGGCGATTCAAAAACCATTACAATCAGTCCTTCCCTTAACTGACGAGACGCTTGATGCCCCAAATGGAGATTTCGCCAATTCCCTTTTGGCTTCCTAAGTCAGATCCCTTTATATTTCTGGGGCGAATCCGTTGTCCTTGAGTCTAGGCGCGCTGATACCTCATCAGCGTAGCTCAAACCCTACGATCCGCATTTCTTCCTTTGTTTACGCTGGCTCTCTGACGATACCCCGCTGACCAATGTTTCTCAAGTCAACGCAGTGTCAACAGGAATTCCAAACCTCCAAGAGAGTTGCGCTTACCTGTCCGACGCCGAAGCTCCCTTCGCCGGCACAAACACGTCGGCCAACTTACGCAGCATCATCGAGGCTGACTGGTGCGTAAGTTGGCCTTTTACCGCATTTCGGACAACGCCTAGCTGCAACCGCTGGTGGAGCCGCAGCTCATGCAGCGGTAGCAACTGCCGTTGCGGACCATGATTGCGCCGCAGACTGAGCAACTGGGAGCGTCGCCCATTTCGTACATCTCGCGCATGGCGTCGGCGGCGTGGTAGATGCCGCGGTCTGTAAGCTGTGGCACAGGCTGAGCGGGGCCAGCTTTTGGATCGAAGCCGGGAGTTGTGCCGTAATCCGCAAAACGCGTCTCGGGCGCTATGCCGCCGCCTGACGTGCCTGCGTTGCCTCTGCCGGAGCTGCCAGCCTGGCCGCTGACTTGATTCAGCCGGCGCGCTACTTCCTCGGCAAGCTTGGCTAGATGATTTTGCGAGATGGAACTCGACTCTTCCATTTCAGACTCGGGAATCATGCTGGGCGAGGCGGGCAATTGCGGCGCCTGCGGAGCGAAGCTCGAGAAAAGCGTCAACTGCGTGCCGGAGAGGAAGCGCAGATTGAGCCAGCGGAAGATGTAATCCATCAGGCTCTTGGCGTAGCCGATTTGCTCGTTGCCGGTCCAGCCAGAGGGCTCAAAACGGGTGTGGGCGAACTTCTCGCAGAGCACCTTGAGCGGCACGCCGTGCTGCAGGGCGAGCGAGATCGACGTGGCGAAGGCGTCCATGAGGCCAGAGACGGTGGAACCTTCCTTGGCCATCTTGATGAAGATTTCGCCCGGCTGCCCGGTGGGATAGAGGCCGACGGTGATGTAGCCCTCGTGGCCAGCGATGGAGAACTTGTGGGTCACGGAGGCGCGCTCGTCCTGCAGACGATGGCGAACGGCGCGGGGTGGGCCGTTGAGGTCCTGCGTGGCGGCCTTGGCGGCTTCGGGCTCGGGCTCCTCTTGAGGCGTGGGCTGGAGCAGCGGCACGGCGGCGGCTTGGGCGATCTCCTCCAACGCGCGTTGGAAGGAGGCGGCAGCGAGGACGACCGACTTGGCGGTGACTTCGATCTTGTCGTTGGGCTTGGCTTCGAGAGCCTTCACGTCGGCGTCGGCGCCGGATTGTCCTGCGGCCAACTGGGAGAGCACGCGACCGGCGGCTAGGTCGAGAACTGAGGGCTCGCGCTTGGCGTCCATGCTGGTGTTCAGCGGCTGCGTGCCTTTGGAGCCGTCGCGATAAATAGCAACGGCCTTGATGCCCTGACGCCAGCTTTCGGCGTAAGCTTCGGCAACTTCTTCGACGCCGGCCTCGTGGGGCAGGTTCACGGTTTTCGAGATTGCGCCGGAGAGAAACGGCTGCGCGGCGGCCATCATCTTGATGTGGCCCATGTAATGGATGGAGCGCGTGCCTTTGGCCGGCTTGAAGCTGCAATCGAATACGGACAAGTGCTCAGGCTTGACGCCGGGCGCGCCCTCGATGGTGCCGGTGGCGTCGATGTAGGCAACGATGGCGTTGACTTCGTCGGAGGAGTAGCCGAGCTTGAAGAGGGCTTCGGGCACGGTGTTGTTGACGATCTTGATCATGCCGCCGCCGACCAGCTTTTTGTACTTGACCAGCGCCAGATCGGGCTCGATGCCGGTTGTGTCGCAATCCATCATGAAGCCGATGGTGCCTGTGGGGGCGAGGACGGTGGTCTGCGAGTTGCGATAGCCGTAGCGCTCGCCGTAGACCAGGGCCATGTCCCAGCACTCGCGGCTGGCTGCGATGAGGGCGTCGAGCTGCGGCACGGCAAAAGGCTCGCCGCTCAGGCGCGATGTGCCGATGTTGTTGACCTCGGCGCGATGCATGCGGATCACGTCGAGGAATGGCTCGCGGTTGACGTAGAAGCCTGGGCAGGCTCCGCCTTGACGCTCGACTCTTGCGGTGAGCGGCGTGGCGGAGGAGATGGGCGGGCAGTTGGCGGCAACGATGGCCGATTGCAGATAGGACTGGCCGCACATGATGGCGGTCAGAGCGGCGGCAAGGTCGCGGCCGACTGCGGAATCGTAGGGCAGGCCCATGGCCATCAGCAACGCGCCCAGGTTGGCGTAGCCGAGGCCGAGCGGGCGATAGTCGTGGGAGTTTCTCGAAATCGCCTCGGTTGGGTAGCCGGAGTTATCGACAAGGATCTCCATGGCGGTGATGACCACCGAGATCGAGTGACGGTAGGCGGGAATGTCAAAGCCGCCCGACGGGGTGGTGTACTTCATGAGGTTGAAGCTGGCCAGATTGCAGGCCGAGTTATCCAGGAACATGTATTCCGAGCAGGGGTTGGATGCATTGATGCGGGCGGTGTTCTTGCTGGTGTGCCAGCGGTTGATGGTGGAGTCGAACTGCATGCCGGGATCGCCGCAGAACCACGTGGCCTCGGCAATTTTGCGCATGATCTCCCGCGCCTTGTAAGTCTTTACCGGCTCGCGATCCTTCACCGTGTAGGTGGTGTAGTCGCCGTCGTTCTCGTAGGCGCGCATGAACTCGTCGCTGACGCGAACGGAGTTGTTGGCGTTCTGGAAGAAGATGGAGGAATAGGCTTCTGAATCGGGGCCCGAGCCGTCGTAACCTTCGCGGATGAGTGCGAAGGCCTTCTTTTCTTCCTTGGCCTTGCAATCGATGAAGTCCATGATGTCCGGATGGTCAGCGTTGAGGATCACCATCTTGGCGGCGCGGCGGGTTTTGCCACCGGACTTGATGACACCGGCAAAGGCGTCAAAGCCGCGCATGAAGCTGAGCGGTCCTGAAGCCTGGCCGCCGCCCGAGAGCGTCTCCTGCGATCCGCGAATCGAGGACAGGTTGGTTCCCGTTCCGGAGCCCCACTTGAAGAGCATTCCCTCAGTCTTGGCCAAGGTGAGGATCGAGTCCAGCGAGTCGTCGACGGCGTTGATGAAGCAGGCCGAGCACTGGGGATTGTGATAGCCGGTGGCGGAGTAACGCACGCCGCCGGTCGAAGGGTCCCAGTGCCAGTTCTGGCCGTCCGCGTCCGGCTCCAGGCGGTCGCAACCCACGTTGAACCAGACTGGCGAATTGAAGGCCACCTTCTGGGTCAGCAGCATGTGCGCCAGCTCGTCATGGAAGATGGCCGCATCCTCGGGGGTGGCAAAGTAGCCTCCCATCATGCCCCAGTCGCGAATGGTTTCGGCCACGCGGCCTACCAACTGGCGGACCCCGGTTTCCCGCTCCGGCGAGTCGAGTTGCCCGTGCAGATACTTCGAGGCCACGATATTGGTCGCAGTCATCGACCAGTCGGCCGGCACTTCAACGTTCTTCTGCTCGAAGATGGTGTTGCCCTTGCTGTCTGTAATCGAGGCAGTGCGCTGCTCCCACAGGATCTCGTCATAAGGGGAGACGCCCTCGGTGGTGAAACGGCGCGTAAAGATCAGTCCCCGTTGAGTTTGGGTGGTTTGTGGGGCTGCGGTAGAAGTTGGAAGCTGGACCTCGTTCATGGAATCCTCTCTATAGGTAAAGTCAGTGAGTCTCTGGCTCTCTTCAGATGCATGAAAATCTGGAGAAGAGCAAGGAAAAATCCTAGGCAACGATCATAAAAACGGGGAGCTGATAATCAGCCGCGAGTTCTTGAATCTCAGCGGCTTTCCGGCGGTTTTTCACGCCGTCGTTCATTACATTCCGATTACAGCCGCAGTTGCAAAAATACCGCTGTCTATGGTATCTGTCAACAGGAAACCCCAATATCTTGTATTTTCTTTACATTCCCCGCATCAACTTTCCAAACACTGGCAATTACTTGTGGAAAGCTCCCGAACCCCTTGCGGCGTGCGGCTTCCAGTTGCGCAATCTGCCCAACATCCGGTGCAACCCCAATTCCTGGATTGCCGGCTCTCAAAACCAAGCCTAGTCCTCGCTGGGAGTGGCCACAAGATGCAAGAACGGTGCAGATTGCTGCTCAGGCTGTGGAGATGTGGAGATTCGGGTGAATATCCAATTAGCGATGCCACGGAAGCCCGAGACGGTTGAGATGCCTCAATGCGGCCCGAGGGTGTTTCGGTCTCGCCATTCAGTAAGCGCTCCGAGTGCGTCGAATTTCACTGCTCGAAGCGCGGCTTGGTTGGGATCATTTGCTGGTGCAGAACACGCACGATCTTCACCCCGCCGGTTTCGGTGGGAGACCGTGTTTCTTGCGAAGGCGGGAGAAAACGCCGGGGGCGGCAATCCCGCTGGCTGATTCAACCTCTATGGCCGTCCGGAGCACAGCCAGCTTTTCCTCGTATTCCCGTTCATCTCTTTCGAGCAAACGCAAGGCCGTGCGCATCACCTCACTGGCATTGGCGTAAAGTCCAGCCTCAACCTTGGCGGCGACAAACTGGTCCAATTCCTTGGTCAGGCTGACATTGCGAGTCGGCATGCGATACCTCAACTCAAGTGTAGGAGTTTTGGCCAACCTTGCCAAACCTTAAGCTGCGCGCAGGGGATTCTTCACGTATTTCAGAGAAACTTCCGAGTGGGCGGTGATACACCCGAGAACTGCTGACGACACGCTAGTCTAGAGACATGGGACTTGATGCAGTCGAGATTATCCTTCGCGTAGAAGAGCTATTCTCCATCGACATTAGCGATGAAGAAGCTGCGAAGGTCGAGACGGTTGGACAATTCTATGAGTTGATCTGCTCGAAGTTGCAAATTCCTCCGTTGCAATCTCCGGTCACTTCTGAAGATTTGCCGGTCATTACACATCGTGAAAAGGTATTCCTGTTTTTTGGCCGTCACACGCCTTTGCCTGCTCCTGCCGAGGTACTACCGTGGTCACCTCAGAGTGTGTGGGATTGCGTGGTTGCTGTTTTCGTGGATCAGCAGGGATTAAAAGCCAAAGATGTCATAAGACACGCGAGGATCGCTAAGGATCTTGGCGTCGATTAAGAAGGATCTTTGACCGGTCGTGGACGGTCTGTCGGCAAACCGGAAGTAAACCGCGTCGGTCGATCAAAACCTCAGAACCTGTTTCTTGGAAACTGGGTTTGCGGTAATTTGAGGAGGCCGGTTTGAGACTTCGCCGGCAATATCTTAAACGCAAAACGGCCCCACGCTTGTCGCGTGGGGCCGTTTGGTCTTTCAGGTGTCCGCCAGTCAGGAGCGGTTTGGTTTAAAGGACAGGAATCATTTGCTTTCCTTGGTTTCGATCCTCATGCCGTAGAACGATCTGCGCACGAAGATCATCGACACCAGGAAGAATGCGACGGTTAGGATGTGCGCGAGCGCCGGGTTGCTCGCAGTGAGCGTCACTGCAAGTTCGACGGCAAGCAATCCGAAGAGGGTCGCAAACTTGATGATCGGGTTCATCGCCACCGACGAGGTGTCCTTGAACGGATCGCCGACGGTGTCTCCGATGACTACTGCGTCATGCAAAGGTGTTCCCTTCTGTTTGAGGTCGACCTCTACAACCTTCTTCGCGTTGTCCCATGCGCCGCCTGCATTGGCCATAAAGATCGCCTGATAAAGGCCGAAGATCGCGAGGCCAAACAGGTAGCCGATAAACAGGAATGGCTCCATGAACGCGAACGAAAGGGTTGCGAAGAAGACGGCGATGAAGATGTTGAACATACCCTTCTGCGCGTACTTCGTGCAGATCTCCACCACCTTCTTGCTGTCCGCGACCGACGCCTTCTCCGCGCCTTCCAGATGAATGTTGGCCTTGATAAACTCGACCGCGCGGTAGGCACCGGTCGAGACCGCCTGCGTGGATGCGCCGGTGAACCAGTAGATGATTGCCCCGCCGCAGATCAACCCGAGCATGAAGGGCGCATGCAGCAGAGAGAGCTTTTCTACGTTGATGGTCAGTCCGTGGGTCAGAGCCATGATGATCGAGAAAGTCATCGTGGTTGCGCCGACAACGGCTGTGCCGATCAGCACCGGCTTTGCCGTCGCCTTGAAGGTGTTGCCGGCTCCATCATTGGCTTCGAGCAGGTACTTTGCGCGTTCGAACTTTACGTCGAAGTTGTAGGTCTTCTTCAACTCAGCTTCGATGCCGGGAATGGTTTCGATCAGCGACAATTCGTAAATGGATTGAGCGTTGTCGGTTACCGGACCGTAGGAATCGACGGCAATCGTGACCGGACCCATACCGAGGAAGCCGAAGGCAACCAAGCCAAATGCGAAGACGGCGGGAGCAAGCATCATGGCATCCATGGACCCGCCCAAACTGCTGAAGAAATAGCCGAGGCCCATGAGTGCGACCATGCTCAATCCCAGCCAGTAGGCTGACATATTGCCGGCGACGAATCCAGAAAGGATACCGAGAGAAGCACCACCTTCCTTCGCGGAGGTTACAACTTCCTGCACGTGGGCCGAGTTGGTTGAGGTGAAGACCTTGACCAATTCAGGGATGAGCGCGCCAGCCAAGGTGCCGCAGGAGATGATCGATGCCAGCTTCCACCAGATCGTCGGGTCACCGTTGAGATTTGGAAGCATTAGGTAGGTCACGATGTAGGACAGGATGATGGAAACGATGGAAGTGATCCAGACGAGTGAGGTCAACGGCGCCTCATAGTCCATCTCGTCGGATTTGCTGTATTTCATCTTGGCGATGATGCCATTGAGGAAGTAGGCGGCCGAGCTGGAGATGAGCATGGCCACGCGCATGACGAAGATCCAGACCAGTAATTCAGCCTGCGTCGCGGGGCTCTTGACTGCCAGCAGAATGAAGGTAATCAGGGCCACGCCGGTGACGCCGTAGGTTTCAAAGCCGTCGGCGCTGGGTCCGACCGAGTCGCCCGCGTTGTCGCCCGTGCAGTCGGCGATGACGCCAGGGTTGCGCGCATCGTCTTCCTTGATCTTGAAGACGATCTTCATCAGATCGGAGCCGATGTCGGCGATCTTGGTGAAGATGCCGCCGGCAATACGCAGCGCCGCGGCACCCAGCGATTCGCCAATCGCGAAGCCGATGAAGCAGGGGCCGGCGAAGTTAGCCGGGACGAACAGAAGGATACACAGCATGATGAGCAGCTCGACCGAGATCAGCATCATGCCGACGCTCATGCCAGCCTTAAGCGGAATCGCAAAGCACGGATAGGGTTTGCCGCGCAGGCTGGCGAAGGCCACGCGAGAGTTGGCAAAGGTGTTGACGCGTATTCCGAACCACGCCACGCCATAGCTGCCTGCGATGCCGACGAGCGAAAACGCCAGAATGATCCCCAACGTAAGCCAAACCGGCTCACCGGGCACCGGTGCCAGCCAGCCAAAGTACAGTGAAATAATGGCCGCGATAAAGAGCCAGAGCACCAGGATGAATTTGCCCTGCGTGACCAGATAGGTTTTGCAGGTCTCATAAATCAGCTCGGACATTTCGCGCATCGACTTATGAACCGGCAGGTTCTTCAACTGCATGAAGATCGTCAGGCCAAATAGCAGTCCGGCGGCGCAGAAGAGCAATCCGATCATCAGAAGGGCGGGTCCGCTCAAGCCGAAGTGATTCACGGTCGACAGATTCGGCAGCACCAGGCTGGCTTCGCCTCCGCTCGCTTTTTCCTGCGCGTTGGCGAATGAGGGAAGCAGCAGAACCAGGACGGCCGCTACGGTCTTGTATTGACGCTTGAGGAATGCCTCAGCGCCTTCCTTGATGGCCGCGGCAATTTGCTGCATGGCCGGGGTGCCGGTGTACGAGCCGATGACCTGGCGCGCAAAAAGAAAGGCCATAATAAGCGAAATAACGCTCATGGCCAGAAAAAAATCTACCCCATTCAGAGCACTCAAATTCAATACAGGCACAGTTCCTCCCAAGCGGAAATTTGATGGTTTATCACGAACGGTCCCGGACGTGGCGACAGAAATTTTCCGGGATAAGGGTCACCCGAAGCCTAACATCCGCGATGAACACTGTCGAGTGATCGCGATCACATTCCGGGAGGGGCTTCAGAGGGTGGGAATCTACGGATTAAACGGGAAAACGCGGTTCTGCTCCATTTGGCTACTGGATCGGAATCTCTATTTTGTCGTCTGCCAGCGGAATTTGCAGATTCTGCTGGCCGGGATCGCGCACCTGGCCGCCGGGCAGCGGGCGCAACTTGAAGAGCACAAGAATGTTGCGTTCCGGGTCATCGAAGGCGCGGAATTCGGCCACCTGCTCCAGCGAAAAGTGAGTGTGGATGTCTTCGAGGGTGCCTGGATCGAGGTCGTTCCAGGTGGCGTACCAACCGGGCTGATAATGGGCCAGCTTTGGCGCCAACTCTTGAGTGCCGAAGTCGTCGCATAGGGTGGGCAGGTGGGTGACCAGGGTGATCTGGTCGCCGCTGATCGACACGAGGAGCCGTTTGCCGTTGGGGTGATCGTCGATGTATTGGGTGAGCCGCCGAGCCGCAGTGACAAAGGAGTACACCGGATGGGCGGCGTAGCTCAGGGTTTGGATGCTGTTGAACGCAGTGCCCACCGCGGCCAGTGCCAAGATGGCCCAACCCATGCGGCGCGGCCAGATTCGGTGGGTCGAATAGGTTGGACCAAGCAGAGCCTCTGCCCCTTCTGCCACGATAAAGAAACTGAAGAAAGCCACAACGGCAAAGTAGCGTGGCTGGGGATGGTTCTGGTAAGTCATAAAGAAGATGTAGCCGCCCGCGGCCAGAATTGAGGCCACGAAAGCGGGGTCCAGTAACAGGTTGCGCGCCCATGGGTTCCATCCTCGGGCGTTACGCTTGAGCAGAGCGGCACCGGCCAGAATCGCGCCCAGAACCACCAGCCCAGCCAGTGGAATCAGGATGCGATCTACCCAGAGTCCGCCGTGAAACGACCACCAAAGGCTGAGAAAAGGCCAGTAAAACTCCTTCGGCTTGATGTATTTATTTACGAAGAAGAGGTACTTATAGTCGGCAAAGAGGCCAAAGTGGATGACGACGGCCATCCACAGGCCATATGCGGCGGCAAAAGCGCTGGAGGCGGCAATGACCGAGCGTAGTGCGAGCTTTCGGTTGTGCCAGAGCGAAGCCACCATCGCCCATGCCAGCGCAGGAAGCAGGAAAACTGCGGTGGTCTTGGTCAGCATCATCAGCGCAAAGAGCAGGCCGATGGCGACCGAAGCAGCAAGCGGCCGGCGCATCCGTGGCAGTCGAACGGCGAGGTTCAGGGCAGCCAGGGTGAAGGCAATCAGCATAGGCTCCAGAATGGCTAGCCGGCTGAAGCAGTAAAGGAATGGGCTGGTGACGATCAACGTTGTGGCCATGAGCGCCATCCAACGAGGGCCGCGCACCCTGAGCAGCAGGTAACTCAACAGAAGATTGATAAAGAAGAAGGCGACGGCCAGCCCGCGCGCTGCCTGAATTGTGACGCCGGTGAAGAAAAACAGCACCCACTCCAGAAACGGCCACACTGGCAGGGCCGGCGCGGGGTTGAAATCTCCCGGCAGATACCAGTTGCCGAACAGATGAGCGCGGACAGCAGCGTTGCCGTACCAACCTTCGTCGGTGTACTTGGCCCAATCGCAAAACCACGGTGAGTGGTTGGGAAAGTCGGCACTGAGATGGAGCACGTGGAGCAGGGAAAATGCGCCGATGAGAATCAGCCAGAGGGCGTAGAGCCAGCGCTTATGCGAGATCGTCAATAGCTGTTTCCTCATGAGATGCGCACACCTCGATGAGGCGGCTCAGGACAGTCTTCCCTCGATAGGCAGGCATTCGCTTAACGGAAATGAAAATGCCTCAAAGGGGATGCACTGAGTATAACTCGGTGAAAGCATGGGGCGGGCGCGCTTTGACCGGTCAAGCTCATTCTAAGTTGAGTGGTTTGGGAGTAAGATAAGCCTCAAGGGAGGGGCCATGGCAACCGCTGCTAGCTTTGTAACGGTGGAAGAATATCTGCGCAGCTCCTTCGAGCCCGACGCGGAATACGTCGAAGGCGAGATCGTGGAGCGTGCCGTGGGAGAAAACGATCATTCCGCGTGGCAAAAGGCGATTCTTGTCTGGTTTGAACAACAGGCGCGGGCAAGCCAAATTCGCGTGCGGCCTGAGTTGAGGGTGCAGGTCGCGCCTGATTGCTTTCTGGTCCCCGATGTGACGATTCTGGACCGTAATCGACCTATCGAACGGATAGTCACCCATCCGCCAGTCGCCGTCTTCGAGATTCTCTCGCCCGCCGATACGCTCAAGCGTGTGATGGCCAAATGTGGAAGGTATCAGCAGATGGGCATCCGGACCATTCTGGTTATCGATCCGGACGGACCGAAGTATCGGTATGTGGACGGACGGCTTGAACCTCTGGAAGCCCGCGCCTTTGATCTTCCCGGCAGCCATTGCCGTTTCGACCTTGACGAGATTGAAAAGCTGCTGGACTAAGCCGGTTTCATTGTTTCCGGGATTTGGGTGACTTATATTTAACGCTTCTTGCGCGATAGAAGGCCAGCGGACTGCGGTTGAATCTGGCCGTCTATGATTCAGGGCCTAACTCTTCTGACCGAAGGCATTCAGCAGATCGGCGAGCTTGTCAACCAAGTCTTTCAACTCGCCTAAACGGGCCATACCTTCCTCATTCCGGCCTTGAGTGCGGAACTTGACGATGCCCGCCGCCAGCGCATGGATGCGCCAGTGCAGCGCAACGATCGCTTGAAAAGCGGGATGCGAGCTGCGTCCAGCCGGGCCGTCGGCATAAAGCCATGCGCCGAATTGGCATTGGTGGCGGCTGGTTCGCGGCTCAACATCGCTTTCGCCCTTGACGAGAGCTTCAAGTTCCGCGACCCAGGCCCGGTGCTCGACACCCGCATGAAGCAAGGGCCGATCGTCCACGCTCACCGAGAGCGCTTCGGCCCAGCGCGGATCGGGATGCCAGGCTGCTGCCCACGCAGGAAATTCTTTCGCCAGCATGGGCTGAGCGATGCCGTAGCCTTGCGCCAACTCACATCCCAGTTGCAGCAGGATCAGGCCCTGCTCCACCGTCTCCACGCCTTCGGCAACCGGCTGGCGGTGAAACGCCGTTATCAGGCCCAGCAGACCTTCCAGAATCGTCAGATCATCAGGATTTTCCAGAATGTCGCGCACAAAACTCGGATCGATCTTGAGAACATCGACAGGCAGTCGCTTGAGATCACTGAGCGACGAATGACCGGTGCCGAAGTCGTCCCATGCAAACGACACCCCGATTTGGCGACATTGGGTCAGCAATTGGCACAACTGGGTCACGTCTTCCATAGGACAGGATTCCAGAATGTCCAATTCCAGGTTGGCCGGATTGAAGTGCGGATGCCTGGCCAGCACCGCAGATAGACAATCGACGAAACCCGGTTGTTGAAGCTGCCTGGCTCCCACATTCACGCTGACGGGAAGATCCAACCCGGCCTCGATCCATTCTTCCATCTGGGTCAGCACGGAACCGATGACCCACTCACCCAACTCAACCGCCAGCGGATGATCCTCGATAACTGGCAGAAACTCCCCTGGAAGCAGCAGGCCTCGTTGCGGATGCTGCCAACGAATCAGCGCCTCGACACCCACGACCTTCCCCGTGCTCATGTTCACTTTGGGCTGGTAATACATTGCGAATTCGCGATCAATGAGGGCTTGGCGGATGCGCTCGAGATTTTCCGGATTTCCGCTTGAGCTGGTTTCCTGCGCCTCGTCGAAGAAAGCGTATCGGCTCTTGCCGGTCGCCTTGGCCCGGCGCAGGGCCTGGCTGGCTTGACGCAGCAGCTTGTCCGTATCCGCGTCTTCCTCCTGCGGGTAGAAGGCGACTCCAATGCTGGCCGAAAGCTGAACAATTGAATCTCCCACCTGGACAGGCTCGGCGGCTGCTTTCAGGAGGCGGGTAAGAGCCGGCACACAGGCTTGTGGTTCATCAAGGTCAGGCAACACGGCCGCAAACCCTTTGCCGCCGAGGCGCGCCAAGATGTCGCCTTTGCGGAGAGTCCGCTTCATCCCTCGCGCCAGCGACACTAATACCTCATCGCCGGTATCACCCCCATAACGGTCATTGACCGCTCCCAGTCCATCGAGATCTAGACGTACCACCGCAAACGGCTGGCCCCACCGCTTTGACTGGGCAATGGCCTTGCGCAACCGGTCGGCAAGCATGTTCCGGTTGGGCAAGCCAGTCAGGTCATCGTGATGGGCAATATGTTTGAGGCGCCGAGCGTGCTCCTTGGGCTGAATCATGTCGGAGGGGCTCCTCATCTTTCACGCATCTGCCTTTCGGAAAGAGATATTAAGTTCATCGGCAGGATCGGATTTCAAAAGAGGGACCGGAAAGGCGGGCGAACGGGAGCAATTTTTCCTGTTTTGGCAAAAATGGATTTTTGCTGCCAGGGGGCTATGGAATCAATGAATAAGCTAGCGGTCTGAAGGGTGCGGGCTTCGATACATTTTCCAGAATTCTTGAAAGCCTTTCAGCCGTACCACTTGGAAGTAGTCATTGGCGACGAGGTAAAAGATCGCCGCGGCTGCCCACACGACGTGCAACGCATCCAGCCCTAACTGGTCGCTGAACGGCAACGGCGCTGCTGACAGCACCATGGCTAACACAATGAGAGCCAGTTTGACGATGCCCATTATCAGGTTGATTTCAACCAGCTTGGCCGTGAACGGCTTGCCAAGATGCAGGCTGCGCGCCAGAGCTTGCGGGACGCTGCAATCTTCCAGCAGCATCAGCAGCGGCGCAATGGAGAGCGCCCAACTTGCGAGCGCCCACGCTGTGAAGAAGCCCAACGAGAGGAAGATTACCCACATCGAGTAGCCCACCAGGTCCGGCTCGCCTACGGGAGTGATGTGAGTAGCACCAACCCACGCCATCGATTGGAACCAGCCCCAACACGTGATGGCAAAAAGGGCCAGCCAGGCGGCTTGCAGAGCGACCATCGCTAAGGGGCGAAAACGCAGCGGCGGTTCTAAATTCGAAAACATGCGTTTGAGAACCAAGCTGCGGCCAACGCCGGAGACGGCAGCCCAGGCCAGCGCGGCAAGCGGCAGAAGCCAGCGGAGCACGGAGGTAAGGTGCGGTTGATAGAGTGTAAATGCGTTGCTGAGCTGCACCGCGGCTACCCAGGGATTTTGCGGATCGAGAGTAGTGAGGCCCGCGGAATCGATCGGCAACGCGGCGAGGATTTGTTGCGCCTGGATCCAGCAGACGAACACAAACGGCACGCCAAAGAGCCAACGCCAAGCTACTTCAATCAATGTAAGGGATGGCCGCTCGAAGACCCACCCCATCTGGCCTACCAACGACTGAGTTCCGCGCAGCGGCGGCGCCACGCTAGCGCACCACCAGGTTGACCAGCTTGCCCGGAACCACGATGATTTTGGCCACGGTTTTGCCCGATGTGCGCGACACGATCTTCTGGTCGGCAAGCGCCGCCGCTTCTATGGTTTTGACATCGGCGTCGGCAGCCACGCGCACCACGGTCACCAGCTTGCCGTTGATCTGCACCGGAATCTCTAACTCGTCTTCCTTGGCTAACTCGGGATTGCTCTTGGGCCAGGGAGCGCGCAGCACAGCACCTTCTTCGCCTAACTCCTCCCATAACTCCGCTGAAAGGAACGGCGCAAACGGCGCCAGCATCAGCACCAGAGAACGCAGCAGCTCATGCACTACCGGCGCAGGAATTTCGCCCGCAGCCAGTTGCGCGTCCGCGGCTTGAATGTCGTTGACCAGCTCCATAACTGCCGCAACGCAGGTATTGAAATGCCAGCGTCCCTCAAAGTCCGCCGTGATCTTGGCGATGGTCTGATGCAGCTTGCGCAGCAGCGCCTGCGAAGTGCCTGTTGGCGCATCCAACTGCCGGCCGCGCCCAGCACGAGCCAGTGGCGCATGTTTTGTGACCAATCGCCAGACGCGGCTCAGGAAGCGGCTCACCCCGGCTACGCCGTCCTCCTGCCAGTCGAGGTCGCGGTCAGGCGGCGCGGCAAACAGCGCGTACATGCGTGTGGCGTCGGCGCCGTAGCGGGTCACCATCTCGTCGGGCGAAACCACGTTGCCCTTGGACTTGGACATCTTGGCGCCGTCCTTGATGACCATGCCCTGCGTGAAGAGCCTTTGCGCCGGCTCGTCGTTCACGATCAGCCCCAGGTCGCGCATCATTTTGGTCCAGAAGCGCGAGTAGATCAGATGCAGAATCGCGTGCTCCACGCCGCCGATGTATTGGTCGATGGGAAACCAGTATTGCGCGATTTTGGGATCGAAGGGAGCATTAGAGTTTTTTGCATCGGTGTAGCGATAGAAGTACCAGCTGGAGTCGACGAAGGTATCCATCGTATCGGTCTCGCGCCGGGCAGGGCCGCCACATTTGGGACAAGTTACATTCACGAAATCCGGCACGCGACTTAATGGTGAGCCGCCTTGCTGCGTGATCTCGATCTGCGTGGGAAGCACCACGGGCAACTGTTCATCTGGAACCTGCACGAGGCCGTCCTTTTCGCAATGAATCATGGGAATCGGCGTGCCCCAATAACGCTGCCGGCTCACGCCCCAATCCTTCAATCGGAAGGTGATGGTGGCTTCTCCAAAGCCCTTGCGCGCGGCAATCTCCTGTAACTTTCGCTGAGCTTGTGTGCAACTTAGTCCGTCATACTCGCCGGAGTTTATCAGCACTCCATCTTCGGAGACGAAGGGCAACACCACGGCAAGGCCCGCGTCCTCGGGATGAATCACCTGCACGATGGGCAGATCGTACTTCATGGCAAACTCGAAGTCGCGCTCATCATGCGCCGGCACGCTCATGATTGCGCCGGTGCCGTAGTCGACCAGGATGTAATTGGCCACCCAGATCGGCACACGCTGGCCGTTGTATGGATTGATGGCAAAGCGCCCGGTGGGAATACCGTGCTTTTCGATCGCGCCCAGGTCGCCCGCCTCGCGCGCCTTCTTCTGCTGCTCCAACAACTCATCGACCTGCGCCTTCAGCTCAGGATCGGCGGCCGTGAAAGCGGCCACCAATTCGTGCTGCGGCGCAAGCTGCACGCTGGTTGCGCCGAAGATCGTGTCGACGCGGGTGGTGAAAACGCGAATGCGCGTTTTCACTGTTTCTTGTTTCTTGGGCGCTTGTCCCTCGTCAGCTTCTTCTGCCAGGAAAAAATCAACTTCCGTTCCTTCGCTGCGCCCGATCCAATTGCGCTGCATGGTGCGGACTTTTTCTGGCCAGCCATCCAACTTGTCGAGGCCGTCGAGCAGCTCCTGCGCGTAGGCGGTGATGCGTAGGAACCACTGCACCAGATCGCGCTGGTCGACCTGCGTAGTTTCATGCCGCCAACAGCAGCCATCGACCACCTGCTCGTTGGCCAACACTGTGGCGCACTCCGGACACCAATTCACTTTGCTTTTTTTGCGGGTTACCAAGCCTTTTTCGTACATGCGCAGAAAGAACCACTGGTTCCAGCGGTAGTATTCGGGCAGGCAGGTGGTGACTTCCGTCGCCCAATCGTAGCCCAGCCCCAGCCGCTCCATCTGCCGCTTCATGGCGGCGATGTTACCGAGCGTCCACTCGCGCGGAGGGGTGTCGTTTTTGAGAGCCGCGTTTTCGGCGGGCAGCCCGAAGGCATCCCAACCCATGGGATGCAGCACGTTGTAACCGCGCATCCACATGTGGCGCGCGAGTGCGTCGCCGATCGAGTAATTGCGCACATGGCCCATGTGCAATTGGCCGCTGGGATAAGGCAGCATCTCGAGCACGTAGTATTTAGGCTTGCCGCAGGAAACCGGCTCAGCCGCGTACAGCTTGGGGTCCGCGGCCCATCGCTGCTGCCATTTAGGTTCGATTGCCGCCGGGTCGTAACGCAGTTCTAGCTCTTCCGCCATATCTCTCTAAGTGTAAATGGGGCGGCTATTGTGCTGGTGTCTTCAGTGCGTTTGGACAGGGCGCAGAGTGCATCTCCTGGGTCACTATCTCGTAGCCTTCTGGCGGCTGGAACGTAGACAAATCCGGTTCGTCAAGGCTAAGATTCATCAATTCCGTTGTGGACTTGCCGAATTGTGGATCCTCGCTCACTCTGCGCAACCGCAGAGATTTGGGGTTAGATCCCGTGGATCTCCAGATTTCTTCTGTATTCACCAGCGGCCGATCATTGCCGTCTACGCCCGTCGGTGTTGTGCGGGTGATCCGCTCGCCTCGCGCTGGAATCCCTTGGATCGTGGCACTACCCAGATCTTCTACGACCGTGTTGGACTTTTCCTGCATGATGCGCTTCCACCCAGGATTACTCGGGTCCTTCACCATTGCGCCGACAAGTTTGCCTACAACACCCCGAGCTGGTTCCGCAGTTTCAGTCTCCTTTGGCGCTTCCAAAGTGGAATTTGCCGGAGTTACAAAGAAAACGAAACAGTCCGATTGATCTGATCGATGCGCATGCATTTGAGTCACGGTCGCCCTGGTACCGGGAGAAGTCCAGCTGGCCTGGGTTCCCGCCACCGGGTCGGTGACGCTGACCCAGGTGGTTGGCTTCTGCCCGCCAGAGGTCGTCAAACCCGTATCGGAAACAATCGAGCGTCCCTTGGAGTCGGCCGCCATCACTGAGGTCGATTCCGTGGTGATGGTTGTTCCGTCGGCCAGCGTCCTCACCTCCGTGGTCTTGAACTCCGCAGTGTAATGTTGCGGACTGTTATTTGGCGCAGCTTTCCCGTTTGCTGTTTGATTTCCTTCCGTTTGACCCAGCACCGGCAGTGTCCAACCCGCAGCTACAATCAGCACCAACGCTCCACAGATGCTTCCGCGCATAGACTCACCTCTTACTCAATAATGGGGAAGACATAATAATACGCCCATTCAAGGGAAGGCGATTGCGGTGTAGAGTAAAAACTGTCTACTGCACGGGCGGTGCAAGTGGAGGGGCGGCAAAGGCGGTGACGTCTACGGTTCCTTGCAAGGAACCATCTCCTCGGTCACGATCTCGTAACCCTCTGGAGGTTGGAAGAGCGCAGGGTCTGGCTCGCTTTGGTCCAGCTTCACAAGCTCCGTGGTGTCTTTACCCCACTGAGGATTATCGATTACAGAGTGCACTTTGAGTCCAAGGTCAATTGCTTCCCAGTCTTCTTGCGTAATCACCAACGGCTGGTCGTTTCCCATCACTCCGGCAGAAATGGTTCTGGTAGTCCTGCGCCCGTGCGCCTCAACCCCTTGAATTGTCTTGGAGCCCAGGTCTTCCGTAACCACATTTGGGCGCTGCGGCTGGGGTTCTGCTGCCAGAGACACAGCAGGCTTTCCCGTCGAACCACTCTGGGCAACAGTGCCGGTTGGGTGAGCGGGTGGAAAAGACATCTTGTTCTTTCCGGATTCGGATTGCCAACAGCCATTTCGTTGTTCTGGCGGAGGCCCCTTCAATACCTTTGCCTTCTTGGTCTGCGAATCCCAGGAAGTTTGGGTTGCGTTCGCCATGTCGTTGGTGTCGACTATCGTCAAAGGCGTGTGATCGCCGTTCGGCAGAATCGAGGTAGCAGATGACATCACGCGTCCCTGCGAGTCTCTTGCCCACACCATCGTGGATTCCTGGGTAATCGCTGCTCCATTGCCCAGCGTTTGCACATGGGTGATCTTGAAATCAGCCGTATAGGGCTTATATTTGGGCTTGGCAGGCGTAGCTTGATTCAAAGACGCCTTATTCCCGTTTGAATCTTCCTTGCACCCTTCTGTCTGGCCGCTCTCACTCCCAACCGTTTGACCCGCAACCGGCAATGCCAAGCCCGCAATCAGCGCCAACATTCCAAAGATGCTTCCGCGCATAACGTACCTCGTGCATAGTAATCGAGAACAAATAATAATACTCCATGCAAGGGAAGGCGCTTATGCAAATGCGCAAAAAATCTACTGCTCGGGCGGTGGTCTATCCAGTCGTCAGCAACGCTCGCGCCTGCTCGATGCGCTGGCGGCGTTTGGGAGTGTGCAGCGCTTCCCACAGATCCTTCCGGCGCTGCACATTCAACCAAAACTCCGGGGAGTTGCCGAAGACCCGCGCCAGCATCAGCGCCGTATCGGCGGTAATGGCGCGGCGGTCGTTGCACAACTCATTTACCAGCTTGCGCTGCACTCCCATTGCTTCCGCCAATTGGCCTTGCGTCAGCCCCATCGGAGTCAGAAACTCCTCCGTCAGCATCTCGCCTATGCCTACGGGTTTGCGTTCCGTGTTCAGCATAACCACACCTCATCGGTAACTATGATTGTCGAGATGAACCTCAACGGCTTCGCCTCTCCTTCCGTTCCACTGGAAGATCAGCCACCATTGATCATTAACCCGTATGGAATGCCGACCGTCCAGGCTGCCGCGCAGCTTCTCAAAATGATTGCTCGGCGGCACGCGTAAATCGGCGTCTGACATAGCATCGTCCAGCAACTGCAGCTTCCTGAATAGCCGCGCCTCCAGATTCGACGGAATACACCTGTTGGACAGATCGTGAAGGAAGAACTCCCGCAACCAGCGGTCCCGGAATCCGAGAATCATGCGGTTGCCTCTTCTCTTGACCCATTGTACCGCGTAACGGTACAGGAATCGAAAGATAAATTCACCTTGTTCTTGAGAGCGCATATTCTGTCCCTTAATTGGTGGGAAAACGGCGCCTACTGCACGGGTGGTGGTGACTGAATTGGAGCCGTACGCTGCTCTGCTCCTTCTGTGCCTGCGCACGCGGGGACAGGCACTTCCTTGTTCTCGATCTCGTAACCCGCAGGCGGCTGGAAGGCCGACGCATCCGGCTCGGCCTGGCTGAAGTTCATCAGTTCCCTGGTCATCTTGCCTGACTGCGGGTCATCGTTTACTTCGCGCGCCACAAGACCCCGCAGGCCGGGAGCGGTTGCCATCCACAACTCGGTGGTATGCACCAGCGGCTCACTGTTTCCGATTGTCCCTGCCGGAGTCGTCCAAGTGGTGCGGCGGCCGTGCGCCTCAATCCCCTGAATCGTCTCTATTCCCAGGTCTTCCACCGTGGGCTTGGGACGCGCTGTCACAGCGGAAGGAGAGGAAGCCAGAGCAGTCGATTGGCAGCCGCGCCCAGCAAGCGGAGAGGACATCGCCATCACAGTGGCTTTCTGTCCCGGAGTAGACCAATTGATATTGGTATGAGCCACGGGATCGAAGACCATGACGTGTGTTCTTGACATCTGGGGCGTCTGATCGCCCGAGACCGGTGTGGTCGTCGTCGAGGTCATTCGCCGGCCTTGCGAGTCATGGGCAACCAGTTCGGTCGACTCTTGGGTGATGGTGCTTCCATCACTCAATGTCCTGACGCGCGTAATCTTGTATTCCGCCGTGTAAGGCAGACGAGCTACGTGGGCGGAATTGCCCAATTCAACGTTCGCCGCCAGGCGCCCCTGAACCTGACCCGCAACTGGCAGCGCCAAACCTGCTGCCAGCAACAACACTCCATGGATGCTTCCGCGCATAGCTCCTCCTGACGTCCGTATTTTGTAACCCAATCAGTCTGACGCCGCGCTGGGAATTTCGCAAGCTGGATTGTGTGAAAAATGTGTTTCAGACTGGAGGCGCCCGTTAGAGGATCACTATCTTAGGGGATCACTTTTTGGGGCGCGACTCCGGCGGAACGAGACCAGCCACGCGATAGTAAACGACAAGCTGTCCGTAATGCTCGCCAGAATGCTCGATCAGACCCCAAGCAAGATCAGAGAAGCGAGATTGCTGGTTGGCGAAAGGATCGACGAACAGGTCACTCATTCCGCCGTCGCCCTTGCTCTTGATGAGTGCCGCGCCATCCGCGAAGGACTTCTTCACATACTCGACCACGGCAGCTTTGGTCTTGTAGTCGACGCGCTTCGGGTCGCCGGTGGGCAGTTTAGCGCCGGTCACGGCGTTGATGAAGTAGTAGTTTCCTCCGGCGGCGTGCAAGAGCTGTTCGGCGAACGAGCGTTGGACAGGATTCGGCCTGAAGTCGTATTTGTCTTCGGGGAAGTCTTCTGCCATGGCGATCAGCTTGCGGCCAATGTCGTTCCAGTTATCAAGCAGATATTGCGATGGGCTGGATGGAGGCTTGGGAGCAGGTTCCTTCGTTGGAGTGGTCTGGGCGTGCGCGATGGGGATGAACAGCGCAGCCGCCAGGATGAGGGGAAGATTCTTTCTCAAGGTCTTCATGCGATGATCTCCTTTGCATCAATTGTCTTTGAGGCCCGACTACAAGCCGAGATCATTACATCATATTGGCTCGACAAATTACGCGGATTCAACCAGGCTTAACAGCGTCTTGACATTCCGCTCCTCGTCGCCGGGCTCATCGACCGGAGTCTCGGCAATGAATGCGGAGTGGGCGAAGCGTGTGTCGTTGAGCAGCCTGCGGAAAGGCTCAAGCCCCATGGTTCCCTTGCCGATGTGCTCATGACGGTCGAGCTTGGAGCCGCGCGCGGCCTTGGCGTCGTTCATGTGCCAGACGCGGACTTGGTCCAACCCGACGGTTGCGGCGGCCTGGGCCATGGTCTGCTCATAGCCCTCGGGGCTGACCAGATCATAGCCGGCGACATGGGTGTGGCAAGTGTCCAGACAGACGCCCACGGGAGCGGACGGCTTGAGGCGCGCGACCAACTCGGCTACTTGCTCAAAGCTACCGCCCAGCGAGAACTCAGCGCCCGCTGTGTTTTCGATGAGGATGTGGAACGGAGTTCCTTGCCACGCGAGACCGTCGATGGCGCGTGTGATCGAGTCGGCCGCGAGTTTGAGGCCTTCGTCACGTGTCAATCCCTTCCATGAGCCGGGATGCAGTACCAGATACTCGGCGCCCAGCGCCAGCGCCCGTTCGATCTCTCCACGAAAGGCTGCTATGCTTTTCTCGCGAATCTCGTCCGTTTGACTGCAAACGTTGACCAGATAGCTGGTGTGGATCACTAGCGGGCCAACGTCGAGCTTGGCGCGCAGTTCTTTCATGCGGACGGCCTGTTTGGGGTCCACCTTGGGCGCGCGCCACATACGCGGGCTGGAGGAAAAAATCTGAAAAGTATTGGCGCCAATCTCCCGCGCCCGCTCGACGGCATTGGATGCGCCGCCCGTTGTTCCGAGATGAATGCCGATCCGTTTTGTCATGCGGATAGTGTAATTCGATGATGGGCGTAACCGCAGCCCATTACCAAGATTCAGCCGGACGTAATCAGGCGCGATTTGAGGTTTGACATTAGAATTTTCACATGAATGAAACTCTTGATCCACTTACCCAGCTGCTTACCGACGTTATTCTGCCCAATCTGAAGTCCGTTCAGGTGAGCCAGTCAGAGCAGATCGCGGCCAACGACCGATTGGAGAACTCCATCGAAGAGCTGCGCCTGCATTTGGAGTCGCAGTTTGCGCACCTCTCGGCGCAGTTGACGGCCTGCCGGGCGGAGTTGGCAGCGGCGCAGGCGGCGTTCAAAGCGGCGCATCCGCAAAGCGGCGGGCTTCACCCGGACCGCACCACACTCATCCATTGATCGGCTCTTCGGCGACGAAAATGCGCGGTCGCCTTATCTGGGGACAGTCGCGCCTGCAATAATCTTTCGGTATGCAAATAGTTATTACAGCCGAGCGGCTTTGGGACGGGACCAGGCTGGTTGACTCGCCCGTAGTCATGATCGAGGACGGCTGGATCGCGTCCATTTCAGCGCGCGCAGCCAGCGAGTTGCCCGGTGACACTCGGCCTCTCGACTTTCCCGGCGCGACGCTTGGGCCCGCATTTTTCGACGTGCATTTTCACGGAGCCAAGGGCCACGACGTGATGGAAGCCACGCCTGCGGCGCTCGACGCGATTGGCAGCTTCCTGGCCTCGCGCGGCACGGGCAGCTTTTTGGCAACCACGGTTACTGCGCCGCTCGACACAACGCTGCGCTCGCTCTCTGGGCTGGCTAAGCTGATAGCGCAGTCGAGCGATAAGACCGAGATCGCTGGGCGAGCGCAGGCTATCGGCATTCATCTGGAAGGCCCGTTTCTCTCTCATACAAAGCGCGGCGTGCAGCCGGCGGAGCATCTGCTCGCGCCCGGCATTGCCACCTTCGACCGGTTCTTCGAGGCTGCCGAGGGCTATATTCGGCTAATGACGCTGGCGCCTGAGTTGCCCGGCGCTATTGAGTTGACTGCGCACGCTAAGGCGCGCGGCGTTCGCGTCTCGCTGGGCCACTCGAACGCCACAGCAGCCGAGACTCACGCCGTCGTCGCCGCCGGAGCTGTGAGCGCTACGCACACCTTCAACGCCATGCGGCCGATTGACCACCGTGAGCCGGGGATTTTGGGCACTGTGCTCACTTGCGACTCGCTGTTTGCTGAGATGATTTGCGATGGCATTCACACTGCTCCGGAGATGGTGAAGCTGTGGTGGCGCGCTAAAGGATTGGAGCGAGCGATTCTGGTGACCGACGCGATGAGCGCAGCGGGCATGCCGGACGGCGAGTATCAGTTGGGCGGATTTGCGGTCGAGGTGGCGAACGGCAGAGCGATGGCTCGCGGAGTGCTTGCCGGCAGCGTGTTGACGCTGGACCGCGCGCTCGCCAATTTTTTGGAATTTACCGGCGCGCCGCTGGAGCAGGCTCTGCGACTGCTTACCGTGAATCCGGCTTCGATGACCGGACTCGGCAATCAGGCTGGTTCGCTCGCTGTTGGTCAACCGGCTAACCTCGTGGCCGTGGATCGAGCGGGAAAGCTGGTTGGATCGGTTGTGAATGGGCAAACGGCGTTTGCCCAACGATGAACTGACCAAGCGAAGTGCGTGATTTTCGGGTTCACAGCGGGAGGAAATTGTCTGCAAAGGCTGGCGTTTGGCGGTGATTGCGTTTTTGAAGGGATTTTCTTCGGAAGATACTGACTTAGATATGGTTAAAATTATCTGCAAATTTCAGGGGTCGAAAATAAATATAAAGGGGGGGGAGGGGGGTACCCCTCATGGGATAGGAAACAATGGACCGTGGTGAATAAGGGCCGTCCTCTGGTCATTGTTCATGCTTTTATTGTGCGCCGGGGGATGGAAATTATCTGCGAAACGCGCGGGAGAAAGTTCGTGGGCTTGCAGGTCCCAATTGTCGGATATGATTCGGCTATGGTTGACGCTGCGCATATGAGACTTCCTGAAGAGGACCGAGGGCGCATCGAACCGTTCCTGGGTTCGTGGGCTTTGGTCTCCTTCGAACATGTTCTGACTTCGGGCGAGGTCGAGAGGCCATTTGGATATTCCCCTGCGGGATCGATTCTCTACCAGTCCGATGGCCACATGTCGGCACAGGTGTCAGTCGGTAGCCCCATGAGGTTTGCCGATGACGATCCCGATCGAGCGAGCGCTGAAGAAGCGACCAAGGCTTGGAAGGCGTACTTCGGTTACTGGGGATCTTTCGAGGTCTTCGCGGAGAAGCGGGTGGTGGTGCATCGCGTCGAGGGCAGTTCGTTCTCCAATTGGATCGGAACCGAGCAGGTCCGGCATTTCCGCTTCGACGGGGACAATCGGCTTATCCTTGAGACTCAATCTTCGGCTGGGCGTTACATCTTAGTCTGGCGGAGAAGAGTGGATTGATCTTGCGGTTTTGCCGGGTTTTGCAATTAATGTTCGGTCGCGAGCGTGTCAGATGCGGGGGTTGAAACCATGCATCCCTCGGGATCTTCGATCGACGGCGTTGTCGTTATAAGTATGTTTCGTGATTTTCTGGGTCTCAAACGCGGGATCGGTGTCCGGCCATTGGGTTCGTGGTTTCCCCACTGATGAGACTGTGGAAAGGATGGGGCACCCGGCATACGGCAGATGCTCGTTAAGGAAGATTTCTGGACTTTACGCGAAGCAAGGAATATCTTATCCTCGTGCCCTTGGTCGCCTAACAAGAAGGAGCGAATTCGATGTTACCGACAACGAAGAACCTTAAGACCGAATCTATTAAGAAATATAGTTCTGGATTTGCACTCACCGAGAGTGAACTTCGCAGGCTTCACGAGTTGTTGGTTCAGCAAATCAAGAGAACGCCTATCGGCGATGAGTTTAAGACCAGCTATGAACTGAAGTATCGAAACGGCTCAGTGGCCTACCCGGCCACGCTTGACGATGTCCTAGCGCAGGAAAACTTCGGCTCTGCTGGCATTTTGCGGCTCACAATGGAGGTATTCGACAAGGAAGAAAAACCCTCAAATATGATCGGGATTCAATTTCGGAACCCAACAGAAGAAGAGAGCGCGTGGGACCTTAAGCCGATCTCGTTTAACGCTCGCGGCGAGGATCGCGATTGGGTCTTCCTCACCAGTTCGCAGCTCGATGAGCGGGTTGGCAAAATAGCTCGGTTTTCTCCAGATCGGCTCCTTTCCCGCAAAGGTGGACTCGGAACTATGCTGACTCTGTTCTCCGCGTTGCCTTTGTTATTCCTCGCCATGATGTTTTCCGGCATTTATCAGCACAGTCTGGATGCAGTTCGTCGGCTTGACGCGCTCGAAGGGAACTGGAAGGCTGGGAATTTGAAGGATCCCGTTGAGGCGTCGATCCAAATCGGGCGGATTGGCCTAGAGAGTTCGCGGATTCCGATAGATGGTATGCTCTGGCCCCTCATGGTGATCTTCGGAGTTTTCTTTGCCCTTGTCGTTTCATGGTTTTGCTACAAGCATTTCTATCCCTCCTATAACTTCCTATGGGGAGATTATTTGGCCGTCTATGAAAAGCGGCGATCGAAGGGGAATATCCTGTTTGTGGGGATTCTCCTCACCCTCGCGTTGGGCATTTTGGTCAATTTCATTTCGAAGAGAATTGGTCTTTATAGATTCGGCAAATAAATACTATCACTTATCATTTCTGGTTTCGTCTAAAGAAGTATGGAACGCGAAGATGCCCGTAAGTTATCTCCCGATGCGCAACATGAACGTCGCCGTCAAGTCG
>JBEKRS010000064.1:0-31561 GCA_049518535.1 Occallatibacter sp. | reverse complement strand
GGAGGAGCCTTCGTTGGATACGGGAATTGAGCATAAAACCTAACTGAGCATCTACGAACTCGAAGCCGTGGCCAGTAAGGCCTCGATTTGCTGCGCGCTGCGTCGGGACCTGGTCCCCTCCAGGCCCGCAAATGCAACAAATACTAACTGGACAACCGTGGAATGAAGTGATTTCACATGGGGTTGAGGTCGATATTCCGGGGTGTCAGGACACAATCGGTACCATGCAACTCAATCACTACCGTTGCGGACAAGTAATGGCAAACGCCGTTTGCTACTGGAGCCGTCAGCCGACCAGAGGTTCAGATATTCCCGTCGCCACTAGTCGGGACTAATCTGCCGTAGACGAGTGATTTGGCGATTTGCGCTCGTTGACGCCTCGCTGGGAGGCCGTTGTACGTGGACGGAGTTTAGTCGATTGGCCTAACCCTAGACCAACCCGGAGCTCGACGGTCTAGCTCATCCGGCATCAGAAGGATCACTGTCCGTGAGATCTGAGAATTTAGCAGCCATCGTTGGATTGCCACGGGTCAATTTTCTAATCGTCACCTCCTGAGCTTTATCGTTTGCGAGACGAAGATTATTAACTGTGCCGAGCAACTCTGACTTGGTTTTTTGCAGGTGATCGATAGACTTGTCTATTTCATCGATCGCAGTTTGGAAATGCCTGGAAGCCAAGTCATAATTCCTCGCAAATGCGGTCTGGAACGTGGTGAGTCGGTTTTCAAAGTTCGAGATATCGAGGTTTTGCGCTCTAACGAGAGCCAACTCTGACTTGTATTGAAGTGAATTCATCGCTGCATTCCGAAGCAGTGTGATCATAGGAAGGAAAAACTGCGGACGGACGACGTACATCTTCGGGTATCGGTGGAACATATCAGCAATCCCCGTGTTGTAGAACTCACTATCAGGCTCAAGCAGGGAGACAAGGACGGCATACTCGCACCCCTTATCGTTGCGATCCTTGTCGAGCTGCTTCAGGAAGTCCTCGTTCCTTTTCTTCGTAACGGTACGATCGTCCTCGTTCTTCATCTCGAACATGATCGAGACAATCTCCGTTCCAGCCTCATCCGCATCGCGGAAGATGTAATCGCCCTTGCTCCCCGTTCGCGCATCGTTGTCCTTCTCGAAATATGCCCGTGGAAACGCCGCCGCTCGAATTCGATTGAATTCAGTTTCGCAGTGCTGCTCAAGGGTCTCGCCAACCATTTTGGTTGATAGGCGAGCTTTCATGTCACGAAGACGCTCGATCGTATCATCGCGATCCTTGATTTGCGTCTCGTACTTGTCCATTAGAGACTTTTCGACAAGCTGCTTCTCAAGTTCAGCTTTTTCGAGGTCGCCCTTAAGCTTGTTACGATCTGTCTCTGCAGCCTTGACCGCCTCGCTAATCGCGAGCTTCTGCGCAGCCTCGACCGCGTCGAGCTTGGCCTTCAGTTCCTGAATCTCAGCGTCCTTGGCTGCGGCATCCTTTTGCGATTCGTTGGCGGCCTTTGATTGAGCGAGTTCGACGGCGTTCCGCTTATCCTGCTTGGCCAGCTCAAGTTCATTTGCGAGGGCGTCACGCTCTTTTTCGACAACGCCCAGGGCCTCGGTAACGGCAAGTTTCCGCGCTACCTCGCCGGCATCAAGCTTGGCCTTCAGTTCCTGAATCGCAGCGTCCTTGGCTGCGGCATCCTTTTGCGATTCGTTGGCGGCCTTTGATTGGGCGAGTTCGACGGCGTTCCGCTTATCCTGCTTGGCCAACTCAAGTTCATTTGCGAGGTTGTCACGCTCTTTTTTGACAACGCTCAGGGCTTCGGTAATGGCGAGCTTGCGCGCTACCTCTCCGGCATCAAGCTTAGCCTTCAGTTGCTGAATCTCAGCGTCCTTGGCTGCGACATCTTTTTGTGATTCGCTTGCGGCCTTCGATTGGGCGAGTTCGACGGCGTTGCGCTTATCCTGCTCAGCCAACTCAAGCCGTTCGTGCAACTGGCGCTCGAAATCACCATCTCGCACCTGTTTCAGAATGTCCGCGTACCCTGCCTCGTCAATCTTGAATGCTTTCCCGCAGTGCGGGCAGATAATTTCATGCATTGCCATTCACCTGTAGCAGCCAACGTCATCACAAAGTGCAGATAACAACCCTATTCCATATACGTACAATTGGCATCAGCATCGCTTCGCCTCTGTATTTTGGGAACAATGCAAATATACCCCAGCGCACGCAAGTTGCTTTCGGCAAATGGGCAAGCCTTTAGCGATTCTTCTCACCTCCAGCACCTCAAATGTCGCCCAGGGCAATGCACTCATCCATCATGGGTTACTCACCCGGAACAGATACTGTTGGCGAATTCGGTCACATGACCCATTGCCCCAGCCGGGCGAAGGCCGAAGTACGAGTATTTGCCGGCAAAACGCCGCTCCAGTGGTCTGTTAGGCGCTGGAGGTTGATCGCACAGGCGATCGCCACATTCTGAAGATGTGTCTTTGCTTGGCCTCGGTATCGCGAGCGTCGAAGTCCTGCTGAGCGCACTCCCTGCGAAAATGTCCCTTCGATGCCGGCGCGCGCGTTGTAAAGCTTCTTCCATTCTGGCGTTTGCTGCTCGGCGCGCGCAGCAACCAAGAGTTCGTGCTCTTCGCGTGGAAGCATTCCCAACTTCCTTGGGTTCCTATCGCCGTTCTTTGTGCAAAGACGATTCACAGCGCATTTCTTGCAATCCGTACGAGAAAACTTCGTCGAAATAGTGACTCGTCCAGTCTTGCTCGTGTTCGTCCACCACCCAATGCTGCGTTTTCCCTGCGGACATGTGGCAGATTGACGTTCCCAATCAATATCGAAGGCAGAGATGTCGTAGCCGCTCTCTTTCTGTGTGTAATGGACGTTTTGCTTGACGGGACCAATGACTTCTATACCATGCTTCTTGCGGCTTTCGAGCATCATCTGGGCCCCAACGTACGCACCGTCGACAAATTGCCGAGCCGGAAGCAATCCTTGTTCGGCCAACTCATCCTGACCTCGCGGCAGATGTTCTGCGTCCGCCGCATATGCGGCCACAGTATCGACATTTGTGATCAAGTGAGGTAGTTCCGGCGAGCAGCTTTCTGTAAAATGCACCTTATAGCCAATCCACTCCGTCGTGCGTTTAATGCCATAGCGGGCTTCGGGGTCATAGGGCGAATCTGCACGAATCTGCGATGGCGGAAGATTGCCTGCATGACGTTGGCGCACGACACCGTTGTCTACCCAGAATTGCGCAACCCAACACCGGCGTAGGATTTCGACAGCCGGAAGGGTGCGAAGATAATGAGGCGCCACGTCCTGCCAGATTCTCTCAAGCAGCGTCATGCCATCCAGGCCAATGTCTTCTGTGGCAGCAGCCATGCCTTCTTTGGTAAGTGGCGTGTGGTTCGATTCAAAGCGCTTGGCGTATTTCAAATACCACGAGCCATCGACGTTTGCCGCCAGCCATTTTGGATCGACAGTGGCAATGACGTTCAGGGCAGCGCGCAGAGTTTCTCCGACCAGTTCGCTCCGGTTCATGTTGCGAATCGAAGCAACCACATGCGTCGCGTCAGTGCGCATATCGCAGCGCATTCGGATCAACCCAAGCTTTCGACCCTTGTCCAGTATTTGCCGCAGTAACAACAGCTCTGCATCGCCTTCAATTAGCCGGTCCCGGAATCGCGACAAGATGGAATGGTCGAAGCCGGGATCGGTCAGCTCCAAGCCCAGTAGATATTTCCAATCAATCCGCGCACGAACGGCGTCGGCAGCCTCTCTGTCTGACAAGCCCTCGGCAAACTGTAAGACTGTAACGAGCGCCAAGCGCCACGGAGCGGCGGCAGGTTGGCCGCGCGTGGGAAATAGAGCCTCGAATGCATCGTCGCTGAACACAGTGTCGAAATGCTCTCTGAGCTTTCGATAACGATTATCTTCATCCAACGCCATGCACGCAACGCGCACGGTCTGAGGGGGAATTGAGTCGAGCGGGTTTGATCGAAGCATACTTAAATGGCGGAGAGAGCACAGAGCGTATATGCGATGTTTCACACTCTGTTGTGATTCTATATTTCAGCAAGAGTGAACATGTTGTTGCAACAGGCTTCGTGTAAATCGACTAGAACAATTCGATGGCTGGCCGGCCGTTATCGCTCTTTGAAGCACCGCCGGCAATCGCAAGATGCGTAACCGTCTGGCTGGCCATTTTGTAGCTGTTGAGATGGGACTCCAGCAGTCCTTTGAATGTGGTATCGAAGAGGCCATCCCAGCCGGGACGATCTGGCCTTTCGGCCAACCGCAACAAATGGTCACGCATTTCTACCAGGGCTCCCTGCACGTGTTCCATTCTCTGGCGCATTATGTCCTGAAACTGGATGTGTCCCAACGCCTCCGACAGCCGGGTCACGCTTTCCGCATAGTTCGCATCCACCTCGGTGATCACTTCCAGGAGCAACTGGCTATTTTTGCAGAACTCCGACTGCATTTCACCCAGGCCGGCAGCTAGATGACTCATCGCGGTGCTGGCCTCGTGCTGCTCGAGCGACTCCTGTGCGTCGCACATCTCCTCGTCCACTCTCTTGCAGGTTGCATTGATCCTTGCGGCTATGTCCGCGGCGGACCGGGTAGAAAGCACGGCGAGTTTTCTGACCTCAAAGGCCACCACAGCGAAGCCGCGGCCGGCGCTTCCCGCACGCGCCGCCTCGATTTCGGCATTCAGGGCAAGAAGGTTTGTCTGCTGGGCGATCGACGTAATCACTTTAATTAGTGGCGTCAACGCGCGAACATCGCCGGCCAGTCCTTGAATACGCGCGAAATTGCTCTTGAATAGGTCGGTTTGCGCCTCCAACTGCATCTCGATTGCGGCGATAACTCCCTTGTTGTTTTCGACCCGAATCTGGGTGTTTTCTGTTAGTTCGCCAGCGCTCTTGACGGATTGCGCGATATGCTCCCTTTGCTTACCTGTCTTCGCATTCAGCGTATCGATCTGTTCGATTACTACGATGACCTCGCGTTCGGATTCGGACAAAGAGTCGCCGATTTGTTCGTGCATCACGTCGATGTAAGGCTTGCAGTCCTTGATGTCTACCCCGACAGCCTTGCGGGCAGCCAGTTCTCGAGAAATCTCATCGAAGTCGAGCTCGCCGAAGGCCCACATATCGGAGACCGCGCGGCGGCCCTCGTTCCAATTCATCCATTGCGAGATCAGGAAGGGTACAAAGTTGAAGAGTACTAATATTCCAGGAATGCGCAACGCATCGGGGATAAAAGCCGGTCCCTGAAAACGGGACAAGACCACAAAGAGCAGCACATTGCAAACAAGCCCGAACGCGGTCTGAATGAGCAGGCGTTCTCGAATGCGGCGTAGCCTTAACTCGCGATCATTCATGACCCCGTCTCCCTGATCGCCACCAGACTGATCTGCTGGGCGGAGATTAATCCAAACCTCTCGGAACGCACTGACATCACGGCTTCACGCTCCCGGCAGTAGTTGCTTGACGACCCTAATTAGATCATTGCCTGATACCGGCTTCACCAGCCAACCGGTTGCGCCGAGGCGTCTGCCCTCATCGCGCTTGCTGGCCTCGCTCTCGGTGGTCAGCGTCAAAATCGGAAAGAAACGGCAGCCCGGCAACGCGCGAACTTTGCCGATCATCTCCATCCCCCCCATAATCGGCATATTGATGTCGGTGAGGATAAGGTCGGGCTTGACTCCAGCTTTCAATTTGTCGAGCGCCTGCTGGCCGTTGTTAGCGGTTTCAACCTGAAA
Organism: Occallatibacter sp.; assembly: GCA_049518535.1. Lineage (GTDB taxonomy): Bacteria > Acidobacteriota > Terriglobia > Terriglobales > Acidobacteriaceae > Telmatobacter. The sequence goes on along the minus strand of JBEKRS010000064.1, from coordinate 25,811 downwards.
CCCGCTCATGGACAGAGTGGATTTAAGGCTCATCACCATTGTGACGGAATCGTCGACGACCAGAATTGTCTTTGCCATGTAAGCCTCTCATTCCCCAGAATTCAATGCCGGTTCCAGCCATGCCCGCAACTCAGCATTTTTCGGCCAACTGGATATGCCGGTTTTCGCCGCCATCAGAACCTGGAGATTGGCGGTGTGTAGATGGCTCAAGGCGGACAAATCTGCACTAGCAGTGGGTTTGCCTTGGAGCCACTCGAGCAGCCCTTCCGCTTCTTCGACGCTTACCTCGTCACGAAAGACGGCGCGGTTCTTTTTGAATTCGATAGGCATCAGACAATCTCCCGAACGTTGAGAATCATGAGCACGGAGCCGTCACCCAATAGCGCCGATCCCGAGTAGGCAGAAAGGCCGGACAAGAATCCATTAAGAGGCTTCTGAATCAATCCGATAGTCTCCTTGAATCCATCCACCATCAATCCGAAGACCTCACTGCCAGTCTGAACGAGGAGTATAGCTAGTTCATCGTCCGAATTCGGCCGTGGGACAGTTGGAATCCCTAGCAGCGTGTTGAGCGACTTGAGCGGAACGATGCGCCCGCGCAAAACGGCTGTCAGGCTCTGCTTGATCGCACGGATTGCGCTTCTGGGAACTCGAACCGTCTCGACTACGTTGTCCATCGGCACACCAAACAGTTGCCCGTCGGACTCGATGATCATGACCTGGGTCACAGCCATTGAAAGCGGGAGCGAGATTCGAATTGTGGTGCCCTTGCCCAATTCACTTTCGATTACAACAGTGCCATTGATCTTCTCGACCGCAGAGCGGACCACGTCCATGCCCACACCGCGGCCGGAGAGGTCGGACACCACTTCGGCAGTGGATAGTCCGGCTGCAAAGATCAGGTTGACGGCCTCCTGGTCACCGATGCGCTCGAGCGTTACTTCGTCAATCAACCCTCTCTCGTATGCCTTGCGCTTGATGACTGCGGGATCGATGCCCTTGCCGTCGTCGATAATTTCAATCACAACCCGATCCGCCTGCTGTGCGGCGCGAATGGTCAGTTTACCGGTTTCCGGTTTGCCGCACGCCCGCCTGACCTCCGGAGTTTCCAGTCCGTGATCGAGACTGTTGCGGACGATGTGAATCAACGGGTCGGCCAGCGATTCGATGATGTTCTTGTCGGCCTCCGTCTGCTCACCTTCGAGCACGAGTTGGACCTCTTTACCGAGCTTGCGCGAAATGTCACGCACCAGGCGCGGGAAGCGCTGGAAGACAAACGAGACAGCCATCATGCGTACCTGCATAATGGCGTCCTGCATTTCGTCGGCGATGCGGTTGATCACTGAGTAATTGCCCTTGATTTCGCGAGAGAGTTCGCGGTTACCAAACTGGACCTCGGCCCGCTGGGCAAGATACGGCAGGGCGTTCTTTTCGACCACAAGTTCGCCGATCAGGTTCATCAGCCTGTCGATCTTGGCCTGATCGACTTTGAGGCTCCTTGGGCCGCTCGAGGCGTCTTCAGCCCGGCGTCCGAACTTGACTCCATCATCGGTCGCAAGTTTGCCGGGGTCGCTTTCCAAAAAAGAACCAATGTTCGCGATCGACTCGACATGAACGGCTGAGATTCCGTTCTTCGCGACCTCGGAGCATGGAAGACCGGCCTCCAACATGAGATCCTTGTGTCCATCAAGCCATGCCATCAAAAGCGTGTTGTGGCCGGTCGACAAGGCTTCTTCGAGCGCTACCTCAATGTCGGCTCGGGCAGAAGTTTCGCCTACAGCCTGACTCAGATTTGCCAGCACCTCAGCAACCGACCTGAGCCTGCCCGCGTGCCACACAGGACGATCTTCGAGGAGGAGAATTTGCCGTTGAGCTGCAAGAATCCTGTCGAAAGCGGCCTCGTCGTCGTCCGAGAACGATCGAGCTCGACTCGCAGTCGAGGAGGCCTTGCTCGGTCTTTCCTCTTCCTCCCGTTCGTTCATCAGCCACGACGGACGGACCGCGGCTATTTCCACCTGGTCCGGGAGATAACGGTAGTACTGGTCCAGTTCCTCACGTGGTGCGTTGGTAAGCAGATCGAACCCGAGCAGGCAACTGTAAGTGTCCAGCTCAGCGAGCGAAGGCAATGGCTCACACGCCAGCACCCGGCCCCAAATAAGTCCGGGAGTCTGCCGTGCGCCGTTAAGCGGATCATCTCCATGAAAGAAGCACTCCCGCTGTGGCCTATAGACAATCCAATGCAGTTGATCTCCGTGACGGCTTTGCTCGATGGCCGCCATCCGCACGGCCTCGGGGATACTTCCTAATGGCGACGGCCGGTAACCAGGATCATCTGCACTCGGAACTGCACTATTTGCGCTCTCACCGTTTGATCCAGCTGCCGCCACCTTGTCTACACTCGATATCGGGTTCGGCATCAGTTTTCGAAGAGCTTCAGTCATCTGCTGCGATTCGGCAGTGCGCGATGCATCGATCTCACCCGTAGTTTCAATTTCGCCACAAAGTGCGCCAACATAATCCATCGCGTCCAGCAAGCGGTCCGCCAACTCGCGAGAATAAGTTGAATGGCCACTTCTGACCATGCCCAGCAGGTCTTCTCCGGCATGAAGTACGCGGGTCATCTCGGGGAAGGTGAACAGACCGCTGTTTCCCTTCAATGTGTGTACGCCGCGGAAAAGCTCGTTGAGGATCTCTTGGTCGTCGGGCGCCTCTTCCAGTTGCATCAACTTCTTGCCAGTGTTTTCCAGCAGATCGCGAGCTTCGGAGAGAAACTGTTCCAACAATGGGTTCGGGGGCAACGGTCTCTTGGTTGAGGGGCTCATTGGATTGCCTCCCCAAGCAATAGACGAACATGAGAAAGAAGCTGCGACTGCCGGACGGGCTTGATGAGATAGCAGTTGGCGCCGGACTGGTAAGCCGCCTTCTCATCCCGCTCTTCGGCTTCGGTAGAGACCATAATGGCCGGCTGCTGTGGGATCGGTTGCTGACGCAGCTCGCGCAGAAAGCCGAATCCATCGAGCTTGGGCATATTGATGTCCACGACGTAGAGATCGAATGGCACATCGAGGGCCTTCTCCAAGGCTTCAATGCCATTCCATGCCTCCTCAACCGCGTAACCGGCGGATTCAAGAATACTGCGGTGGTACATGCGCACGGTGGCTGCATCGTCGACAATGAGGACGCGTTTCATTTGGCCTCCAGGTGTTTCCGATAGATGATCGCTGCCGGAAACTTGCGCACCTCAAACAAGGAGGAGATGCGGCTCAATGATTCGGAATGGCCCAGGCAGACGTAGCCGCCCGGATACAGCGCTTCGTAGAATATCTCCGCCGATGACGTGCTCGATGCATCGTCAAAATGGTTCAGCAGATTGCGGCGGACAATCACATTGAAGTTGCGGTGATTGGCCGGTCGCTGTGGTATGTTTTGCTGATGCAGCCTGCGCAGAAAGCCAAATCCATCGAGCATGGGTATATCGATGTCCATGACGTAGAGATCGAAGGGCGCATCGATGGCCTTCTCCAATGCCTCGATGCCATTCCATGCCTCCTCGGCTGCGTAGCCGGCGGATTCAAGAATGCCGCGGTGATACATGCGCACTGTGGCCGCATTGTCAATAATCAGGACGCGTTTCACTTGGTCTCCAGACTTTTCTGATAGACGATCGCTTCAGGAAATTTGCGAACCCTGAATAGAGAAGAGATGCGGCTCATCGATTCGGAGTGCCCCAAACATATAAAGCCACCCGGATTCATTACTTCATAAAATGTCTCGGCAGCCGTTTGTCGGGATATGTCATCAAAATAGATGAGCAGGTTGCGGCAGAAGACCACGTCGAAGTTGCGATAGCTGAGAGTCTCCGACGGTTCCGAGAGATTAACCCGTGTGAACTCTACCGCGTCCCGGATGTTGTCGCACAGTTGGTATTCTTCACCGATGCTTTTAAAGTATCTCTTAAGCCAGGCGGCCGGCATATGCTGCACGGAGCGAAGAGAATAACGACCCGCCCGCGCGCGGCGCAGGATGCTGGTGTCTATATCGGACGAGATGATCTCGACATCCCACTCGGCGATTCCGCTCCAATGTTCCAACAGGTACATGGCGATCGAATAAGGCTCCTCCCCCGATGACGAAGGAATGCACCAGATGCGAATCGCATCCGAGCCGATTCTGTGCCGGACAATCTCCGGAAGAATCGAATTGACCAGACACTGGAACTGATACTCCTCGCGCAGAAAGTATGTCTCGTTCACCGTCATAATGTTGGTGAGCTGTTGTAATTCTTCGCCCGAAGCCTGCAAGCGCAAGAATGTGAAGTAGCCGCGGAACGTGCCAGTGCCTGTTATTCCGATTCGTTCGATCAGGCGCTTATCCACGAAGTAACGCTTGGTCGGTTCGAAGCTGATGCCGGTCCTGCGATAGAAGAACTCCTTGAACTTCAAGAAGTCTTCGTCGCTGATGACCGGCTCGGATTCTGGTAAAGGTGCGTATGCCGTGGTCACAGCGTCATGCCTCACGAATGCGTTTGAGCGCCAGGTCGGCGGCAAACTGAATATAGGGTTCGGACTGAAAGCGGGCCTTGAGTCGGAGCAAAGGATCAACGGCCGCCTCTGAAGCAACCTCGCAGAGAAGATCAACCGCGGTGGCGCAGACGTTGACATGGGAATCTTGCTCGATGACTTTGATCAGCCAGCTCTCAGCCTCAGGGTGCCGCTGGGAATCCAGAATATTCACGACGAAGATACGTACATCCGCATCTGAATCGGCAAGCAAGGAGTGCAAAACAGGATCTACCTCACTGCCCATCTTCTTGAATGCCTCTATCACTTCATTACGCAGCGCCGCATCTTCACTACGGAGACAATCGACCAGTCCGCTGACTGCCGATGGATCGTTCAGACCGAGCAGGGTGTTGAGGATTACCTCACGAACAGAGAGATCCTCTTCACGTTTCAGACGGCTGACCAGCGTCTTGGCGGCGCCCAGACAGCGGATGATTTCGCGTGCCGCCTGGCGTCGGCCGGCAGCATTCCCGCCCTCCAGAGCCGCGGCAAGTTCGCCGCACTCCCGCTCGTCGTTCCGCTTGCCACGCTCTGCGAGTTGAATAATCTTTTGTTTTACAAGGCCCATGATTCTTTCCCTTACATTCCCGGCTAGCTCGGTACTTGCACAATGTACTTTTTCTTAACGACCCGCCCACGCAATGAGCTGCCCAGCAACCTTTTCAGCACTGAGAACGAGGCTTGCTCCGCCCTTTCTCACCAGTTCTGCAGGCATACCGTATACCACCGCCGAGTCTTCTGATTCGGCGATGGTTCTACCGCCGCGTTTCTTGATTTCGGTAAATGCATCCGACCCGTCGTAACCCATCCCGGTCAACAACACCGCGGTTGTTTTCGCGGGATCGTAGTGCTGCAGCACCGATTGTCCGAGCAACTCAACCGAAGGGTGCCACAGATACTGCGAATTCTCTGGCGCGGGCAGAACGGTGAGCTTGCCGGCTCGGTTGGCCAGCAGCGTGTCCGCTCCACCTCGCCCAATGTAGACACAGCCGGGTACGATTGGCACGGCACTACCTGCCTCGATGACGTTCAGGGCGCAACATTGATTCAACCGCTCGGCGAAGGCTCTGGTAAACGCCGCGGGCATATGCTGCGCCACCAGCACAGGCCATGGAAAATCCGCCGGTAATCCCGACAACACAATCTCGAGCGCGCGCGGCCCGCCCGTGGATGCGCCGATGACTACCACGCCATCGCTTGCCCCCTTGCGCGCAGCCAGAGCCGTGGAAGCAGCGGCAGCCTTGTTGCGCTCATCCTGCATGCGGCGAACTGCCGCTCCTGCACCCAGACTCTTTGCCCCTTTGCCCTTCGGTCGAGCCCGTGCTGCGCCGCGAACTTTCGCCACCAGTTCCGCAGAGACTTTCTCGATAGACAGGGAGATAGTTCCGCCGGGCTTGGTAATGTAATCCACCGCACCCAGATTCAGGGCCTCGAAGGTGGCCAAGGCACCTTGCGCAGTGAGCGACGAAACCATCACCACCGCGACAGGCCGCTCAGCCATGATCAGAGAAAGCGCTGTCAACCCGTCCATCTCCGGCATGTTGATGTCCAGTGTCACTACATCGGGCTCGAACTCGCGGTTTTCCCGCACCGCCTCTTCACCATTTCTGGCCTGGCGAATCTCGAAGTCTGCCTCGGCCTGAAACATCGCCATGAGCTGGCGGCGCATCAAGGCCGAGTCGTCGACAATCAGCAGCTTGATCATTGATTTATCCCGTGACCGCTGCCAGCGCCACAATTTCCTTTTGTTCCATCAGGTGAGGGGGATCGATCAGTTGAACCATCCGCTTCTGCTTCTCAAGATTGGCCATACGGCTCAGCAGCCGGCTCTGGTCCTTGGAAAGCTGTGGCGCAGGTTCAATCGCCGCCTTGGGAATCTTCAACACCTCGGCCACCTGATCGACAATGAATCCGGTGCGAACATCGGAGATGAGAAACACCATGATCCGTTGACGATCGGTGCGTTCCACCTGCTTGAGCCCCAGGCGCAGGCGCAAGTCGATCACCGGCAGCACGGTTCCTCGGAGGTTAATGACGCCCTCGACAAATGAAGGCGCTTTAGGAACGCGAATGAGTTGTTCTGGCACGCGCACAATCTCCTGCACGCTGGCAATTGGCGCACCAAACTCCTCTTTGTCCAGACGGAATATGACCACTTGTTCGTCATCGTCCAGGTTATCGTTCGCCTCTCTGGCTTTTTGATCCTCTTGAAGCTCATCATCATTCACGGCGCTCAGTGCCTCCTTGATCACGGAATGCCCAAAGAGATTGCGCGCGGTCACAATCGATACCATGCGCTTCCCATTGTCTAGCCGGCAGATCGCGGTTATCTCGGCGAGATTCCCCTCGCGTGCCAGCATTGCGGGAAGCTCGTCGACGCCGGACTTCGAAACCCGGAGCACCTCGCTCACTGCATCCACTACCACGCCCACCGAAACCCCGCCCAACGTAAGCACGACGATGCGACTTTTTTCGTCCAAGTCACGATGCGGCAGGGCGAACATGCTGCGCAAGTTGACTAGCGGCAGCAGGCGACTGCGCAATGTCATCACGCCAAGAACGTGAGACTCAGAATGCGGTACATGAATTACCGCCTCAGGAACCTGCACGATCTCCTGAACTTCTTCGATTGCGATTGCATATTCCTGGCCATCGACATCGAAGCTGACCAACTGCAATTCATCGCTGGAATCTTCTTCCTCACTCTGTACGCTTGCCTGACCGGCTCCCGTCACTCCAGCGCTTTTTGATATGGACGCGATCTGCGAAAATTCGCGCTCGATGAGCTTGGCAAAATCCAGTACCATGACCATCGCGTGACCACCCACATCCTTGATGAGGCCCGACAGCACTTCAGTATTCACCGTGGTCTTGATTGAGCCCACGTCTTCGATGTGGCTACTTTCGACACCGACCACGCTTGATACTCGGTCGACTACGAAGCCCACGGGCTGACCAACGTCCACAACCAGGGCGCGGGTAGAGTCGTCGTGTTCTAACTCGGGAAAACCAAAGAGACGACGTAATGAGATGATGGGCAATACCTTGCCGCGCAGATTCGCCAGCCCTTCCAATGCGGGAGGCGCGAGAGGCACGCGCACCACCTCGGGAACTCGAATGATTTCTTTCACCGGCGACATATCCGCCGCGAAGACTTCATTCCCGGACATGAATGTGACGAACTGTTGGGTGCTTTGTTGTGTGTTGGAGACGCGCTCGTCGACTTGATCCTCTTCGATTGCCGCCTCGTTTAGTTGTATCTTCGGGGCGAGCTCCTCGATGATTGGCTCTTCGAGAAGCGCGACTCCACCTGTTTCCTGCTTCGATGTTCGCGTTTTCATGATGGCCTCCCCTTACGCCGCGCTCTGCAGTTCATCCGCAAGAGAAGAAATCTCTTCGATGGCTGCTGCCAGATCCTCGGCGCCCTTTGCCTGTTGTTGGGCTGCGCCAGCTGCTTCTGTGGCTGCCTTGTCGGCCTCGGTTGCTGCGGCGGATATCTGCTCGATGCCCTTCTTCACTTGGCCGAGAGCCGCGGCGATCTCCTCCGATGCAGAGAGAATCTCTTGCGTACCCTTTTCAACGGCAAGAATGTCGGTCTCTATCGAAACCAAGTCGGTTGTTGTGGTCTTCGCCTTCGCGACTTCGATCACAGCCGATGCAACGATCTCGGTCAAATCGCGGCCTACAATGCCAATCTGATCCTGAACAGCCTTAACCAGGTCCTTGATCCGGTCTGCATTTTCCGATGAGTCATGAGCCAGGTTCCGGATATCGGTAGCAACCACGACGAAGCCCTTGCCAAACTCCCCAGCGCGTGCAGCTTCAATGGCGCCATTCACGGCCAACATGTTGGTTTGGATCGAAACCGTGCTGATCGCTTCGACGATCTTGTCGATCCGCCTGGACACCAGTTCCAAATCGTTCATCTGCTTGATGCTGCCGCGAGAGGCGTCGGCCGATGAAGATAGACCTTCGATCAATCCGTTGACCGCAGTCTTGTTTTCGCCCAGCAGCTTCTTGATTGAAACCACTTTCTCCGCACTCGCAGTGGCGCGCTTTTGGGCGATTTCCAGTCCCTTCTCGATCTGAGTGGTGGCCGCGGCGGACTCCTCTGAGGCTGCGGATTGAACCTCGGCGCCCTTGCGGATCTGGCCAAGAGCAGTCATGATCTGAGCGCTGGAGCGGTTGATCTCCTGCACGGCCGATGAAAGCTCCTCAGAGGAGGAAGCCACCTGCTCGGCACTCTTGGCAACATCGGTCGAGTTCTTCAGATCTTCTGCCAACTCCGATAAGGCCTGCGCTGCCTGCTCACATTCGGCCAAGGCTTGGGTTTGCTCGGCAACGGTCTTGCCCGACTCTTCAGCGGCAGATGACTGCTCTTCGGCCGCGGCAGCAATATTCTGCGAACCCTTCAACGCCTGCTGCGATGCAACGTTGGACTGTGCGGCGTTGGCGGAGATCTCGGCGATGCCCTTCACGATTTCAATCGCATCGAGGCGGATCTGCTCCAGCTGCAACGTTACGATCTTGCCCTTCTCAACTTCATCCTCCATTGTCTTGGCGGACGTATTGATGCCGCCTGCGATGATTTTGACCTCTTGCTGAATCTGCCCAACCAACTCCTGAATTTGCTTGGCGCTCTTCTCCGAAGTCTCGGCCAATGTCCGGACTTCATCGGCGACAACCGCGAAGCCTTTGCCGTGCTTGCCCGCGCGCGCCGCTTCAATGGCTGCATTCAAGGCCAACAGGTTGGTCTGGTCGGCGATGCGCGCAACTGCCTTGACGATATCGCCGATATTGGCTGCCTGCGTCTCCAGCTCGGTGACCATGCGTACTGAAGCGAGTTGGCGCTGCGCTGCTGTGCCAATATTGGTGATCAGCCCGGCAACATCTGCGCTGGTCCGGACGATCAATGTTTGACAGGCCTCACCCTTGCTCCCGCTGAGCTCGGCGTTCTGCAATTGACGCGTGATGGAGACACCCACCTGCTGAAAGGCCGCCAAAGACTCCTGCGCTGCGCTCGATGCCTCTTCAGCGCCGGTTGCGATCTGATCGCTGGCGCGCTTCAATTCTTCAGCAGCCGACGAAGCCTGGGCAATGCCAGAAGCTAACTGTCCTGTGGCTGCAGCAATACGTTCCGCTGCCTGCTGTTGTTTGGCGAGTGTCCTCGCCTTCTTGCGTTGCGCTTCCGCCTCGCGGGCGGTCACAGCCGAGTTCTTTCCTTCAAGGACAGAGATTGCCTGTACGGCAGCCTTCCTGACAAGTGCCATGGGTCCATTCCTTTTGTGCTGGTCATTCCAGAGTCGAAGGTTGTGCAGAATTCTTCGGGTGGAATCCGCGGAGCGTTGAGAAGTGCGTGAGTGCGTGCGTAGACGCGGAAGAGGTGCGCCCTGTTTTTGGGTGATAGTCCTAGTAACGGCTTATTGGCGGGGTTTCTCAACCTAAAACTGTTCACTTTTGCACACATTTGCGAGTCCGTTCGGAATGAGGAAATCGGACCAAATCAGGATGGTCGTTGCGAACTACGCGCCGGCGCGCACTAAAGTGCTGCACTTCAGGTGCGTTGGATGACTGGGAGAAACCGCCGATCATCTGCCTTCGTTTTCAGAAGGCACTACGAATCCGCGGCATCCAACTCCCTGCACAATTGATGCCGGGAAGACCTTATTGTCAAGGAATGCGATACGAGCTTCATCGCCGGACGAGTAAGTGATTTCCGAAAACACGAGGCGACATCCTCGCCATTTTTCAAGCGTGGATTGCGAGTCCAGAGAGTGTACGTATCTCATCGGTCGCGTGGCGAATATCCGTTTTGCACATCAGGCTCGCGCAGCCACGATCTCAAAGGTGCAGCTGTCTGCTCCCGGATCATCAGTACGCAATTGAGAGGCAAGGAAATCGGTCACTATTGACTGCCGGTATCTACGTCCTATTTATGAAATTACGCGATCAGGCCCATCCCGCGTATTTCCGCTAACAAACTAACTTTGTCGATAGGCTTAACAAGGTAGGCGTCACACAGTGCGTGGAACGAGCCCACGACCTTCTTCGGCTCGTCGACACTTGTCTGCATAATGATCTTCACGCCATTGGTCGAAAGAACGCCATCTTCTGTCTCCATCGCGCGAATCTGCCTAACAGCCTCGATACCATTCATTCCCGGCATTTTGATGTCCATGCAAATCAGATCGTAGGGCGCGGCAGCGGCGAGGGCCATGCGAAATGCTTCCACTGCCTCTTGCCCGTCGACGGCAATATGGCATTCGCCATAGTGGGCGAGAAGATTCTGCAGGAGTATCCGGCTGGTAAATTCATCTTCAACGACAAGCGTCTTCATGATGCAACCTTCCTTCCTGCTTCATCATTTTGTATCGACTGACTCAATTTGTTTGATCGCATCCCGTTTGATCGCATCCTGGAGCAGACCGCATTGACGTTCCAACTCGTCCATCCCGGTAACTACTGAGCGCCAATCCCCGGCGTCGGCTGCCCTTTCCATCTCCGCTGCCAATTTCCGAAGCGACTCTCCACCAACATTCGCCGAGGCGCCTCTTATCGAGTGAGCCTGCCGTGCCGAGCCGGCGTCATCCCTATCCGCCACAAGCTTCTTTAATGCTTGAAGCTGGAGTGGAAGATCCTCAAGAAATGCTTGAAAGACAACCTGTACCAATGCATTGTCCCCCTCCAGGCGCGACAGTACGCTGCCCGGATCAAACACAACAGTTTCGCCTTCGATAGCTCGAGGAGTTTCTTGTTGACTGGCCGCAGTCGGAATCACGGCATCTTTGCTGCACAGCCATTTCTTGAGCGTATCGAGCAACATGGCGGTCGATACCGGCTTACTAACAAAGTCATTCATTCCTGCCGCGAGGCAGTTTTCGCGATCGCTCAGCATAGCGCTGGCGGTCATAGCGATAATGGGGACTTGGTGATTGAGAACCCCGGACCGTGGATTGCGTATCTGGTGGGTTGCCTCGATGCCGTCCGTCACAGGCATTCGCACATCCATCAGGACCAGGTCGTAATGGATGGACTCGAGTGCTCTGACCGCCTCGGAGCCATCAACCACGACGTCGGCGCGAAGACCCAGCTTCCCGAGTATCCCCAGAGCCACCTCCCGATTAGTGGAATTATCTTCGGCTACCAGGATTCTCGCTTTCATGCAGGCGAATGGCTGCGGAACGTCGTGGCGCGCATTGGACGTAAGCACAGACATACCCTTGAGATTAGTGGAAATTTTCTCTTTTGGCTGCGCATTTTCTGACAGATTGCCTTGTCCCAAACCCAGGCGTACGGTAAACCAGAACTCCGAACCCTTGCCCTCTTGGCTGGTGACGTCGACACTTCCTCCCATCAACTCCGCCAGTTGCTTCGAGATGGCCAGACCCAGCCCGGTGCCTCCAAACCTGCGCGTGGTAGATGCCTCCACCTGGCTGAACTTATCGAAGAGTATGCCCATCTTGTCTGCCGGAATCCCAATGCCCGTGTCGCGCACCGAGAAGCGAAGCAGGCAATCGGATTTTCCACGCTCGGCCAGCGTTGCACTGATCACCACTTCGCCTCTTTGAGTGAACTTGATGGCGTTGCCCACCAGGTTGGTGAGGATCTGGCGCAGACGCCCCGGGTCGCCGCAAAGAATCACTGGAATCGACGAATCGAAAATCGATAATAGCTTAACCCCTTTGCCCTGCGCCTGCGCACCAAGAGTGGCAGTAAGACCTTCCAACAATTTCTGAAGATCGAATTCTACCGTCTCCAGTTCAAGCTTCTTTGCCTCGATCTTAGAAAAGTCAAGGATGTCGTTGATAATTCGCATCAGCGATTCCCCGCAGGCGCGCACGGTGTCGATATAGCGGCGTTGCTCCGCCGTCAGGTCAGTATCCAGCAAGAGCTCAGTCATGCCTACGACACCGTTCATCGGCGTGCGTATCTCATGGCTCATGTTGGCAAGAAACTCGCTCTTGGCCTGATTGGCAGCATCTGCTTCCTGACGCAATCGAATGAGCTCCAATTCGTAGCGTTTCTGCTCAGTAATTTCCTCCGCGATTCCAGCGACTCTATGCAGTTGTCCCGTCTGATCGCAAATGGGAAACGCCCGGTCGCGGATCCATTTCTCCTGACCGTCCGGTGTAAATATTCGGTACACAGAGTCGATTTTCTCTCCCCGCAACTGCTTCATAAAAGTCTCGTGTGCCTGCTCGCGGTCGTCGAGATGGATGGCTTTCATCCAATCCATCGCAGACTCATAAAGGCCTTCGCAGCTCCGGCCCCATATCTGCTCATATGCGGGACTGATATAGAGCATTTCAGTGCCTGCGGCATTCATCATCCAGAATACTTCTCGAATATTCTCCGCGAATTGTCGAAACTTCTCTTCGCTGCTCTTCAAGGCCTGGTCGGCCAGCTTGCGCTCGGTGATATCTGCTCCAATGCCCACATGACCCAGGAACTCACCACTCTGCGAAAAGCGCGGCTCTGCGAATGCCGCGAGCCAGCGCCACTCACCGTCGGCTCTCCGTATGCGCGATTCGGCATTGAATGGTATTTGTTCCCGCAGCGCGCGGAAAGACTCCGCAACAAACTCTTCAGCATCGTCCGGGTGAACCATGAGCTGCCATTTGTATCCCTCCAGCTCTTCGAAGCCGGTACCGCTAAACTCCCGAAACGCACGGTTGATAAATTGAATTCCGCCGTCAACATTGGTAACCCACATAAGATTCGGGCAACCGTCCGCCATGATGCGGAATCGTTCTTCGCTTTCAAGCAGGGCTTGTGCAGCTTGCTTGCGTTCGGTGATATCGCGAAAGAACCACACGCGCCCCAGATGCCGGCCCCTATCGCCGCGTAAGCCAGTGGAATAGCGTTCAATCGTCCTGCCATCCTTCAATTCGATTTCGCAGTGGTCGTTTGCTTCCGGATCGGCGTCAAGCTCTCGAACCCGCTTCAGGAAAGCATCGGAATCTTTCACGCGCTCGAGGACAGACGACAAGACAACCGGAGGCCGATCTCCGACAAAGTAGTCGGGCATATTGTCTTGAATATCGAGCTCGGGAAACTGCCAAACCTCCTTGAACCTCTTGTTGTGCGAAACAATAGTATGGTCATCTGTTATAACAAGAACTCCATCAAGCGATACATCGTGTATGGCGTGGATCAGAGAATGTTGAAATGTGAGAAGCTTGGCTTCCGCCTCCGCTTCTAACTTCGCTAAATTCAATGCTTCTTCAGCTATCTTTCGCTCGCTGATGTTGATGTGCTCGACCACGACTCGGGGCAGGCCATTCGAGAAAAATTGCGTGACTCGGCCTAGAAACCATCGCTGTTCGCCTGGAGCATGACACGGGTATTCTTTGGAGTAGAGCTTGCGTTCCCCTTGCAGCGCTGCTCGAATACCCTCCGCGAACTCGCCAGCCTCGCTGGCCTCCTCGCCATCGCTGCCAACGCATACATCCAGGTAGTTGGCTCCTACGCCGATGCGGCTTCGCCACGCATCTAAATCCACCTCTTCGCGGCAATCCTCCGGCTTGTTGGCCTCCGCAAAATCTCTCCATGCCTGGTTGACAGTGATGATCGTACCGGTTTCGTCCAGGACACATACGTGAGATGAAAGTGCATCGATGGTCGTTTGGGCAAACTCCCTAGAGTCGCGCAGTGCCTCCTCGGCCAGCTTGCGCTCAGTGATGTCCGCGCCTATGCCGACGTGCCCCATAAACTCGCCACTGGGCGATAAGCGCGGCTCGGCGTTTGTGCCGATCAGCCGCCACTCGCCGTCGGCTCGCCGGACTCGGGCCTCAGCGCCGAGCGTCGTATGTTCAGTCACAGCTCGGTGGAACGAAGCGAAATAATCCCGCGCATCGTCAGGATGGATCAGCAATTGCCAATCGCCTCGTTGTACCTGCTCGACGGTCACTCCGCAGAAGGTCCGGTATGCCCGGTTGATGAACTCCAACTCACCCATGGGACCATTCACCCACATCAAAGACGGACAACCGTCGGCCATGGTTCGGAAGCGCTCTTCGCTCTCGCAAAGCCTCTGCTCAGACTTCCGGCGCTCAGTGACGTCGCGGAGAACGGCCGACATGGCCATCACTTCGCCTGCAGCGTTCTTGATCGGTGAACCAGTCACAGAAACATGTATTCTCGATCCGTCTTTGCGAACGCACAGACTTTCGTATTGCGAGACAGTGATGCCCTGCGCTAGTTGTCCGGTAAAATAAGCCAACTCGTCCAGCCACTCTGGCGCCATCAACAAGGACACGTGCTTGCCGATCACCTCTTCGGCGCAATAGCCAAAGACCTCTTCCGCGCCACGGTTCCAGGCACGAATCAAACCCTCCAGAGTGGTGGCCATGATGGCGTCCTCGGACCCTTCCACAATCGCGGCCAGAAACGCTTGTGCATCCTGGGCCGCGCGTTGTTCGGTCACGTCATGCTTGATGGCGATGTAGCCGTTGGTTACGCCGTTCGCATCCCGAATGGGAGAAACCCGCATCTCCTCGTTATAGAGAGTTCCATCCTTCCGTCGATTGATTACATCCCCTTGCCAAATCCGCCCCGACCGGATGGTGTTCCAGAGATCTTTGTAAAACTCCGCGGGCATGCGTCCCGATTTCAGCAAACGCGGGCTTTGCCCCACGACTTCCTCACAGGAGTATCCCGTCATCGAGGTGAACGCGGGATTTACAAACTGGATATTTGCGTGAACGTCAGTGATGACAATGCCATCGGCCGCATGCTCGAAGACCTCATGAAATCGGCGTTCACTTTCCCGAAGCCTGCGCTCGACCAACAAGCGATTGCGGATGCCATAGGCGATGCAAGCAATTCCCAGACCGAAGACCAGACATATCAAAATGCTGGTTGATGTCCAGTTCACCGCCTTCTTGATTTCGTTGCTCGAGTCGTCCGCATCGGCCTTGTTCCATACAACTTCCGCCTCGGCGGCCCTCAGAAAGTCATTGCGCAGTGGAATCAGCCGAGTTCCGATCAGATTCTGAGCTTCATCAATTTTGCCTCTGCGGCTTAGACGCAGAACGTTGACGTAGCAATCGTCGTACGGCGCTCTCGCGGATTTGAGAGAGTCAAAGAGTTGCCTATCTTCAGGCGAATCGATCAGGTGTTCGTACTTGCCCATCAGATCGTCTATCTGAGTCTTGGAGCTCTCGATCTGCCGGTCCAGCGCCGCCTTTTCCGCATTGTCATTGGGGTCGATGTAGTCGGTCAGCAGGGTAAAGCGAAGCAATGTGACACTCTGCAGTCGACCGCTCAAGTAAATGGAGGACATTGTGTCCCCCGTTATGCGTGTCGCGGCTACCTTGATCCGGTGCATTTCGGTGTAGGCGAGTAACACCAATGCCATCGTTATGAAGATTGCAGCGGCGCCAAATCCGGGGAAGATGCGCCTGATTGCTTTCAAAATATTCATGTCGTTGTGGGCAGCACGGCCATTCCACATTTATCGGCAAACTTCAGCAGGCCATAACATCGCCGGTAGGTTAAAATGGTCCATTCCACGTCCGGTTTCAAGCGGAATCGTGCCGATGCGCTCAGGAAACCCAAGCAGCCGGCGAGACATGTGTGCCCGCAAAGAGCTTCCATAAACCCATTCTGAGAGAGGTAACGGCATTGATTCATGACCAAGATGATTGCGCCGATAAGTAGATTGAGCCTCCGCTCTTCACAGAACGCTCGCACGCTCCGAGTGGGGTCGTTTCCCGAGCGAAGGCGGAGGATCCGCTTTAATCGCAGAGTAGAAGGACCGCACAGTTGCACCTAAAGTTACGGATGTTGGCAAGGCAGGGGAGAATACATTGAGGAGCCTGGTTGCAGAAGACGACGCCACGAACCGAAAGTTGCTACAAACATTCCTTTCCCGCTACGGTACATGTGACGTCGCCCTTGACGGGAAGCAAGCAGTGGAAGCTGCTCGCCTCGCTTGTCATAATCGTCAAAGCTACGATCTGATCTGCATGGACCTCCGGATGCCGCAGATGGACGGGCAGGAAGCGATCCGGGAGATTCGAAAACAGGAAGCTGTGGCGAACGTTTCAAATTCGGCCAAAATCATCGTTACGACAATCCATACAGACATGGAGAGCATTACCACAGCTCTCTTGGGCCGGTGCAACGCTTATCTGGTGAAGCCCATCGATACGGCAAAGTTGAAAAAGGAACTCAAATCCCTTGGCCTGATTCAATAGCTTGCCAATCAGCTTACGTTCTAGTGAGCATGAATGCCCCAAGCCGTGTGTTTTCTCGGAGGAGTTCGAGTGCGAACTCGGCAGATGCCTGTTGCCTAGTGTCAATCGCACGAACGTCCGGCCTACTTCGTTCCGATGCCGATTGTTCCGATCATCAAATCCAAATGATCGCTGTTCCGATAAACGGTGCAAATAGACGACAATAATTTGCCTGAATAAAATACGGTGTTTCATCGAAGTTCGGATCGAATTTGCTGTCTTTGGCTGGAATACTCGATTTGCGCAAATGCGCGATGCTGCTCTTCGCCCGCCAGGCCGGCGGAGCGCCTTACGAGGAATGGACGACCAGGTAGCGAAGGGCTTGCGCCAAATTCGCTGGACTGAGTTCAGTGGTGTTCTCAATCATGCCCAATTAAGCAAACGCGATTTGCCAAGAGCGCGCAGATAGCTTTCGTGTCTGGTTGGAGGAATAGTTGGTGTCCATTGAAAACAAAGGAGATAGAATTCGCCAACAGTATCCGGAACAGGATCGGTCCCCACAGACGCCGTATGGGCCGGGGATCGTTTCGGACAGTTAGAGTCTGAATTCCGGACACTGGCCGACTTAATGGGACCGATCAGTGATATGCTTGCTTCGCAATTCCCTTAGCCCACCGCCGCGTTCCGAAGAAATGAGTTACTCAGTATTGGGGGCTAGTGTGTTCACATTCAGAGACTAAGATGAGCTCTGAACCTACAGCGTGCTTCGCATCTCGCCGCCTAACCGGCAGGGATGCGCGAGGTGACTGTTGGCCAATAAGACCACCAAACGTTCCGCGGAAGCATCGCTTAAGGGCTATCATTATCAGCTTGATAAGGCAATAGTTCAACTGCTTGAAAATTCCTCTTCAACAGCAAATGTCACGATCGAAGGCGTAGAGGACATCGACGTCGACGACGGTCTGACCTATGTCGCAATTCAGTGCAAATACCTAGAATCTGAAACCAGAACACCGTCCAGAATCCGGGGGCCAGTCAGTCTAATGCTGGCTGAATACAAGAAGAATGCTTCAAGGCCATGGGCATTCAGACTCTACGCCTACTTCGGTACCGCAATAGGCCCCGCGCCGGACTTTACGCTGGAATCGATCAAGTCTCTACTGACTTACAAGAGCGGAAAAGGAGCGGACGAGAGGATCATCCGCATCCATGACGACCTCGACGTCTCTGATGCCGAACTCATCGGTTTTCTTAAATGTTTCAAATACGAGGAGGGCCTAGAGTTCGACCGGCAGCGTCAGCTCTTAATTGAACTTTTGAGAACGACATTCTCTGTCGAAACGGCCGAAGCGGTGGATTTTTACTATCCAAAGGCGTTGGCGGTTGCCTTGGAGGTCGCGACCGAGCCCACCGTGCATGATCGAACGACTACAAAAGCGGCCTTCATCAAGGAGATTAGGAATGCCGCATCCTCCGTTGCCTCCCCTTGGCTGGCTAGGCTACTAGGAAAAGAGAAGGCGCTAAAGTTCCTTCAGAGAGTTTGCAGGAACGCCAAACTGTTTGCCAGCACGAAGGAAAAAACATTAGTAATTGACGGAAGAGGCGACGACAACGGGCCGGTCTCGATCTCCCTGCCTGCGTTCATCCAAGAGGTTGTAAACGGGAGTTTCGTTCCCAAGAAAAGCCTCTACGACGCGCAACCCTGGACGATTTTAGTCGATCTGCCCGAAGGCGAAATCAAGGAATTAAAGCGGGAGCTTCTGGTTCTGGATGTTCTTTTTAACGACGGGTATGAGCACGTTCAATTTAACCTTAAGGTCTTCAATGCGCCACCGGTGATAAACAGACATATGGTTGCAAGCAAGAAAGTGACCGACAAGCTAGGGATCGCATCTTATCGGTGCCGCCTGGCATCATTGTCCGCCGTTGCCCCACACCTGGGCGAGCTACGACTCGGGAACGTCCTAATATGCATTGGATCAGTCGAGATGCAGCATCGTCTCAAGCTTCACAGCCGAATCTCCGCTAACATCGGCAACCAATGGGCGAGATCAGACTTGCTGATGCTGCTCAAGTAGTGAGGATACCGTGACAGTAGAGGAAGTCAACTATCGAATCGCATCCGTAGCCCCGAGCCAAATTGAGATCGAGATTATTGACCCCACTCAATTCAAGGGCAGCGCAGAACTCAAGCTAACAATCGGAAGCTACCTTAGGATTTCCGACGATGACGGTCTATCGATTATTGCCGTCGTAAAGAGTTTCCGCATCCAGAGTTCCAGCTCGGACCAGGCGGAGGCAATCCCACGCCCCCCTTCGTTCATCATCCAAGCCCAACCCGTCGGCTTTCTGGACGAGGAAGGGAGATTCAAGCGTGGGGGGCAACAGATCGCAATTCCCCCAACCCACGTAGAGATCGCAAGCGCAGAAGTTCTGCGCGCAATTTACCAGCCGTCGGACCCCTTGAGGCGGTACACCTTCGGGGCTCTCGTGTTAGACCCTAGTATTCCAGTGATGCTAGACGGGAACAGGTTCTTCGGAAAGCACATAGCTGTTGTAGGAGCGACTGGGTCTGGGAAGTCCTGTGCGGTCGCGAAGATCTTGCAGGAGGTTGTGAAACCCTCAGAGGGCCAATCCGCGCGGTCAGTGATAAACAATTCACATATTGTTCTGTTCGACATTCATGGCGAATACGGAACAGCATTTCCAACCGCGAACCGTATCTCAATACTGAATCTCGTGCTGCCCTATTGGCTCATGAATTCGGAAGAGCTGGAGGAAATGTTCATCGAGAGCAGAGAGCAAAATTCGCACAATCAAGTCTCACAGTTCAAGAGGGCGGTGACTCTCAATAAGCGGAGGCACAATGCCAATTATTCGGACGTGACGTACGATTCGCCCGTTTATTTCAGCATTCAAGAGGTGTTTCGATACATAAGGAATCAGAATGCAGCAACAAAGGACGCGGAAACTGGTGCGCCGAAGATTAAGGACAAGGCAAACCTTGAGGGCGTTCCAGAGCCATTCTGGCTTTTCGAAGAGATCGAATTTGAAGAAAAGATTCGATCCAAGATCAACGATGGACCATACGCTGGGGAATTCCACTCCTTCGTTTCCAGGCTGGAGACGAAGCTGGGCGATGACAGATTGTCATTTTTACTAAGGCCGACCAAGGACGACAAGAGCGAATACCTAACAAGCGACTTGGAACTCATCCTCAGACAGTTTCTCGGATATCGTCCGCTAAGCGAAGCCAACGTGACTGTCGTAGACCTCAGCGGCATTCCCTTCGAGGTCCTGAGCGTCGTCGTAGCTTTGGCAACACGCCTTGTATTTGACTTTGCACTGCATTTCAAGAGATTGAAGGCAACCGGCGAGGAGCTCCCCATCCATCTCGTCTACGAAGAGGCGCATCGCTATGTGCCAAATGATGCAAGCGCCCGATATAGCAGCGTTAGAAGATCTATTGAGCGGGTAGCGAAAGAAGGAAGAAAATACGGCCTTTCGCTGATGATAGTCAGCCAGCGGCCATCCGAGATTTCTGAGACCATCTTTTCTCAATGCAATAATTTTGTAGCAATGAGGCTTACCAACCCGGCAGATCAGAACTACGTTAAAAGACTGCTGCCTGACGAACTTTCGGGGATTACGGACGCCTTGTCGACCCTTGAACAGAGAGAATGCATTCTCTTGGGCGATGCGACCTATATCCCAACCCTGCTGAGAGTAGGCGATCTGCAAGACAAGCCTGACTCAGTCGACATTAAGTTTCACGAGGAGTGGTCGAAAGACTGGTATGCGGCCCAGTTCAGCGACGTAGTTTCACAAATGGCAAGGAAAGTGGATGAGCCGTGAAGTCGGGACCAAAAGAATAAGTCCCCGCAAAACGCCCTTTGCGACTGGAGCCCTCAGCTGACCTGAGAACCTGATATCTCAGTCGGCATGCCGACTTTCGAGGACTTATCCGCAGCCTACTGGGCGAGTCGGCAATTGATTACCATTTTTGCGGCTTGCGAATGCCCATGAGGATGTCGCAGACGTGGTTGTCGTAGTTCTCGTGAGGCAGCCGATATGTCTTCGTGCCCATCTCGAACGCACCGCCGTTCTCCTGCATGATCGCGTCCAGGTGGGCAAATTCGGCATTGCAGAAGCAGTGCTCGAACGCATAGCCCGCTTGTCCCCAGTTGATCTCCCTTGTGGTCGGCGTTTGCACTGGCCTGCGATTCGCTACCGCAGGAAGTAGGTGCAGGCAGGCGGTCGGCAACATAGGTAGCGCAACCTCAACATTCGGTTCGTGGAATCCCATGCCGTAGTTCAGCTTTCCATCGACGTCGCGTGCGAACGTGATGACCGGCGAGTCGCCGAGCATGAACGGGTCATCCGGCGTTGTACGTAGCCAGCGCCATTCACTAGCCAGAAGCAATGGGTCTATATGGGACATCTGGTTCTTTATGCCCTCAACGTAGCTGCGCTGGAGAGCGTCGGGTGTGTCGTTCACACGCATTATGCGCTTCACACCCTCAGCCACATGCTCCGGCGTAATTGGTCCGTCGTTGAATCTACGCCCCTGGGCCATTGCTTCCATGTTCCAATGTGCCGCGACCGTTGCAAGCTGTTTAGGGCTATTCAGGAAGGTAGTAAAGGCGTGAGCACGCACAGCCATCATCGGGCCCTGCCCGGAGCGGCGAGCCTGCGAGCGCTGAAACAGCATGAAGATATAACGGGTGAGCGCCAGCTTTCGTTCGTCAGTCAGTACGAACCTTGGATCGCAGACCTCATCCATAAAGTCGTTGACTGGTTGCTCGATCTCCTGAGCCAACTGCGTCTCGACTTCAACTTCGATTGCAGAGTCATTTGGGTCCGCATAGAACCCGTCAATCCGCGTAGCTGACGTAGGTGATTTTCTACTGTTGGGCTTCTTTCCTTTGCTGTACTGCCAGAGCCAATCGGACTGCTCAACCGGGTGCTTATAAGAGAACTGCTTTAGCAGTCTCTTGGGAGTAGTGTGGGATTTCATAACGATCTCCTTGGTGAGTGTCGGAGCCTCCCTCCCCGTGTATACTCTTCTTCGTATTATGTTCGCCTACGTGGCCAACGTGAGTCAAGTCGTCGGAAAGCGCGCAGGATTACTCCCGCTAAACGTTAGGTTCAAACGCCGATGTCGCCAGAATGGATTCTGGGTATACAAGAAAGCGCCAGTTTACTCATTGAGAGCTGCGGCCATTCGCAGAAGAGCGGCATTCGTGACGACTATAGAGGTGGTCATTCCTTCCAAGGGCCTCCTGCTGGCCATGACCTCTTCCGATGCCCCTCGGTCGTCAATCCGGCCAGGAGCGGCATGAGGAACCGCTCGATGTCGGTCACGACGCGCTTCAGAGGAACAGCCTCGATGTAGAGATGGTTCTTGGTGTTGAACGCGCCCCACTGGCGCTGCTTCGATTCATCTTCAAAGAACTCGGCTGTGAACGCGCGCGGCGGCGCGGCGGCGGTGGGAATCGCATTCTTCCGCCGTTCAAATGTCCTCATGATCGCCTCAGCGAGCACCTGTCCGTCGAACGGGAAAAGCTCTGACAGGGCGCGCACATCGTGGAAGTCTTTCATGCGGCTGTTTGCCATGCCGAGCTTGACCATAGCCTCGAACTTCTCCGCCACCACTGTCTCCTTGGGATAGGCCAGCAGCAACGGAGCCGGCCCATTGAGGATCGTTGGAAACGAAGTCTCAACTGGCGGGGGTGTGATGGTGTCCCCGAACCCAATATCGATTTGCATGGGAATCCGCGCCCGCTCCAAATAGCACAGGAAGGTGACACGGACGCCTTCATAGTCCGCATCCTCCTTGATGCGCTGCGCTTTGACGCTCGTCGGGTCAAACTGGAGACCGTCTTCATCGACGGCGAGCGCACAGATCTCCTTGAAGATGGTTGCAAAACGGCTCGGATCGTGCTTGCTCTGTCCAGAGTTCAAAAAGCAGTGCGCCCTTGAGAACGAAAATCTTCTGGTATTCCGACTGGCTGATGCGGAAGAGAAGGCGTTCCAGAGCATACTTCGTGAGAAGTAGCCCGAATCCTCATTCCGCTGCCGCGCAAGATTCGCCAGGCGTTGCCGGACAGAGGCCGCGAGATTGGTCACATTCTTCGTCAAGTCAGGGACTCCATATAGGGGCGCATCACGTTGGCGACCCGGCAAATCTTCGCTGCTTCCCAGAGTTCATCCATCGACGCCTTTTTCTCGCGGAAGCACTCCCGAAGAGCTTGAATCGCAAGTTCCGTTCCTACCTTCGACCGGAACTTGAAACAGTCGGCAACCGTTTTTGCCGGGCTGTAGACCTTGATTTTGGTGCCCTCGATCGTATGCTCCACTGCGCCGAAGGTGAGGGACGGGCCGGAGAAACGCACTACGCGAATCGGAGGATACTCAAAGCTGGGCGTCCAGGCTCCCTGCTTGAGGGCGATCCAAACCTCAAATGGATTCTCGGTCGTGAGTTCATGGAAGCGCAGCGCGGACGAGAGGCAGACGACGGCCTGTGGCACTTTGCGGCAGACCTCCACCAGCGTCCGATTCTCCGTGGGCGGATTCTCGCTCGATGAATAGAGTCCCTTGCCGACCCGTTCGAGCTTTCCCGCCCGTACCAGCCGTCCCAGGTAATTGCGCGGTATGTTCAGCCTGGCCAGATCACGCGGCCGTAGAACAGACTGCTGGCCGGCGAACTTCAGTAGGCGATCCATATGCGTCTCCATGCTGGGAGTGTACCATAACCAATATAGATGTAAATAACTATATTGGTTCTAAAACACGCCGATTGAGAGTCCCCATGCGCTGGTAGTGATCACCCCGCAAGCGGTTCCGGATGGTCGGCACGAGCGTACCGCCGCAGCTCGGCCACTGGGATCAGGACGCGCTTGCCGATTCTTCTGGTTGTCAGGCGCCGAGTCGCCACCAGATAGTCCAATGCCCGCTGGCTGATGGAGAGCAACTGCGCGGCATCCCGCCGGCTCAGGAGCAACTTCTCATCGGCGCGAATTTCAGGTTTCTTGTCGGCATTTGGTTGAGAACGCAGAGACGATTCCATAAATGAGCCATTCACCTTTCCCGTTTGTTGAGTTGCACCAGATTTGCGTCCGGCCTCACCGAACGCGCCAGCCGTACAGCTTTCCTTCGTCAGCCTTTGGGTAACAGACTCCGGACTCCTGCTTCCAGCCTGGCCGGTCGCAAGCGGTTAAATGTTCAAGATCGCCGCCTTTCCATAGCTCGTAGGCCCGCAAACCGTCCGCCGAGAGCGCCCATGACGCGGCAAGATGCCCTTCGACACCGGCATTGAAGCCGCGAGCGCGCCCGTGATCGAAGCCGAGCCAATATCCAAGAACGAACATGACTGCGAACACAAACACCCCAGCCGTGGACGCAATGGCGCTCCACTTCACCAGTTCGCGGCGGCCCTTCCTGGCCGCCACGGACTCGGCTGCGCCGACCACGGCATCCGTCAAGGACGCCTGCAATCGAACTCTTGAAGACTCAGCTTCAGCCGCCGCGACCGACTGAATTTTCTCCAGGATGCCCTGCACGGTTAGGTTGATCTTTCCCGGAACTGCCTCGTACAGGTCGCTGTACCGGCCAAGCACGATCATCAAAGCCCAGACGGCGTCGGTCGGCTCGATGCCGAAGTTGTCAGCGTAATGCCTGACGCGCTCGCGCTCGGCCTCAGACAAATCGGCGAGAAAGACGCTGTATAGATCGTCACTTGTCGAGATCATCGCCACAGACCTTGTCAAAGATGTTGCGAGCACATTCACGACGCCACCGCTCAATCTCAGCGCGGCTGCCAAGCGTTGCCGTCTCCCGCGCCTTTTCGAGTGTCAGGCGATTGCTTTGCACAAGATTGGTGACGCGCGTAGCAAGTTGCGGAAGGTAGAGCGACATTCCTTGCCTTGCCTCCAGCGACTTCCGCAATGCTGATGTGTCATACAACTCGAACATCGACGGAGCAATGCCGAAGAACTGATTGCGAACGACATGAATAGTGCCGTACTTCACCACGTTCATGTACTCGTTCAGCATCTCGCAACTGTCTCGCTGCTGATTGATAAGGAACAGCGAGATGAATGGCCAGTTGAACTCATGCAGCTTTTCATCGAACATCGAACCGTAGCGATTGACGCCTTCATTGTTTCGTGCGGCTGTATTGACGACAACCTCATCGTCTTTACTTGCATCCACAATGTCCAACAGATCGAGCCAACCTTCGTTCTCATCCAGATTGACCAGCGAGAACGACTTCACATCTTTCTGGTAGGCTTTGCCAACGTCCGGGTTTGCTGTATCGGTCTCCACCAGCGAGACCTTTCGATTCCTCATCTCGAAGTAGTCGAGAAGACCAATCGATCCGACTGACTTCCCAACACCGCCCTTGCTGCCAGTAACGAAGAATACCCTTGCCATGCACATCTCCTTTCCTACAACGCCACATCAGCTCTCATGGCGAATTGTCCGCGTGTTTGCGGAACGCTTGACGAAGGTTGTGATCTCTCTCTGCGAGGTCCCCTTGCCTGCATCTCTTCTTTTGGTTTGCTTAACGCCGCCATGTACCGTGACAAGGCTGTTGCCGTGATCCTCACACCCTTCTCTTCCAGGACACGGATCAACATGTTGAGCGAATATCCGTTTTCCCGCAGTTTCATCAACTCTGGAAAGACGGCGCGCACAAGGTCACGAATCATGCACGAATCAGGCTGCGGCGTCGGTTCTGTGGTTTTTTGCGCCAGAAATGAACGAACATCCGCCACCTGGTTTGACGTGAACAACTGCACCCTTCTTCGTTCTTTGTCCATCGCATTACCCCACGGCCACGAACCGCAGTGGCACGTTGAAAACAATATAACACATCATACAGCAATTATGTATTATACTGACGGTGGAGTGGCACAGACTGAGGGCAAGATGGGCGCTGTACGCACAAAACCCTTTCAGGGTTCCGCGCGTCCACCACCATTTCTCCAATCCGCCTGCGGCTACTCGGAGAAATGGTTGCGCATCTTGCTCAGGGCTGCGCCCCGAGACCCCACAGAAAGGACAA
>JBEKRS010000063.1:0-28911 GCA_049518535.1 Occallatibacter sp. | reverse complement strand
TGCAAAATGGGCTCAGCCACAAGGGTGGCACTCGTATCCTTCAATCTCGCCGACCTCAGCGGTTGATTGAAAGTAACAACCCGGCCCACGCGCCGTCACGCACCCCTGCCGGAAACTCACGCTGCACCGCCGCGATGCGACCTTCAAGAAAGCTCCGCGCAGCCGCCCTGAGCCAGCCTCGAACCTGACTTTGCCGCTACTGCTTCCCGGCGAATAGGCGGGTTCCTCATCGCGGTAGAATTAAATCAGGAAACATCTGCATAGGTCTTTCGATACGCGGCCGGCTTTCCCTTAGGGGTTAAGGTCCGCTTCATGCGGCTTACTCAGTGGCTCCTTGGATCAGTAGCTCGTTGAAGAATTGAGCGGTAAAAATGCGGGTTTCCTTCGACTATGCTGAGGGCAGGTGATTTTAAGTATGCTCGTTCAGGATGAAAGGCAAAAGCAGGTCCTTCGACTTCGCTCAGGATGACAGTCAAATTTGATGCTGGCTCAGGATGACAGTTAAACTTGATGTTTACTCAGGATGACGGACGATTGTAGGTATGCTCGCTCAGGATGAAAGGCAAAAGCAGGTCCTTCGACTTCGCTCAGGATGACAGTGTAATTGCTGAATGAAAATAACAACTCATGGCACTAGGTCTCTGGCCGTATGAATTCGTACCAAATGCGGGTCTGGAGACCCGCACGACAGCCGGTCAGGAGACCGGCGCTACAGATGCAAAATTATGCGGTCAGAAAACTAGGAGTAAGTGTGGAAAATAAGTGGCAGTACCCGCATCGGCGATGGAATCCGCTGCGGCAGTCCTGGGTGCTGGTCTCGCCGCACCGGACACAGCGGCCGTGGCAGGGCGAAGTGGGCCAGAAGGCCGTGCCCCCGGCGGTTGCATACGATCCGCAGTGCTATCTCTGCCCTGGCAACCGGCGGGCAGGCGGGGCGGCAAACCCGGCGTATGAAAGTGTTTTCTCATTCGTTAACGACTATGCCGCCTTGCTGCCGGAAGTCCCAACGGCGACGGAGGCTTCGGGCTCGCCGCTGCTGGTGGTCTCGCCAGCTCGCGGACTGTGCAAGGTGCTCTGCTTCCATCCCGACCATGGCTTGACCCTGGCCCGCATGACTCGCAGCGAGATTCGTCGCGTGGTGGACGCATGGACTACGGAGTACAAGGAACTCAGCGGCCTGGACTGGATCGAGTACGTGCAGATTTTCGAGAATCGTGGGGCGATGATGGGCGCGAGCAATCCGCATCCCCACGGTCAGATTTGGGCTACAGGTTTTGTCCCCGATGAGCCGGCAGCCGAGACACGCGCCCAGAACGAACACCTTGCCCGCACAGGCCATTGCCTGCTGTGCGACTACCTTGCCACAGAACAGGCTGCAGATGAGCGCATCATCTTCGAGAACGAGCACTTTGCCGCCCTGGTTCCCTGGTGGGCTACGTGGCCTTTCGAGGTACTGTTGGTGAGCCGCCGCCATTTGGGCGCGCTGCCGGAACTGAACCTGGAAGAGCGGGACGGCTTGGCTGACGCACTGAAACGGCTGACAACCCGATTCGATAACCTCTTCGAAACCAGCTTCCCCTACACGATGGGCTTTCACCAGTCGCCGACGAACAGCAGCGAGCACCCGGAGTGGCACTTTCACGCACACTTCTATCCTCCGCTGCTTCGCTCGGCAACGGTGCGCAAATTCATGGTGGGCTTTGAAATGCTTGGTATGCCGCAGCGGGACATCACCCCCGAGGACGCGGCTCAGCGGTTGCGCGTCTGCTCGGAGGAGCACTTTTGGCCGAGAGCCTGAAGGCCGGCTTTGTGCATTGGAAGAATTGCGAATTGCTGGCGCGGGTTTTCTCCTGAGGTGATCGGGCGCTATCTTCTCAAAGGAATCGCCGTCACAATGAGGGTGAGTTGCGGGGAAGCTGCTGCGACTCTCCGAAGGAGTTCAGGTGCAGGGGTGTTGAGCGAAATCCGCAACACGATCCGGCCAGGACTTCATCGAACCGGGGTCGAGAGGATAGTCTATGAGGGTAGCCGATCAAAGTCACGGCGTTTGCTCAATGGGGCAGACCCCAGAGCGGCAGAGTAGACAATGCAAGGTATCGAGGAGAGTCCCAAATTGAAGAGGAAGTTGCTGCTTTTGATTCTGACCGTGGCTTTGGTCGCGTTCATGCCCATGCTGGCCACGAGTCAGATCATCCACGGTCGCGGAGCAGCCCCCGCTGAGCGGGCTGAAACTACTTACAAGTACGAGTTTTTCGCCGGATACGGCTACACCAGCCTTAACCAAGTTAACCAGTCTCGCTACGGCTTGCAGGGCGTGGACCTCTCGATAACCCGCGATTGGGGCAGGTTCTTCGGTCTCACGGCCGATGGAGCGTCCTATTCCTACGCGATCAGTTCAGGTAATCCGTGCCCCTCGTCAGCGTCCTGCACCCCATCGGTGGATACTGTCCTTTTGGGCCCGGTGGTGCATGCGAATCTCTATGAGCACCTAGACGGTTTCTTTCATGTGCTGCTGGGAGGAGAACACACTGGCGGCGAAAATGCCTACCCCAAGCTTTCGTTTGCAGGGGGATTCGGTGCCGGCTTGGAGTACAAACTTAGCCCGCACTTTTCCCTGCGCGCGTCGGGCGACGACATCGCCTCATCGTTTGTCGCGCCTATATATCCGGTGGGGTCTGGCGATGCATGCACGCCGATCTCGGGTTGCTCGCCGCATATGCGCCGCAATTCGCGCGCCGCGTTTGGCTTCGTGTACAAGTTCTGAGCAATGCGGCCGGCATTCGGAAATCTTCAGGGAGACGGTAACGAGATCAAGACTCCCAAGTGGATTATGCATCGGCGAGTCGATAAACATCGCTATGCCGTCCATTCCAATATGGCATTGTCGCGGAGGGCATAGAGGGCTTGGGATGGATACCAGGCTTGACGGCTTGAACGGTATTGAAACCAAATGCAAAGCGGCAAAGCCGTTGAGCTTCGCCGCTTCCTGGTCTAACAGTTGCCTGTTTAAGCCGAGACCTACCTGTGTTCGCCGCCACCGCCATGAGCAGCGCCTTCGCTATGCGGAGCTGCGGAATGTGGCGCGCTCGGATGTGCGCTTCCCGAATGGGATTCATTTGGCCTCGCTGCTGCAGGGTGACTTGGTGCGCCATGTGCAGCGGCCGGATGTACTCCAGCTGCGCCGCGGCGAGCTGCCCCACCACCATTACTGTGATAGGCTACGCGGCCAGGTCCGCCGTGGTAGCTTCCGCCGCCCTCATTGACGAAGCGGTGCCCGCCCCAGCCATGGCTATAGCCCCAGCCGCCCCAAGGTCCCATGCCCAGGAAGATACCGTTATAAAAGTAGCCTGGACCGTAATAACCCATGGGTGCGCAGGAGTAAGGCGCGTATCCGTAATATCCATAGGAACAGACGGGCTGAACGCCGATGTCGACCACGAGTTGCGCTTTGGCCGATGGTACCAAGACCAAGCCTGCGAGTAATGCCGTCGTACCGAGAAATGTTTTGAGTCCACGCATAAAAAACCTCCTTAAAGGTGTCTGCTATGGCTGAATTTGCGTTGGATGCTGTGTGCAGCCGTAAAGAACATTCCAGCAACAGCAGCTACCATAAGGGTACGTAAATACGCGTATCAGTTCGCTGAGCGTATGCGGCAGATAACCTCGACCTACCCTTACATTCTTCACGCTAAGCTCCCCAGTCGCCCCAGTCTGAGCAATAAGAATCACCGTCTTATATGTCTCGATCGACCTTTTGAAGGCAAATCTGACTCGAATGCGGCCATTATTATGAACGCTACAAGTACTTCAAGCCTGCGAATACTCTCTGGGGTTGGTATAATCGAGATCACTCTTCTTAGAGTTGCTTATTCCCCATCAAGATTGAACTCGTGCATTGAGCCGGGGAGTACGCCATGCGAGCTTTATCTCATGAGGTCAATATTGGTCAGCTATTGAGTTATCTATAAGCAATACTGCTTTCAGTACACGCCACGGATTGATGGCTGCCGGAGTCTCCGGCATGCGAACTCTTGTGAACCCGACAACATAAAGAGGCCGCATAATAACCGCCGTGCGAGTGAGTCGGAGAGATATTGGAGAAACAATGACACTACTCAAAGGCTTAGGAATAGGACTCTGCCTTACCGTGCTCTGTGTACTCGCCGCGCCAAAAGCAAATGCCGACGATTGGAACAGAAAAACTGTCATCACCTTCAGCGGACCAATCGAAGTTCCGGGAGTTGGCGCCCAGGTGTTGCCCGCGGGCACCTATGTCTTCAAGGTCATGGACTCGCAATCGGACCGTCACATTGTGCAGATACTAAGCGAGGACGAAACTCATGTCTTCACTACCATCCTTGCTATTCCCAACTATCGGTTGAAAGCTACCGACAAGACAACGATCACTTTTAGGGAGCGGCCAGCAGGAGAGCCTGAGGCCCTGAGGGCATGGTTCTATCCGGGCCGTGAATGGGGCGAGGAATTTGTCTATGAAAGGCCCAAGGCTATTCAATTGGCCAAGGAAACCAATGAGACCGTGCTTTCGACCCCCGCGGTGTTGGTTGCAGCGCCGATTGAGGCTTTGAAAGCAGCACCGCTAGAAGCAGTCACACCGGCTGGCGAATCAGTTGATGTTGCCCAGGTAGTTGAAGCGCCTCCAGCGCTGGTCGTCACGGCCACTCCCGCACCGGGGCCTGTGCTCGTTGCTGTTTTGCCTAAAACTGCCAGCAATCTTGGCCTGATTGGAATGTGCGGAATGATGTTACTTGCCGCTGGCTTCCTGGTTTCCGGACTTCTTAAAAAGTCCGTTTAATCCAAAAGAACTACAGTTCCGGGTAACTTTCCTCGCCGTTCGAGTTGATCAGAATAACCCAGCAATGGAAGCGGTGCGCGAGTATCGCCTCCATTGTTTGCAGTTACACAAAGGCCGATCTGTTGTCAGCACGCAGCCGACCATTTCAAAGGAAGAGCCAGATGAGGGAGATGAGTACGTTTGAGACACCCCTCAAGATACGAGTCGACCTATCCGCTCCAAGGCACTTCTGGGCCGCAATTTTTATCAACCTGACATCCAGATATCTGGTCCTGTGCCTGATTGTTTTTGTTCTTTCAGTTTCTCAACCTGCTGCTCAGTCTCAAGATCCCATTTCTTCGCAAGATGGCTCAAACGGCAACTACACACTTCGTGTAGACGCAAATCTGGTCATCCTGAATGCGACTGTTCTCGACCGCCACAACGCGCTTGTTTCCGGACTCTTCAAAGACGATTTTCAGGTTTATGAAAATCACGTTCTACAATCGATCAAACATTTTAGCCACGAAGATATTCCAGTTACAGTTGGGTTGGTGATCGACAACAGCGGAAGCATGGGGCCGAAACGAGCTGACGTAATTGCAGCGGGATTATCCTTCGCTCATTCAAGCAATCCAGAGGACCAGATGTTCGTGGTCAACTTCAACGAG
Source organism: Occallatibacter sp. (assembly GCA_049518535.1). Lineage (GTDB taxonomy): Bacteria > Acidobacteriota > Terriglobia > Terriglobales > Acidobacteriaceae > Telmatobacter. The sequence goes on along the minus strand of JBEKRS010000063.1, from coordinate 23,448 downwards.
CACGTGTCGTTTGGCTTACCAGTGGATATTCCGTTCACTGGTCAGCAAGACCAGTTACAACTCGCCTTCGCGTCAATTAGGACAATTGGTGAGACCGCACTTTACGATGCGATTGCCACAGCCCTCAATCACCTCAAACAAGGTAAATGCGACAAGAAAGTTCTTATCGTGATCAGTGATGGTGGCGACAATGCGAGCAAGCACAGTCTGAACCAGGTTATCGAGATGGCAAAGAAGTCCGATGCCATCATTTACACGATCGGTATCTTCGACGGGCAAGACGACGACCGAAACCCGGGTGTGCTCAGACGATTCGCGAAGGAGACAGGCGGTGAAGCGTTCTTCCCGCAGTCCTCAAAAGAGATTCCATTAATCTGTGAAGGGATTGCCCGCGATATACGCAATCAATACACGTTGGCCTATGTTCCTACGATTCCAAAGTTGGATGGCGGATATCGGATCGTTGAAGTGAAGGTCAGTTCACCCGGATATGGGCGCTTATCGATTCGCACACGGGCTGGATACTCCTTACCTTTAGCTACACTAGCAAATGGCAGTAGAGTGGATCAGCCATGATAGGCACAACTGAACTGGAGGCTTTCGACAAACGCGGCCAGCGATTCATTCGTTGGACGCAGCGCATTTTTATGATTACCGGCATTCTGGCGCTTTCTTATGTTGGGCTCACGTTATTCAGTGCAAGGCTCTTCCAGGCAGGCGCCGAATTGACACTGGAGAAGCAAATTCATGCTGAAGAGCAGCATAAGACAGCGTTTTCTCACTTGCTCATTAAAGAAGGAGATGTTCTGGGCCGCATTGAGATTCCGAGAATCGGAGTATCGGTTGTAGTTCTGCAAGGAACGACATCGCAAACACTGCGGCTGGGAGTTGGTCATATCGAAGGAACGGCCCTACCGGGCGAAGATGGAAACATCGGAATCGCCGGGCACCGCGATACCTATTTTCGTGGCTTGAAAGACATTCGCAAGGATGACGAAATTCTCCTTCAGACCGCTGCTGGAGTCACCAAGTACGACGTGGATTGGATACAGATCACCGCTCCGGCCGACGGTGGCATTGTCTCCCTGACCACTAAGTCCGCTCTAACTCTTGTGACTTGCTATCCATTTCATTATATAGGCGCCGCTCCAGAACGATTTGTTGTTTATGCGCATAGGAAATAGAGGACCGCCATTTGATGCACCATTCTATCCCGCATTTATCCCACGCATAACAGAAAATGCCGAGGTAGATTGGCCCAATATTCGGATTGAGTCTTCTCATTCAGCCGATATATGAGAAAGTTTACGTTTCATCGCATCAACAATCGGAATGACTGGTTTCAATAGGGATTTAACGATCGGTATTACGGGCTCAAGTACAACTTCAGCCTTTGTAATGACGGGCCTCATGATAGCTCCAACTAAGGGAAGAACCGGCTTTTGGGCGTTGTGCTCTGGCAACTGGTCGAGAAGAACCACATTGAGCAAAGATTTGTTCACCTGGATGCGGCCGTTGTAATTAATATAGCCAAGCGTGCGAAAGCGATTCATGAAGAAGCTGACACGCGAGCGTGTAGTACCGATCATATCCGCCAGAGTTTCCTGCGAAACGGGAGGAATGAAGGTGTCCCGTTCACCTGGTTTTCCGAATTCCGCCATCAGCAGCAGAATTCTCGCCAGACGTTTTTCACTGGAATTAAAAAGCTGATCGACAAGATCCGCCTGCGTCCGCATGCTGCGGGTCAGCATGAACTTCAAAAAGAAGTCAGCAAACGTGGGTTCCTCATACATTACGCGGGTCATCTCATCTCTGGTGATCTTGAGTGCCTTGCACGAGTTGACCGCAGAAGCCGTCGCCAATCGCAACCCAGGGATGGATGCAAGCGACTCCTCTCCGACCCAGTCGCTGGCCGAAAGAAGCGTAATCGTGGCCTCCTTGCCAATCTGCGAAACGACAGTGAGTTTTGCCCGCCCATGTTGGAGATAAAAGATGGTATTAGCCGCATCTCCTTGCGAGAAAAACGTTTCTTTCGGTTCCAACTCAACGATCTTACGGCCAAGGCCGGCAATCGCGAGAAAAGCGGCGCAGTCGAACGTACTCTCGGTAACTCTGTTCACTAGCATGTCGTCCTGTTCTAAAAGGTTTGGCCGGTGTGGTGGGTGAACGCCCCAGAAAAAGCCACTTTTAAATTGGAAATGACCGGTGATTGTGGCGAAAAACGGACTTCAGACACGAGTATCTGAGCGCAATTCGCATCTTGGCATCGGCAATGCAGTCCCAAGCGACTTTACGAAGACTTAGTGTCGCATTGTGGGCAGATTGGCCTGTGTTTGAGCGATAACACTCAAACACTTTCTATCTTCCGCTTTTCGCTCCGAGTATGTCTGGTCTGTTTCGCTCACTATTTGTCGAAAATCGAAAGCCTCTAGGCTACTGCGAGCTACTCTGACCATCCCCGAATGCTCTAACTCTGGCAATATCGTTCAAGATGTTTCAGATACTAAGTATTTGACGTCTAAGTTCCAATATCAACATGAAAAACGCAATGGCAATTGGAGAACGAACCTTGACCTTGGCAATGCACATACGAAACCAGAGGCCAATGCATGATTATCGCGTTGGCATGGCAGCCACGGACAATATCAGATCGATCAGGTTGCTTCTCGTCAAAAGGATTCATGGTGCAGTGATCACGCTCGTGGTGCTTGCATCTTTCGCGGGCCCAACACAGGTCGCAGAGTCGCAAGCTCTGCCGTATACGGAAGACGCCTCCAACACGTTAGTAAGTGTATCTCCAGTTCAATTTGACCCGGCATACCTTCGTCCAACGCAAAGGACAAAATTCAGAAACTTTGTTTTCGACGCATTCGGTCCATACCCCGTCGTCGGCTCTGGAATCGTGGCCGGCATCAACCAGTTCAGCAATGCTCCGCCAGAGTGGAACCAAGGGGCCGAAGGCTTTGGCAAAAGATTTGGGTCTGACTTTGGCATTGCAATGGTGAGCACAACCACTCGCTATGGGCTCTCGGAAGCGTTCAAGGAAGATGCATTGTATTACCGCTGCGACTGTCAAGGCACACTCCAGCGGCTGAGCCATGCCGTGACTTCAACCTTGACTGCTCGCCGCGGCGAGGACGGTCACCGTGTCTTTTCTATCCCGGCTCTTGTCTCACCGTATGCGGGCTCTATGACCGCCGTCTATGGCTGGTACCCAAGCCGGTACAATGCCAAGGACGCATTCCGGACAGGCAATTACAGCCTGTTGGTATATATGAGCGGAAACTTTGCTCTCGAGTTCTTCTATAGCGGACCACACTCCTTGCTTCATCGCATGCATCTGAACAATGCGCACGGCTCCTCCGTCGAAGGGCCGAACAAGTGAGCGAACATGCAATCACTGCAGTTGCAGGCATCAATCAGCCGGTTCCCAATCGGCGAATCGCACTCGTGCCATCCGTTGCAGGTTCTGTTGGAGAGCTGACCAACGAATTCTTCGAGTGGTTCGGCAGTCTTGGCATCTTCTCCTGGCAAGTGCTTAGAGCTGCGGTGACACCTCCGTTCGAGTGGCGTGAACTAATTCGACAGCTCGACGAGGTTGGATCGAAGTCTTTGCCCTTGGTCGCGTTGGCAGGCGCGGCGATTGGCGTTGTGATTTCGATGGAGGCACGCTATAGTCTCAGCCGATTCGGCGCCAAATCGATGTTTCCGGCAACCCTTGTGTACTCCGTAATCCAGGTAATGGGTCCGATTATGACTGGTCTCATCGTGAGTGGGCGCGTAGGCGCCGGCATTGGCGCGGAACTGGCGTCAATGAAAGTGACCGAGCAGATCGACGCCATTGAGGCATCCGCAATCAACCCTTACAGACTTTTGGCGGCGACACGAATTCTGGCTTGCATTCTGATGTTGCCACTTCTAACTATTGCGGCAGATTCGTGCGGGCTGTTGACGGGCTGGTTTGCACAAACCCTCGTTGAGCCGCTTTCCTTCAACCAGTTCATTGAAAACGGATTTCATGGCGCGACTTTCAACGCGTTCCTGCCGCCGACCTTCAAGACCGCGGTATATGGCTTGATCATCGGACTTATAGCGTGCTTTCAGGGAATGCGCACACGCGGAGGTGCTGCGGGTGTGGGCCGCGCGGCTACAAACTCGGTGGTTCTTGCATCGCTATTCGTAATTCTTGCCGACGTCGTGCTGGTCAAATTCATCCTCGTAGTCTTTCCTTAACCCCCAACTATTAACGCAAAGATTCGTGAGACAAGTATGGCTACAGTTTATGACATTCCGGCAAAAATAGGGGACGCTCAAGAAGAGAGCCGTGTGCCGATAGTCGCCGTGAAGGGATTGCGCAAAACCTTCGGAAGCCACAGGGTTCTTAATGGAATTAGCTTAGACGTGAATCGTGGCGAAACCATGGCCGTGCTTGGACGCAGTGGCACGGGGAAAAGTGTGCTGCTGAGGCTTATTATCGGTCTCGAAACGCCTGACTCTGGATCGGTTTGCATTCACGGACAGGACATAGCGGGGCTGACTCTCGATCGATTAGGCGAAATCCGAAAGAAGATGGGATTCCTATTTCAACATGCAGCACTCTACGATTCGTTGACCGTCGCCGAAAACGTAGCGTTTCCGCTTAAACACCATCGGAGAGATATGTCCAGTGCCGTGCGCAGGGACAGGGTGCAGCAATTGCTATCTGAGGTGGGGATGGAAGCCGCCTCTGGAAAAATGCCGTCCGACATTTCGGGTGGAATGCAAAAACGAGTGGGGCTGGCGCGTGCGCTTGCACTCGAGCCGGAGATTTTGCTTCTCGACGAACCGACCGCCGGTCTCGACCCGATAAGTTCAGGAGAAATTGACAATCTAATTCTCAGGCTTCAGCACGAGCGCGAGATGGCATCCATCGTTGTAACTCACGATCTGCACAGCGCCCGGACGATTGCCGACCGCCTGGCCCTGTTGGATCAGGGCAACGTTGTGATTGAGGGCAGGTTTGAAGACCTTCAACAAAGCGATATTGCGTTTGTGAAGGAATTTCTGAAGCAATCGTAGGAGGACATATGTCGAAGGTAGCAAGGCTGGGCGCTTTCATCGTTCTGACGCTGGCAATTCTTGCCGCCGGAGTCTTCATCATAGGAAGCAAGGAGTATCTGTTTAGCTCCACATATCAGCTGCGGGCGCAGTTCGACAATGTGTCAGGTTTGGCCGCAGGAGCTGACGTGCAGGTGGGTGGAGTTCACAGCGGAACCGTGCTTAGCATCGAGTTACCGCACAAGCCAGGCGAACAAGTCACTGTGGTCATGGACCTTGATAAATCAACGCACGAGATTATCAAGCGCGACTCTGTAGCTTCGATCGAGACCGCGGGAGTGTTGGGCAATCAGTTCATGGACATTTCGTTCGGTTCAACCGGACAGGCCGAGGTCGCGAATGGCGAAATCATTCAGAGTGAACCGCCTCTCGAAATGTCTGATCTGTTCAAAAAGACTAGCGGCATCTTGGATAGCAGCCAACTCGCTATTAACAACGCAACTCTCGCAACCGCACATCTGAATTCGGTTAGCGCCAAGATCGATTCGGGTCAGGGTACCATAGGCGCACTAGTGAACGATAAACAGCTCTACAGCAACCTAGAACGAACCACAGCTAGATTGCAGACCACGATGATTCAGGCGCAAACCGGAGTGACGGACTTTCAGGAGAATATGGAGGCTTTAAAACACAACTTCCTTTTGAATGGATATTTCAAGAAACGTGGTTACGATGACTCAGCTGAACTGGGAGCGAACAGGATTGGCGGGCTGCCCCAAGGCGCGCCTGCAAAATCATTCTCATTTGCGGCCAAACAACTCTTCGATGGCCGAAATTCCGCCAAACTGCGGGACCAGAAATCTCTCAACGCCGGCGGCGAGTTCCTGGCGCACAATCAATTTGGCTTCGCAGTCGTAGTTGCCTCGACTGGCATGGAAGGCGATGCCCAAAAGGATATGGTGCTGACCGAGGCAAGGGCTATGGTGGTTCGCGACTATCTGGTCGAAAACTTTGGCTTTGATGACAACCAGCTAAAGACGTTGGGCTTGGGAAAGCAGACGGGATCGAGCCTGGACGAGGACTGGGGCTCAATCCAGATTCTTATTTTTCCGCCAGGAACCGAGATACCGGCGGATAAGACGGAGCCTGTGGCTAGCTCATCCACAATGGATGTTCGCCCGCCCGTTCAGGTTACTGCTGTGGCTAATCACTAACTTATACCCCATAGCAAATATGTTGTAGAAATGGAGACGTGATGACTGGAAGTAAGCACAATCTTGAAGGGAATAGCAGCGATAGTGGTGAGCCCGATCCCGGCCCTTACTGGAGGCGTATGCATCGTGACTGGCGCTTTTGGGCAGGAGCGATCCTTATGTTTGCAGCGCTCTCCATTTACGTCTTGAGTGGAGACTTGGCGTGGGTCCCGCGTGGCCAATTGCAGTAAGTGCCATCAACCAGATACTTAAGACAACCGCGCGCCGTCTATCATGAGCAGTGTAGCTCATCTAAGTGGCTGTCTTTTTGAGAGAGTAAAGGTGATGGATGGAGAAATCAAATGCCTCTCGTCACCGTTGTAATAGCTCTCGCGGTAGTAGGCCTGTTGCTGTGGCTTGTCAACCGCTTCATCCCCATGCAAAGCCAGATTAAGGGAATCCTGAATGCCGTCGTAGTAATTGCTGTGGTTCTGTGGCTTCTGCGAGTATTTGGGCTCTTTCCTTATCTCAGTCAATTCCGTGTAGGGCATTGAGAAATCGATCAACTGAGGCCGCAGCAACTTTAGCCGAAAATGCAACGCAAGATCAACGTACAGCGGCAGAGTTCTGCCGGCAGGAGAAATCTTGAAACTCATAGTTTTGTTTGCAGTTGGAAGTGCACTCAGCTTGAACGCATTTGCTCAGGCTAATCCGCAAGCTACAACCGTCCTCGTTCCCGCAGGCCCTGTGTCAACATACCGCGTTATCGTGATCAATCGCTCGGTTGAAGCAGTCAACTATCGACATCGCAGCGGGGCCACCAGTGTGGATCTTACCGGCACCTCTCTATTGCCTTCAGCGGACGGCAAAGCGAAGGTGCGGAGCAAGCGTGGAACCATGGAAGTCGAGGCCGAGTTTGGGAACCTTCAATCTCCTTCAACTTTTGGCGCAGAATATCTCACTTATGTCCTATGGGCCATATCACCTGAAGGTCGGGCAGTAAACCTGGGAGAAGTTCTGGTTGGCGACAATGATAGAAGCAAGCTGACCGCAACCACTGACCTTCAGGCATTCGCTCTGGTGGTTACTGCGGAACCGTACTATGCCGTCCGGCAACCGAGTAATGTTGTAGTCCTCGAAAACGTTGTTCGCGCAGACACGAAGGGAACCAGCGAAGCGGTGAATGCAAAGTACGAGTTAATGGAGCGTGGCGGTTACATTCCTAGTGGCTACAAGTTTGATCCAGTCGTTCTCAGTGCGAGCCTTCCGCTGGAATTCTACGAGGCACGGAATGCGCTGCGAATCGCTCAATCCGAGGGAGCGGAGACGTATGCAAGCGCGAGCTACCAGCATGCCGTCGAGTTGATGAACAGCGCCGATGCGTTCGCAATAAACAAGCACATCGACAGAAAGCCTCTGATTGCTGCAGCCCGAGAGACAGTGCAGACTGCCGAAGATGCGCGGGAGATTGCCGTCAAGAAGATCGAGGAACTACGTCAGACGAGCGATCTTCAGGCTTCAAGCGACGCGCAGGCAAGATCGCAGACTCGAGCTGACGATGCCACACGTCTACAAGAGCAAGCGCAGTTGGATACCGCCAAAGCGCAGGCAGATGCGGCAAAGGCACAAGCTGACTTTGCTGCGAATCAGGCGGTATCGGCAGCCGCAATCTCAGCGGCCCAGGCCGATGCAGAGCAAGCTCGCCTTGCCGCGCAAGATGCTCAGCGGGGAGAGCACCAGGCGGTTACCGATAAGGCGGCAATGCGCGCTCAATTGTCCGAGCAACTGAACAGGATTCTTGTAACTCGCGATAGCGCGCGCGGACTAATCGTTAGCATGTCCGATGTATTATTCGACACCGGACATTATTCGCTAAAGCCGGGAGCGCGGGAGAAGCTAGCGAAAGTTGCTGGAATTCTGATTGCCTATCCAGGACTCAACATCGAGGTTGGCGGCTATACCGATAACGTTGGTGGCGATGATATGAACCAGAAGCTTTCGGAACATCGCGCGGGGACGGTCAGAGACTACCTGGTGGAAGAAGGAGTACCGACAAACTCCGTAAGTGCGAAGGGGTTCGGCAATACATTGCCCGTAGCCTCCAACGATAACTCCACCGGCCGGCAGGAAAACCGCAGAGTTGAATTGGTCGTATCCGGGGACGCAATCGGCAGCACCGCAAATTCAACGATTGGAAGCTTGAATTAGAATAACCGCTCGCTACATTCGCTGTCGTAGCGACTTGACAGATGCGGTCTCGACGGAGACCGCATTGTGATATGAAAGAGGGGAACCAATGCTTGGAACGATTCTGATTGTGATTCTAATTCTTGCACTTCTCGGTGCATTGCCTCGTTGGCCGCACAGCAGGAGTTGGGGATACTACCCGTCCAGCGGAGTGGGACTTGTTCTTGTAATTGTTCTGATTCTTCTGATTATCGGCTGGGTTTGAGTAATGCGTCACGGCTGGCTTCTGGAGAGGAATCTTATTTTTCTCAGTCGTTTCAAGCCACGTGACAGTGCGGCTTGTCAGGCCTCCACAAACATCTGTTGCAGGTGGTTTGCCTGCATCTTGTGTATAGTCGAGGTAGGATGTAAGGATTCTTCTTCTCGCCTTCAGCCATCCAGGCTTCGCTCCAGACGAGTGCCGTGCAAGTACGCAACGGAACGTTTGGAGTTGAGATGACTCTCATCAAGAAAAGCGATGTTAAGATGCACTTCTCCTCAAGTCAAAGCAGGGGCTTGCACCTAGTTGAACAGGTTAATAAGCCTGCCGTAGACGTTCGGCCAATGACGAATATCGCGATTGAGTTGAACGCGACCGTTTTTGCCGACGATTTCTCAGTTGAACATTCTTCTCCCGGCGGAACCGTGTCAGCGATCGTGATCGTTGCCAATTTAAGCGACACACAGATTCAAGAGATTCCGGGACACTCCTCGGTCGTAGTGTGAATACCAGGTCCACTGCGCCGCGCGTGGATCCTGTCACCTCGTTTCGATCCAACCTTGATCGAGCTTCGTGGCGGATAAATCGTCAAGGAAAGAGTGATCGAGCAGGACAGGTTTCATGCGGGCATCACGCTTGTACTTACGAATAACCGGGGACGGATTTTGATGTAGATACAAGAGGAAGTTGGACAATATGTCTTTTATTGAGGTCGTTCATCCAGAAACGCCGGCAAACGGTATATCCCAGATGGTCTCGAATCTTGTTACCGTGGAGGCCTGCAGCCTTCCGTTGCCCACAAGGGTTGCATTTGTCGGCAATTTCCTTCCACGACAGTGTGGTATCGCTACATTCACTACTGATTTGTGTGCCGCAGTTGCAGCAGAATACGGCCACGGACGTTTGTTTGCCATACCGGTCAACGACCCGGAATCGCACTACGAATACCCGGAGCAGGTGCGTCTGGAACTTGAACAGGAAGATTTAGGCTCCTACGAACGGGCGGCGGAATTCCTTAACTTCAATGGCAACGATCTTGTTTGCCTGCAGCATGAATATGGTATCTATGGTGGGACAGCGGGTCATCATATTCTAGCTTTGCTGCGAAAGTTGAAGATGCCGCTTGTCACTACACTGCATACGGTTCTGCGAGAGCCAGACACAAATCAACGCGCCGTGCTCGAAGAGATCGCCCGGCTCTCTGATCGCCTTGTCGTCATGAGCGAATTAGCGGCCAAGCTCTTGCACGAGGTGTATGCGGTTCCGAGCGCAAAGATCGATATCATCTCACACGGCGTCCCGGATCTCCCTTTCATGGATCCGAACTACTTCAAAGACAAGTTCGGCACAGAGGGCAAGTCGGTTCTTCTCACCTTCGGTCTGCTGTCTCCAAACAAGGGTATTGAAAACGTCATTCGCGCACTCCCTGCGATTCTGGATCGTCACCCAGATGTGGTCTACATCGTCTCTGGAGTGACGCATCCGCATATTCGGCGGCACGAAGGCGAGCGGTACCGCGAACAGTTACAGTCATTGGCGGAAGAGCTTGGAGTCTCAGACCAACTAATTCTCAACAACCGCTTTGTGAGTACTGAGGAGTTGATAGAGCACGTAGGCGCGGCGGACATCTACATTACACCTTACCTCCAGGAGGCGCAGGTGGTTTCCGGTACGCTGGCCATAGCCCTCGGGGCAGGAAAGGCCATTATTTCGACGCCGTACTGGCACGCCAAAGAACTACTCGCCGAGAAGAGGGGCGTGATTGTTCCTTTTGCCGATCCAGGCGCCATTGCAGGAGCGGTTATCGAATTGCTGGAGAACGAAGCGGCTCGGCACGCCATGCGCAAGCGCGCCTATCTGTACTCCCGTGGCACGACCTGGCCAAAGACGGCGCGAGCCTACATGGCAAGCTTTCAGCGCGCAAGGTTTGAACGCTCGTTACATCCGAGAGCTGCGCAACAAGGCGATCCCGTCATGGAGCTAGTGGACTTTCTGCCCAAGCTGAATCCCGGCCATCTTTTGAATATGACGGATGACACGGGCATGTTGCAGCACGCCATTTTCTCCGTGCCGAACACGCGCGAAGGTTACACAACCGACGACAATGCCCGCGCACTGATTACGTCAATACTTTTGGATAGAAATGAAACCTTGCCGGGAGAACACGATTATCCAGCCCTTTCCCATCGCTATCTATCGTTTCTCTGGCTTGCCTTTCATTCGGATACTGGGAGATTCAGGAATTTTCTTGCTTATGACCGGAAGTGGCTTGAAGAGATTGGGTCGGACGACAGTCACGGCCGCGCTTTGTGGTCGCTTGGAATGGTGCTTGGGGCTTCGCGGAACGCCGGATTGAGAGGAGCAGCAGGGAGACTGTTTGAAGCCGCAGTCCCAGCCACGCTCAACTTCACCAGCCCGCGAGCTTGGGCATTCTCAATCCTGGGTCTGCAAGCATATCTGGATTGGTTTCCTGGAGACAGGGCCGTCCAAGGGGTTCGCAATGTCTTGGCAAATCGACTCCTTGACATTTACGAGAGGAGTCATTCCGAAACGTGGAAATGGTTTGAGAAGAGCCTCTCCTACTCAAATGCAAGGCTATCGCAAGCCCTCATTCTGGCCGGATGGCGGAGTGACAACCAGCGAATGATTGAGGCAGGAATGGATTCGCTGAAGTGGCTTGTTGCCGAGCAACACCGCGACGATAGGGAGATCTTTGTGCCGATCGGTTCCAGTGGATTCTTCATTGAAGGAAATGAAAAGGCGCGATTCGATCAGCAACCTGTCGAGGCATGCGCGACAATCTCGGCTTGCCTTGAGGTCTACAGGTTGACTGAAGAGAGGCAGTGGCGCGAGGAAGCTCAACGCGTATTTCGTTGGTTTTTAGGCAAGAACGATTTGCAGGCACCTCTTTACGACCCGATTACAGGCGGTTGCAGAGACGGGCTTCATCCCGACCGCGTGAATGAAAATCAGGGAGCTGAATCTACACTCTCTTTTCTTATGGCTTTGCTTGAAATGCAGGCGGCTAAAGTAGCAAGCGCAAACGAACTGAATCAGGGAATGAGTGTCATTTATTGAATCCATTCACCGCACAGAAGGAATCGGCTGAGCCAATTGCTCTTGAGCAAGCAAAGACGAACGTTTGCTCTCAACTGCCATTGTTTACGCGACATCAGGGCAATCCGATTCTCAATCGTGAATGCTGGCCATACCCAATCAATAGTGTGTTGAACGCGGGGGCGGTATTGCTGGCAGATGGAGACACGTTGCTCCTGTGTCGCGTTGAAGACCGGAGCGGCTTGTCGCATCTTTGCGCGGCGCGTTCCACGAATGGTGTCGATAACTGGCGGATCGATCCTCAACCTACGTTAGTAGCAAATCCCCAGGAATTCCCGGAAGAGATCTGGGGTATCGAAGATCCGCGCATCACCTTCGTTCCGGAACTCGAACAATACGCCGTGGCGTATACCTCCTTTGCGCGAGGCGGACCCGGTGTCTCACTGGCGTTGACCAAGGACTTCCGGAGCTTTGAGAGATTCGGCGTCATTATGTCTCCCGAGGACAAGGATGCTGCGCTGTTACCGCGGAGGATCGGCGGCCGCTGGGCGCTGATTCACCGTCCCATGACAGCTCTCGGCGCTCATATGTGGATATCCTACTCGCCAGATTTGCGTCATTGGGGAAGCCACAAGATCATTCTCGAAGCACGGCGCGGCGGATGGTGGGATGCGAACAAGATAGGGCTATGCTCTCCACCGATTGAAACCGCGAAAGGTTGGCTGATAATTTACCATGGCGTGCGGCAAACTGCATCAGGAAGTATCTATCGGCTTGGCTTGGCGCTCTTCGACCTTGAAAAGCCGGAGATCTGTTTGCAGCGTGGGATATCGTGGATATTCGGTCCCGAGGCACCCTATGAGCGTTGTGGAGACGTCAATGACGTCGTATTCCCGTGCGGGCAGACCGTCGGCGCGGACGGGGATACTATCCGTCTTTATTACGGCGCGGCCGATACCAGCATTGCGCTAGCCACGGGCAGTATCCGCTGTTTGCTCTCCTGGCTGGAGTCGAATTTGAGCCCAGCCGCGAAACGCACAATCTAGCTCGCGCGTCAGTATGACCGGGAAGGATAACCGAGATGAGTCATGCAAACCGGAACTGGCCAGATTGGCTACCGCATCCGCTTTGGATACGCCGAAAATGCCCGTGCTGTAATTCTGTTAAATTCAAACAAGCAGAGTTACGCTCGTTTGATGGTCTGTTGGCCATGTTTGCATTGCAACCCGTTCGTTGCATGTTTTGTTGGCGGCGATATTATTGGCTTACCTTGCACTCCGCGCAAACTGAATAGGTCAACCACCGTCCGCTGTTGATTTGAGACTTCCCTATTCGAACGCTAAGGTTGGGTCAGGTCTTTATGACTGTTCTTATCCGGCAACTGACTCAATTTTCTTCGCCAAATCGGCATGCATCGATTGCACCTCGCTGGCTCACGCATCTTGGAGCGCCGGGCCTTTTCTCTGTTGCGGTGGTCGATTCCTCAGTCATTCCTCTCCCTCTTCCCGGTAGTACTGACTTGCTTCTGCTGTGGCTTGTGGCGCATAGTGGCGATCCTTGGCTACTGGCTCCCTGTGCTGTCGCAGGCAGCATCCTGGGCGGATACACCACCTGGGCTATTGGGCACAAAGGCGGCGAAGCAGCACTTCGGCACTACGTGCCAGCGCGTCTGCTTAGACGAATCGTCGCTTGGGTTGAGCATCATCCAGTTTTGGCGGTTTTCGTTCCTGCTATGCTTCCACCTCCCATTCCGCTCCAACCGTTTATCCTGGCATCTGGAGCGCTCGGAGTATCGCGCGGCCGCTTCTTCGCAGTCTTTGGTGCCGCACGCGGGTTGAGATACTCCTTCATCGCCTGGCTCGGCGCGACGTATGGACGCAGAATTGTCCGCCTCTGGTCCGGAAGTCTTCAAAAATGGTCGAGCCCGATGTTATGCGCGTTCGTAGTTTTGCTAACCATCGGCGTATGTCTCGGGATATGGAAGATTCGCGGGCTGCGCAAAGCTGATACGGCAGCGAAACTTGTGTAGCTCGACGAGGCTCTTCGCTCCGTCTTGTGAATTTGCGCCCTCGGACGAAACGATCTCCCCACAGAAAACAAAACAAATGGTTGGGTGAATAACCGGCCGGGAACGACTTCACCGGCTACATCGTTTTCGATTCTGCCCCCTACAGAATCCATACTGCCGAGTGGCGTTTTCCTTTCCGGGTCCCTGGAGACAGCCCTTCGTCGCTAGAATGGAAGTAAAAGCCACATTCAATGCTGTCCCTATGTCAAGATGTGAGGCGAAAATTCTCTATCGAGGTCTCTGTATGGAGGATTCTTCTACTTCTTAGGGCCTTGCAAAAGTTATCTCTGAATGGAGGAGTGCGCTTCGCCGCAACATAATTGAAAGCAATCTATCCGAAGAACACCATCGCTAGATGATTGACCGCGAAGGCCGCGATCCAGGCGAGCGCAAGCATATAGAGAAACTGCACCGCAGGCCACTTCCAACTGTTAGTCTCGCGGCGAACCACGGCCATCGTCGAAGTGCATTGCATGGCAAATGCAAAGAAAATCATCAGCGCCAGCGCGCCGCCCAGCGTCATGTCGTGGTGCAGTGCGGTTTGCAGGTTGAGCGCTTGCGTCCCCGGATCGGCACCGTAAAGGGTACCCATGGTGCTGACCATCACTTCGCGAGCAAGCACACTCGACAGCAGGCCAATGCCGATCTTCCAATTAAAGCCGAGCGGCGCAATCGCCGGCTCGATAAAGTGGCCTAAGCGACCAATCAGGCTATCGGCCAGTTCCGGTGCGGAGACAGCGTCCCCTGCAGCCTGCATCACCGGCAGATGCGCCAGCACCCAGAGCGCCAGCGTGACGCACAGGATGATGGTCCCGGCCTGGCGCAGAAAGATGCGCGCGCGATCCACAAGACGCAGGGCCAGAGAACGTAGCGTGGGCATGCGGTACTGCGGCAGTTCAAGAATGAAAGGGGTTTCGCTGGACCTGAGAATCGAACTCTTGAGCAGCCATGCGGTGGTCATCGCTCCCACAAAACCGGCTAGGTAAAGCCCGAGCATCACAATCGTGCGCATGCCGAGAAAGCCGTGCAAGTAGAAAATATTAGGAATGAAGGCGGCAATCAGCAGCATGTACACCGGCAGCCGTGCCGAGCAGGTCATGAAGGGTGTAACCAGTATGGTTGCCAACCGGTCGCGCTTGTTCTCGATGGTGCGCGTGGCCATGATGGCCGGCACGGCGCAGGCGTAGGCCGAGAGCAGGGGGATGAAGGCCTTGCCATTCAATCCAATGGTGCGCATGACGCGGTCGGCGATCAGCGCGGCGCGAGAGAGATAGCCGGAGTCTTCCAGGATTCCGATAAAGAGAAAAAGCAGCAGTATCTGCGGCAAAAAGACCAGCACAGACGAGATGCCCTTCCATGCCCCGTCAAGCAACAGCGATTGCACCCAGCCGGCCGGAAGCAGTGGCCGCACCAAGCCACCGATGCGGCCTAGAATCTCGCCAAAACCGTCGGAGAGTGGCTGGCCGATAGAGAAGACCACCTCGAAAACACCCACCACCACGACAAGAAAAAGTAGCGGCCCCCAGATGCGGTGCAGCAATACATTGTCGATTTTGCGCGTACCCTCGACCGAAAGCGGTGCGCGATAGCCGGTGCGGCGGCTCACCTGCGCGGCCCAACTGTGAGCGCTGGCCGCGTTGCCCATTACGGGCAGTTCCAGCGGCTTGCTGGCAGCACGGTCGGTCTGCTGATGAAGGTAGAGCGGAACGGCGTCAAGGCCGGTTCCACGCACGGCGCTGATTTGGGCCACCGGAGCGCCCAGTTCGCGGGCCAGCTTGAGGGTGTCGATGTGTCCGCCGCGGGCCTCCATCAGGTCGCTCATGTTGAGTAGTACCAGCGTCGGCAGTCCGAGTGCCAAGACTGGTGCGGCCAGCATCAATTGACGGGTGAGATGCAGAGAGTCAAGCACTAACAGCACTGCGTCTGGCTTTGGCGTGCCCGCCATCTTGCCACGCAGCACATTAATTGAGACGCGGGCATCTTCTGAGTAGGGGTCAAGCGAGTAGATGCCGGGCAAGTCGATCAGCGTCAGGTCGGCGCGGCCTACCCCAGCCATCAAGCCCATGCGCTGCTCGACGGTCACTCCAGGAAAGTTGGCCACCTTTTGTCGTAGGCCGGTCAACCGATTGAAAAGAGTGGACTTGCCGGAATTTGGCGGCCCGATCAGCACCACAGTTCGTAGGGTGCCGACAGTCGGCGGGGCCGCAGGTGCTTCAAACGCTGGAGGGGCGCAGCAACCGCTCATGGTGCGGCCTCGATCAGATGGGGAAGATCCTCGTTCGCAGCAATTGCCTGATCTTCCAGTTTAGAATCTTCAGCATCCTGGTCCCGAGCATTGACGTCTCGCATGTGGATGGCTGCAGCGGTCTCGCGGCGGAGAGCGATCTCCATACCATCCACGCCATAAACGGTAGGATCACCGGCCGGAGCGCGGCGCAGGACAGTAACCAGAGCATTGGGAACAAAGCCCATGTGCATCAGGTGGTTCTGCACGGACTCAGGCAGGTCGAGGTCCACCAGAACCCCGCTTTCGCCGACATTCAGCTCACTCAACATGTTCAACCGCCGTACTCCGATCGACCCTTCAAAACCGTCTTTCAAACTACGACCATATTGGTCGGAATTCAGTATACGACCATTACCGCCCCGCCCGCAAACCTCGATTTTTCACTTCGGCTGTGGCTCGCCAAGACATAGCTCGCGCTCCAGAGGAGGGAAGCTGGTGCCTTCCGCGCCACCTCCCCCGCTCCCCCCACTGGACCCCTTTGTCTAATTTATCGGAACGATGAGTCATTTCTATCAGTGGGAATGATGTTGCGATGTGACCTAAATCACATTAGTGCATTGCAGAATCGATTTGGGAAAGGTCGCCAGCGCTTTTGGCTCGTGGGGTATGTTGAATGGCACTAAGAGCAAACCCCAGCTAGAGCGTGAACCAAAGGCTTTGGAAATGATACCCGCGGTGAAGATGAAAAATGAGGTTCCGGTTAAAAAATCATTTTATCAATCCGACTTTTGGGCGATTCGCAGGTTCGTAAGTAGCGAATATGGTCAACAGCTAGTTAGAAATCTTGCGGGCGTGGCGTTGTGGAATCGCAATGGAAGCGTTTACACCTACCCGCTCAACCTACTCCGAACTATCACTATGGTTAGGGAAAGGTCATTGTGAAAACAACTCCCTCTTCTCGTCTCAGCTGTATGCTGGCTATCGCGACATTCCTCGTAGCCGGCTGTGTGAGCACAAGTGTTCACGCCTCGAGTACCGTCTTCGCCAAAGGCGCCGACGTCGGCTGGTTAACCCAGCTTGAAGGCCTTGGCTATACGTACGTCGATGAAACGAACACGCAATTGAGTGCGCTTCAGATTCTCAAGAATCACGGTGTCAATACCATTCGCATCAGAACCTTTGTCAATCCCACAATCACATCCGGCAGTCTCGGCGTGGGCGACACTAACCAGGCTGGAAGCATCGCGCTGGCTCAACTGGCCAATTCGATGGGCTTTCAGATCATGATCGATTTTCATTACAGCGATACCTGGGCGGACCCTGGTGCCCAGACCATTCCCGCCGCGTGGGCAGGTGAAACCTATGCGGAGCTTGAGACCAGCGTTTACAACTACACGTATGACTTCATGAAAGCATTGGCTGCCGACGGAATCTATCCTCAATGGGTGCAGGTCGGCAATGAAATCAATTCAGGGTTGCTTTGGCCCACGGGAGAATACACCAATTTTCCCCAGATGGCTGGCCTTATCAACAACGGCTATAACGCAGTGAAGGCGGTCAGTAGTTCCACGCAAGTAGTGATTCACTTGGCGACCCTTAGCAATCTCAGTGACTTTGAATGGTTCTTCGACAATCTCAAGGCCAACGGAGGAAACTTCGACGTGATCGGAGCTTCCTATTACGACGGTCCAGGAACGTTGAGCACTATAACTACTAATCTGAGCACTCTGGCTGCGCGGTATAGCAAGCCGATCATGATCTGCGAGATGGGTCATACATCGAGCGACTGGGACGGAAGCAATGACGATGTAAAGTCCGCTCTCCAGGCTGTCTATGCTGTTCCCAACGGGCGAGGTCTTGGCGTGATCTATTGGGAGCCGGAAGCACCGGACAATTCCACTACAGACGATTATTCAATGGGAGCAACGAGCATTGTTTCCGGCGACGAGCTGAAGTTCACCAGCGCAATCGATCAGTTCCTGTTCACCTTGGGAGCCAGCAATCAGGTAATCAATCCGAATTTTGCCAATGGTCTCAATGGATGGCAGATCACGCCAACTACGACCGCTGCTTATAGCGCCACTTACGTCCAGGCTGGAGGAACCGGCGAGGAACTGGTTTTCGACAGCACGAGTGCGTATGACACAACGGTCTGGCAAACCGCAACCGCATTGCCCAACGGCACCTACACGCTGACTGCGGAAGTCGAGAACGGCGGAGGACAGACCTCGGCTACGATGTTCGCCTATCCGGCCAACGGCAGTGAAACATCGGTCAATCTCCCTGTGGCGAGCAGCTGGACGGCAGTGACGATCTCCGGAATTTCAGTGACCGACGGACAAGTCTACTTGGGATTCACCATCAACGCAAAGGCCGGCAACTGGACCAGAGTTGAATCGGTCTCGCTGGTTGAGCAATAACCGCAATCCGCGGATTAGACGGAGTTTTCGATTCGTGCAGAGCGGCTTCGCTTGCCCTACGACGGCAGATTTCTGCCCGGAGCAAGCGAGGCTGCTCTACCGGTCTGAGTTGAATCGCGAAGATCAAACTCAAACTTGTTATGGCGAATCTAGATTTCACAGCTGAAGGTAATTATGTGCAAGGGTCAAAGTCGCTGATAAATGGCGCGACTTGCGTTTCTATAAGGATCTGTTGTGGATATTGCTGATACTTCATAGGCTACTTAGGCTTTCGAAGCTGTTTCTAAATATTCTGCAAAGAATAGAGGTCGAAAATAAATATAAAAGGGGGGGAGGGGGGTACCTGTCGGCGATCAGCTTTCAGCCGTCAGCGGTCCGCAAAAAAAACCGGTCCTCTGGTCATTGTTCATGCTGTGATTGTGCTACAGCGGTGGGTTATTTTCTGCAATCAACAGCGGTGGGGCAGAGGCGCTTGCGCGGCATTGGGGCGTGGATGTCTCAGGCCCCAATGTGGGCTTGAGACATTCAGCGGCAAATCGGCAGGAGCATTTGGAAGAGTCACTACGCAAAATACCGAAGACTGGCTGGGTTCCATTCAAGTGAGCGACTGTGCTGCAATGGGCTCTGCAAGGCCCTTGCGCTATGAACAAATTCATCCATGGACATTTTCGGCACTGAACACAGAGCGCTAGCCTTGCTCAAGTTATAAAAGTCTACTCCTTGGCATGAAAGCGCAGCGGAGAGAAGTGAGAAACGCTTATCTATCCCCTCAAGTTGCGGAGTGAGAATGTGCAGACCGGATTCATCGAAGAAGTGATTCTTCGTAAAATCCACGCCAATCATGCCGATTAGTCTGGCGCCCATATGAGCCGCGAGAGCTACTGCAATAAAGGGAGAGGTGATCGGTTTGCCTATGGCATAGAGGGCATTGGGATTGTCTAATTTAGGTTGTGCACTTTTTTGAAGAGGTAAGTGAACAAGGCGGGAATGTTCGAGACGGTGTCGATGATCCGAAAACACAAAGAGCGCCCTGGAGTTTTCGATGTACCTATACCGGTCAGGGGGGAATTTCTTCTTCGCATCTATGACTAAGAGATAGTCCGGATCGAACCTTCGGCCGAAATCGTTCACCCCGATAGTACGAGCAAAGTCGGGTTTATCGAATTCTCGCGCTGAAACTCCGCATCCGCAGATGATGATCGCCTCGTGCGAATGAATATTTTTGAAGTCATGAAGGCGAATCGGCGGCCGCAAGAACTTTGCAGCCGCGCGCGTCAGAAGGAAGCTCTGAAGATTTGTCCACGAAGTTAGAAGCTTCATCATCGGTTGTAACCCCTGCGGCAGGCATCTCAGTTAGGTTGATGCGAAATTGGCTGGTGAGCGCACTCGATTCTTAGCCGGAGAATTGTTCCCCTGAGAATTGCTCTTGCTCGTAACAGGCCAATCAACTTGCCTGCAGCGCCCGCAATGAGTGCGATGCCGAATCCAAAACCTAATGTTCCCCAGCCCGACAGGTCCGGTTTTATCGGGCTGAGGAACAAGTATGCGCAATACACTGCCAAGGAGATAACGACAGATATACCTCCTTCCTTGCATCCGCAAGCGGCGAGTTGGCGGTTAATCTTCGCTTGCCAAGGGCGCTGTTCCTCCTTGCCCATGCCACAAAGCTCAAGTTGCACGGAGGTCGCGCCCAAAAACATCCCGCGCAGTGTTGCCAGCTTCTCCAGGGCGGAGAAATCGGTGACGATGCTCAAGCGCGCCGCTCTCGTCTCACCGCCTTGGCTTCTGTTGATTTGATCCATAATGGGCACCTCGTGATTATGAGCCGGCGGCTCAACTGTTTGTGATTTGTCCACTGGATCCGCTACCGCCGCTTCCAAACTGGAGAATGCCGCAGATAATGAGGCAGAAGATACCGCAGACAATGCACCACACCACCGCGAACACCCACAGCACCAGCATCAATACCCAGGTAAGAACCCAGATAATGATCAAGAAAATTACGCACACCCACTTGTTACAACACAAGCACCACCAAATACAGCTTTCCTCAGAACAGGATTGGTACGTGCTGGAGATCCAAGACCAAACCGGTTCCCAAATCGCCGTCCATACCCAGACAAAGAACCTTACACAACAGTCGTATGCGGAACAGATGCTTTCGCACATATCGCCTCCTCTTTTTTTGGCCGCAGCCTAGCATCCTAAGTATGCTTTCCTAGCTTTCAGCCGATCGTGAGAGGCTTGCATATGCTAGCAAAGCCGGGGAAAGGCCGCCTCAAGCGGGGTTTCAAGCGACGACCTGGATGATGGTGAAGCGAGGGCGCTTTCCATTTCGATTTTTCTGACAAGTTCTTTCACATACTTGAATTAGTAAGTCGCACGCACTAATGCAGTTTCGGGGGGTATTAGTGCGGTAGGTGTTGCAGACCTCAGGCGGAGTGAGAAATGAGATCCGGGTGCCCTCGTACGACAGTTTTAGATAGAGGTAATCTGAGCTTGCTTTGGACTGTGTTGCTCCTAATCCCAAAAGCGGGATCTCCACCCTACGGACAAAGACCTGCCCCTTCACCCCAGCAAGCAAAGACCGCTTGCTGGGGACCCCGAACCTGAGAAGTCCGACGAATCTTAACGCAAACCCATTGACTTCCGGCTAGAAATCGGGTTACTTTGTCTCAAACGATGTCGTGCACAACTCACGCAAGAATCGCGCGATACGGTAGTGTATTCCAAAATTCCCCCCGCCAGAGGGTTGCGTACATGACTCGAATGCGCACTCCTGGATGTTGCGTTTTTCCCTTTCCGCTGCTGTGATCCTCACAGGCGAAAGTAACCCCTCAGCTAGTTGTCTGCTAGCTCGCGAATGAAATTTGTTTCCTAAAACTCATGAGGATATCCCTGCCTTCCGCGTTCTTTGACGCGACGGAGCGCAGCCGATTCCCGCGGGCGCCGGTATCGTGTGCTTCAAATACTTTTCGGCGGCCGAACACAGAACCCTACAACCCCCACTAGGAGGAACCATGATCAGGACAGCAAAGCTCACACTTACTTCAGCTTCGGCGTTGACCTTTCTCGCCGGAATGGCATTTCCTCAGATGGCGTCCGCGCAAGCCGTCGATCCCGGAGTGCAGAGCGCGAGCCGCGGCACAGGCGCTACAATCATCAGTCCAACTAACGACCCAAATGGCTTCACGGCATTCTTCAACGACGGTTTGCTGCGCTTCCAGGAGGTGGAGACTGTTTCCGTGGGCGCCAACGTAGGTTTGGGACCACGGTTTAACTCAAACCAGTGCAGTTCATGTCACGCGCAACCCGCGATCGGCGGGACAGGCGCCGCCGTCAATCCCCAGTTCACTTTCACCACCAAGAGCGACGGAATCGTACCGGGCGCGATCGCTGCAGGCAATACCATCCCCTTTTTCATCACGGAAAATGGTCCTACTCGGGAAGCCCGTTTCCCGTTCTTCTTTAATTCCAATGGGTCGGCCAACACCAGCGCTCCCAATGGAGGAGTTGAAGATCTGTTTACCGTTTCCGGTCGCAGCGACGCCGGCACTTGCACCAGCCTAGCTCAGCCTAGCTTCGAGGCTGCGGAGGAAGCCAATGACATTATCTTCCGCATTCCCACACCCACGTTTGGCGCAGGCCTGATCGAGAACCTGGACGACTCAACTCTGCTGAATAATCAGACAACCAATCTCAACAATCGATTTGGCATTGCGGGAACCTTCAATCACAACGGCAACGATGGTACGATCAGCCGCTTTGGGTGGAAGGCGCAGAACAAGTCGTTGCACATCTTTTCCGGTGAGGCCTACAACGTGGAGATGGGCATCACCAACTTGTTGTTCCAAAACGAACGCCCGCTGCCTGGGGAAGATCAACAGGGCACCGGGCTTCCATCAACTTGCTTGAACCTGACAGGAACCGGGTACCCGGAAGACGCATCCAACCCAACGCAGACGACGAACGCCGCGGTTCTGGACGACGTGTCGGCGTTTGCAAATTTCATGCGGTTTCTTGCTCCACCTCCGACCGGTGGAGTTGAACTAAATAAAACTGCAGTCACAGCAGCGACGATCGCCACTGGCAAATCCTTGTTCAGCTCGATTGGCTGCGCGACCTGCCACAATCCGACACCGGGCACAACGCAAGTGTCGAATCTCGTACCCGCGTTGAGCAATGCCGCTGTGAATGCGTTCTCGGATATTGAGATCCATGACATGGGTACAACGCTGGCGGACAACGTCTCGCAAGGTTCGGCTGGAGGAGATCAGTTTCGCACGGCTCCGCTGTGGGGTTTGGGACAACGGATATTTCTGCTACACGATGGCCGCACTACCAGCTTGATCACGGCAATAAACGCTCACGCGAGCAACGGTAGCGAAGCCAACAACGTGGTGGAGAATTTCGATGACCTTTCAACCGCACAGCAGCAGGACCTACTGAACTTCCTGCGCTCGCTGTAAGAGATATGTTTGCCAACTGCTCCGGATCTTGATTTTGAGAACTAGGAAAACGCGAAAGCTCCAGTCGAGAGATATTACTTTTGAAATGTTGGCCAGCATTCATCAACTTGCCGACTCAAGAGTTTCAACTATTGCCGACGGCCCAAAGCACTTATCGAGGTGGTTTGGAGTCGGCATTTTTGTGCTCGGGGTGAGTGGTTGGCGGATCGGGGGCTGATCGAATTGCTGCCGATGTGTCTGGCGCGATGGCCTTCGATCGTCTCGCAAAGAGAATGGGCTACGGAAAAGGAATCTGCTCGCGGAAGGCACCCAAAAGCATACCTCAGGGGTATAGGGCGAAAATCGTCAGATGAAGATTAGCTTTGTTGCGTCGAAGGGTGCTTTGATGGAGATAAGGAACCTCTGATCAAGTCCGGCCTCCGCGCCGCAATTGCATAGAATTTTAGGCAGAGCGAAAACGCGATGGTCCAGATAACATTTGGCTGCCAGCCGAGTTTTGAAAAGTTTGCCCGAGCCAGTCGCCGGGAGCAG
>JBEKRS010000062.1:0-29186 GCA_049518535.1 Occallatibacter sp. | reverse complement strand
CGGCGATTCTGCGGCTCGACACCGAGAACGACAGCCTTGACCTTTTCGCCCTTCTTGACGATCTCGGAAGGATGCTTGACGCGCTTGGTCCAGCTCAGATTCGAGACATGAACCAGACCGTCGATGCCGTCTTCAATCTCGATGAAGGCACCGAAGTCGGTCAGGTTGCGGACGCGGCCCTCGACCACCGTTCCGGCCGGATACTTATCGGTCAGATTCTCCCATGGATTTTCGAGGAGCTGCTTCATGCCCAGCGAGATGCGGCGGTCGGCCGGATTCACGCTCAACACGACGGTCTCGACTTCGTCTGCCGGCTTAACCAACTTAGAGGGATGCTTGAGGCGCTTGGACCAAGTCATCTCGGAGAGGTGAACCAGACCTTCGATGCCCTGCTCGAGCTCGACAAATGCGCCGTAATCCGTGACCGAAAGCACGCGACCATGGACATGCGCGCCAACTGGATAACGCTCGGTGGCATCGAGCCATGGGTCGGGCGTCAACTGCTTGAAGCCCAGCGATACGCGCTGCTTGTCCTTGTCGAACTTGAGCACCTTGACCTGGATCTCGTCGCCCACATTCACCAGATCGCGGGGATGCGTGAGACGCCCCCAACTCATGTCGGTGATGTGCAGCAGGCCGTCGATGCCGCCGAGGTCAACGAACGCGCCGTAGTCGGTAAGGTTCTTCACTGTGCCGGTGAGCACCGCGCCCTCGCCCAACTGCTCAAGGGTGGTGGATCGCTTGGCGTTCTGCTCTTCTTCTAGAATCTCTTTGCGGCTGACCACAACGTTGCCGCGCTTTTTGTTCAGCTTGATGACGCGGACTTCAATCTGCTGGCCGAGATAGCCGTCCAGATTGCGGACCGGGCGAATCTCAAGCTGCGAGCCAGGCAAAAACGCCTTCAGCCCGATGTCCACAGTCACGCCGCCCTTGACGCGGCTCACTACCGTGCCCATCACAGGAGTCTTGTCGTTGGCAGCCTTCTCGATCATGTCCCAGACGCGGAGACGCTGCGCCCGCTCGTAGCTTGCCAGGTAGCCGCCCTCCGGCTCCTCGCGCTCGATCACCACGTCAATCGGGTCGCCGGGCTGGAACTTGACGGCACCAGTGTGGTCGAGAACCTGTTCGAGCGGCACCAGCCCCTCGGACTTCAGGCCCACATCAATGACCAGATGCTTCTCGGTCTGCTTGATCACAGTACCGGAGACGATCTTGTCGCCATAGGCTTCAACTGCGGCAGCCTCGGCGGCCTGCTCGCGTTCAAAGGCCTCCAGGGCTGCGGAGAAGTCGTCCATGGATTCAAGGCCGTGCTCGGGGTGCGCCGGGGCCGCGGCAACTGGTCGTGGCGCAACGGCCGTTTCCGGTTGAGGCGCACTTTCTGCCTGCACGGATTCGGCGGCGATCACCGGGTTTTCCTGGGCTTCTGGCTCGATTTCAACGGGAATTTCCGTTGCAACTGAAGCAGACTCGACCTCATTTGTGGCTTCCGCCACCGGCTCGGTCTCTGCTTGAAGCTCAGTGGAGGCATCAGCGTCCAGGGCGGCCAATTCAACTGCAACGGCGGATTCGGCGGTCTCTGTGGTGGACGTGGATTCGTGCAACGGCTGCTCTAGCTCCGTCGCAGGTTCGAGGGTTGGGACTTCCGTTTCGGTGTTCAGGGTTATGCTCTCAGGTTCGGGATTGAGGACGTTTGCCATCGCTGCCAGCTCCGGGATTCCGTGCTCCCGCGACCGAAATTGCGAGCCGCTGGGGTGTTCCGCTGCCGCGACTTCCGTCAACGAGGGATGCCAGAGGCCGTTTCCCTACCGTTAATCGTGCGCCTGTTTTCCGCGATGCTTTCGCAAAGAGTCGTCCTCCAGCAGGGTGAGCTGGCGTTGATGGCGATTGGTCTCCTTGGGAAACACCCGGCAGGCTACGGTTTGCTGGAGGGCGACCGCAACTCTCTGCTGGAATCCGCGCAGGAAGCTACGCCTATCAGTGTAGCAACCGTCGGTTTCTCACGTCAATGCAACAAAATGGCTGAAGCGCATTGGCAATCGCATTTTGAGACGCGCCGCGGGTGAAACAATAGACTTGCGACCGCCGGGACTGCCAATAATTTGTTGTTGTGCGTGAAATGCAGTAGCGTCTTAAGCTAATTAGGGTCTTCGATTCCGAGGAGATTGAGACAGGGACCTCAATCCGTCAACGACCCTCTATACTGATGCAGACGGACCCGCCACCCATGGACCAACTCTGGACACCTTGGCGCTTTGCCTACATCACTGGAGCCGACAACGCAGCACGCCCCGGCGTTCCCGCGAGCCTCGCGGCGTGGCTCGGCGACCTGCACTGTGTCTTCTGCAACCTGATGGCCTCGATCAACTATGCCATTGCGAACGGCATGAAGCCGGAGGAAGCCGAAGCCGCCGGCGGTCTGGTCCAGCGCGGCGAGCACTGCTTTATTTGCCTGAACGCCTATCCCTATACTTCAGGCCACGTGATGGTGATGCCCTACGCGCATCTCGACCGCCTGTCCAAGCTGCCCGCCGCGGCTGCTCATGAATTGATCGATCTAGCGCAGCGGAGTGAGAAGGTGCTCCAGCAGCTCTACCGGCCGCATGGCTTCAATATTGGAATGAATCTGGGACAGGCCGCCGGCGCTGGGGTTGCTGGGCATCTGCATCTGCATGCGCTGCCACGCTGGGCTGGCGATACTAACTTCATGACTACGGTGGCCGAGACGCGGATTTTGCCGGAAGAGTTGGGGACTACTTGGAAGCGGATGCGTGCGGCGTTTGCGGAGTTGGACGAAAGAACCATCACTTAGCTAGTTCCTCTCGATTGCGCTAGGATTGACCCAAACAGATTCCCTACCTTGCAAGTCGAAGGGCGAACTATGTCCACCTGGCTTCCAGTTATTTTCCAATCCCTCACGCTGATCGGCATCTTTGCGATTCTGATCGCACTCCTACGGAAGAACTCGCAAAAAGACGACAGTCTTTCTACAACACAAATTCTAGAAACGAGCAAGCGAACTGAATCCTCCGTTGCCCTGCTTACGGCAAAGCAGGAAGCATTCGCATCTAATTCCACCCAATCTCTCTCAACGCTTCGCACAGAGCTTTCGAATACACTATCCTCGCAATCCTCTGATCTTCGCCAGGAGGTAGTAAAAGCAATTGCTAGTCTTGGCGATCAGACGCGGTTAACTCTAGAAGCCTTGCGGAAATCTATCACTGAGCGGCAGGACCAGCTGACCCTTGAGTTGGGCAAGGGGCAAACAACTCTTCTGGAGACCATTAACACCCGATTGAGTGAATTCCAAATGGGAATGTCGGAAAGGTTTAATGGTTTTCAGAAAGCTCAGTCGGATCTGGGGCAATCACAGCGAGAGACCATCGAAAACACCCTGTCGCGCATGGGCCGAGATTTACGCGATGCGGTCGCCGAGCTAAAAACAGAGGTCAAGGAGCGGCTGGACGCGGTCGCCTTGCAGACCACGGCTCTAGTTAAGACCGCCGATGAGCAGCAGACATCTTTGCGCACCACAGTGGAACAGCGACTCGACAAACTCAATGAGTCCAACGCCAAGAAGCTTGACGAAATGCGCGAGACCGTCGATGAGAAGCTGCACAAAACCTTGGAGACCCGCTTAACCCAAAGTTTTGGTCTCGTCACGGATCAGCTCGGGAAAGTGCAAACAGGGCTCGGCGAGATGAAGGAGCTGGCCGTCAATGTCGGTGACCTAAAGCGGGTTCTAAACAATGTGAGTACGCGAGGGACGTTCGGGGAAGTTCAGCTCGGGGCGCAACTGGAGCAGGTTTTGGCTCCTAATCAGTTCGCCAGAAATGTGCGGATTCGCCCCAACACTGATGAGCGTGTTGATTTTGTAATACGCCTTCCATATGGCGATGATGAACCAGTGCTCCTGCCAATTGATTCAAAGTTCCCCAAGGAGGACTGGGAACGTTTAGAGGATGCCGCCTTGCTCGGGGATGCACAAGGGGTCGAAGTCGCCCGCAAGGAACTTGGAAAGTGGATTAAGCAAGAAGCTAAGAATATAGCTGAAAAGTACATCTATCCCCCTGCTACGACGAATTTTGCATTTATGTACTTACCAACTGAAGGCCTATTTTCTGAAGCATTGCGAATTCCGGGCCTCGCGGATGAGCTGCAACTCAAATACCGCATAAGTTTGGCTGGGCCCACAAACTTCATGGCTATT
Source organism: Occallatibacter sp. (assembly GCA_049518535.1). Taxonomy (GTDB): domain Bacteria; phylum Acidobacteriota; class Terriglobia; order Terriglobales; family Acidobacteriaceae; genus Telmatobacter. The sequence continues at coordinate 24,979 of JBEKRS010000062.1, read as the reverse complement.
TTGAACAGTCTGCAGATGGGCTTCAGGACTCTGGCCATTCAGAAGAAAAGCTCGGAGGTCTGGCAACTGTTGTCCGTCACAAAGGTTGAGTTCCAGAACTTTGGCGCTCTTATGTCCACGGTCGAGAAGCAGGTAGGTACAGTGCAGAATACTATTAGGAAAGTTAACTCAAAAACGAAGACCATCAACAGGCAACTGAAAGATGTTGAGGTACTGGAAATGGGGACACCGCCAGTCGGTCTATTGGAAGTTCCCAGTCCACAGGGGAGCCCTGGACAAGGGACACCACTTTCGGAGGAGATTTACGAACTTGTTGCCTCGGAAGAGGTTGAATTGGGAGAGGATGGGGACGAAAACGACTAATTTTTGCCCCTCGCTTTACACACCTCGGCCCGCCCGGTAGACTTGAAGTTTCGGGGCTGCGAGCAAATTTTTAAGCAATGCAGTTGTACACCCCTGCCGTGAGCCGGTATGGTAAGCAGGCGGAGTCTGGACAGGCGAGCCCCGGAGCGATTCCGAAGTTTTGAAAATCATGAGGAGAACTACGCATGGCCGTTGAAGAGAAAGTGAAGCAGATCATCGTCGAGCAGTTGCAGGTGGACGAGGCTGAAGTTACCCCCGGTGCAAGCTTCCAGGAAGATCTGGGCGCGGATTCGCTGGACGTTGTCGAACTGGTAATGCAGTTCGAGGAAGCCTTCGACCTGGAGATTCCTGACGAGGATGCCGAGAAGATCAAGACCGTCAAGGACGCAATCGATTACATCGAGAAGAACGCGAAAGGCGGCAAGTAGCCAGTGACCCGCCGAGTCGTTATCACCGGCCTGGGGCTGGTTTGCGGTGTGGGTAACACCGCGCCCGAGGTATGGCGACAGCTTGTGGCCGGAGCCAGCGGAATGGGGCCTATTCAAGGCTTCGATACCACTGGCTTCCCGGTCACCTTCGCCGCCGAGGTCAAGAACTTCGACCCGCTTAATTTTGTGGACAAGAAAGAATCGCGCAAGATGGGGCGATTTATCCATTTTGCTTTTGCCGCTACCCATGAAGCCATGGAGCAATCGGGCCTGAAAATCACACCGGAGATTGCAGACCGGGTGGGCGTCTTCATTGGCTCGGGCATCGGCGGCTTTGAGATCATTGAGCGCGAGCACTCGAATCTGTTGGCGGGCGGCCCGCGCAAGATATCGCCATTCTTTATCCCCGCGGTGATCGCGAACATGGCGGCTGGTCATATGAGCATCCGCTATGGAGCCAAGGGGCCGATTTCGGCCACATCAACGGCATGCGCCACCAGCGCCAACGCGATCGGCGACTCGGTGCGCATGATCATGCATGGCGACGCGGATGTGATGATCGCCGGCGGTGCGGAGGCCTCGGTCACGACATTGGCGGTGGGCGGATTTGCTGCGATGCGCGCACTCTCAACGCGCAACGACGAACCGACCCGTGCCAGCCGCCCATTCGATAAGGATCGCGATGGTTTTGTCATCGGCGAGGGCTCGGGCATTCTCATTTTGGAAGAGCTGGAGTTCGCCAAGGCGCGCGGAGCAAAGATTCTGGCCGAAATTATTGGCTATGGAATGAGTGCCGACGCCTATCACATCACGGGCATTGCTCCCGAGGGCATGGGCGCGCAACGCAGCATGAGGGCCGCTCTCAAGGACGCAGGCATTCAGCCGGAAGAGGTGGGCTACATCAACGCTCACGCCACGTCAACTCCGGCCGGCGATGGCAATGAATCGCGGGCTATCGAGGCGGTTTTTGGCGAGCATGCCTTCAGCAAAAAGTTCAAGGTCTCGGGCACCAAGTCCATGCATGGACACCTGCTGGGCGGAGCCGGGGGCCTCGAGGCTGGCATCACCACGCTGGCGCTGATCAATCAGATGCTGCCGCCTACCATCAATCTCGAAAACGTCGATCCCGAGTGCCATTTGGACTATGTGCCCAACAAGGCTCAAGCCCATAGCTTCGATGTTGCCCTGTCGAATTCGTTTGGCTTCGGCGGCATCAACGCTACGCTCATCCTACGGCGCTGGATGGAGTAAGGCAGCTGACAGTTTTCAGCTAACAGTTGACAGTTTTTTTACCTGTAAACGCTAACGGCGCGAATCCGATCCGGATTCGCGCCGTTAGCATTTTAGAATCAATGGTTGCATTAGCTGCTGATTGCCGCAAAGCCCACAGGAACCAACACGCAAATCGCCCACCATCCAAAGACACAAATGTAGCCGGAAGTGCGCTTGACGCCCGCCACGGCCGCGACGCCCATCCCCAGCAACACCATGGACCAGATCGTAGTAACGTCCAATGAGCTAGCCAGTTTGTAGAGAGCCACGTTGGTCTCCACCGGGTTCAAGAATGCCCCTACGCTGGTGGGCGCGAAGTTTGCGATATTGAACGACTCTGGAGTGCCACTGGCATAGATGACTACCGCACCAAGAAGTGTCTTAATGATGCCTGGCAGGCTGGCAAACATCCAGACGGCGAAGACACTTCCAAAGGTGGCCTTGCCGCCGAAGACGAAATTGATTGTGCCCCACAGCACCAGAGAACCGAGCGCAACAACAGCCAGCACCAAAGCCGGAGCAGCTGCAAAACCTCCCTCCACGCTGTATTGGGTGATTTTCAACGCCATTTCGCGATTAGCCGCGGGAGCTTGCGCCAGCTTTTCTTCCGTCTTGGGATTGAGATGGAGGGTGTTTTCAGCCACCTGAGCCCAGCCAACCTTGAGAGTGATGGCCGCAAACAAAACGTAGCTGCCCAGGATGGCAATGATGAACGGCATCCACCAACTGCGGTTGCCACGCTGGATATCTTCAAAGGTTTTGGACGGCGCTGTGAAAGTATTGGTAACGCGTTGCCACTGGGAAAGGCCGGCTGCCTGAGCCGCCGGTTGAACCTGCATATCGCTCATAATTCCGCCTCGATCAGCCAGAATTGGCTATGGCGGCGATTGTAACCTTACAGGGCATACTGCGCACAATTAAAATCCGCTTGCGCCGGACAGACTCGCCTTGTGCTTGTGCCCCGCTGTCGTCCAGGCAACGGCATTGCGCGCGGGTCTGGGCGGCACGTAACTCTTGTAGACGGTGATATGGAAGCAGGACTGGTGGAACTCTTCTTCAACATCGATCATGCCGGCATTTTCCAGGGGCAGAAGCCAGGCGCGCATCCAGCCAATCTGCTGGCGGGTCAGGCCCTGCTTGGCGATGTCGATGGTGGCGCCGGTGAGATGCGGACTGGCGATGTCGCCCTCGGCCGAGGCGGCGTTGCCGTTAACCTTCTCCAATTGCTTTTGATACTCGACGGTGCGCACTGCGGAGCTGACTACGAGCGGACGATGAAACTGGGACGCATGAGCATGCGCCAAATCGGCGAGAAAGTTCGCCGTCCAGGGCCGGCAGTAGCGCCGGTTCTCGGGCAGGTTTCCGTTGATGGCGAGCGCTGCGGAGATCGGGACTGGCACCAGCATGCCGCGGGCAATGCGATCGTCGAGATCGTCGTCGTCCTCGATCCGCTCCAAGTTGTCAGCCTCGGACTTCTCGTTTTGGCGCACAAGCGACGCGTGATTCCCGCGCAGTGGCGGAGGCATCGGCCCTCGCGCCTTGCGCAGCGAAGCAGTTTCGACTGGAGCGGGGCGGACTGCCGTGTCTGTTGCTTCAATCTTGTCCGGAGTGGCGGTTTCTGTGGGCCGATCAACTTCGGTGGCTTGGAGTGGATCCGCGGCTGGTTCGGCTTCCGCTGCTGGAAGAGGTTTGGCCTCTGGTTGAGTCTTTTCAACGGAAGGAATACGGACGGGCAGCCTGCTGGGCACTCGATGCACGTCTAGGCTGACCGCGTGTTTGCGGGCCGAAGCCACATGAATGGAGACGCGTTTAGCGGCATGTCCAGCCTTGTGACGCGTGGCGCGGTTGGCAGAATGCCGTACTTTTTTGTGAGCGGTCGTGGTGGACGCAGTGCCGCTCCGCGGCTTTGCCGAAGGGTCCGGCGAGCCATTGGCCGCGCTCGCACAGAGCAGGGCCAGCACAAGAACCATGAAGCTAATCCGGCGCATGTGGGGATAGCGGAGAATCGAGAGCATCTTCAGTGTAGGCCTATTCCATCTCGTATAAGAGTGTCTAACAGGATGCGTCTTCGTCTGATAATTAGAGACTTCCAGATTGCAGAAACGTGAGTCGAGGATCGGGTAATGGCGGATGCGCAAGTGAGAAGATCTATGGCCGCATTTTATTGAGAAAAGAGGACCTATATGTTGCCGGTTCAGAGCGAATGTGAAGCTGCAGGTTGCCGGTTTTACCCTTAAATGGTGAGTTATAACTCGCCGGTTTGCGGAAAAATGGAGACCTGGGAGGCTCCAGTTTTGCGACACTGGAGGGGTTTAGCTTACCGGAAAATAGTCGAATGACTGAAAACACGTCAGCTAACAAATGCAAAGAGGGTTGGCCGAGGTGGAGTTCGCGTGCAAACGGTGAGTATTGATTTTCTCGGCGGACTCGACTGTGGAGTCTCCGGTATGGTGGGCGTACCGAGTGCCGCAGAACGTGACCATTGAGGGATGGACGGTATAAAACTTCCCCGGTCTCAGAATCGATACCTTGGGTACCCATCTATTGACCTCTAGTTAGATCGTAGCCTACTATTCCGCTGGAGGATTCAATGGCAGAACAGTGTTTTAGAAAGAAGGATTCAAACCCACCTGTTTGTGGCATACATGAAATTCCTCTCCAGCAAACGCATACATCCGATCCCAACCCTAATGTCAGATTCTTTGTATGCCCCGCAAGCGGTAAGGTGATAAAGGAAATGGTGACGAATTGAACGGAAAGGCCTAATGCCTGCGAACTTCTCCCCAGAAACTAATATAGCGGGCAGACCATCACTCTTTCAGGCCGAAGAAATGGCAATACTATTCATCGATGGTTACGTGCCAGATCCCATGGAGTGACAAATCCGATCGGTTCCTCACTTTCGTCTCCATTTTTCGTGATGACAATTGCATAAAGCTTGGTGCCTTCGCATTGAAAGGTATTTCTAAAGGCATCGGCCACATCATAAATCGTCTTATCAGAACCCATTACTCTGAAGGAGCCTGAAGGCTCAAGTGCGATGACGCTGCCGAGTCTTACTCTATCAACCGGATTCTGATTTGTGTCAATATTATCGCTGAGCCACTTGGTAATGCTTTCTACGGTAATCATATGCAGTTTTCCATCATCGCCTCTAACCATGACCTGAGAATAATCATTCTCTCTCATGAACCTGAGAACTCCAGATAAGAGATCCTTCGAGGAAAAACAATACACTTGAGCTTCGAACTGCGGTATTAAAGGATCCGGAGTGATAACTTCATGAACCACTTGGGCAAATTTCGACAGGGCCTCTGGAGAAGGAACTGCGACTATATGAAGCGGATAGTCAGCGTCATGAACAATAGCGTTGCGAAGATTTGAAAACTGTTTTAGCGCTGCTGCGTTTGCATGCACTGCAGAGCTATTAGTGGAAGCAGCATCGACTAACTGCCAGAATTTCAGGTGTTTCCCGGGATTGACAAGACCAGATAAGAACTTCTCCACTTGATTGAATAATCGAATGAACTCTTCGGCTCTGTCCATAGAGTAGTCCTCCGATTGATCGAAGCTGGCCATATTCCCAGGTCCCAAAAGCAGGCTCTGGGGCACCCCGGATGTATCGCGGGACGCGAAGTCCCCTACTGCAACAGCGTCGGCTCGTCGTCTTTGCCGTTCAGCTCTTCGGGCGGAATGATGACGGCGGCGGCTACCTTGTCCTCGGGCTCTAGGTTCAACAGGCGGACACCTTGCGTGGCGCGGCCGGCGGCGCGGATGGTCTTGGTGTCAATGCGGATTATCTTGCCGAATTGACTAATAACCATCAACTCCGAGGTGTCCTCGACCAATTGAATGCTGCTGACGCGGCCGATGCGCGGGGTGACGGCCATGTTCTTGACGCCCTTGCCGCCTCGGGTTTGCAGACGGTATTCCTCGACATCGGTGCGCTTGCCAAAGCCATTTTCGGTGATGGCCAGAATGCGATACTCGCCCGGCTCATGTTTCTTGGGCGTGATGGCTACGCCGACCACGTAATCACTCTTGGCGAGGTCAATGCCACGAACGCCATAAGCTGGGCGGCCCATGGAGCGGACGTCGTTCTCGTCGAAGCGAATGGCCATGCCAAGATGCGTGGCGAGGAAGACGATCTGGTTTCCGTCGGTGATGCGCGCGGCCACCAATTCATCGTCACCGTCAATGCCAATGGCAATAATGCCGCGGGACATGACGTTACTGAAGTCCTTGAGCGGCGTTTTCTTGACTGTCCCTTTTTGCGTGGTGAAGAAGATGAACTTGCCCTCTTCCTCGAGATCGCGCACGGGCAGAATGGCGCGTACGTTTTCGCCCTGTTGCAAATCAAGCAGGCTCTGCATCGACTTGCCTTTGCCTGCTGCGCCCACGTCTGGAATCTCGTAGACTTTGAGCCAATAGACGCGGCCGGTATTGGTGAAGCACAAGAGGAAAGCATGCGTCGAATCGACAATCAACTGCGCGACGAAATCCTCCTCGCGCGTCTTCATGCCCATGCGGCCTGTGCCGCCGCGCCGCTGCTGGCGATAGATGCTGATGGGCGTGCGTTTGAGGTAGCCCTGATGACTTACCGTGACCGCGACCTGCTCGTCAGCGATCAAGTCTTCGAGCTGCAGCTCGGCGCTCTCGTCGATGATCTGCGTGCGGCGGGCGTCGCCGTATTTGTCGCGAACTTCTTCAAGTTCCTTGACGATCACCGCGCGCAGTTTCTTTTCGCTGGCCAGGATCGATTCATACTCAGCGATGCGCTCGCGAACCTGCTTCAACTCATTCAGCAACTCGTCGATGGAGAGTTGCGTGAGCCGGTAGAGTTGCAGTTCGAGAATGGCGTCGATCTGGCGCAGTGTCAAGCCCTTCTCTTCATTGGGCAGCCGCGCGCGGTCGAGGTTGAGAACAATTTCCTTGCCCTTGCCCCAGGCATAGAGGTTCTCACGCGCCTCGACACGCGAACCTGATCCGCGAATAATTTTGATGACCGTATCGAGATTGTCGAGGGCGATCTTCAGGCCTTCCAAGATGTGCTCGCGATCGCGTGCCTTGCGCAGCAGGAAGACGGTGCGACGCTGCACCACGTCGATGCGGTGATCGATGAAACAGCGAATGGCCTGGTCGAGTCCCAGCTCTCGCGGCTGCCCGTTGAGCACCGCGAGGAAGATCATGGAGAAGCTCTCTTGCATCTGGGTGTGCTTGTAGAGCTGGTTAAGCACGATCTCCGGCTGCGCGCCGCGCTTGAGCTCGATGACGATGCGCATGCCGTCGCGATCGCTCTCGTCGCGCACGTCGCCGATGTCGTCTACGATTTTGTCGTTCACCAGCTCGGCGATGCGCTCGATGAGCCTGGACTTGTTCACCTGATAAGGAATTTCGGTGACGATGATGGCCTGTTTTTCTTTGGTCAGGCTTTCGAGGCCGGTTTTGGCGCGCATGAGGAAGCGGCCGCGCCCGGTTTTGTAGGCCTGGGGAATGCCGGACTTTCCATAGAGATAGCCGCCGGTGGGAAAGTCCGGCCCATGCACATGCTTCAACACTTCAGCCAGGCCGGCGGCGGGGTTGTTGACCAGCTCGATGGCCGCGTTCACGACCTCAGTCAAATTGTGCGGCGGAATGTTGGTGGCCATGCCGACCGCGATGCCGTTCGACCCGTTGACGATCAGCGTCGGAATGCGCGTGGGCAGCACGGTTGGCTCGTCGGTGGTCTCATCGAAGTTGGCCATCATGTCGACGGTTTCCATATCGATGTCGGCCATCATCTCTTCGGCGATGCGCTCCATGCGGCACTCGGTATAGCGATAGGCCGCGGGCGGATCGCCATCGACCGAGCCGAAGTTTCCCTGGCCGTCGATCAGCGGATAGCGTAAGGACCACGGCTGGGCCATGCGCACCAGCGCGTCATAGACAGACGAATCGCCGTGCGGGTGATACTTCTTCAAGCACTCGCCCACCACGCCGGCGCATTTGGAGTAGCGCTTGTTGTGTTGCAGGCCTTCGCGATCCATGGCTGTGAGAATGCGGCGATGGACGGGCTTCAATCCATCGCGGGCATCGGGCAACGCGCGTCCCACGATCACAGACATGGAGTAAGCGAGATAGGAGCGGCGCATCTCCTCTTCTATGTTCATCGGGAGAAAGTTAGTGCCGCTATTGGGCGGAGTGCCCCTTTCAAGGGGTAATTCAGGATTCAGATCGTCTGCCATAAGGTTTTTCTAAGCCCGCCCAAGGCGGCAAAAAGGGGTTCCGGAGTAGCGGGACCGGGCTCTGCGGGCTTGGTATCTATTTTACGGCTTCAGAGGGCCTTTCAGCAAGCCGAATATTTACAAATAAGTCCTTATTTTGCTTTGCTTTATGCATTAGGTTTGGTGCTCCGTCGGTAACATCTGCTATTCAGGCTGCGCGGCGCGTCCTAGCCTTTGATTTGGCCTTCGCTTTGGCCTTATTTTCACCCTTGCCCGTACCCTCGCCCAAGCCCGCCAGAATCACCGGTGGCCGATCTGGAAACTTGACCATCAGCGTTAGCTCACCACCCACGCCTTCCACGTAACTGCGTAGGGTGGAGAGATACAGGTCTGCGCGTTTCTCGATGCGCGAGACACCTTCCTGGCCGATCTTGAGTTTCTTCGAGAGCCGGGCCTGGGTCAATTTACGTTGTCGGCGAAGTTCGCGCAGGTTTAGCTCTTCTGCGATCAACTCCGCGGCTCGCTGTTCGATGCGTTGCCGCCGGTCGGCTGGCAATGCCGCCAACATTTTTTCGAGAGAGATTGTCATTCCTTTTTCCGTTCTTTGGCGATTGTTGCGAGATGGTGCCCAAAGCGTTCATCGGCCGAGCGAATCAAGCCTTTGTAAAACCGCGCTTGGGAGACGCCCAATTTGCTACCGCCAACCAGCAGGATCGCCTTGCGCTTGGGATCAAAAGCGAAGGCAACTCGCCAAACCTCATCGGCAGCGTTGAAGCGAAGTTCCTTCATGTTCGGATACCGCGAGCCTTTCAATGTGTCTACATCTGGACGGCCAAGCTGAGGCCCGAACCGCCTCAACTTGATCAGGAGTGCGAACAATGCGTCTTGGACCTCAAGCGAAAGTCCGTGGAACTCGGAGGCAAAATCGTTATAAAAGCCGACTTCCCGCGCGTTATTCTCATTATGCTCCGGAATGCCTAATGTCTTCAAGGGCATTTTCTTTATTGATACTTTTCTTTCCATGGTATTTCTTCCTTAAATAACATCGCTCGTAAGTCATTGGAATCTTTAGGTGCACAAATAAATAAGCACACCAAATCTAGTGTAATTTGAATTAGACTTTACCGCGCTTTATTGAGCATGACCAGCATAATCTTGGCTTCGAGCCGGAGGGGTACTACAAAAGCCCTGGCAGACTCAGCACGCAGAAGACTGCCTGCAGCAGCACGATAGCTCCGGCTGCGGCCAGAGCCAGACGGCCTCGCTGGCTTTCGTAGGCGTCGGCAAAAACACCACCCACAAAGGTGAGCAGAAACGGCAGCGCCCATAGCCACGGACTGCCTGGGGTACCGGTCATGACGAGCAGAATCAAAACTAAGGCGCAAAACAACGGCACTGCATTGCCGAAGTACCAAGACTTGCGCAGAGCGAGAAACAGAGCCAGCGCTGCCGCAGTTGCCAGCGTGATTCCGGCGTTGGGTAGAGCGGAAAAGAAGCGCCGGGCCGGCTCGAGTGAGAGCCACAGGAAACCTGCGGCCGAGCGGAATACATAACTGAAAGCGTCCGGCGAGAAGCCGTAACAAGCGAACACCAGCACCAGCGCCCCTATCACGGCTAAAAGCATTACCGGCAGAACCTGGCTTCTGCGTCCCTCGGCAACCCATAGCATGGACGCCAGACCGATGAGCGCGACCACCGGCAGCGCGGCAATATGCGAGGCCGCTGCCACGCCGAAGATGACCGTCAACAGCACGATGCGCGGGCGCCATTTGCGGCGTGGTCCCTGCATGGCATGGGCCACGCCAATTGAGGTGTACACGCCGCCATAAACTCCCAGCGCCGCCAGAACCTCGGCAGTCGGCGCGATGCAGGCTCGAAGTACAGCGGGAGAGAAACAATAAAGCGCCAGCGCCGTGTACCCGCCCAGGTTGCCGTAGAGCCGCCGCGTCACCCACCACAGGCAGCCGCCGAGCAGGCACCCGGCCGCTAGAAATGGCAGGCGAAGCAGGAGAAGAATGTGCGTAAGTTGATGGCGCAGCTCCCAGGTGCTTAAATTTGAAGCTGAAGACCCGATCCCGGCAGGCTGCACCATCCGGTCCTCGGGCTTGCGGAAGAGGTCAATTCCCCGCTCGATGAGCAGATTGACGGTCAGCGGCAGCCCCGCCAGCCGATAGGCCAGAATCCCATCATGAATGTTGCCGCAGCTGGTAAAGTAGCCGGTGAGTTGGGACGGACGTTCCCACATTTCGCGCCCGCATCGCGCATATTGGTAATCGCGATCGGTCAAGGTTTGGCGGCTGGTGAGCCACAATCCCTGGGCTAAAAACAGCGCCAGCAGGCCAGCCGCAATGCGCTGCGGCCGATTGAAGCGAAAACGGCGAACGATTCCGAACCTGTGAGTCATGATGCTCAATGGACAGGTTCCAGTTTAAACGCCCCTCACTGCAGTTGCCGCAAATGGTTTTCGGGCGCGATCGAGAACGTGCAGTTCGCGGGAATGCGGGCGGCCATCTTCAGGTCCACTCCAAACGCAGGAAAGCCGCCCCGAAGAGCGGCTCTCTTTGGCAGGATGTCTATCACTGAGCGTTTGGTTTTCTTACACTTGATGTCGGTGCAGTTGGTTCCGCAACACCAAAGGTGATTGTTCCGACGACATCACCATGGAAGCCCGGCGCACTGGCGGAGACCAGCGTAGTAAATGTGCCCGTGACATTTGGTGTAGCGCAGGTAGTAACCGTGGCAACCCCGGGGCCGGTATTGGGGGCAATGTCGAAGGCTACCATGTCGGGATTGTAGGAGTACCAAGTGACTTGGTCGGTTATATCCTGGGTTGTCGCTGCGTGATCAGGGTGAGTATAGGATCCGATGGCTTTCAAATTCGTCACGACCTGTTGGTCTCCGCATGTGTTCAAAAGCGCCGTAATACCGTCTGGAACGATAGCGATGGAGGTCAGTGAAGGTGCGCTGCAACTGGCAAACGGCAGAAGAAAACAGGCGAGCAGAAGCGCCCTGAGACAGAAACGACCGAACATAAAGGACTCCTTGCTTTTCCTAACGATTCTACGCCATTATGCAACACCGAAGCCCCAAAGGCACGGATTTTTTGGGGGGAACACAGACGGTAAACGGTTGCGTTCGGGCCGACGGTCCAACTGTTGTTACACTTACGGCCTTGCGATGCTTACCGGAGCTTAACGAGCCAGCACCGTCTGGCTCCCGGAGCGAACGGACCGCCAGAGAAATCGCTTGAAATGCATTTTGCAGAACATTTCATGCCGTCGAGTTACCTTCAAGTTGGGTCGACCCCTCGGACTGCTTGGGACAGAGTGCGGCATTCGGGAAGAAGGTACCCCCTCCCCCCATATTTACTGTGGAACTGTGAAACTGTGATGGAATTGCATTGCGTTCGTGCGATTGCTCTGCACAGACCGCGCGCAACCGGCCAGGTCCCGGTCTGAGCTGGTGCCGGGCGGCCAACCGGACTTTGCCCGCCGGAGCCTGCACCCGCTACACTTCTCCTCAGGATGGTCATCGCACGCGACAACACACCGGAACGGCTGGTCAGCGCCGCCCGCGCCGACGAAGAGCAAGGCTTTGAGCTGAAACTGCGCCCCCGTTGGCTACGTGAGTTCATCGGCCAATCCAAGGCCAAGGAGCAGTTGGCCATTGCTCTGGAAGCCGCCAAATCCCGCGGCGAGGCGCTGGATCACGTCCTCCTCTTTGGCCCTCCCGGTTTGGGCAAAACCACGCTGGCCACCATTATTGCCAATGAATTGGATGTGGGCTTTCAGCAGACCTCCGGCCCGGCCTTGCAAATTCAGGGCGACCTGACCGCCATTCTCACCAACTTGCGCGAGCGTCAGGTGCTCTTCCTTGACGAGATTCACCGCATGCAGCCGGTGCTGGAAGAAAAACTCTACACGGCACTGGAGGACTACAAACTCGATATCATCATCGGGCAAGGACCGGCGGCGCGCACCCACGTGATGGAGATTCGTCCCTTTACTTTCATCGGAGCCACGACCAGGCCCGGCCTACTCAGTTCGCCTCTCCGCTCGCGCTTCGGCATTCTGCTGCGTCTGGAATTTTATACCGAGGAGGAGTTGCGTTTTATCATCTCGCGTTCCGCCGAGGTAATGCAGATTCCCATTGATCAGGACGGCGCCGCGGAGATCGCCCTGCGCTCCCGTGGCACGCCGCGCATCGCTAACCGATTGCTACGCCGGGTGCGCGACTACGCCCAAGTGCGCGGCTCGGGGGTGATCGACCTGCCCACTGCCAACGCCGCGCTCACCATGCTCGAAGTAGACGCGCACGGCTTCGACGAGATCGATCGCAAGCTGCTGCTGGCCATCATTCAGAAATACGAGGGCGGCCCGGTTGGTCTCAGCACCCTTGCTGCAACGCTGGCCGAGGAGGAGGATGCTCTCGAAGAAGTCTACGAGCCGTTCCTCATCCAGATTGGATTTCTTGATCGCACGCCGCGCGGACGCGTAGCCACGCGCCTGGCTTATGAGCACTTCGGCTTAACTATGCCGGGGCGCCAGACACCGCTATTTTAGCAAGATCGCGAGTTAGAAAAATCATCAGGAGTTACCATGGCACTTACTGAATCCACCATGCTGGAATTGGGCACCACGGCCCCCGACTTTGCGCTCACCGATGTTATCACTGGAAAGACCTTCCGCCGCGACGACCTTCGCGGATCGAAGGCCTTGCTGGTGATGTTCATATGCGCTCACTGCCCCTATGTGAAGCACATTGAGAAAGGCCTGGCAGCCCTGGGCAAAGATTACGCGAGCAAACCATTGAATATTGTTGCCATCAGTAGCAACGACGTGACAACACATCCGGCCGACAGCCCCGCCGGACTGAAGCAGCAGGCCGAAACATTCGGCTTCGCCTTTCCTTATCTTTATGACGAGACGCAGGACGTTGCTCATGCCTACAAGGCCGCCTGCACGCCGGATTTCTTTCTCTTCGATGCTGGGTTGCGCCTGGTCTATCGCGGCCAATTCGACCAGAGCCGTCCCAGCAACGGCATCCCGGTAACCGGCGAAGACCTGCGCGCAGCCATCGACTTAGTACTTGCGGGCAAACCGGTGCCCACAGACCAACGCCCGTCTATCGGCTGCAATATTAAGTGGAAGGCGTAAGGAAGCGAGTTAGTGAGTCGGCGATTTATTCTGCTGACTCGCTTGTTACAGTGCCAACCCTTTCAAAAACTCGCGGAACGGCGGCCCAAGATCGCTGCGCTTGAGCGCAAGGTCGACGGTCGCCTGTAACATGCCCAGCTTGTCTCCAACGTCGAAGCGCTTGCCTTCGAAGTTATAGCCATAGACCTTCTCTTCTTTGAGCAGCGCCTTGATGCCGTCAGTAAGTTGTATCTCGCCTATCGCGCCCGGCTTCGTATGTTCCAGCAGTGCAAAGACCCGCGGGGTGAGCACATAGCGACCGATGATGGCTTGTTTGGATGGCGCGTCGGCAAGCTTGGGCTTTTCCACCATGCCGGTGCAATTGAAAATCCGCCAGTTGGCAGCGTCTTCGGAGCCAGCCAGCACACCATAGGCGCTGATTGCCGGACCTTCGACGGTTTGCGTTGCCAGCACCGAACCATCTTTTTCATTGAAGACGTCAATCATTTGTTTGAGGCACGGTACTTCGGCGTCGATTACATCATCGGGCAAAATGACGGCGAAAGGCTCGTCGCCCACCATATCTTTTGCGCATAACACGGCATGGCCTAATCCAAGCGGTTCCTTCTGCCGAACATAACTGATCCTCGCCAGCGAAGCGACTCCACGCGACACTGCCAGCAGTTCATGCTTGCCGCGCTTTTCCAGCGTTGCATCCAACTCGAAGCTATGGTCGAAGTGGTCCTCCATGGCACCTTTGCCGCGGCCGGTGACGATGATGATGTGCTCGATCCCGGATGCTATTGCTTCTTCCACGCCGTACTGGATGACGGGCTTATCTACCAGCGCCAGCATCTCTTTGGGAATCACCTTGGTAGCCGGCAAAAAACGCGTGCCCAGCCCGCCCGCAGGAAAAACCGCCTTCCGCACTCGTTTGCTCATTCCATCTCCTTCAGTTTAGCAATCGCCGCATTGTCTGCGCGGCTTCGTCTCTTACTCAAAATTCTAAGTCATGCGTATGTCGCCAACGCCGGATGACATCGTGGCCTAGAGTAAGCTCTGAGCTTTGCCAGGATTCAACTTTGGAGCCGGTAGGTCCACGCCGCTCACAGCGCCGGCGAATCATCTCCCAGCAATGCTTCGCGCACGATCTTAATGGGCGGAAAGCCTTGACGCAGGAAGTTATCGTGAAATTCTTGCAGTGAAAAAGCCGCACCCTGCTTCTTCCTCATGTCCTCGCGCAGTTTCATGATTTCCAGCTTGCCCAACGTGTAATAGAGATAAATCGGATCGCCGGCCCCGCGCTTGGTCTCCACCAGGGCGGATTCTTTGGATTGATAGCCTTCTTTCTGAAAGAACTCAATAGCTTCGTCAAAGCTCATCTTGCCTGTATGCATTTCGATGCCGACAACAAGGCGTGCGTTGCGCAGCAGTGCGTCCTGTAACTGGCCGAGGCGAAGAAACTTCGATTCGCGCTCGTCTTTTGCTCCGGTGCCGGGCTGGCCGTATCCTTCGTCGAGCATCATTTGTTCGGTATAGTGTGCCCAGCCCTCAATGTCGGTGTTCGCGCCCAGCAGTTTGCGCACCCGGCTTGGCGCCTGCGGTAACCAGAGAAATTGGATGTAATGGCCTGGGTATGCCTCGTGCACGGCTGTTGAAATGACTGTGCCTATGTTGAAGCCGTGCATATAACCCTCGACCTCCTCTGGCTTCATCGAGGAGTCGGGCAGAGTTACATTAAAATAGGCTTCTGTCGCGTGCGTCTCGAACGGCCCCGGCGTGTCCATGCTCGCGGTAGTCGTGGCACGCATGAAAGGTGGAGTCTCTTCCAGGATGGGCCGCACATCCGAGGGGATAGTAACTATCTGGTGACTGCGGATAAAGCTGATAAGACCATCGAAGGTTGCCCGAAAGCTATTCAGCAACTGATCGGGTGCAGGATGCAACGCACCTAACTCCTCGACAACCGCGCGCGGCTCTTTATTCGGCTCCAACTCTTTGGCAATCTGGTTGAAATGTGCTTGATTTTTGCGCAGATCGGCCCAGCCAATCTCCAGTATCTTATCCAGCGGCAGATCAACCATCTCGTCATATTGGAGCTTCTTCGAAAAGGTTTCCGCGCCGATGCGGAAGTCTCCGTTCGACTGCGGTAGTAGGTCGGATTTTAGCCAACCAAGATAAGTGTTGAGCGCCCCAATCACGGCTGCATTGGCTTGCGCAAATTCGGCTTTGAGTGTCGCGTCCTGTGCGTCAGCGAAGGCGAGCGGAACGTCGTGCTGAAAGAAGCTCACAATGTCCGGTAACTGCTCGATGGCTATTTCGGTAAAGATGCGCGGCGGATTTTTCAGGTTCGCCCGCGCATCCGATAAAAACGCAGGCATCTTCCGTTCGCGTGCAACCAGCGAGCGCAGCCGCTCGTCCGGCGGCGCGAACTTGCGCTCCATCAGCGTGAATGCGCCATTTGCGCAGGTGCTCGAATAGTTGTCCGGATTCTTTTCCCACGGACGAATCGTCTCCAGCGTCAGCAATTGCGAGTGGATATTCGACAACACAATTTCGCGGTCGGTGCGCGGGACAAAATCAGCCGCTGCGACATCGGGACGAATTGCCTCAATGCGCTTTTCTAAGCTTTTGAGTGCGGCAATCTGAGCCTCGATGTTCTTGCGCGAGTAATCCTCCAACTGGGCGTCGTACTGGTGATAGCCGGCAAGTGTCCCCTGCGTGGGCGCGTAGTGAAAGTACACCTGGTCGAAGTACTCGTCTGAAAGCTTCTCGAACTGCTGCTTCCAGTTCTGATTAGCGGCATTTGCGCTTATCGCGGAGGCCATCCAAACTCCAACTGCTAGATGAGCGATGATCTTTTTCATGTTTCCTCTCATCATCAATCTTGATTTTCTACATATTTACCGGAGCGGGCGCGAGGTTGGCAATTAATTCGTGAATTTCCAGTAGAACTTCGTCGGAACGTGTGGCAATCAAAGGATACTTCAATAGGCCCTGCGGCGTGAACTGTGCGCCGCGTTTGGCATTGCGCGCCACCAGGCGCATCAGAGTCTGCGGGTCAATCGCTGCATTTTCCGTAAAGCGAATGTGCAGTTCGGCGCGCTTGCGATCCACCTGCGCTATGCCGATCCGTTCGCATTCCAGGCGCACTATCGCCGCTTCCAAAAGATAGACGGTGGCATCGGGCGGCGCGCCATAGCGGTCTTCCATCTCCGCGCGTACTTCGGCGACCGCCGTCTCGCTCGTCGCTCCGGCAATTTTCTTGTAGAGCCGCAGGCGCTGGTTCTCTTCCGGCACATAACTCTCGTCGATGCGCAGGACGATACCGAGGTTAAGCTGCGTGGCCGGACGATCTTGAGAGCTCTCGCCCTTCATCTCCTTCACCGCGGCTTCGAGCATCGACGTGTATAACTCGAATCCTACCGCCTCGATGTGCCCGCTTTGTTCGCCGCCTAGCATGTTACCGGCGCCGCGTAATTCCAGATCCAGCGCCGCAATTTTGAAGCCCGCGCCCAGATCGCTGAACTCCTTGAGAGCCGCGAGACGTCTACGCGCAATTTCCGTCAGCTCCTGCTCCGGCGGAATGAGCAGGTAGGCATACGCTCGCCGATTCGAGCGGCCCACGCGTCCACGCAACTGGTATAACTCACTCAGGCCATGGCGATCGGCGCGATTGATGAGAATCGTATTCGCCAGCGGAATGTCGAGTCCATTTTCGATGATGGTGGTCGCAACCAACACATCGTACTCATGGCGCATGAAAGCCAGCATCACCCTCTCAAGCTCGGTCTCGCCCATTTGCCCATGCCCCACGGCGACGCGCGCCGCGGGCACTAACTCCTGAATCCGCGCTGCGATTTCGTAGATAGACTCAACGCGGTTGTGCACAAAATACACCTGCCCGCCACGCTCTAACTCCACCTCAACGGCAGAACGCACAATCTTTTCGTCGAACTTGGCCACCACGGTCTGAATCGCCATGCGGTCCTTGGGCGGCGTCTCGATGACACTCATGTCGCGCAAGCCGACTAACGACATATGCAGTGTGCGCGGAATCGGCGTGGCGCTCATGGCGAGTACGTCGATCTCCTTGCGCATCTGCTTTAGCCGCTCCTTGTGGCGCACGCCGAAGCGTTGCTCCTCATCGACCACCAGCAGACCCAGGTCCTGAAACTTTATGTCTTTGGAGAGTAAGCGGTGCGTGCCGATGAGAATATCCACTTTGCCTGTTTCGACGCGTTCGACGATTATCTTTTGTTCCTTCGCCGAGCGGAAGCGCGAGATCATTTCGATATTGATGGGGAACAATGCAAACCTCTTTTTAAAGGTCTCGAAATGTTGAAAGCTAAGCACCGTGGTCGGGGTCAGAACGGCCACCTGCTTGCCGTCCTGCACGGCTTTGAAGGCCGCACGCATGGCGACTTCCGTCTTGCCGTAACCCACATCGCCGCACAGAAGCCTATCCATCGGCGTGGTCGATTCCATGTCGTACTTGATGGCTCGAATCGCCGAAACCTGGTCATCCGTCTCGTTGTAGTCGAACGAATCTTCAAACTCCCGCTGAAACTCGTTGTCTTTGGAGAATGCTGTCCCTTGCGCGGTGGTCCGTTCGGCGTATAACTTCAATAACTCGCCGGTCATGTCCTGCATGGCCTTGCGCACGCGTGCCTTGGTCTTCGACCACTGCTGCGAGCCAAGTTTATTCAATATCGGCGCAGGCCCCGCGTCCGTCGAACGATACTTCTGAATCAAGTCGAGCCGAGTTAGCGGCACATATAACTTGGCTTGCTCGGCAAACTCCAGAATCATGAACTCGACGGAGAGCCCGTCCTGCACAATCTCCTTGAGACCTTGATATTGCGCGATGCCGTGTTCTACATGAACCACGTAATCGCCAATAGCCAGATCGCGAAAGTCGGAGACAAAGGCCGCCGTTTTCGACCGCTTGGGCTCAGGCCTGGCGGCTACATCCGCCTCGTCTGAAAGGTCGTTGGCTCCAAACAAAATCAGATTCGAATCGAGAAAACTGACTCCGGCCGCCACGGGCGTCCTGACAATGACCGGCACGCGCAGGTCGCCGGCAAGATAACTTGCCTCATCCAGCATTGTTTCGCCGGGATGCGGATTGCGACTTCCGAGGCGATATGGAATTTGATACTCGCGCAGAACCGTGGCCAGGCGCTCGACATCGCCATGGTGGGGCGCTGCGAGCACAATGCGCGTCTCGGATGCTGTCAGCGTACGTAACTGCTCAGTGAGCGCCGGAATCGAACCATGAAACCTGAGGGTGGGCCGCGTGTTCAACTCGATCTCGCCCAGTGTGTTGTCCTCGTCGAGCACATCCACCACGCCTAACTGATCGAGATCCAAACCCATGTGCCCGTCCAGCGCGGCCTGCAAGACTTCCGGCCGTAGATAGATATCCTCGGGCCTTATGAGCGAGCCCATTGCGGACCGCTCATGCCGCTGCTCGACCTTGTTCCACCAACGCTCGATCTGGTTGCGCACCATCGCAGGCTCTTCGATAAACAGGGCGCACTTAGGCGCGAGAGTTAGCA
This sequence comes from Occallatibacter sp., assembly GCA_049518535.1. Classification (GTDB taxonomy): domain Bacteria; phylum Acidobacteriota; class Terriglobia; order Terriglobales; family Acidobacteriaceae; genus Telmatobacter. Next base: position 6,017 of record JBEKRS010000062.1, on the reverse strand, counting down.
GTGACTTATGCGCCCCGGCAACCGCTGAGAAAAACTCCCACCCAGGAAAGACGCTCACTCCTCCGGCGGCCGCGGCCTCGATGGCCATCTCCTGACTATCATCCGGGTCATCGCTCGTGCCTTCGACACCACTTGCGAAATCGAGCCGCTGCTTGCTCAGGCGGCCATGCACCGCGGCCAGCAGACGCTCAGTTACCGGCGTTTCGGTTAGTGGCAATAACTGGGTCTCGTCGAGGGCCGACTGCGACCGCTGGGTCTCCGGATCAAATTTTCGTATGGTCTCAATCTCATCGCCAAAGAACTCGATACGCACCGGGCGGTCGGCCTCGGGCGAATACACGTCCAGAATTCCGCCGCGCCGAGTGAACTGTCCTGGCATCTCGACAAGATCCATCTGCGTATAGCCGACACTGGCCAAGTGTGCAGTTAGAACTTCTACGTCCACCTCTTCGCTGCGACGCAGCGTCACTGCGAGACCAGCATAGTAATCGCGATCAAAGAGCTTGAGCGCCGCCGATTCGACTGGGGCGATGAGGATCGAGACCGCGCCGGTGGCCAGCTTCCACAAGGCTGAGGCGCGCTGCTCCTGCACGTCAGGATGAGGGGAGAGATTTTCAAATGGAAGCACATCGTGGGCCGGCAGCCGGACTACTTGCGTGGGATCGACAGCACCGGTCAGCTCGCAGCCGGCACGCAGCAGCGGTTCCAGCGCCTCGGCAGCCTTGTTGTCGGCCACTACCACAATCACAGGCTGATGCGCCGCACGCACCATCAGTGGAATGTAGAGCGAGCGCGCCGTTGTAGTCAGTCCAGAGACACACCTCCGCCCCGTACCAAGGCTTAGATGCCTTCGTACGCGCTCAAATCCGGAAGAGTGCTCCAGTTCCGCAAAGATTTCGCGGACAAACGGGAGAATCATGTATAGCCAGTTTACCAGCGTGGGCGTGAGAGCCTTGAAGCGTTCTCCGCGCTACTCCGTCGTTGTTCGGTCGACCAACACTTGCTGCGGCGCAGCGACTTCAGCCGCGAAGCCTCCGAACTTCAGCCTCAAGGCTTCGATCACGGGCTTGGAACGCAGGCTAGCGGAAAAGCCGAGTTCGTACTGGTTGTCCAAACGGCGGACGAGATCCTCAAAATACGGCTGGAAAGAGACCGGATTGTCAGTCCCCGTCCAGTAGCTTGTGCCGCCGGTGGCTTGAGTAACCTCGACCAGATAATTCTGGCCGGCGTCGTTCAAGCCGGACGAAGCTACGGTGCGGTTCCGGCCTTTCCAGTAGATCGAGTAGACAACCAGGCCGGCGCGCACAGAATCGTCGATCGCGGCCTGGACATAGGAGTTGTTGGGATCGTAACCGTGGTTGTAGGGTTCAACGCCATCGGTGACCAGAATCACCTCGCGCCGTGCGTGGCGATCCGCGGAAGGCCAATGCTGCGCAAGATCGGAGAGGCTGAAGTAAGGGCTAGCAGTTGGGCCCATGGCCAAATGAAGGCTGCGCAAGGTCTGCGCACGGTCCACGGACAACGGCCCCGCGAGAACTGCGCGTCCATTTTGCATATAGGCGACGGCAACCTTCGCGCTTGGTGTCAGAGCTTGAAGGAAATTTTTGATCTCATCGAATTGGCTGCCATCCAGGTTGCGTGCCGAGCTATCGATCAGCAACACCAACTCCAGTTTGTCGTTCGCCCCACGCAGCGGCACCCAACTGGTGACCATGGACGGTTTCCCATCGACCTTGATGGTGACGTCTTGCTGGGAAACGTTGACGGGTAACTCACTATGCTTGGCGAGAATCGTGACCACGGCCTGCCCTTGGCCAGAAGCTTTCGACGCCGGCGACGATGGTTTGTCGCTGGGGACATCACTCTGCGGAAAAGCCGGCGCGGCGATCAGTAGCGCGGTCGCAGCTATCCAAATCGCCAATATCTGTTTGCCCATACGAATTGTCCTTTTCGAGGCGTGGTTGCTAACAGTCTAATGCCGCTCGCCTCTGCTTAGTTAGACGCGTAGGCCTTGGGTCTGGCTCCATGAGGTGAAGATCTCTTGCCTTCTCGCGCTAAAATCAAAGTCAATATGCCTGCCGCTACGCTTTCGCCCGAAGTTCTGGCCAAGTATGAGCCCGTCATCGGACTCGAGGTCCACGTGCAACTGCTCACCGCTACCAAGGCCTTTTGCGGTTGCGCGAATCATTTTGGATCGGCCCCAAACACCAACACCTGCCCGGTGTGCCTGGGACTGCCGGGAACTTTGCCGGTGCTGAATTCGAAGGCTGTCGAGTTTGCGACGCTGGCCTCAATGGCGATTAACTGCCAGGTGCGCGAGAGGTCGATCTTTGCGCGCAAGAACTACTTCTATCCCGACTTGCCGAAGGGCTACCAGATTTCGCAGTTCGATAAGCCGCTGGCGGAGCAGGGCTGGATCGACGTGCCCACGGCGAATGGGGGAACAAAGCGCATCGGCATCACGCGGCTGCACATGGAAGAAGACGCCGGTAAGAGCCTGCACGATGGGTTTGCCGACTCCGCGACGCGCACTTATCTCGACTTGAATCGCTGCGGAACGCCGCTGGCGGAGATTGTCTCCGAGCCTGATATTCGCACGCCGGACGAGGCCTTCGAGTACCTGACGCGGCTTAAGGAAATTCTGCTCTATTGTGGCGTTTCAGATTGCAACATGGAAGAAGGCTCGCTACGCTGCGACGCCAACGTGAGCGTGCGATTGAAGGGCGCGCCGAAATTCGGTTCTAAAGTCGAGGTCAAGAACGTCAATAGCTTCCGCTTCATTCGCTTGGCTCTGGAGTATGAGATCGAGCGCCAGATCGAGGTTCTCGAATCGGGCGGCCGCATTTTTCAGGAGACGCGGCTGTGGAATTCTACCGAGGGCCGGACTTACTCGATGCGCTCGAAGGAACAGGCACATGATTATCGCTACTTCCCAGAGCCGGATCTACCTCCGGTGATTGTGTCGCCGGAGTTTCTGGCCGAGACGAGAAAGAAGATGCCGGAGTTGCCTGAAGCGCGGCGCGCACGCATGATCGCCGAGTATGAGCTAAGCAGACAGGACTCCTTCACGCTGACCGCATCGCGGGAGTTCGCCGATCGCTTTGAAGCCGCAGCAAAGACGGCCAAGAATCCACGTCGCGTGGCCAACGTGCTGTTGAGCGAGCTGGGCGGACGGCTGAAGGCGCTGGGACTGGAGCAAGAGCAGTCGCCGGTATCGATGGCGGGCGTGATGCTGGCTGCCGATCTGCTCGATGAGGGCAAGATCAGCTCCAAGCAGCTCAAGCAGCTCTTCGACCTGTGCTTCGAAAAGAGCGAGGACTTCCCTGCCGTTTACGAGCGCGAGAAGCCGGAGCAGATCACGGATGCCTCGGCGATTGAAAAGCTGATCGACGAAGTGATCGCCGCTAATCCCAAGCAGGTGGAGCAATATCGCACGGGCAAGAAGACCATGGCGGGCTTCTTCGTGGGCCAGGTGATGAAGGCTTCGAAGGGCCAAGCTAATCCGGCGCTGCTGAACGAACTGGTTACGAAAAAGCTTGATGGGTAAGTTCTAAGCGGCCGATGGATTTACTCCACAACGATTATGCGAGGACTCCTAGGCCAGAACCTTAGTCCCGACCCAGAGCTAGCGACAAGAGCGTAGCCTTTATTTAGGCTAGGAGGTATCCTTTTAGCGGTTCTTTGGTAAATCGATATTCGCCGTTTTCTCCTTGGCCTTTTCGGTCCAGTACTTGTCGTATGCCCCAACGTGGTCAGGAAATAACTCTCCGTAAAGCGGATATCCAATTCCTAATGCTTCGACCTCAAGCCCGTCCGCTCCTAACTCGGCAGAGTAGTCGGAAATAATGACTCCGCCAACAGGATCAAGCTCGTTGCCTTCAATCTCTCGAACAACAAGAGATAAATGTGCCTGTGAACCGCCCTCCCGAAGCGCAACAACTAACGGTCGAATTGAATCATAGGCTGGCATTGGTAGGAACTTGCCCGAAGCCACACCCATCGGTGGGTCTCCTGACTCCAGTTCAGAGTGACCGACAAGGATTCCTGCAGAAAGAACCTCAAATCTTGGCATAGCGCTGCTCACCCTACTTAAGCTTCAACTCAACCTCGAACTCTTTGCGTGTGTCCCAGGAGCTGATGGTCTTGACGGCGCTCTTCTTGCCGTCCTTCTCGGCCCATAGCTCATGATCCTCGGCCATATTAACCTGGGCAAAGCGGAAGCGGCCCTTGTCGGTGGTTGTATAACTGCGAATGGTCTTGGATTTCAAGTCCTTGAGGAAGACGGTGACGCCGACCACTGGAGTGGAACTCGAGTCCACCACCGCTCCCATGACCACGCGCTGGCCCAGGTTTTGCGCTTGGGCCATGACTGGCCCGAAATGCCCACCGCGTGGCGGCAGGGGGACTAAACCGGCCGCCAGAAGGGCAAACACCACCCCGGCCGTCCAACTCGTGCGGTTCAACCTCACTCTTCCTCCTCTTCCTCGGCGAGCAGATCCTCGTCTTCGTCCAGGTCGCCGTCTACCCGCGCCAACTCAAGCGGTTCGACACCAACGACTTCGTACTCGGTTCCACACTCATCGCAGACAACCACGTCGCCTTCTGCGACTTCATCCATTTCAATGTCAAGAGCATTTTCGCATTCAGGGCAGCTAGCCATGGCAAGCCTCTCTTTCTCCAAAGTGTTTCGTATTGCAAGATGACGGTAATTTGCGGTTCGACTCCCGCTATTCTTTGGCAAAAACCGGTCTCAGGTCAAGAGGCTCGATTCTAAGCCGCAACCGGAACTCCCAAGACGAAGGATACGCCATGAAATTCAGCTTTGCGATGAACGTCTGGCGTTTGGGGACGGTCCTGCGGCAGAGCCGCGCCGGAATTCCAAGAGCGCGCCGCCTGCGCCAGCGGACCGTGCGGTCTTTTTCCATGACACTTGCCCCTTCCACGGTTTACCCTGAGGGTGACGATGCCCAGGTTTGGCGCAACTCCGCTTTCCTTCCCCGAATTCCGCGGCGCTACTCGCCGCCTGGTTCTGTGGAACCTGGGCGCTTATTTTGCCTTGGCGCTGGCGCAGATGGCCTTTCCGGTCATTGCGGCACAATCGTTCATTGCTTTCGTATTCTCTCCCAGCCTGTTTCTGCACGGCGCCCTCTGGCAGCCCTTCACCTACAGCCTTGTTCATCCAACGCTTCTCGGAACGTTCTTCGAACTGCTCTCGCTGTGGTTCCTGAGCGGCTTTCTGGAGAATTATCACAACGCGAGATGGGTGACGAGCCTTTACGCGGTGTCGGTGCTGGGCACGGCCGCCGCGGCAACCGCAATTTATGTTTGCAGCCACACACTGGGCTTTTCGGCGGGCGCGGTTTCGCTCAACGGCTGCTTCGGCGGCATCTTCGGCCTGCTGGTGGCTATCGGCACGCTCTACGGCGATGTGCAGTTCATGATGTTTCCCCTGCCCATCGGCATCAAGGCCCGCTATCTGGCGGTCATCTACGCGCTGGTGGCCATCGCCATGCTCTTCGGCGAACAGCGAATGTACGCGTTTTCCCAACTGGGCGGAGCGCTCGCCGGACTGCTTTACATCCGGCTGGCCCCGCGCCGCGGCGTCTCGTTCGGCCTGAGCGAGAAGATGTATGCCATGCGCAACCGCTACTATCGCTGGAAGCGCCGCAGGGCCGCGCGCAAGTTCGAGGTCTATATGCGCTCTCAGGGCCGAACTGTCCGCTTCGACGGCAACGGGCGGCCGATGGACGAGGATGCGGACGATAAAAAGCGCTGGAACTGAAACCTCCTGAGCGAAGCGGAGTTGAAATTTTGGGTCTCTTTCAGAGGAGATGAAGCCGATTGCTCTCTCCGATTCACTACTTTAGGGTCTGTCATCAAATTGGTAATATGCAAGATGGCATAATGCTTTTAGTTTTGCATTATGAGTTTGCATCGCTACGGATTACGGGACGACCAGTGGGAGCGTATTGAAGGACTTCTTCCAGGCCGACCTGGTTCAGTTGGGCGCCCGGCAG
>JBEKRS010000061.1:0-30084 GCA_049518535.1 Occallatibacter sp. | reverse complement strand
GAAGAAGTCCTTCAATACGCTCCCACTGGTCGTCCCGTAATCCGTAGCGATGCAAGCTCATAATGCAAAACTAAAAGCATTATGCCATCCTGCATATTACCAATTTGATGACAGACCCTAGCTTTAGACACTGAAAGCTGACTAATAGTTCCAAGGCGACGGAGACTGACAACTTACCACTCATCACTGCCGCGGCTTGTCTACTCTTCCCGGCTATAGGTCGTCCGGCTCTTCTCTGCGTGCCTTTCGAGGGCTAACTCGATCAGCCGGGTGATCAGCTCCTGGTAACTCAGCCCGGTGGCCTGCCATAGCTTGGGATACATGCTGATGCGAGTGAAGCCGGGCATGGTGTTCACCTCGTTCAGATAGATGCGCCGCCTGCCGTTCGGTTCCATCAGAAAGTCGACGCGCGCCAGGCCTGAAAGGTCGCAGGCGCGAAATGCCGCGACGGCCATCTCGCGGACTTGCTTCGACTCAGCCTTACTCAGCTCGGCCGGAATCACCGGGATTGAACCTTCTGAGAGATACTTGGCCTCGTAGTCGTAAAACTCCTTGCCGGGAATGATCTCGCCCACCACACTGGCTTTTGGATCATCGTTGCCGAGGACCGCAACTTCAAGCTCGCGTGCCTTGGCGTTTTTGCCACCCACGCCTTCTTCCACCACCAGTTTGCGGTCGTACTTGGCGGCCAAGGTGAGGGCTGGACCAAGCTCCTTACGGTTATGAGCTTTTGAGATGCCCACAGACGATCCCAGATTCGCGGGCTTCACGAAAACCGGATACTTGAGCGCAGCCTCAACCTGGGCGACGGTCTTGCGCGGTGCGCGTTCCCACTCGGCACGGAGCAACGTCACATGCTTGACCATGGGCAGCTTGGCTTGGGCGAACAGCCGCTTCATCACGTCTTTGTCCATGCCAGCCGACGAGCCCAGTACGCCAGCGCCGACATAAGCGATTCCTGCAAGTTCGAAGAGCCCTTGAATCGTTCCATCTTCGCCAAAGGTTCCATGCAAAACAGGAAAGATCACGTCCAGCATGGATGCGGCCGGGCGGCCTGCGCCCGCAGTGAGCGACTTGCCGGGACGGGACGAGGCTGGTTCTGGCGCCATCAGTGTGGGAATGCCTTCTTGCAGCAGTTTGGCGCCTGGCGTTAAATCGGGGTCACCAGCACGCAGCCGTCGTGCGACCGCGCTATTGTTGCCCTCGAGAAGGTTGTTCGCATCCGCTGCCGCCAGCCAGTGGCCCTCCTTGGTGATACCAATTGGCACAACGTCGAACTTGCGCCGATCAATCGCCTTCAAAACCGAAGCCGCCGAGAGCAGCGAAACCTCATGTTCGCCACTGCGCCCGCCGAAGAGAATTCCAACTCGTAGTTTTTTTGCCATTGTTTTTCATTGTAATTTACCGAGGCGAGATGCTTGCTCTTCATGATGGCGCTTCTGTATCAATCGAAATTTCCGTCGAACTCTCGATTGAGGATGGCCTTTTGCTCGCCCTTAAGCCATAGCTCGGCTTGGCGCAATGATTCTTGACGGTGGAATAGAATTAGTGATACAAGTTGCTTTCACAAACAACGAAGGTCAGGGCGAGTTGCTACCCGGCAATCCGGGTGGCTCCCGGTCAGTCAAGGAGATTCATCGTGGCATCAACAACATCCCCGGAGCCCAACCAGGCCGGGCGCGAATTGCAGCAAACATTTTCCATGTGGCGGCTACTGGCGATCAGTACGGCAGGACTTTATTTGGAAATCGTTCTCATTCGCTGGCTCGGCACCGAGGTGAAAATCTTCGCCTTCTTTCAGAACCTCTCACTCATGGTGTGCTTTCTGGGATTCGGCGTCGGCTGCTTCAGTTCCAAGAAGCGTGGCAGCCTCATGCCCGCTTTGGCAGCTACAACCACATTGGTGGTTCTAGTTAACCTGCCGTTCCAGACTTGGCACAGACTTCTGCAGATGATGTCCTCCGTTCTTTCATTCACACCAGATGCCGCGCTTTGGGGAACACTTCAATTCCATCTATCTGCTTATTACGGCCTTATGGCAATTTCGTTGTCTATCGTTGCCGCATTCTTAATGCTCATCGCTATCGCCATGATTCCTTTGGGTCGCTGGGTAGGACATTACCTTGAGACCGCGCCCAACACAGTGGCGGCATATTCGGTGAATCTGCTGGGCAGTCTGGCGGGGATCTGGCTACTGGCCATCTTAGCTTACTATTGGCTTTCTCCGACTTACTGGTTCATTGCAGCCTTCGTTCTTATTCTGTTTGCACAGCCCTTTTCCTGGCGCTCGGCTATCATTGCCAGCGTCCTGCTGGCGATAACTCTGCTGGCACTAAGGCCGGCCAGCGATAAGTCTGTCTATTGGTCCCCGTACCAGAAGTTATCGGTGACAAGCGCCGGCGACCAGCAATACTGGATCGATGTGAACAACGAAGGCTACATGTCGATCGCCAATGTTACCCCAGGGTTTATGGCAAAGAACCCCCAACTGGCGAACATCTATCAAGACAGTTCGTATGACAGCCCATTTCGATTCGCCGAGAGCACAAATCGCGTGTTAGTGATCGGCGCCGGAGCCGGCAACGATGTTGCCGCCGCACTGCGACATGGAGCGTCCAGAGTTGACGCCGTGGAGATCGATCCGCTGATCGCCAACTTGGGCACGCGCCTGCATCCTGAGCAGCCTTATACCTCGCCCAAAGTTCATCTCATTACTAACGATGCCAGGAATTTTTTGCGTAACTGTCACGATAAATATGACGTCATTATCTTCGGGTTGCTGGACTCACACACCGAGTTTTCCGGTTACAGCAACATGCGCGTGGATAACTATGTGTACACGCAAGAATCGTTTCGCGATGCACGGCGGCTGCTTGATCCGGACGGGATACTGGTTCTGAAATTCGAAGTTCGGGAGCCCTGGACCTGGATCGGAGAGCGGTTCTATTCGATGTTAAGCGGCGTATTCTCCCACCCGCCCGTGACTTACCATACCGATCAAATCGGAGCCTTGGCCAAGGCTGCGGTCTTCATCGAATCCGATTCTCCCGAGTTATGGAAGAGAAGCCTTGGCATAGATGAATCGGCGTTCCGGAACTCTCACCCGCCTAACTTCCAGCTTAATGCCGACCATCCGCCACAGCCAACAACAGATGACTGGCCTTACGTTTATCATTTCGGACGTTCCATCCCTCGGGCCTATTTTTCGGTATCCGCGGTGATTTTGATTATGGCGCTCTATTTGGTTGGGCCATTCTTCACGCCAAAAGAAAGCAGCACCTGGCAGTTTTTTCTGCTGGGGGCGGGATTCTTGCTGATGGAAACCCAATTGGTGAGCCGCCTGGCTTTATATTTCGGCACGACTTGGCTGGTGAACTGCATCGCGTTGACCGGCATTCTCACGGTTCTGCTTTTATCGAACGTATATGTGGAGCGCCGGCTTCCGGGAAAGCTGGGCATCTACTATGCATTGCTATGTGGGACTCTGGTTATCAATTATGTGATTCCCTGGACACAGGTGCCGGGTTCGGGAACGCTGGTGGGCATTCTGATCTGCTTTGCTTACTGTGTGCCGTTCTTTTTTGCCGGCGTTATCTTCACGGAGAGCTTCCGCCGCTTTCGAGGGCGAAGCAGCGCATTCGGCGCGAATATGCTTGGCGCGGTCGCTGGTGGTTTGGCGCAGAATCTTTCCTTCATCATCGGAATGAAGGCATTGTTACTAATTGCCGCCGCTATCTATTGCGGCGCGGCGCTCTTGCATAAGTTGAGACCGAAATCATGCGTGGTATGAGCCAATGCTTGCCTACAGAATCTTTTTCCCAAAGGCGGAGCAGGCCAGCTCGACTGCCAGGTCCGCGGTGCGATTGTGCTCGTCGATCACCGGGTTGACCTCGACGATCTCGAAGCTGAGCAGGCGGCCATGGTCGGCGATGATCTCCATGGCCAGATGGGCTTCGCGGTAGGTTGCTCCGCCGCGCACGGGCGTGCCCACTCCGGGCGCGTCTTCGGGGTCGATCCAGTCCATATCGAGCGAAACATGGTAGCCGGCGGTGCCACGTCCAGCAGCGCGCAGTGCCTCTTCCATGACCGCTCTCATGCCGCGCTCGTCGATGTCGCGCATGGTGTAAACCTCGGCCACCCCGGCGCGGCGGATGTTCTCGCGCTCGGCGGCGTCGATGTCGCGCACCCCGATCAACACGGTGTTCTCGGCCGCAATCTTGGGCGCATAGCCGAAAATATTCGTCAGCCGCTCAGGCCCCAACCCCAGCAGGGCGGCCAGAGGCATGCCGTGTACATTGCCCGAGGGCGAGGTCTCAGGGGTGTTGATGTCGGAGTGAGCGTCGATCCACAGCACGCCGATCTTCTCGCCCTTGCGGCGATGGAACTCGGAGACGCCGGAGACCGATCCGACAGCGAGCGAGTGATCACCGCCGAGCACCAGCGGCGTGATCCCTTCCTCCAGAGTCTTCAGCACAGCTTCGGCGGTGCGGGTACAGGTTTCTGCAATCTGCTTCAGGTAATGCGCGTTTTCGTTGCCCGAGGCCTGGGTCTCGGCAATCTCGACACGAATGTTGCCGGCATCGGTCACCTGATGGCCCAGCGTTTCGAGCCTGGCCTCGAGGCCAGCCACGCGCATCGCCGATGGTCCCATGTCCACCCCGCGGCGGCTGGCTCCCAGGTCGAGAGGAACTCCGATCACCCGGATGCGGCGTGTGGGCAGTGCCTGGGCACCACAATGTGGGAAGGAGGAGGCAGGATTGGACGCTTCAGCGGGATTGGACATCGAAAACTCTCCTTACTGTGGAGCCGGTTAGACTTCCATGCCTCACGGGCAACGGAACGGCCTGCGAAATGAACCGGGCGAATTCAGCCGCGATTTGGCGAGACTGGTCAGACCGACCCACCCCACAATGGCTATTAGATCAAAGTCGATAGAGAGTAAGATGAGAGCGAGCTAATTTCCAATTTGTTCGGAAGGCTCTGAGGTCTGGGGCGATTCCTCCTGTGGAGGTGATTTCTTTCGCACTCGCTGCCGATAAGAACCCATAGGGAACAAGCAGTACGCGTCGGCGCGCCCCGGATTCATCCGATGAAGAGATTGATACTCGCAGTTGCGATCGTTTTTGGATGGGCCTGCGCGGCCTGGGCGGCGACGCCCGTTACGCTGACGACTCTGCGCGCCATTCATGCCCTGAGCCATACTGAGGCAGACAAAAACCTGCCCGTAGCTTTTGAGGCCACGATCACCTACGCCCGCGGGAGTGATTTTATGCTCTTTGTGCAGGATGAAGGCGTGGGCGTCTACGTGCGAACCTCGATGGATTTCGGAACGGCCGCAGGTGATCGCGTCCTTATCAAAGGCAAGACACAGGCCAGCTTCCGCACTTATATCCTGAGCAATCAGATCATTTTTCTGCGCCATGCGGGCCTGCCCAAAGCTCTCCCGTCTACCTACGACCAGATGATTCACACCCAGCGCGACTGCTTACTGGTGACCGTGGAGGGAGTGGTGCGCTCGATTGAGCCCGATCCGGACCCTACGGAACATTTTGTTCACCTGAAGACGCTCTCGGGCCTGGGGGCCATCGACGTGGAGGTGAGCGGCACCGATGCGGCACACGTCAAAGACCTGGTGGACGCCGAAGTGGAGGTGACCGGGACCGCTTCGGCAATGTTTGAAGGCTCGCGGCAGACCGGAGTCATTCTCAATGTTTCTTCACGGGATGACATCAAGGTGATCAGGAGCGTCGCGCTGACCCCGCTCAGCGTCATTCACGCCTTCAGCCATGCAGAGGCCAGCCGCAGCCTGCCGGTCGCCTTCGAGGCCACGGTGACCTACTCGCGCTGGTATGAATTCATGCTGTTTGTCGAAGACGAGGGCGTGGGTATCTATGTGCGGGTTCCGCCCAACACCAGGCTGATTCCGGGGGATCGCGTTCTGGTGCGGGGAAAGACCTGGGACAGTTTCCGCCCCTTTATCATGGGCGACAGCGTAACCTTGCTGCACCACGGCACCCAGCCTACGGCGATTCCAACTAATTTCACTGAGTTGATTCATATGCAGCGCGATTGCCAGCTGATCGCGGTGCGCGGCGTGATCCGTGCCGCTGACCCGTCCTGGGGCGCGAACGGTCCCACCTACCTGCAAATATTGACTAGCACAGGTTATGTTGACGCAGTCCTGGACAATGACGATGCTAACGCACGCAAAAAGCTGCTGGATGCCGATGTAGAAGTCACCGGGGTAGCAACGGCAAAACTCGACGGCAAGCTGGAGGAGACCGGCATCAAGCTCTACGTTTCGTCGCTGGCGAACATCAAGATTATCCAGCAAGCCAGCGCAAGTCCTGAGACCCTCCCCATCACTCCGATGGATGAGATTTTCACCGGCTATTCGGCACGCGAACTCACGCAACGCACCCGAGTCCACGGAACTGTCACCTATTATCAGCCCGGCTCGTCCGTTGTTCTCCAGAACGGCTCCGAGAGTATGTGGGTCCAGACGCAGGGCAATGTGCCACTGCGCGTCGGGGACCTGGCGGACGCCGCCGGCTTTCCCACCCTGCACGACGGTTTTCTCACCCTCTCGAATAGCGTGGTCCAGGATAGCCAAGTACAGGCGCCGATCGCGCCCGAGCAGGTCACATGGCAGGAACTTTCATCGAGCAAACATATCTTCGATCTGGTTTCCATCGAGGGGCAGGTGGTGACGGAGATTCGGGAAGAGTCGCAGGATGAGTATGTTATTGATTCCGGCGGTAACCTCTTTTCCGCGCTCTACCGCCATCCGGACGCAGGCAGCCAGATTCACCTTCCCTCGATGAAGCAGATTCCGCTCGGGTCCAGGGTCCGCGTCACCGGTATCTGCATGCTCAAGGACTCGAATCCATTCAATGGCCAGGTGCCGTTCGAGATTCTTCTGCGCTCTTTCGATGACGTTGCGGTGGTCGCCAAACCGCCATGGCTGAACACTCGCCATCTACTGATCATCGTTGGCTTGCTGCTGGTGTTTATGGCCCTTGTGGGTGCCAGGGGATGGACCCTCGAACGGAGGGTGCGCCGGCAAACTGCTGCAATGGCCTACGTGGAACAGCGGCGCGGGCATATTCTTGAGGACATCAACGGCTCCCGTCCGCTGGCGGAGATCATCGAAGATATTACAGAACTTGCTTCCTTCAAGTTGCATGGCGCTCCCTGCTGGTGCCAGATCGCCGACGGAGCCCGGCTGGGAAAGTGTCCGCCGGAGCCGACCGCGCTGCGCGTGGCGCACAACGAAATCCCCGCGCGTCTGGGCCCTCCGCTCGGCGTCATCTTTGCCGCCTTTGACACGGCCGCAAAGCCTGTCAACATCGAATCGGAAGCTCTGTCGATGGCGGTAGGGCTGATCGAGCTGGCTATCGAAACACGGCGGCTCTATACCGATCTGTTGCACCGCTCTGAGTTCGACCTGCTCACCGATATTCACAACCGCTTCTCGCTGGAGAAAAGGCTAGACACGCAGATCGAAATAGCGCGGCAGAATGCAGGCATCTTCGGATTGATCTACGTCGACCTGGACGAATTCAAGCAGGTAAACGACATTTACGGCCATCACGTCGGAGACCTCTATCTACAGGAAGCGGCGCGGCGCATGAAACTGCAACTCCGCTCGCACGATCTGCTGGCGCGGCTGGGCGGCGATGAGTTTGCCGTGCTGTTGCCCATGGTCCGAAACCGCGCCGATGTCGAGGAGATTGCACAGCGCCTGGAACACTGCTTCGACACGCCGCTGGTTCTTGAAGGGCACGCACTGCAGGGCTCGGCCAGCTTCGGCATTGCCCTTTATCCCGAGGACAGCGCCACCACGGACGGCATCTTGAGCTCAGCCGATGCTGCTATGTATGTGATGAAAAAAGGGAAAAAGTTGAATAGGGAAGCAGCGGCCGGACAAGAAGCTCAGCACCTTACCGCTGCGGAACACACATAGCCGACAGCCCTCGAAGCTCCACAATTGGAGTGCTGAGAGAAGGCGTATTCTTGACGTCTGGCTAATTCCTCTGGCAAGTCATGCCGATAGGAATATTAGTAGCCGGAAAGCACAAAATGGGTTGGACCGGCGCACCCATGATGAAGAGACTGATTTTGGCAGCTGCGATTGTTTTTGGCTTGGCCTGGGCCATGTGGCCCGCTACGCTCACAAACCTGCGCGCCATTCACGGCCTCAGCCGTGCCCAAGCCAACAAAAATCTTCCCGTCGCATTTGAGGCCACTGTCACCTACGCCCATGCAAATCAATTCTTTTTCTTTGTCGAGGATCAAGGAGCAGGAATCTTCGTGGTGCGGGGTCGGGTCGATACCAAGCTGTCAGCCGGGGATCGGGTTCTGGTGCGGGGAAGAACCGCACTCGGCGTGCAGCCTTTTGTGAATTGCGAGGCCATCCGCCTGCTTGGCCACGGCAGCTTACCGGCCCCCTCTCCTGCCAATCTGGATGAGTTGACCCGCCTCAAGTTCGATGCTTTGCGGGTCAAAGTGAAGGGCGTAATCCAGACTGTCGACCCGCCCCGGGAGCCGGGTGGGACCACCTACCTGCAATTGGCCACGGGCGGTGGTTTCATTGATGCGATTGCGGACAGCAACCTCGTTAACGAGCGCGATAAACTGCTGGGCTCTGAAGTTGAGGTCTCCGGGGTTGCTGCCGAGCGCCTCGACGACAAGTTTCGGCAGATCGGAATTCAGGTTTTCGTTCCCGCGAATGACGACATCAAGATTCTCCGGCAGGCATCGGCCGCTGAGAGGAATGCGGCAGGCGCCTTGACCACGCTGCACTCCGCACTGCTCTCAATTCACGGCCTGAGCGCGGACGAGATCAACAAAATTCCGCCCGTCGCTTTTGAGGCCACGGTCAACCATGTCGCGCCAGACGGATCGGGGATGTTCGTACAGGATGAAGATATCGGCCTATCGGTGTGGGGCCGGTTCGATCCCAACCTGGCTGTTGGCGATCGTGTCCTAGTGCGGGGAAGAATGGGGCGCGGTTTTCGGCTATCTATGACGGGCGACAGCGTGACCTTCCTCCACCACGGGGACTTGCCGAAGCCTGTAACCGCCGACTTCGACGAGCTGATGCAGGGGCAGCACGATTGCGTGCGGGTCACGGTTCGCGGCGTGATCCAAGCCGCCGACCTGGCATGGGGCGCCGATGGGCCAACCTTCCTGCATTTGCGCACGAACAAAGGCTCGATTGACGCGTTTCTTGACGGCAGCAATGCGCAGGCGCGCAGCGAAATGCTGGACGCTGAAGTGGATGTCACAGGAATTGCCACCATAAAACTCGACGGCAAAAATCAGGAGGCGGGAGTTCTACTCCTAGTTTCCTCACCGAACGACGTCAGCATTCTTAAGCGAGCCGCCATCAGTCCCCGATCGCTCCCGGTAACTCCCCTGGATGAGGTTGTCCCCACTATTCAAGTGAATGACCTCACACCTCGTGTTCATGTGCGCGGCAGCATCACCTATTATCAGCCAGGTTCGGGCGCTGTACTCCAGGGCGAGGCGGGAAGCTTGTGGGTGATGAGCCGGAGCCAGGTAAGCTTGCGGATTGGAGATCGAGCCGACGCGACCGGTTTTCCAACTCTTCACGATGGTTTTCCGACCCTTGCAGACGGTGAAATCCAGGACCAGTTGGTTCAGGCGCCTATTCGGCCGACATCAGTCTCCTGGGAAGATCTTTCCTCGAGCCAACACAACTTCGATTTGGTCACTCTTGAGGGAGAAGTGGTAACGGATATAAGGGAAAACTCGCATGACGAGTATGTCCTGGTTTCCGGTGGAAACCTCTTCTCGGCCATTTATCGCCACCCCAACGCTGCCAGCCATCTGCCGCTTCCGGCAATGAGGAATATTCCGCTAGGCTCCCGAGTTCGAGTCACCGGGATCTGTATGCTCAAAGATTCCAATCCATTCAATGGCCCGGTGCCATTCGATATTCTGCTGCGCGGCGCTGACGATATTACGGTCATCGCCCGGCCCTCGTGGATGAGCGTGGTCAACCTGATGCGTATCGTCAGCCTGCTGCTGCTGGCCGTGCTTTTTGTCGGCGGATGGGGCTGGATGCTGAAGAAAAAGGTACGCAACCAGACGGGCACTTTGGCAACCATGGCACAATTCGAGCAGCAGCGCAGCCGCATCCTCGAGGACATCAACGGCTCCCGGCCCCTGGTCGAGATTCTTGAAGAAATTGTGAAGCTGGTCTCCTTCAATCTGGAGGGCGCGCCCTGCTGGTGCGAAATCGCCGATGGCGTCTTGCTGGGTGATTGCCCACCGACGCCACACGACCGCCGGGTTGTCAGCGCCCCTATATTAGCTCGTTTTGGAGACGTGCTGGGCACGCTCGCGGCAGCCTTTGCACCAGAGACGGTTGCGGACGACCGCGAGGGGGCGGCCCTCGACAACGGAGCACGGCTTGCCACGCTGGCCATTGAAACCCGCCGGCTTAATGCCGATCTGCGCCATCGCTCGGAGTTTGACCGGCTCACCGAGGTTCACAATCGCTTTTCACTGGAGAAGTGCCTGGCCGAACAGATCGAAAAATCTCGTGACGACGCCGGTATCTTTGGCTTGATCTATGTCGATCTGGACGAATTCAAACCGGTAAATGACATTTACGGTCATCGTGTCGGAGACCTCTATTTGCACGAGACTGCGCAGCGTATGAAGCAGCAACTGCGCCCGCACGACCTGCTAGCTCGACTGGGCGGCGATGAGTTTGCCGTTTTGCTGCCGATGGTGCGCAACCGCGCAGGCGTCGAGGAAATCGCACAGCGCCTGGAGCACTGCTTCGACATGCCGCTGGTTCTCGAAGGAAACATACTCCAAGGCTCGGCAAGCTTCGGCATTGCCCTCTATCCCGAAGACAGCGCCACCACGGACGGCATCTTGAGCGCAGCCGACGCTGCTATGTATGTGATGAAAAAGGAGAAAAAGCTGCGCAAAGAAGCGGGCGTCGGACAAGAAGCTCGGGATCTTACAACTGCGGAGCGCGCATAGGCGATTAGCCCTGACAGGTCTTACGTTTGGAGTGCGGGGAAAGGCGTTTTCTCGACGCCGCACTAATTCCTTAGGCGAGTCCTGCCGATAGGAATATTAGAACCCGGAAGGCACAAATAAAGCCGGACCGGCGGACCCCGATGAAGAGACTGATTACCGCTGTTGCGATCATTCTTGGATGGGCCTGCGTCGCGTGGGCTGCCGCCGCGCCCGCTCCACTCACAACCTTGCGCGCGGTTTCTGCTCTCAGCGATGCAGAGGCCAGCCGAGCACTGCCGGTTGCCTTCGGGGCCACGGTTACCTACTGGCTCGCAGATAACAAAATGTTATTCGTGCAGGACGGCGACAATGCCGTTTATGTGCAAGCCGCAACGGATGCCCAACTCATTCCCGGCGATCGCATTCTGGTGCAAGGGAAGACGAACAAGGGACTTCGCCCATATGTGGACAGCGATCGGATAACTCTGCTGCGCCACGGCGCCCTGCCCAAACCCATCAAGGCCAGCTTTGACGACTTGATGCACGACAAACTCGACTGCATGCTGGTTACCGTGCATGCCGTGGTTCGCTCGGCCGACACGACCTGGATTGGCGATCTGCGTAGCGCCGACGGAACAATGTCCCACCTTACTCGTCTATTGATGTCCACGGACGGAGGATTCATCGATGCATTCGTAGTCGACGACGAGACAGGCGCGGCCGGGGGCTTGCTGGACGCCGAGGTCGAGGTTACTGGGGTCGCGGGAGGAAGTTTCGACGGGAAGATGCAGAAGACAGGCTCCCAGCTTCACGTTTCTTCCCTTGCGGACGTGAAAGTCCTGAAACGCGCCGCCTCCGATCCGTGGTCGCTTCCGATCACGCCCATGGATCGGATTCTTACGACCTATCATGTGAACAATCTGACGGGCAGGGTCCGAGTTCATGGAACCATAACCTATTACCAGTACGGATCGGCTGTGGTTCTGCAGGATGGCCCCAAAAGCTTGTGGATCACAACCCAGACCCAAACCCCTTTGCAGATTGGCGATCTGGCGGATGCGACCGGCTTGCCCGATTCCCATAACAATCTTATGGTCCTGACCCTTGGAGAGGTCCAGGATAGCCACGTGCGAGCACCCATCACGCCGCAACCGGCGACCTGGGAGCAACTGACCACGAGCGCCAAACTCTTCGACCTGGTCTCAATCGAAGGACAGGTAGTGACGGAGGTACGCGAAGCGGCCCAGGATGAGTATGTCTTGAGCTCGGATGGGCGACTGTTCAACGCGATTTACCGGCACCCTCCCGCAAGCGAGGAAGTTGGACATGTAATTG
Organism: Occallatibacter sp.; assembly: GCA_049518535.1. Lineage (GTDB taxonomy): Bacteria > Acidobacteriota > Terriglobia > Terriglobales > Acidobacteriaceae > Telmatobacter. The sequence goes on along the minus strand of JBEKRS010000061.1, from coordinate 17,745 downwards.
CACCGATGATACAGATTCCGCTAGGCTCCAGAGTCCGCGTTACCGGCATTTGCGTCTTGGAGGATTCCAACCCCTTCGATCATGGAGAGACATTCGATATCCTCATGCGCACGCCTGACGATATTGCGGTTGTAGCAAAACCTTCCTTGCTGAACATTCGCAATTTGATACTCATCGTCGGTTTGCTGCTCCTGCTTGTCTTCGTTGCGATCGCGCGAGGCTGGACCCTGGAGCGCAAGGTCCGCCGTCAAACCGCTGCTATGTCGGCTCGCACCGAGGCCGAAGCTGAACTGGAACGGCAGCGTAGCCGTATCCTGGAGGACATCAACGGATCGCAGCCTCTCGCCGACATCCTGGAGGAGATCGCGAAGATGGTGTCGGCCATGCTGAATGGCGCCCCTTGCTGGTGCGAGGTGGCCGATGGACCGAGATTGGGAAAATGCCCGCAGGAGCCGCACAATCTGCGCATCGTCAGCGCGACTATCGATGCCCGTTTGGGTCCGGCGCTGGGAGCGCTTTTTGTCGGGCTCGATCCGGAGGCCCTGGCGGATGCACACGAGGCTGTGGCTCTGCACAACGGGGCACGGCTAGCCACGCTCGCCATCGAAACGCGCCGGCTCTACTCCGATCTGTTGCACCGCTCGGAGTTCGATCTGCTGACTGAGGTTCATAATCGCTTCTCGCTGGAGAAACGGCTGGACGCGCAGATCGAAATGGCGCGGCGGAATGCAGGCATCTTCGGCTTGATCTATGTAGACCTCGACGAGTTCAAGCAGGTAAACGACATTTACGGCCATCGCATCGGAGATCTCTATCTACAAGAGACGGCGCGGCGCATGAAGCAGCAACTGCGCTCACACGACCTGCTGGCGCGGCTGGGCGGCGATGAGTTTGCCGTGCTGTTGCCCATGGTGCGCAACCGCGCCGGTGTCGAGGAGATTGCACAGCGCCTGGAACACTGCTTTGACATGCCGCTTGTTCTTGAAGGACACGCACTGCAAGGCTCGGCCAGCTTCGGCATCGCTCTTTACCCAGAGGACGGCGCCACAAAAGATAGCCTGCTGAGCACCGCAGACACCGGCATGTACGCGGCCAAGAACGGCAAGCGGCAAAGCGAAGTGAGTTTGGCTCAAAGCCCGCTTCCTGAACTCGTGGCCAAAGATCGCGCATAAGAAAGGCCCGGCTTGCGCCGGGCCTGTTGGACTGAGAGAAAGTAAAGTCGCGCTGGAAAACCTGCGATGAGAAGCGTTGAAAGGGATAGCCCTTATTCGGCCGCCATCTCTTCGGCTTCGCCTTCCTGGCGCATGAGTTCGAGTTCGCGCTCGGCGGCTTCAATCTCGGCCGTAACTTCCTGCTGGACGCGGGCCGCCGCTTCTTCCAACTCCGGTGAGAGCTGAACGTTGCGGTAGTATTCGAGGCCCGTGCCGGCGGGAATGAGGCGGCCGACAATCACGTTCTCCTTCAGGCCGCGGAGGTTGTCGATAGCGCCGTTAATGCTGGCTTCCGTCAAGACACGTGTCGTCTCCTGGAAGCTGGCCGCAGAGATGAAGCTGTCGGTCGAAAGCGAGGCCTTGGTAATGCCCAGCAACAGCGGACGGCCGATAGCCGGACGGCCTCCATTGGTGAGCACGCGCTCGTTCTCTTCGCGGAAGCGGAAGCGGTCCACCTGCTGCTCCAACAAGAAATTTGTATCGCCCACTTCGTCGATGCGGACCCAGCGCAGCATCTGCCGGACTATGACTTCGATGTGCTTGTCCGAGATGGCCACGCCCTGCAAACGGTAGACCTCCTGAATCTCGTTCACCAGGTAAGCCTGTAGCGCCTTTTCGCCCAGTACGGCAAGAATATCGTGCGGATTCAACGGACCATCCATCAGCGGATCGCCGGCGCTGAGCCGCTCACCTTCCTGAACATTGACGTGAATACCCCGCTGCACCGAGTATTCCTTCTCGTCGCCGTTGTCCGCGGTCACGTAAATCTTGCGCTGGCCCTTGGAGACTTCGCCGAAGCGGACCACGCCGTCGATCTCGCTGATGATGGCTGTTTCGCGCGGCTTACGCGCTTCAAACAATTCGACCACGCGCGGCAGACCGCCGGTGATGTCCTTGGTGCGCGTGCTCTCTTTGGGAATCTTGGCGAGCACATCGCCCGGTCCCACTTCGGCGCCGTCCTCGACCATCAGGTGAGCGCCGCGCGGCAACAGATAGCGCTTGTGTCCCTTGGCGTTCTTCACAACAAACGCCGGCTGCCGCTTCTCGTCGGGAGCATCGGCCACCACCCAACGCGAGAGGCCGGTGACTTCGTCCACCTCCTCGTTGAGAGTGATGCCTTCTTGCAGGTCCTTGAACTGCACCGCGCCGCCGATCTCTGTGAGAATGGCGTAGGTGTACGGGTCCCACTCGGCCAGCAACTGGCCCAGCTTCACTTGCTCGCCGTCCTTTACCTTGAGGCGCGCGCCGTAGACGACCTGATAGCGCTCCTTCTCGCGGCCGCGCTCGTCCTGAATGGCCAGCGAGCCGGAGCGGTTCATGGCTACAAGCGTGCCGTCTCTGCTCTCGACGGTGTTCAGATTGATGAAGCGCACATGGCCGTTATTCTTGGCGTCCAGACGTGATTTGTCTGAAACGCGGCTGGCCGTGCCTCCCACGTGGAAGGTGCGCATAGTAAGCTGCGTGCCCGGTTCGCCGATCGATTGGGCTGCGATGACACCGCAGGTTTCGCCCAACTCGACCATGCGGCCCGAGCCCAGGTTGCGCCCGTAGCAGAGCGCGCAGACGCCGCGCCGAGACTCGCAGGTCAACACCGAACGAATCTTTACCTTCTCGACACCTGCGCCCTGGATCGCAGAAGCAATGTCCTCGTCGATGCCCTGGTTCACGTCGACCACCACGTTGCCGTCGTAGTCCTTAATGCGCTCAAGCGTTACGCGGCCGATGATGCGGTCTCTCAATGGCTCGATGATTTCGCCCGACTCGACGATCGATCCGACATAGATACCCTCGACCGTGCCACAGTCGTACTCGGTGACGATTACGTCCTGAGCCACGTCGACGAGACGACGGGTCAGATAGCCGGAGTCGGCGGTCTTCAACGCGGTGTCGGCCAATCCCTTGCGCGCGCCGTGCGTGGAAATGAAGTATTCGAGCACAGTGAGGCCTTCGCGGAAGTTCGCCGTGATAGGTGTCTCGATGACTTCGCCGGAGGGCTTGGCCATCAATCCTCGCATGCCGGAGAGCTGGCGAATCTGCTGTTTCGATCCGCGAGCGCCGGAGTCGGCCATGATGTAGATGGGGTTCATGGCGCCTTCTTCGTCCGCGCGCTTCATGTTGCCGAACATCTCGTCAGCCACCTTGTCGGTGACCGCCGACCACATCTGGATGACCTTGTTGGAGCGCTCGCCGTTGGTGATGGCGCCGTCCATGTACTGCTTCTGGACTTCGACAACCTTCAGGTCGGCCTCGCGCACAACCGTGTATTTGCTGTCCGGGATCACCATGTCGTCCAGGCCTACCGAGAGACCGGAGCGCGTGGCGTACTGGAAACCCAGATCCTTGATGCGGTCCAACATTCCAACCGTTACTTCGAGGCCGAGATTCTGGTTGCAGTAGTTCACCAGTTGCCCGATGCCTTTTTTCTTCAAGAGGCCATTGACGAAGGGCATGCCCGCCGGCAGAGCATCGTTCAGAATCACGCGGCCCACGGTGGTCGAGATGTACTGCTTGTTGAAGTCCACAGGCTCAATGTGAGTCAGATCCTGGTCGTCATAGGCCGTCGTCAAGTCGAGCACCTTGCCGGTGTAGCGCAGGCGGATGGGCGACAGCGTCTCGACCTCCTTGGCTTCGAGAGCCATGAGGATCTCTTCGGTGTTAGCGAAGACGCGGCCCTCGCCCTTCGCGCTCTTCTTGGCCTTGGTGAGGTAGTAAAGGCCGAGCACCATATCCTGCGAGGGAACGGTGATAGGCTGACCCGATGCCGGAGACAAGATGTTATGTGACGCAAGCATCAGCACGCTGGCTTCGATCTGCGCTTCGGGCGAGAGCGGAATATGCACCGCCATCTGATCGCCATCGAAATCGGCGTTGAAGGCCGTGCAGACCAGCGGATGGATCTTGATAGCCTTGCCCTCGACGAGCACCGGCTCAAAGGCTTGAATGCCCAGACGATGCAGCGTGGGCGCGCGGTTCAACAGCACCGGATGATCCTTGATGACTTCTTCGAGGATGTCCCACACCACAGGCTCCTGCATCTCCACCATTTCTTTGGCTTGCTTGATGGTGGTGCAGTGGCCGGTTTGTTCGAGGCGATGATAGATGAACGGCTTGAAGAGCTCGAGCGCCATCTTCTTGGGAAGTCCGCACTGGTGCAACTTCAGTTCTGGACCGACGACGATCACGGAACGGCCGGAGTAATCGACGCGCTTGCCAAGAAGATTCTGACGGAAGCGGCCCTGCTTGCCTTTGAGTGTGTCTGAGAGCGACTTGAGCGGGCGGTTGTTGGCTCCGCGCAGCACGCGGCCACGACGGCCGTTATCGAACAGCGCGTCCACGGCCTCCTGCAACATGCGCTTCTCGTTGCGCACGATCACTTCGGGGGCGTGCAAGTCCATCAGCTTCTTCAACCGGTTGTTGCGATTGATGACGCGGCGATAGAGGTCGTTCAGATCCGAAGTGGCGAAGCGGCCGCCATCCAGCGGAACAAGCGGGCGCAGCTCAGGTGGAATTACCGGCAGCACGTCCAGAATCATCCAATGCGGCTTGTTATCGCTCTTGCGGAAGGCCTCGACGACCTTCAGCCGCTTGGCATACTTCAGCTTTTTCTGCGCGGAGGTTTCCGTCTTCATCCTTTCGCGCAGCTCAACGCCCAGCTCGTCAATCTGCACGCGCTTGAGCAGCTCCTTGATGGCCTCGGCGCCCATCATGGCTTTGAAACCCGAAGGACGGAACTGCTGATCCAACTCGCGGTACTTACCTTCGTCCTTGATGATCTCGCGTTCTTTCACCGGTGCGTCGCCGGGATCGACCACGACATAGGACTCGAAGTAGAGAATGCCTTCGAGATCGCGCAGTGAGATGTCCAACAGGTGCCCGATGCGCGAGGGCAGTCCCTTGAAGAACCAGACATGGGAGCACGGAGAGGCAAGCTCGATGTGTCCCATGCGCTCGCGGCGCACCTTGCTGACCGTCACTTCAACGCCGCACTTGTCGCAGATGACACCGCGGTGCTTCATGCGCTTGTACTTACCGCAGAGGCACTCCCAATCGGTTACAGGTCCAAAGATGCGGGCGCAGAAAAGGCCGTCGCGCTCAGGCTTGAAGGTGCGGTAGTTGATGGTCTCCGGTTTGGTGACCTCGCCATGCGACCAACTCCGGATCTTCTCCGGCGATGCGAGCATGATGCGGATGGCGTCGAAATCGGTAATGGGGCTGGAAAGCTCAAACGGGTTCGAACGGAACAAGGCGACCCTCCTTGGCGGGCCTCTTCGGCGCCTGCCGCGGCTTTTCCCGGGATTTCTGAAGGACCCTTCCTTCCCGGGAAGCGGCGTTTACCGCTTTCAAGAAGGATCCTGAGAATACATTGCGCACGGTCAGGAGTTACCCGTTCGGCAACTCCCAACCGGTCTAGCTCAATCAGCGACCGCAGCCACTTCTGGCGCGGGCAACTTCTTGATGAGGTCCGCGCGTTTGATCAGCTCCACGTCCAGACAGAGCGATTGCAACTCGCGGATCAGCACGTTGAACGACTCCGGCACGCCGGGCTCAATGGCCGCCTCGCCCTTGACAATGGCTTCGTAAATTTTCGTACGGCCATAGACATCGTCACTCTTCGCGGTGAGCAGCTCCTGCAGGATGTATGCTGCGCCATAAGCTTCGAGCGCCCACACTTCCATTTCGCCGAAACGCTGCCCGCCGAACTGCGCTTTGCCACCCAACGGCTGCTGGGTAATCAGGGAGTACGGCCCGATGGAACGCGCGTGAATCTTGTCGTCCACCAAGTGCGAGAGCTTGAGCATGTAGATGTAACCCACCGTGACCGGCTGCTCGAACTGCTCGCCTGTCATGCCGTCGAAGAGCGCCGTTTTGCCCGAGGAAGGCAAGCCAGCGGAAGCCAACAGCGCCTTGATCTCGCTTTCGCGCGCGCCGTCGAAGACTGCGGTCCCGAACCAGATTCCGCGCGCCATGCCGGCTCCCACGCGCAGCAGCATCTCGTCGTCCAACTCGAGCAACTGGCGCAGAGTCGCCGTTCCGGCGAACTCTTTCTTCATTAATTCGCGCGTGTAATTGGCATCGGTGTTGGCGCGAATCAGATCGGCAATCTTCTTGCCCAGTGCATGCGCGGCCCAACCCAGGTGCGTCTCGAGAATCTGGCCGACGTTCATACGGGAAGGCACGCCGAGCGGGTTCAGAACGATCTCGACCGGGGTTCCATCGGGTAAGTACGGCATGTCTTCTTCTGGAAGTATGCGCGCGATCACGCCCTTGTTGCCGTGGCGGCCGGCCATTTTGTCGCCTACGGAGAGCTTGCGCTTCATGGCGACATAGACCTTCACCAGCTTGATTACGCCGGGGGGCAGCTCGTCGCCCTTGGCAAGCTTGGCGATCTTCTCGTTGGTGATCTTGCGCAGCACTTCGATCTGCCGCGAGGTCATCTCTTCGATCTCGTCGATCTGCTCGTTGACGCGAGGATCCTTGTCGGCGTAGCGGATGCGCTTGAGATTCTTGGTGGAGATACGCTCGATGGTTTCGCGGTCCAAAATCGCCGCCTTGACCAGCAAACGCTTATTGGTCCGCTCGTCGTGCAGGTCGGCCAAAACTTCCTTGCCGCCCAGGATTCCTTCTAGGCGCTTCAGCCGCTCGTCGGTAAGAATACGAATTTCGTCGCCTAGATTCTTTTCGAGCTTCGAAATGTATTCCGCCTCAATCTGCTTGGCGCGCTCGTCCTTCTCTTGACCCTTGCGGCTGAAGATGCGCACGTCGACGACTGTGCCCTCGATGCCCGGAGGGCAGGTCAGCGATGCATCGCGCACGTCGCCGGCCTTTTCACCGAAGATGGCGCGCAGCAACTTCTCTTCTGGAGTCAATTGCGTCTCGCCTTTCGGCGTGACTTTGCCCACCAGAATGTCGCCGTGCTTGATCTGCGCGCCGATGCGGATTACGCCGCTCTCGTCGAGATCGCGCAGAGCATGTTCGCTCACGTTGGGAATGTCGCGCGTGATCTCCTCGGGGCCGAGTTTGGTGTCGCGGGCCTCGATTTCAAATTCTTCAATATGAACCGAGGTGTAATAGTCCTCGCGCACCAGCTTTTCGCTGATGAGGATGGCGTCCTCGAAGTTGTAACCGCGCCAAGGCATGAAGGCGACAAGAACATTTCGTCCCAGCGCCAATTCGCCCTGCTCAGTGCAAGGGCCGTCAGCGATCACCTGGCCCTTGACCACCCGGTCGCCCTCGCGAACAACGGGCTTTTGGTTGATGCAGGTGTTCTGATTCGACCGCTTGAACTTGATGAGCTGATAAATATCCGAACCCACCTCGCGCGAAAGCTGTGTGGGGTGATGCTCGCCCTCAACGCGCACGATAATGCGCTCAGAGTCCACCGAGTCCACAAGGCCGTTGCGCTTGGCCAGAATCACAGCGCCCGAGTCGCGCGCCGTCACGCCTTCCATGCCCGTGCCCACCAACGGCGCTTCGGCCACCAGCAGCGGCACGCTTTGGCGCTGCATGTTGGCACCCATCAGCGCGCGGTTAGCGTCGTCATGCTCGAGGAACGGCACCAGCGATGCGGCCACGGAGACGAGCTGCTTCGGCGAGACGTCGATGTAGTCCACATCGCCGCGGTTCACCAGCACAAAGTTTCCCTGACGGCGCGCATTCACCAGATCCTCAGTGATCACGCCCTCTTCGTTGAACTCGATGTTGGCCTGGGCGATGGTGTGTTTGTCCTCTTCCCACGCGGAAAGATAGAAGCTGAACGGGATGTGGTCGATGCCCCGCTTGCCCGCCTTCTTCAGTCCCGCATTCAACCGCGCCGCCTCATCCTTTTCGATGTGGTCACCAACGCGCAGGCCGCTCTCGCCGGCGTTCGCAATCTCAACAAAGTCCAGAATTCGCGAATCCTTAACCTTTCTGTAAGGCGACTCGATGAAGCCGTACTCGTTGATACGCGCAAAGCAACTGAGAGAGCTGATGAGGCCGATGTTCGGACCTTCCGGCGTCTCGATGGGACAGATACGGCCGTAGTGTGTCGGGTGCACGTCGCGGACTTCAAATCCGGCACGCTCGCGAGACAAGCCGCCCGGTCCAAGCGCCGAGAGACGCCGCTTGTGCGTGATCTCGGAGAGTGGATTGGTCTGATCCATGAATTGGGATAACTGCGATGAGCCGAAGAACTCGCGAATCGCCGCCATCACAGGTTTCGCGTTGATCAGGTCGTGCGGCATGGCAGTCGAGAGCTCCTGATAGACGCTCATCTTTTCCTTGATGGCGCGCTCCATGCGCACCAGGCCGATGCGGAACTGGTTCTCCATCAGCTCGCCGACGGCGCGTACGCGGCGATTGCCAAGGTGATCGATGTCATCCACGATGCCGATGTTCTTGCGCAGCTTGAGCAGATAGCGGATGGTCGCGTAGAAGTCCTCGGGCGTCAGCGTGCGATGGTCCAGCTTGGTGGCGTCCTGATTCTCGTAAAGCTTGATGTTGAACTTCAGCCGGCCCACGCGCGAAAAATCGTACTTGCGCGCGTCGAAGAACATGCCCTCGAAGAGCGCCGTCGCCGTGTCCAGCGTGGGCGGATCGCCTGGGCGGAGCTTGCGGTAGATCTCGATCAGCGCTTCTTCGGGCTTGCGAATCGAGTCGCGCTTGAGCGTGTTGGTGATGATATTGCCCACGTCGTCGCGCTCCGGGAAGAAGACCTCGAAGACTGCCGCGCCGCTGGACAAGACCTTGTGCAGCCTGTCGGCGGTCAACTCAACGTTGGCCTCGACCACAACTTCGCCGGTATTCAGATCCACCACATCGGCCGCGGTCACAGCGCCGTCCAACTCGGCCGCCTCGACTTCGATCCTATCGATGGCTGCGGCGCGGAACGCCTTCACCATGTGTGGCGTGATCTTGCGGCCGGAGTGCGCGATCTCCTCGCCATTCACCAGCACGGCGTGCGCGGGCTTGGCGCCCACCAAGTGGGTGCTGGCTTGGCCGTCCTCAGGCAATGCCCAGTGCAGCTTGCCATCGGCGATGTGCAACCGGTCGACGGTGTAGAAGGTCTTCAAAATCTCTTCATCCGTACGCAGCCCCAGCGCGCGCAGGAAGATGGTGCCCAGGAATTTGCGTTTGCGATCGATGCGCACATAGAGCGTGTTCTTCTGGTCGTACTCGAACTCCACCCACGAACCGCGATAGGGAATGATTTTTCCCAGGAAGTAGGTGCGGTTGTTGGCGGTCTCGAAGAAGACTCCGGGCGAGCGGTGCAACTGCGATACGATCACGCGCTCGGTGCCGTTCACGATAAAGGTTCCGTTAGGCGTCATCAAGGGAATGTCGCCGAAGAAGACCTCTTGCTCCTTGATGTCGCGAATGGTCTTGTTGCCGGTCTCGGCATCTTTGTCATAGATGGTCAACCGAACGGTGACTTTGAGGGGCGCAGAGAAGGTCATGCCCCGCTCCTCGCACTCCTGCTGGTCGTACTTCAATTGCAGGCTCACCGGGTCGCCGCACTTGTTGCAGAAGTCGGGCGTGTTCTTGTTGTATGTGCCGCATTTCTGGCAAAGCACATCGCCAGGATGGAAGGGATCAGTAATCACCATCGACCCGCAATGAACGCAGGCCGTGCGCAGGTGATGCAGCCCTTTCAAGTGGCCGCATTTGCACTCCCAGTTGCCGATGGAAAAGTCGACAAAGTCCAACTGCGAGATCCCGCGAAAATCGGTGATTGGAAATACCGAAACAAAGACCGACTGCAAGCCAGCGTCGTCGCGCTCGTTGGGCAGTTTGTCCATTTGGAGAAAGCGCTCATACGAACGGCGCTGTACTTCAATCAGGTTAGGAATCTGGGTTGCAGTGGGAATCTTTGAAAAATCGAGTCGGCTGCGAATGGCGCGCTTCTCGTTGGGCATGCTTCACTCCTGAGCCTCGTCATTCCGGCGCCGGATACGCACCGGGCCGACGCCTGAGTCTCTTCGGCGTCGGCATATTACGGTAAGTAAGTCGAAACAACCGAACTGGCGCGCTAGAATCTCCAGTCCCCACATCTCAAGCCCCAAAGCGGAATTGGAGCAAACCACAAACAAACCAGGGAAATCCCCAGGGCCACACATATCCCGTGAGAGTTCGGTCAAAAACGCATCGTGGGCATTGCCTCGCATCCGGTAAGTGCGCTAGACTGCGCACAATTGAGGAAGCCAGCGGAACGATTGAACCTGTTTACGAATCTGGTGCACTCTGGGCAGATTTTCTTGTAATGCTTGTTCTGCCGCAGCCGGGAGACACGAAAAGCTCGCGAGGACACGATGCCTCACGAGCGCGGCCCAACGCCTGTGCCCCCATCCGAATTCTTTTGCCTGCTCTCGCCGATCCCAAAGCTCGCTTCTACCGCTCGCTCGCCAGCCACTCGCCACCGTCAACGGAAACCCAGTCTCTCGCCCAAGTAAACTGTTGACCCCAAGACACTTAACTACAAGGTGAATCTCGCTGCCAGAGGGCTTGGCTCTGCCCCAGCCAGCGAATGCCTTGCGTGTCTATCCACAACTGTGAAGACGCGCCAACCAAACCTGCCTCATTCCCTAGAAAAAACGGAATGAGCCGAAAAGACGCGCAGCAACTATCGTAGCGCGTCCCGGCCAGCCTTGCAAGTTGCCCTGCCTCGCTTGATCGAAAACTACTTGATCTCGATGGTCGCGATGCCTTCGAATTTCTTGCGGATCGCCTCAGCCTCATCCTTGGTCGCGCTTTCCTTGATTGGCTTCGGCGCGCCATCGACCAGGTCCTTGGCTTCCTTCAGACCGAGCGAGGTAACTTCGCGCACAGCCTTGATTGTGTTGATCTTGTTGGCGCCGAAGTCCTTCAGGATCACCTGAAATTCGGTCTTCTCCTCAACCACGGGAGCCGCCGCGCCGCCACCTGCCGCCACCGCAACCGGAGCCGCAGCCGCCGCTGAAACGCCCAGCCGCTCTTCCAGCTTCTTCACCAGAGCCGCCGCTTCCAGCAAGCTCAGGGACACAATTTGCTCTTCCAACTGCACCAAATCCGCCATCTTCTTCTCCAATCAAAATCATTTGAAATGCATTACCCTGCCGCAGAGCTAAACGAAAAGTTTCCGATGCGCCAGACCCGCGCCCTTCGCGCTCACTCCTACGGCCAAATCTCTAGTGCAAAACTCTGCTCCTCTGGCAAGAGGGTCAAGCCGCAGCCTCTGCGGCAAATTTTTCTTTTTCAACGCCCTGACCCAAAACCACGGCCAGATCATGCCCGGTGGCGTTGATCACGGTGGCCAACCGCTGCGCCGGCGCATTGATAAGGAAGAGCAGCTTCGAGAAGAGCTCCTCTTTGCCCGGCATGGTCGCCAGTGCCTTTACCTCGTCGGCAGTCAGCAGCTTACCTTCCACAATGCCCAGCTTGAACTGAAACTCCGCATTCTCGCCCGCCCATTTGGCGAAGACTTTAGCCAGCGCCACCGGGTCGCCCGCCGTGAAGGCTACCGAGTTGACACCCTTGAGCCCTTTCAGCGCGGCTTCAACCTTGGTGCCCTGGCCGGATACAGCCGCCAGCTTGTTCTTCACCACGCGATACTTGCCGCCAGACTCGCGAATCACCTTGCGCAGCGCAAAATCCTTAGCCACGGTCAGCTTGGCAAAAGTGCCGATGATCGCCGTCGTCGAGGTCTCCAGCTCCTTGGCCAGCAACTGGACCTTCTCTGTCTTCTTCGCTCTTGAAATTGCCATTTTGCACTCCGCACAGTGAACAGCGACCAGTTGACAGTGGCCAGCTAAAAACCACGCCAGATCAATGTTCCTGCTTCCAAATCTCTCTTGAAACCTGCCGTCTGGGACTAAAGCTGAATCAGCAGCCGCTGTTCACTGACCACTGGTTCGCTGTCCACCGAATCTCAGTGCTTGCCGGCCGCATCGGCAACTGCTGAATCCAGCGGCACTCCGGGGCCCATCGTCGAGCTCAACGTCACGCTCTTGATGTATTTACCCTTGGCCGCCGAGGGCTTGGCCCTCACAATCGCGCCGATTACCGTGGTCGCGTTGTCCACCAGCTTCTGCGGATCAAAGCTCAATTTACCAACCGGCACATGCACCAGACTTGTCTTGTCGGCGCGAAACTCAACTTTACCGGCCTTGATCTCTTTCACCGCCGCAGCCACGTCCATCGTGACGGTCCCGGTTTTGGGATTGGGCATCAAGCCCTTGGGACCCAGAACCTTGCCCAGACGACCCACCACCTTCATCATGTCCGGCGTGGCGATCAGCGCGTCGAAGGCGGTCCAGTTTTCCTTCTGGATTTTCTCGACCATCTCCTCGCCGCCCACAAAGTCAGCACCGGCCGCTGTGGCTTCCTTCTGCCGGTCACCGGTAGCAATCACGGCAACGGTCTTGGTTTTGCCCAGACCATGCGGCAGAACCACGGTTCCTCTGACCATCTGGTCAGCGTGGCGCGTATCGACACCGAGGCGCATCGTCAGATCGACAGTCTCGTCGAACTTGGCGTACTTGACCTGCTTGAGCAGGCCAACCGCTTCTGGCAACGGATAGACCGGCTTGGTCACAGCCGCGCGCGCCTTCGTAATATTTTTGCTGGTTTTCGCCATTCTTCCCTCGTCTCCCACCGTCTCTGCCAGCCCCGCATTGCGGAGAGTCTGGATGCTCGCCACATCGGCAACGCTTTTTGCGTGCTGCGGCTCGCCATCGAACAGGCTCAGAAACCGTGGTGCTTGTGACGGCCCAGGGATTTCCCTGGACGCATCCCTGGATGATAGCGAAACGGCAAAGGAATTGCAAATCGGGCTCGCCGGAGAGAGCAATAACCCCAAAAATCGCGGCTTCTTATGGTAATCTGAAAAACCTACAAATTGAGGACCAGTCTGTGATTCCTGCTTCCGCGTCCACCGCGCTCCAAACTCCTCTGCACATCATCGATCTGATTCGCAAGAAGCGCGATGGAGACTCTCTGGATGCGCGTGAGATCGGCTTTCTGGTTTCTGGCGCGGCAGATGGGTCGATTCCGCTCGAGCAACTCTCGGCTTGGCTTATGGCCGCATGGCTACGCGGGCTTTCGCTCGACGAGGCACGTGCGCTGACCCTGGCCATGCGCGATTCGGGGGAGAAGTTCCCGCCAGCTCGGCTCGGCAAAATGGCCGTCGACAAACACTCTACCGGCGGGGTGGGCGACAAGACCAGCTTTCTGGTGGCTCCCTTGGCCGCGGCCTGCGGCGTGGCTGTGCCTATGATCAGCGGACGCGCGCTAGGCCACACCGGCGGGACTCTGGACAAATTGGAATCCATTCCCGGCTACCGGACGGCGCTGACACTGTCCGAATTTGAGACAGTTTTGGAGAAGTGCGGCGCATCGATCGTCAGCCAGACCCCGTCGCTGGTTCCTGCCGACCGCGTTCTCTATGCCCTCCGGGATCGCACGGCCACGGTCGAAAGCCCTGGGTTGATTTGCGCTTCAATTCTGAGCAAGAAGCTGGCGGCGGGCCTGGACGCACTGGTGCTGGATGTGAAGACTGGCTCGGGAGCATTCCTACGCAAGCCGGAGGACTCCGAGTACCTGGCTGCCCTGATGGTGGCTACAGCCGAGGCTGCCGGAACTCGCACCGTAGCTCTCATGACCGATATGAGCCAGCCGCTCGGTTACGCAGCCGGTAACTGGGTTGAGATTGTCGAGTGCCTTGGCTTGTTGCGGGGAGAGCGTCTTCCCGAGAGCGAGGACTTGCGAGAACTGTCCCTAATCCTGGCAGGATGGATGATCCATTTGGGCGGGCAAGCGGATACGCCTGAAGCCGGTTATGCGCAGGCCGAAGCTGCTCTCGCCGATGGATTGGCACTGCGCATTTTTTTTGCGATGATCGAAGCCCAAGGTGGCGACGTGCGGGTCTTCGACGATGCTGGTTTCCACAAGCCGGGCGCGACGCAAGAGGTGAAAGCCTGGGAAACCGGATTCATCTCCGATATGGACACAACGCAAATCGGCTGGGCCGTGCAGCGCACTGGCGCGGGACGCGAGAAAGCCGGTGAAGCAGTCGATCCCCACGCAGGAATCCTTTTTTATGCTCGCCGTGGTGCGCGCGTCGAAAAAGGCCAGCCTATCGCAACGCTCTACGCAACTAGCGTCAAGCTGCTGGTCGAGCCGGAGGAGATTCTAAAGCACGCGATTCATTTCAGCAAAACTCCGCCACACAAAGTACCATTGGTCAGCCGCATCTTCACGCGTGAAACGGCGGAAACTCACTTGCGCGATGCTGTAAGGTAATTTTTAGTACCCAGTAATCAGTTTTGCAATGATAAGTCAATGACAATGAAAAGTGGCTGGAACAAAGAGGAACGGTCTACAGAATATCCCCACGTACATCCCCCGTCGGACCGCGAACTAACTACAAATCACTGATAACTGTTCTTCAAGGAGTTAGCTTTGGGTCGATTTATCGGAGTATTGGGGATTCTGGCCGTGCTGCTGGCGGCCTATCTAGGCTCTACAGATCGTAAACGCATACGATGGCGCACGGTTGGCTGGGGACTTGGACTGCAAATTACTTTCGCTTTTCTGGTGCTGCGCTTCGACTACGGACAGAAAGCGATGGCCTGGGCCGGCGATGTGGTCAAATCCATGCTGGCATCGACTTATGCCGGTACGAAGGTTTTGTTTGGACCGCTGGGAGTGCCCGACGGCTCGATGGGTTCCATCTTCGCCTTCCAGGTTCTGCCCACCATCATCTTCATCTCCGCATTCTTTGCGGTGCTCTATCATATTGGACTGATGCAGATCATCATCCGCGGCATGGCGTGGGTGATGCTGAAGACTATGCGCATCTCGGGCGCCGAAAGCATGAACGTGGCGGCGTCAATCTTCATGGGCCAAACCGAGGCGCCGCTTACCATCAGGCCGTTTCTCTCCAAGGCCACACGCAGCGAGCTGATGACCATCATGACCAGCGGCATGGCCCACGTCTCGGGCGGCATCATGGCTATGTACATCGCCCAAGGCGTCGAAGCGCGTCACTTATTATCGGCTGTCATTATGACGTCGCCGGGCACCATTCTGATGGCTAAAATGCTAGTTCCGGAGACTAGCGTTCCTGCCACCGAAGGCAAGGTTGTCATTCCCAAAGATGAGTTGCATAAAGATGAGAACCTGATTGGTGCGATTGCGCGTGGCACTATCGACGGCGGCAAGCTGGCCATGAACGTAGGCATCATGCTGATCAGCTTTCTGGCGCTGGTGGCGTTGCTCGACAGCTTGCTGCTTTGGACGCACGGCCTCGCTTACATGCACTGGGTGCCCGGCTCGCTGGGCCAGATTCTCGGCTTCCTGTTTGCTCCCGTGGCTTGGCTGATCGGTGTTCCCTGGCACGACTGCGGCGCCATCGGCAACCTGCTTGGCACGCGCATGGCGCTCAATGAAGTCATCGCCTACATCTCGCTCGGCGCGCAGAAAGCAGCGCTGGCTCCACGCTCGTTCACCATCGCCACCTTTGCCCTGTGCGGCTTCGCTAACCTGGGTTCGATCGGCATGCAGATCGGCGGTATCGGCGCACTGGTGCCTGAGCGCCGTAACGACCTGGCCAAGCTCGGCTTTCGCGCCATGCTCGCCGGAACGATGGCTAACCTAATCTCCGCTTCGATTGCGGGAATGTTCTTGGGCTAACATGATCGATCCGGCGCCAAATAGGCTAAAGGGAACACTTTAGCCATGGCATTCCCCGGATTGTTGTATGCGGACCGAGACCGATACCCAATGCCGAGCGATTGGGTCTTTGCCAGTCCGACCATGAAGGGGAAGCAATCCACTTATACCTACGACGGAGCGCACCTGCGCATTGCTGAGGGCACCCGAACCGTTGTATTCGGCCCAGGGCATCCGATATGTTTGCCCGTTGTCTGCCGTGATAGACAGCGAAAATCCCTGCGCCTCCAAACGCGTGTTCAGCTCTTCCCAGCTCGATACGCGCGGAATCGGAACCATGAAGTTCCGCCGTGCATAGCCAACCAGGCCCTAGACCTTGCCCTTGGCCGGCAACTCGAACTTGTCGGCGAACAGATAGTAGCTCTGTAACTCAGAGAACGCCCGTGTCCGCTGCCGCTGCTCACCGCCCAGAATCCGAGCCACCGCGATCTTGGTGTTGTCATAGAGAATCTGCGTGGGAACGCCGCCGAAGTATGCAAACGCTCGCACATGGCCTTCGAGGAACGCCTCTGTCGTCTCGGCCGGAAACGCCACCACGAAGCAATCGTCCGAATGAGACAGGTCCATGGTCAGGTAGTGCGCCGCCTGCTCCACGCTGGCAACCACAACCGGCGCTTCGCCGAAGTCCACCTGCGCCTCGCCAGACGCATGTGTCGGCGGCACGAACATCTCCCCACCATGCAATGTCGCTGTGCGTACGTCCTTCATGATCGTGTAGCCACCCGTGAATCCGTGCTCTTCTTTTAGCCGCTCGAATATCCGCTTCGCCGTGTGTCGCTGCTTGACCGGTCGCTGCTTGTCGTCGTTCAGAATGGCATCGACCACGCTTACCCACGGTCCCAGCTTAGGCCGCCCGATCGGCTGCTGCCGCTGGTAGCCCGGCGGCACCGCGTACTGCAGCATCTTCCGCACCGTCTCTCGCGAAAGCCCAAACTCTCTGGCCACCGCACGCTGACTCTTGCCCTCCACTCGAACCGCACGCCGTACACGCCCGTATATCTCCACCTGGAACATTCCTCCGGTGTTCCATGCGAATTGCTGCAGTGGACCGTGTAATCCAGCAAACAGCCAGCGAACACGAAGGATGCCAACGCATGCAGGATATTCCAGGGATCGGTCCAGTGACAGCGACAGCGAGCGTTGCAGCAATAGGCACCGGTCATGCCTTCGGCAAGGGGCGTGACTTTTCCGCCTGGATCGGTCTTGTGCCCGGCGAACACTCGACCGGCGGAAAACAGAGACTGCTCGGCATAAGCAAGCGTGGCAACCCTAATTTACGAAAGCTCTTCGTACAGAGCGCACGTACGGTGTTGCAAAATAGATCGGCTCCAAGATAGTTATACCCAACGGATATCCGGAGCGGTAAAGTGAATTTGGCGAGGCATTGCGCGACAAAAATTCGATGCCCAAACCTTTATCCGACGATCTGCGCAGCAGGATTTTGGAAGCGTACGAGCGCGAGGAAGGTTCTCAACGGCAACTGGGCCGTCGCTTTGGGGTCAGCTTCGAGTACGTACGCAAGATCCGCCGACATTGGCGGCGCAGCGGGGGCATACAACGACAACCGCAATCTCGACATGACCAGCCGAGCCGGATTGCGATTGCGGGGCTGGCTCGGAGAGCAGCCGGATCGGACGCTGGCGGAGTTAGGCGATGACCGTCGAATCGGCCACCGATGGCGAAGTCTTCAAGGCCTAAATCGAGCAGGTGCTGTGCACGCAACCGAGGCCCGGCGACGTGGTGGTGATGGACAATTTGTCGGCGCACAAAGTGGCCGGGATACGCGAGCGGATCGAAGCTTGCGGCGCGCAACTGCTCTATCTGCCGCCCTACTCGCCAGACTTGAACC
>JBEKRS010000060.1:0-29791 GCA_049518535.1 Occallatibacter sp. | reverse complement strand
GTGGCTGGAAAAATGCCGTCGGTTATGGAAGAACTGCGAACGCAAACTCAATACCAGCCTGCAAATGATCCACTTGGCCTTTCTAAGGCTGCTACTCAGGAGATCGTAAACAGGCTCTTAGAGGATGACCGAAGTGTCGCTTGAAAACCGTGAAACTTGTGACTTGAGGTTGCGATTGAACTGGGCCGGTAGCCTATTCTTCTCTCTTGGATGGGTCAACTTGCTTTGCTGCCTTTTCGCTGCGCAGAGTTGTTACGCTCAAGCCGCGGATCCAGATAGGAATCAGGTGCCATATCAGCAGACGGGACAGTCGACTGATCAACAATCAGGCCAATCGACTGACCTAATGACCGGTCAGTCGGCGGATCAACAAACGGGTGAACCTACAAATCCGCCATCGGATCAGATGTTGGACCAACAAGCGATGTCCGCACAACAGATTATTGACATTTTGCGGCAGGAGCCGGAGATACTTGCCAGCGTCAAGATTCTAGCTGCGCAGCAGTATGGAGTGGATCCGAGCACGATTAGCGATGAGGTGCTCTACGACCGTATTCAGCAGGATGCGAGTCTGCGTGATCTGGCCACCCAAGAACTAACTAGGCGCGGCTTTAACCTAGTACCAGAGGAACAGAACCAGCTACACAAGAATCCCGTAAGTACACTTTCCACACAAAGAGCCGTGCCTAGGATGTTGAAACCTCCCGGCACTCAACCTCTCCCGTACGAAGAGCCAGACGAACCCCAGGTTCAGCACCGGCTTAGCCCTTACGTAGGATTGCCTTCATTGCGTGATCTCTACTCTCAGTTTCCCTCTACTGAAAGGAAGTTACGACGATTTGGCAGCGACACTTTTGTTCTAGGCACGGGAAATGCCAATCAATTACCAATGGATCTTCCGGTCGGTTCCGACTATGTTCTTGGACCGGGAGACAGTCTCGTGGTGAATATCTGGGGAGGCCAGTCCAGTCGGCTCGAAAGACCAATTGATCGTCAGGGGCAGATCGCTCTCCCTGAGGCAGGTACTATTGCAATCGCCGGGCTTACGATTGCCCAAGCGCAGATTGCCATTCAAAAAGTGCTCGGAACACAGTTTCAGAATGAGCATGTCGAGATCTCGTTGGGCCGGGTCCGTACGGTGCGGGTATACGTTGTGGGGGATGTGCAGCGGCCTGGCGCTTACGATATCAGTTCCCTATCGACGCCATTAAGCGCGCTATATGCCGCGGGGGGGCCGACCAGCAACGGGTCGATTCGCACCCTACGGCAGTTTCGCGGCACAGAGTTGATCCGAGAAATTGATCTTTACGACTTTCTGTTGCGAGGAGTTCGCTCAGAAACCGACCGGCTGATGCCGGGGGATACACTTCTCGTTCCGCCGGTTGGTCCACAGGTTTCGGTGTCAGGAATGGTGCGACGCCCAGCGATCTATGAGCTGAAAGGCGAGCAAGGGTTGAATGCGATTCTCGATCTCGCCGGAGGTGTTCTAGTTTCCGCGAGCCTGAAGCAGATCAGGGTTGAGCGCATCGAGGCGCATCAGCGCCGAACAATGCTGAGCTTGCAACTCCCCGAAGGTCATGATGGAGTAATGTCGGATTTGACCGCTTTCCGTGTGCAGGACGGCGACAGCGTGCTAATCTCGCAAATACTGCCTTACAACGAGCAAATGGTTTACTTGGATGGCCACGTATTTCGCCCCGGCAAATATCCGTACCGAGAGGGGATGACCGTCAACGATCTCTTGCATTCCTACCAAGATGTGATGCCGGAGCCAGCAGATCATGCCGAGATCGTTCGCTTGCAGCCACCGGATTTCCGTCCGGAGACTATTGAGTTTAGTTTGCCTGAGGTACTGATCGGCAATGATGCAATCAAACTCCAGGCTTATGATCTAATCCGTATTTTCAGTCGGTACGAGATTGATCCGCCAAAGGTCTCAATTGAAGGGGAGGTGCTTCGACCTGGTCATTATCCGATGTCACAGGGCATGACCGTGACTGGACTCGTGCTCATGGCGGGAGGCTTTAAGCGCAGTGCCTACCGTAACGAAGCTGATCTTTCCAGCTATGTGGTGCAGGATGGCCAAAAGGTGCTACTCAACCACAGCGTCGTCGCAGTCGAGAAGGCGTTGGATGGCCAAAAAAGTGCAGATGTTGCTCTCCGGCCGGGAGACGTCGTCAGCATACGAGCATTAACTGGCTGGGAGGATATCGGCGCCTCGGTAACGGTAGGCGGCGAGGTTGGGCATGCCGGCACCTACGGAATTCAGACCGGAGAGCGCCTTAGCACGCTACTGAAGCGTGCCGGGGGCCTTCGAGAGACCGCTTATCCTGCAGGAGCCGTCGTAGAACGCGTGGAAGTTCGCGAACTGGGCGAGAAGGCTCGCGCGGAGATGATCCGGAGAATCGAGACAACCCCCATCACCTTCAACGCCGGGGTGCTATCCACACAGGACCAGACAGATCTGCAGAAGGCTGCCGAACAGCAGCGCGACCAAGTTCTCGCGGCACTTCGTAACCATCCGGCCAACGGACGGTTGGTGATCAACATTTCTCCGGATATCGACAGATGGCAAAATACGCCAGCTGATATAGAAATGCGTCCCGGCGATACGGTCACGATTCCGAAGCGGGAAGACTTCGTATTGGTCAGTGGCCAAGTATATAACCAAGTGGCCATAACGTATAAGCCGGGTAAGGATGGCGACTGGTATTTGCGCCAAGCTGGCGGGGTGACTCAATCCGGTAACAAGGGAGCCATATTCGTTGTGCGCGCCAACGGCAGTGTCGTCGGGCACTCGAGCGGCTGGTTGACCGGCAATTCCCTTAGTCTCCGCATGAGGCCCGGCGATACAATCATAGTTCCGGAAAAAGGCATCGGCTCACAAGTCTGGAAGAACTTGGTCTCTGCGGCTCAGATCATGTCCTCGATTGCCATCACCGGTTCTGTCGCCGGAATCTTCTGACAAAGCGCAGGGTATTTTCCTGGCACTGGAGACAAAACATTGATCACCTCAGAAGAGCAGCATAAAGGCGCAGCCGAAGATGCATTGGAATCGATACTAATGTCGACATTAATTCCAATCGACAACATAGGGATGGTGTTATGGCGGCGGCGGCGTTTGCTAGCGATATTAACAGGGATCGGCCTCCTACTCGCAGTAGGCTACGCGTTTTCGATTCCAAATGAATACATCTCTACCACACAACTGATGCCGCCAGATCAGAAGTCATTATCAAATAATTCTATGCTCGACGCGTTAACTGGGGCTGGGGCCGGACCGATAGTGACAGGGGGGGGAGGCTTATTGAACTCGAGGACGCCCGGTGCTATCTTTATTGGCATACTCAAGAGCCGTACAGCCGAAGATGATTTGATTGATCGCTTTGACCTACGGCGCATTTATCACTGCGAGTTATACCTAGATGCCCGCAATACACTAGCAGCACGGACCACTATCAAGGAAAACCCGGACAACGGAATCATTAGCATTGCCGTGATGGATCGTGATCGATATCGGGCGCGGGACCTTGGCGAAGCCTACGTCGAAGAACTGAATAAGCTCATAAACACCGTGAGCACATCCTCGGCTCGTCGCGAAAGGACATTTTTGGAGGAGAGACTAAAATCTCTAAAAAGTGATCTGGATGTCACTTCTATTAAATTAAGCCGCTTCTCCAGTCGCAACGCCACGTTAAATCCCCAAAGCCAGGGGCAAGCGCTTTTTGCATCTGCTACGAGCTTACAAATGGAATTGGCCAAGGCTCAGAGTGAGTTGTCAGGGCTGAAAGCTATATATGGCGATGACAACGTACGCATACGTGAATTGCGCGCGCGCATCAACGAACTGCAAAGTCAATTGTGGAAGATGGGGAGTATAGAAAAAGAAACTAATGGTGCCGATCTCAAAGCTGATCAATTGTACCCATCCATCCGCGAACTACCCCTCCTTGGAGTTACCTATTCCGATCTCTCTCGGCAATTGAATATGCAGGAGGCTATCTATGAAACTCTCACCAAACAGTACGAACTGGCCAAAGTTGCGGAGGCGAAAGAGATACCAGCGATTAAGCTGCTGGATAGGCCTGAGTTGGCAGAGAAAAAATCACTTCCGCACCGAATGACTATTGTTGTATTTGGTACTCTAATCTCTGCTTTTGTCGGTATAACTTGGATATTTTTCAACAGGCTATGGAAAACTACCGACGATTTGCGCCCAGTAAAAGAGTTAGTAATGAATCGTTGGAACTCTATTCGTGGTCGGGATGCAGCGAAGCCGAGGAAATACTGAGAGCTAACAGGCAGTCGTTAAAGCCCTCAAGCGAGTTCGGAACTCTCTTTGCGGCATGCAAAGGTTTTGTTAATAAGACTTGTTCATGGTGATGGGCGGCGGTAGTATTGGGAGCTGTACGAAGATTCGTGGACGGTGCATACGCAGTTGATCGCCCAGCCA
This sequence comes from Occallatibacter sp., assembly GCA_049518535.1. Taxonomy (GTDB): domain Bacteria; phylum Acidobacteriota; class Terriglobia; order Terriglobales; family Acidobacteriaceae; genus Telmatobacter. The sequence goes on along the minus strand of JBEKRS010000060.1, from coordinate 25,338 downwards.
GGGAATCTATTTTTATGAGCATATTGAACACCGTCCTGGATGCAAAGGCTTCGACAAGCTTGTAGAGGATCATTGCGCCAAATTCTATGCCTCCCAGTTCGGCCGTCCGCCTCTACCCCCTTGCAACTACTTCCGTTCTCTATTGATCAGGTATCTTGAAGACATCGGGTCGGAGCGCGGCATTGCCTGGCGCTTGGCTGATTCGTTGGCAGGACTTTGCAACTTTTACCTGAGCCAAGTGTTGCGTATGCTTCGTGAAGGAATTGGATGCTTTGCGCCTCGCGTTGATGGCTATGGGGTTTGGTGAAGGAGATAAGGTTATTGCCCGACAAATCTTTTCATTTGCGATATTGTCGGCCGTCAGCCAATCTGCGACTGTCCCGATACCTATTGAGCCCACGGCGTTTGCTTATAGCTCGATCCTGACAGAGTCGAGGTAACTATTGCGCCATGCACCAAAGCCCTTCTGACGATAAATCCGTATGGGCTACAGACGGCTTTCGATCCGATACTTTCTCTGGAGCGCAAACATCGATTGCGCATCCTGGAAGATGTGTAGCAGGCGCATGCGCCTGCTATAAGCGTGGAGCTTACAAGAATGAGGGTTGTGAATCAAGTAAAGGGCTACAAAAGCTGTATGGGAAGCTACAGCCCGATTTTCGTCGAGGAGGATCCGGCATGGGCCTAGATTCTTACGCCGAATCAGAGAGTTTATCGTTTGTCACACACGCGTTTGCGGCCATGGAATGCGATCTGAGGAGTTATCACTCCTACCCGAGCGCGCTCAGACGTGAATTGACCGAGACGCGGGTTCTCAATCGCATCCGTACCGAAGGCGACGCAGTCTATACCTTTATAAATCTGTTCCAGAAGATCCGGAACCGTACAGGAGTCCTAGCTGCCCTAAACAACATCGGCTGGCTGAGCTCTGATCGCGCAGTTCGATTGTTCGGAGGTGTTGTCGTCAGCGTTACCGTGGCGCGTTACCTGGGGCCCAGCCAATTCGGGCTGCTGAATTACGGGCTCGCCATCTTCTCCCTTTTCAACATTGTCTCCAATTTGGGGTTAGACTTTCTGGTGGTCCGGGAAGTCGCTGTAAATGAGGACTGCGAGCCCCAGATCCTTGGCACGGCTTTCTTTATGAAGGCCGCGGCCAGCGTCATCACCACCCTTGCCGCGATCATGGCCACGATGATCATCGAGCCGCACAATACGCTGCTGCTCGAAATTGTCGCTCTCTCGTCGATTGCCGCCATCTCGCAAGCCTTTGACGTAATCGACTTCTTTTTCCAGGCGCGGACGCAGTCGCGTTACACGGTGATGGCGCGGACCAGCGTTTTTGTGCTGGCCAGCTTGGCCCGCATTGTTGCGGTCTTCCTCCATGTGCGGTTGATTGCCTTTGCCTGGATTGGTGCACTCGAAATTTTGTTCAGCGAAATCGCCTTGGCCGCCTCATACATTCGCTTCCGTAAGCCGCTACCGCGCTGGAAATGGCACCTGCCCATCGCCCAGAGCTTTCTTAGGGAAAGCTGGCCACTGCTGGTGTCCGGCATCATGATCATGGTCTACATGCGTACAGACCAGATTCTTTTGGGCAAGCTGGCTTCGAAAGCAGTCGTGGGCCAATATACGGTGGCGATTCGCCTGTCAGAGATCTGGTACAGCATTCCATTGGTCATCTGCGCAAGCGTAATGCCCCAGCTGTTGAAGAGCAGGGAAGCAAGCCCGGCCAGATATTATGCGCGCCTGCAGTGCCTTTATGAATCCATGTTCCTGCTCGGCGCTCTGGTGGCTGTCGGCACGCAGTTTCTGGGACCGTTGGCGGTGCGACTTCTCTTCGGCAGAGAATTTGCCCCCGCGGCCGGCATTCTTTCTGTGCATATCTGGACCGGAGTCTTTGTCTTTATGGGCGTTGTTAGTGGTCAACAGATCGTCCAAGAAAAGATCTCTGAATTTGCCCTTTACCGGACGGTCGCCGGAGCCGTGGTAAACATTATTCTCAATCTGCTTTGGATTCCGCGATGGGGTGGCATGGGCTCGGCGATGGCATCCTTGGTGGCTTATAGCGTTGCCGGATATTTCGCCGATGCAGTGAGTCCCCGCACGCGTCATATCTTCCGGATGAAGACGCGGGCATATCTGCACTTCTGGATGCTGTACCGTCTCCTCTTCCATCAAATCCAAGAATCAGCCGCCGAAGAGGTCTAATCGACGCCGGTTACCGTCTTTAGGCACTCGCCAATACGCTGACTTTCACTTTAGAATGAGGGTTGACGCATCTTCTGAAGATCTGAAGCAAAGGGGAGAGTACATCCGAAGGCTGACAAACAGTATCTCGCGCGCACGCTGACAGATGTTTCTTGTTTTGGGGATTCATGGAAATTTGCAGGTGAGAAAATGAAGCGCGTCCGAGGTGTGCATGAAAGAGAGGAATTATCTTGCAACGATCAGAGTTATCTGATTTCTACGCTTTTTTATTCTCGAGGAGATGCTTTTACCGATTGAACTGCGGGCTTTTTCACGCATCTCTGCGAGGGCTAGGGCTTCTTAACTACAAAAACCAAGTCGTGAGCGGCGAGCGCAGCTTCTTGAAGCGATACCTGAAGTCAGGCGCCAAGCAGATTGTCTTCGATGTGGGCGCGAACGAAGGTTCCTATTCTGCCTCGATTCTTGCGGCCAACGGAAATGCCCAGGTATTCGCATTTGAACCCCATCCTTTAACCTATCAGCGCCTGTTAACGCGCCTAACCGGAACGAGCAACGTAACGACAGTGAATGCGGCGTGCGGAAGCGTTTCTGGTCAGGCTGTGCTTTATGACTACGCCGGCTCTCAGGGAAGCAGCCATGCGTCGCTCCACGCCGGGGTTATAGAAGTATTTCACAACGCAACAGCAGTTGAACATGTTGTGGACGTGATTGATCTTGATTCGTTTGCGGCCAGTCGCGGCATTTCTTCCGTCGATCTTCTTAAGATCGATACCGAAGGCAACGAATTGGAGGTACTCAAAGGTACGGCTGACTTGCTCCGCGGCGGGCGCATCAAAGCAATTCAGTTCGAGTTCAGTGAAATGAACATAGCCAGTAGAGTGTTTCTGAAGGATATCTTCGACCTGCTCCCCAACTACAAATTCTTTCGTTTGCTTCGCGACGGACTGGGGCCGCTCGATCCCTACACACCATTGCGGTGCGAATTGTTCGGATTTCAGAACATAGTGGCTCTGCCTAGGGTTTGATTGCTGAGCAGCGAGTTTCGAATAGCAGACCGGCAATGAGGCCAAGGGCAGATTTCTATCTCAACAAACGCCTAAGCTTAGTGCGGATGGCTTCGAAAGGGTAATAGTGTCTGATACGAATCTTGTAATTGTTGCCGGTCTGGGCGAAGTCGGGGGGCCGCTGTTCAGGATACTCGGCCGCTCATACTCCTGTCTCAGCGTAGATATCGAGCCGGTTGAGTCGCTGGGGCCCTGCTCCGTACTTCACATCTGCTATCCATTTCAGATCGCGGACTTCGTCGGTACCACCGCCGCCTACATCAGGAAGTACGAGCCCGGCCTGATTATCATCAACAGCACGGTTTCTCCGGGAACGACGGCTAAGATTTCCGCGGTGGCGGGGGCAACTGTGGCTTACAGTCCGGTCCGTGGTAAGCACGCAAAAATGGAGCAGGACATGCTCTTCTACCGTAAGTTTGTCGGTGCGGACAATCCGGCCGCTGTGGCTCAGGCGCGCACGCATTTTGAGGGTGCAGGCTTCAAAACCGCAGCTTTTCCGAATGCCACCGCCGGCGAGGTTGCAAAGCTGATCGAAACAACCTGGCTGGGCATTCTGGTGGGATGGGCCCAGGAAGTGGAGCGCATTGCTGGCCGGTATGACGCCACCTATGAAGACCTAAATGCGTTCATCGCAGAGGTCGCTTTTCTGCCTCACGACGTCTTCCCGGGCTTAATTGAGGGCCATTGCGTGATGCCGAACATCGCACTTCTGCGCTCGGTCATGCGTTCGGATTTCCTCGATGCCGTGGTAAATTCAAACGACTTTAAGCGCAGCGGAGCAACGCGTTCGACGCTGACAGGAAAAACTAATGACTAAAATCGGGCTTGTTGGGCTGGGTTATTGGGGACCGAACCTAGCACGGGTTCTGAATCAATCGCGGGTATGCGATTTCGTGGCTTGCTGCGACCTGGACGCTAAGAAGATGGAGCAGACAGTACGGCAGTATCCGACCGTGCAACCGATGGGAAACCTGGACGCACTGCTCGATTCGGACGTCGACGCGGTAGTGATCGCAACCCCGATTTCCACTCACTATGAACTGGCGCGCAAGGCCCTAGAGGCAGGTAAACATGTGATGGTGGAGAAACCTCTGGCGCATGAATCCGCATTAGCGCGCGATCTGGTGCTGCTTGCAGAGCAGAAAGAGCGGGAGTTATTTACGGGCCACACCTTTATCTATAGCCCGCCCGTCCAGAAGGTTAAGCAGCTCATTGATGCTGGAGAGTTGGGGGACCTCCATTACATCAGCCTTTCGCGGGTGAATCTTGGCCTCTACCAAAAGGACGTCGATGTAGTTTGGGATCTTGCCGTTCACGATATATCCATCCTTCTTTACTGGCTCGGAGAGTCTCCGATTCGTGGGGCTTCGTTCGGGCGCGCGTGCGTGCAACGGAACAAGCGCGACGTAGCTTTCCTTTGGCTGGAGTTTCCCAGCGGCGTGATCGTCAGCAACGAGGTGAGCTGGCTCTCCCCGCAGAAGATGCGGCGCACCTGCATCGTCGGATCGCAAAAGATGGTCGTATACGACGACACAAGCCCCGATGAGAAGATTCGAATTTACGATAAGGGCGTGGACTGGCATCAGCCGCAAACCTTTGGCGAGTTTCAGCTCAGCTACCGCACCGGCGATATGGTCGCCCCTTATCTCGATAACTCGGAACCCCTATTGCGGGAAGTAGAGTGTTTCGTCCGCTGCATTGAGAAAGGTGAAAAAGGCATGACCAGCGGCGACTTTGGCGCAAAGGTTGTGGAAGCGCTTGAATTACTACAGGCGTCTCCACTGGACGTATCTGAGGTGACTGTTGCGACTGGCGAGGTGACGCCGCGATGAGTTCCCAGACAGAGATGTGTCAGCAGCCGCCCTTCTTTCTTCACCCGCTGGGGATTGCGGAAAGTGACAAGATTGGCACCGGCACCCGCGTGTGGGCGTTTGCGCATGTCATGGCTGGAGCTGAAGTGGGCAGCCAATGCAACATCGGTGAACATGCTTTCATCGAGAGTGGCGCTCGTGTCGGCAACAATGTCACTGTCAAGAATGGAGTTTCAGTCTGGAACGGCGTGCACGTGGAAGATGACGTATTTTTGGGGCCGCACTGTGTCTTGACCAATGATTCGAACCCGCGTTCCTATATCAAGAAAGGCCCGGAGGCACTGGTCCAAACTCATGTGCGCAAGGGCGCAACCATCGGTGCGGGAGCTGTGATCGTGTGCGGCCATGAGATCGGGCGCTATGCTTTTGTTGGCGCCGGGGCCGTGGTCATTCGAAATGTGCCAGATTTCGCTCTGGTCGTGGGCAATCCAGCGCGCCAAATCGGCTGGATGTGCCTTTGTGCCCAAAAGCTCCCCATTCCTGCTGGGTTGATACCCCGAAACTCGTGTAAATGCCTACTCTGCGGCAGCGAATTTGAATACTCTGAGGACGGCTTGATCATTACTATTGATCGTTTTGGCAAGGAAAGGGGTTTCGCTAATGAATCTTAATGTCCCATTCGTCGATCTGAAAGCACAATATGCTGCAATCCGGATGGAGATCGACGCCGCCGTCAAAGGGGTTATGGAGTCGGGTCAGTTTGTTGGTGGGCAGGTGCTGGAGCGGTTTGAGGAGGAGTTCGCAGAATTCATTGGCGCAGATTTTGCTGTGGGCGTGGGCAACGGGACGGATGCGATCACCCTGGCTCTTCGGGCAGCCGGGATCGGCCGTGGCGATGAAGTCCTGGTCCCAGCTAACAGCTTTTTCGCAAGCGCCGAAGCTGTGTCGAACGCCGGTGCAACTCCCATTTTTGTCGATGTAACTCCGCGAACCTTTCTTATGGACCCCCAGGGAGCAGCGGAAGGGATCACTTCCCGCACGCGTGCTATCCTACCCGTACACCTCTATGGTCGAGCAGTGGACATGCGGCCCTTAGAAGAACTAGCGGCGGCTCACAACCTGATGATAGTGGAAGACTGCGCGCAAGCCCACGGTGCCAGCATCGGCGGCCGAATTGCCGGAGCATCGGGCCGGCTGACCTGCTTCAGCTTTTATCCTGGAAAGAATCTGGGAGCCTATGGGGATGGGGGTGCGATTACGACGAGCGATCCGGAGATGAACCGGCGTCTTCGTATGCTTCGGGATCACGGCAGCGCGCACAAATATGATCACGAGATGATTGGCTATAATTCCCGCCTGGACGCGATCCAGGCCGCAGTGCTGTCGGTGAAACTGCGGTACCTGGCGCAATGGAACGAGGCCCGACGAAAACATGCGGAAACCTACGCAGCCGCGTTTGCAGATTCGCCCGTTCTTCCTCCCGAGATTCTGGCAGACAGCCAGCAGGTCTTCCACCTTTTCGTGGTACGCTGCTGCCGTCGAAACGATCTTCAGCAATATCTCTCTGCGCAAGGGATTGCGACTGGAATCCACTATCCGATTCCTCTGCATCTTTCGGGTGCGTACTGTAAACCAGGGGTAGCGGGTGTGAGGTCATGCCCGGTTGCAGAGCTTCTCGCCGGCGAAATTCTCTCCTTACCGATGTTTGCGGAATTGACGGACGAGCAACTGAAATATGTGATCGACGCTGTTCAGGAATTCGCGCGCAAAGAGTCACCCGCAGTGCCTTCCGATATCGCTTTTACGTCCGCAGGGAGATGATGGCAAGGTGGACCGGCGCTGGCCGGCCTCCAAAAATGTGTGGTCCAGCTGTCTTGGCAGCCGTTACCTTTTGAACAAACTGTATCGACAAATCTCATCACGGCGCCTAATGCGAATTCTTCTTCTTTGGACTTACTACGAGAATTATCTAAGACAATTCTATCTCCACAATCCGTCTGTGTCTCGTCTACCCTTTGCGGATCAAAAACAGCTACTGCTGGAAGATGGATTTCTGTGGCCGGCGCATATGATCGACGAGTTTCGGAAGCTCGGCCATGAGGCTGATATTGTGGTCGGCAACGCGGACCCCGCTCAGGCGACATGGGCGCTGGAGAATGGCCTGGCCAGTTCTACCTTGCGCGCAGATATTGTGCGTGAGCAGATTCGAAGCTACCGTCCCGACATTCTCTGGACCTGCTGCGCAGAGCGGTATCGCGGCGAGTTCTTGCGGTCTGTGCGGGACGATTGTGGTGCCGTCGTGGGTTGGTCGGCCGAGTTTGGAGCGGAACAGTTCGACTGGTCAGGGGTTGATTGCGTTCTCTCGTCCCACAGCAATTTTGTGCAGGCTTTTCGGGATATGGGTTTGCGCAGCGAACTGGTGTTACCTTGCGTCAATCCGAAACTGGTCGCCGATTGTCTCTCTGCGACGTCGCATCGTACGCGTGACGTCACCTTCTACGGAACGCTCGCGGTGCATTTGTTTAAAGAACGTTTGAAATTTCTAAGCGCGATCACACGCCATGTCCAATGCGATATCTATGCGGATCGCATGCGCTGGCGGCGCCGACCCTGGCCGCCGCGCAGTTTCTTGGCTCAGTTTCGGTACGTCCCATTTCGTCTTCGCAACCGCTTCAAGCCGCCTGTATTTGGGCGCGACCTGCTACGGCTCATCGCTTCGTCCAAAATTGTCCTCAATGCCCACGTGGACGCCGCGAACGGGCTGGCCGGCAATATCCGCATGTTCGAAGTGACAGCGATGGGGGCACTCCTGCTCACCGATCCGTCCCCGAATATTTCGGAGTTGTTCGAACCGGACAAGGAGATTGTGACGTATGAGAATGCGGCCGACGCGGTGAAGAAGTTGCGCCACTATCTCAGCCGTCCCGAAGAACTACAGGCGATCGCTGCGGCTGGACAGGAGCGGACGCTGCGCAGTTATAACTGTACAATCAGGGCAGGAGAAGTTATGCGGATATTCAGCGATGTCACCAGAAGCTAGTATGGAGAGCCTTGGCACTTCTTGCCACGGCCGGAACAAGGACTTCCTGGTTACGCATTTCTGTGCAGGAATCGCAGGACGGAAGATTTCGCCTCGTGAATTGTTCTCCGGACAAGAGCAGGACTGGATTTTCGGAGAGCTCAGCCGCCGGGTGGAGGCCGAGACCGTTTACGCACCCGGGGAGCGCAGGACATGGCGCCGCGAACACCTCAGTGCCGAAGATCTGGAGGGAATTCGCCGCCCCAGAGTCGACGAATTCGTCTTCAAGCGTCTGCGTGAGCGCGGTCTCAAGCTGGATGAGGTCGCGCCGAGATGGCCTGACGGACACCGGTTTGCCTTATGCATTACCCACGACATGGACCACGTATCCCGAAATAACTGGCAGGAACTTTGGAGGCGCGCGGTCCGCCAGCGGACCGCGTTGCCTCGCCCCCTGGGACAAGGAGATTGGATTTCATCGGTCGACGTGTTACGCGGTACGGCAACCAGTCTGCTTCGCCATTATGCGCTGCCTGTTCCCGATCGCCTGGCGGGCATAGCGGAGTGGATGAAGATCGAAGACGGAAGCGGATTCCGGTCGACCTTTTACTTCTTCGCCGGCGGGGTCGGCGACTGGCATCCTTGGGACATGAATTACAGGTTCTCTGATAAAGTTCCCTTCTCCGGAAGAGCGGTTCAATTGCGAGAGATTATGCGGGAGCTAACTTGCTCCGGATGGGAGATCGGCCTGCATCCCAGCTATCACGCAGCCGCTTCGTTGGAGTGGTTGCGGGAACAGAAAAGGCTATGCGAAGAGGCTTCCGGCCAGCAAGTTGTCTCTGTCCGGCAGCACTACCTTCAATACCACCCGAGGTTGACCCCTGCGCTTCAGTCCGAAGCGGGATTGCTGACCGACAGCACGCAGGGTTTCAACGATATGATTGGATTTCGGGCGGGTAGTTGCTTCCCTTATCTTTGCTGGGATCACATGCGCAATATTACCCTCCCGTTGTTGGAAGTACCTCTGCATGTCCAAGATGGTCCTTTGATGAAAGGAGCTGCCTCGGTTGACAACGCGATCCAGGCGACTTTCGATCTGATAGATACGGTTGAAAGCATCGGCGGATGTCTTGTTATCCTATGGCATCCGCTCTGGCTCGCTACGGATGAGGGGTTGCAGGTCTTTCGAGCGGTTATCAAAGAGGCGAAGCACAGGAATGCATGGGGATGCACCGTTCAGCAGCTTGCCAGTTGGTGGCTGACACGGACAGAGGGAATCATAGGAGAAGCCAATTGCAGCTTTCGCTGAAGGCACGCTTTCCGAAAGAACGTGGGTAATGGCATCATTGGCCAGCAGCAAGTCCATCATTGCAAATTTCCTTCTGGAGGGCTGGCACTAATCACGGTCGCCTAGCTCCACCTAGTTCATCATTTCTCCCTTGGTGTGGTAGACAAGGGTATGCGTCAAGCCGAATAAAGCAACTGTTCTACTTTACCAACCTAGGTTTCGAGTTCCCTCCCGCAGGTAATCTCCGAGGAACTGGTGCGGTGAAGAGCAGGGCCAAAGCACCTAACAATTGCCATGATACTCAGCGACGGCACAATTCGACCCGCGAGGGTGCGGTATGCGCGGCTATACGAATTGATCTGATTTAGTAATGTCGCGGTGCGATGCTCTATGGAAACGAAGCTGAAAATCCAAGGTCGGTTCAAGATTGTTTGCGGGCTCTGAATCAGAGAACACATGCCGCACAGATCTAGGTCATCCCCTATTCCGCCGCACAATACCTCAGGTCTCTGCGGTGAACGCATCAGTCGAGTACTTATTGCTATGACAATCACAACTTCAAAAGATGCTGGCCTCTTGTCCACCACTTGCAAGGTGTGCCAGACAGGCTCGGCATACTTCGGAGAGGCCGAAGTGCTCAAGAAACACCGGGTTCGGTACTTTCGATGCGGGAGATGCGGTTTCATACAGACCGAACAACCCTATTGGCTGGACGAGGCATACTCTTCAGCCATTGGTGCTCAAGACGTTGGAGTCATTCAACGCAACTTGATAAATTGCGAAATAACAAGCGCCGTTCTTAAATGTTTTTTCCCACGAGTGTCTACCGCTGTTGATTTTGCGGGAGGGCATGGAATGCTTGTCAGACTTATGAGAGACCGGGGATTCAATTTCTTTTGGACGGACCCTTACGCGGCAAATGAATATGCCCGTGGATTTGAATCTCCCGAAGGGGCGACGTTTGAGTTTCTTACTGCATTCGAGGTACTTGAGCACTTCGTTAATCCAGTCGAGGGGCTTGCAGGATTGATGAAACTGTCGCGAAACGTCTTCGTTTCGACATGTCTGATACCTCAGCCGGTGCCTCGTCTGCCCGATTGGTGGTATTATATGCCGGCCGGCGGTCAACATGTCTCCTTTTATACTGAGCAATCTCTACAATTGTTGGCCAAACGTTTCGGAAGATACTTGTTGTCAGCTGGCTCCTACCATTTTCTTGCGGAAAAGCCAGTAAACCCTCTTGCATATCGGATGGTAATACACCCTCGAATAGCACGAATTCTCAACTTGGTGCATCGCCGGCGAAGCCTGATTGGGAGCGATTTCGAGAAGATGTTGGGCTAAGTTGAAACGAGTGTTGTCTAGTTTGCGTGTTCGCGCAACTGCGGATGCTTAGAAGGGATAACTGATTGGCGATACGGTAGTGTCAGATGGCTGTTCACAGTGACCTTGCATGAAATGTGTCGCAATGGCGGAACGCAATTAAGCCGCAAAAGCACGAACACAGAAAGAAAGAAATCGCAAAATTGATACGATTGGGGGCACGATGAGCAATACGACTGTGATCTCGGAGGCTACGAAGACTTCAGTGAAGATTCCCGTTGCCGCACCGGATCTCGGAGTGCTCGAGGAGCAAAATGTCTTAAAGGCGCTACGCAGCACGTGGATATCCTCCACGGGCCCCTTCATCGATCGATTTGAAGCGGAGTTCGCGGGGCTCTGCGGAACCAGCGGCGCATTGGCGGTGTGTAACGGTACGATTGCGCTCCACCTGTCATTATTAGGCCTAGATGTGCGGCCAGGGGATGAGGTTCTCGTTCCATCCCTAACCTATATTGCCACTGCAAATGCGGTTCGTTATGTAGGCGCAGAGCCAGTGTTCGTGGATGTCGATCCTGACACCTGGTGCATTGATCCTAAATTGCTTGAGGCCAGTATCACTCGCCGCACAAAAGGCATTATCGCTGTTCATCTCTATGGTCACCCAGCTGATATGGACGCTATTAACCACGTGGCTGCTGTCCACGGGCTATGGGTCATGGAAGATGCCGCGGAAGCTCACTTTGCCCGTTATAAAGGCCGGCCGACGGGCGGACTGGGAGATCTAGGCACGTTTTCGTTTTACGGAAACAAGATCATCACGTGCGGTGAAGGTGGCGCGGTCAACGTCAACAACAAGCATCTCGAACTGAGGCTTCGAACATTGCGCGGCCAGGGGATGGATCCGCAGCGCCGTTATTATTTTCCCGTAACTGGTTACAACTTTCGCCTTACAAACCTGGCCGCGGCAATCCTATGCTCACAACTGGACAGGCGGGAAGAAATAGTCGCCGGACGTAGCCGGATCTTCTCTGTGTACGAGAATCTGCTGGCCGGCATTCCTGGGATAAGATTTCAGCCGGTTGCGCCTTGGGCCGAAAAGGCTCCCTGGCTGTTTTGTCTTACGGTTGAAGCCAAGGAATATGGGCGCTCGCGCGATGATCTAGTTTCGCTTTTGTCGGAGAAGGGCATTGAAACCAGACCCTTCTTCATGCCCTTGCACAAGCTACCGCCGTTCCGCCAAGAATCCGTAAATCGTGGAGAGATCCTGCCCCATACTGATTCCCTAAGCGAATCCGGCATGAATCTACCAACGTTTTCCGCTTTGACTGATTCGCAGCTTAATTTCATCGCTGATGCTATCCGGCAAGAACATAGGTAAACCAGATGGCGCTTGAGATTCGAACCCTAAGTCCAGAATGGGAGTATTCCCTGGCTAAGTTCTTCTCATGCTTGCAAGATTCAGCGGACCAATACTTCCATCCGCACCCGCTTACGGATGAATATGCGCATCGATTAGCTCGATATTCAGGTGCAGACTCGTATTATCTCGTTGTGCATAACGGAGCGATCCTGGCCTACGGTATGCTCCGCGGCTGGGACGAGGGGTACGAAGTTCCTAGTTTAGGCATAGTGGTCCATCCTGATCACCGCGGAAACAAACTTGGAGAACTCCTCATGCTGTTTTTGCATGCCGTTGCCCGTCATCGAGGGGCGAAAGCAGTTAGATTGAAGGTCTATAGGGAGAATACCGCAGCACGCGACTTCTACCTCAGACTCGGCTATGCATTTGATGCAGAAAATTTCGGAGAGCAGATGATCGGGATACTGACGCTATGAGCGCACCTTTGAGAGTTTGCATCGATGCGCGGCTTGCCGTCAGTGACAGTGGGGGAACAGCTTCCTTTGCTCTGTCACTCGTCCGGGCTCTGACAAAGCTGGCTGACGGGGACGAGCAGTACTACTATCTTCTAAATCGCGGTGATAGCGACAAACTGACGCGACTTGTCGGGACGCCAATTAGGACCATCGAAGCAAGGGTCATCAGACCAAATCTAGCGCATCGTTTTGGAGAGAAAGTTCCATTTGCAAAGAGTACTTGGAAAATACTGAAGCAGCTCGGAATGCAGTTTGGAAGGAATACGGGGCCAAAAGTTGCCAAATCTGACGGCACACTGGAACGGCAGGGCATTGATGTGGTGCACTTTACTGCGCAATACGCATTCTTGACAAACATCCCGTCCATTTATCACCCGCACGACCTTCAGCACAGACACTTACCACAGTTTTTTGCTATGTCGGAGCGCGCCAATCGCGAATATCTCTACTCGACTTTATGTAAGCATGCTTCTATCGTCTCCGTGGTTTCCCAATGGGGAAAGGAAGATCTTATGCGAAGCTTCGATCTTCCGGAATCGAAGATTCGGATCGTGCATTTCGCCCCTGAAGTTCATGGCGAAACGCGATGCGCCTCGGGAGGCGTCGGCGCCGTTGCGCAGAAGTTCGAGCTGCCCAATCGTTTTATCTTTTATCCAGCTAGGACATGGCCGCACAAAAACCATTTGCGGCTTCTCCATGCGCTGAAGAAAATTCTAACCGACAAGGGGATGGTAGTTTCGCTGGTGTGTTCGGGAGCGCCCACAGAATTTTATGGAAAGATCAAGAAGGAGATAAAGAAGCTTCGTCTCCAAGATCAGGTGCGTTTTGTAGGTTTTGTGAATTTTGAGGAAGTAGGTGAGCTTTATGATCTCTGTTCCGGCGTCATCATCCCAACGCTATTCGAGGCGGGCAGCTTCCCCCTTTGGGAGGCATTTCTCACCGGGAAACCGGCAGCCTGTTCAAATGTCACTTCGCTACCGGGACAAGCCGGTGATGCGGCATTGATTTTCGATCCATACGACGTTGATGAAATGGCTAAAGCAATTGAACGGCTGTGGACGGAGCGTGAACTATGCGCTACGCTCGTCGCGCGCGGCAAGGAGAATCTTGCCCGATATAGCTGGGACACAACCGCGCGTACTTTTCGGGCCCTCTACCGAGAGCTGGGGAAGCGTGCGCTTTCAACGGAGGATGAGGAACTGCTTTCAAGACGGCCATTGATGTAATAATTTCACTTGCCTTGTCGCCATCTGACCGTCTAAAGTTGCGGCGACCTATAAGTCTGAAGTCCGCATATTGCTGCGGCAATGATCCTTTTCAACAATCGACTGGTGAATTGATGGAGTATCGGAGGGAAATCGATGGCCTTAGGGCGCTCGCGGTAATTCCAGTCATGCTATTTCATGCCGGGTTTAAGATGTTCAGCGGCGGATTTATAGGTGTTGATGTCTTCTTTGTGATAAGTGGCTATCTCATCACATCGATCATTCTTAATGACCTGAGTCAAAAGAACTTCAGTCTTTTGCATTTTTACGAAAGAAGAGCGCGACGAATTATTCCGGCCCTATTTCTCGTTATGACTGCGACGTGCATCTTTGCCTATATTTGGATGCTTCCGGACGAACTGAAAAACTTTGGTCAATCCATCCTCGCTACGGCGCTTTTCTCCAACAACATCCTTCTTGCGCTTACAAACAATTACTGGTCCTTGTCATCCGAATTCAAGCCATTGCTTCATACGTGGAGCCTTGGGGTTGAAGAACAATACTATGTATTGTTCCCGCTTTTCTTGATGTTCGGCTGGAAATTGTTTAGAAAACATTTGGCTGTGGTGACTGGCGGCGTAGCCATTCTGAGTTTTGCTGCAGCCAATCTAAACTTGTTCAGCAAGCCGGAATTTACCTTCTATCTCTTACCGACGCGGGCATGGGAAATTCTTCTGGGCGCTCTTGTAGCGTTCTTCATAATAAGAGAAAAGAAATCCAACGGCAATCATGTATTAAACGAACTGCTTGGCGGAACAGGCTTCTGCTTGATTGTTGCCTCCGTTTTTCTGATTGGGCGCGACCACAGATCCTCATATAATTTCTTTCTAGTTGCGCCCACTCTCGGAACAGCGTTGATTATTATTTTTTCTTCGGACAATACCGTTATAGGAAAATTACTGGGCTGGAGTCCCATGGTAGGTGTCGGCTTAATTAGCTACAGCTCATACATGTGGCATCAGCCACTTTTCTCCTTGGCCAGAGTCTACTCAAAAGAACCACCCGGAATCGCCGCTTACTCTTCCCTATTAACTTTGACCCTCATTTTGGCATATCTCACCTGGCGTTTCATTGAGACTCCATGCCGCAATAGGAGGAAAGTTTCTAGAGCGGCAATCTTTTCCTTTGCGCTAGCTCTTTCGTTAGCATTCGTATCGTTTGGCCTCTATCTCGATCGTAATTACGGAATAGTTTCCAGAATCTATGACACTGCAAAGGTGAACGCTGCCGATCTGGATAAGAGAATATACAACGAAAGGGTCTATCAAAATAAAGCAAATAGTTTTCCCGCCGATACAAAAATGAAGCTTTTGGTTGTCGGAAACAGTTTTGCCAGAGACTTTGTCAATATGACAACTGAAACTTTTTACGTCAAAAACGTAGATATCGTGTATCGAGACGATTTCTCCGAATGCATTGCTCCTCTCACAAGCAATACAGCGAAAAGTCTCTATAATGCGGCCGATGTCATCGTTTTCGCTAGCGACGTGTTTGCTAGTCACTGCTTAAATGGCAACATTGAGTTTGCTCGGGAAAGAGACAAGCGGCTGTTCTATGTTGGCACGAAAAATTTCGGCTATAACGAGAATTGGATTATGAGACTTAAACCTAAAGATCGGGCGAATCAATGGAATCGGGTTCTTAGCGACTCTCTTGGCCTGGAAGCGGAAGAATCAAGAATAATTCCGAGAGGCAACTACATCTCTCTAATGCAACCGATCCTCTGGAATGGTTATATCCCAATAACGGACGCAGACGGCCGTCTACTCAGCATTGACGGCGCGCACTTCACAAAATTCGGTGCCATCTTTTTCGGCGAAAGGGTTCTCCCAAAAAGCCGTTACGGGGAGATCATGAAGCAATGGAACGCATCGCCAGTGGAGTCGCGCTAATAGAATCTGCAAAGGTAGGCGGTAATCCGTTGACCCTATAGATCATTCAAAGAACTATTTGTTCTATGCTCATCTAACGTGGAGTTGCTGCTTTGCCCATGTCGCTATTCGGTCGCACATAACTGCATTGTCAATCCATTCCAAATTGGAGCGGAGCTGGATGAAGTCATAGAAATTTAGATGCCGGCTTGCAGAAATTCTAGTCTCACTGACAGAAGCGCGGGCGTGCAGGTTTACCTATTAGTAGCCGATGAATTCCAGATGCGCTCGACAAAAAACGCTGTCGTGCCTGCTGCTTTGACGTTTACGCCGATGGCTATACTGCCTTCCTTTAGCTACCCAGTGAAGGCTTCGTTCAGAATCTCATGCATATCATTAGCACATTTTCGGCCATTTCCCTTCACGTAGTTGCCTACGTGATATCCGTGTTCCTTGCCGGAGTAATCGCGGTTGGCTTACATTACATCGTTTTGCGGAAATACATAAGTGGAATGATAGCTGTTCAGATGTCCTTCGTCTTCAACACTGCGGCTATTCTTTTTGGATGGTGGATCAAAAAAGTGCCGGAACTTCGCATGGCGCACTATTTTATTTACGAGATAGCGACGGTCGTCGGGGTTTATTGTGTGTATCGTAAAATACTTCAAAACAGAGCTAGACTATTTGAGAGTCTTCAAAAGATAAATGTCGGAACCTTCACAGTAGTCCTTCTTGTGTATAACATTTCGATGTCATTAGTTATGTTTAAATTTGCGGTTGGGATTGGTGGATCGTCTCGTATTGGGTTTATGACGACTGGGTGGTTTTCTTATGTTCGACCATTCATGTTTATTTTCGATCCTCTTGGATATTTATTTTCTATTTATCTCTTCGATCGAGGGAATCGCTGCCTTGCACTATCTGTTCTTGCCCCCATTGTGTTCTCTGATATTCTCTCGGGATCCAAAGCTTCCTTTATCGTGGCAATACTAATATCATTACTGGTTTATCAAGACCTGAAAGGAGCTAAGTTGGTCATGCCGAAAACGCTTAAACTGATATTTGTCATTACGTTGGTACTTGCCGCGATGTTTACGCTTGACCGGCTGCACGTGAGCATGAGCGCGATGGCCGATCGATTTGTATTAACAGGTGAATCAACGATTGAGGTATATTACTCAAACGACCCATCGGCTGCTTCGTCCGGCGTTTCGACTGTGGCCAAGATTCACCGAGGAGTGGCCAAGATTTTAGGTGACCGGTCAGCGAACGATCCAGATACACTTTTTGGGTTTGCGTTGAACCGTTTGGAATATGGTGTTAATACTTTAACGGGTCCCAACGCGACTATCCCTAGTTATATGTTGTGTAATTATTCCGGCTGGGAGAACTTGATAGGTTTTGCGTCCATCTTTGGTTACTTGGCTATCGTTACTTGGTTTTATGAGCTGTTCATTTATAGACGCAGGCAAGCTACATCACAAATCGTCTTTTTCCCTTTTGTGGTTAGCGCTCTTTATAAATTTCCTCAAGAGTACAATTTCGGTATGAGCAGCATCACCCTTATATGCATGTTCACGTTAGCCTTTGTTTGGATCAGTGTGGCAATAACTGCAAGTCAAGGAGCAAAAAGCGCTTATGATACGGCATGATTCTCCGTTCCTGACGATTGTTTTAGCTGTGAAAGACCCCGATGCGGCGTTGTTTTACGCATGCCTAGCCTCAATCGGAGCGCTACACAACTCTTTTCGTTTTGATTTAGTTGTGGTCGTGAGCGGGCAGCTTCCCGATATTCCCGAAACTTTCAGAACCCGAATGCATAACGTCAATATAGTCACGCAGGAACCTCGCGGTGTCTATCAAGCATATAACAAGGGACTTGATTATGTTTGCACTCCTTATGTCATGATGTTCGGAAATGACGACCTGCTACTGCCGGGTATGGATGAGGTTATTGATTCAATCCATGACGACGAGATGCCACATATAGTCGCGTCCTGTGTTCTCATGCAAGATATTGGAATAGTCAGGCCAAGCAGATTTCGATGGGGGCTTATTTTCAGGAACTGGTGCCAGCAGGGGCTGCTCTATCGGTCCGACATCTTCGATAGCAGGAGATTCGATTGCAAGTATCGCATGCAGGCCGATCACAAGTTGAATATAGAAATGGTTTCTGATCCAGCCACGAAAATTCTATATCGAGATGATGTAGTATGTCATTTTTCATCGGGTGGATTGTCTCAAACGGCTCATGATTGGGTGTTTCGGGAAGATATGCCGAACCTCGTGCGAACATACTACGGACCTTTTTTTTGGATAGTTGCACTCGCCAAGCGGAAGCTGGCGGACATATTCAAGTGGCGATTTTGTTGGCGATAAGCTGCTTTGCGAAGCCAAGTACGCAAGCTGCGCGGTGGCGGAAGCTTCTCTGCATGCCGCCTACGATGGCGACGGGGCTATGCCGGACCAGAAGTTGATCAGGACCTGGATGCGGACGCGGAATCGGTTGTGCGAGGAACCGAGTCGCGTGCAAACAATACGAAGGTCGATATCGCAAGCGTCGAGCGGTTACAACTGCCAAGGGTTAATCGAGTCGCGCGGTTCTTAGGTGCGCGAAGAGTTCTGGCCGGACAAGGCGAGAAGCAGCGGGAACTAAGGTTATTGGCTATGTGTACGATACGAATACAGCGATAGGCCACTGGTACGACGGAATGAACTGGCGAGTACAGCTTTGCTTGTTCGTTGCCATGAGATCAGAGAAGTGTGGCTCTGTTACGGAATGATGAGAGTGTTTTCAACAAACAGTTGGCCGATGTGCCCTCTTTCGCCGCGCTCTGTTTACGATCCGACCCCTCGCGCGGTCCTTCTTTTTGGAGTTAAAAAAAACGGAGCAATTTGGCTTAAATTCCGGATCGCCGGTTACATGTCAGCAAGAATCGGTTTACTAACGCAGTTGAAACCTGGACGCGCGGCCCGCAGCTAAGATAGGAACCAATCGCTCCAGGTGTCCCAATGCCGGACTTTCTGGAATTCCGCAATTTGCACTATGGACTGTTAGGGGGAATCGTGCGTATCGAAGCAAAGCATGATGTTGCCGCAGTAACAATTTGTGCCACAAACTATCTTGGGAAGGCGCTTGCCCTTCGACAGTCGTATCTCGCTTACCATCCAGAGAGCGATTTCTACATTCTCATTATCGATAAGAAGCACGACAAATATCAGATCCTAGAGAGCGATATTCAAATTCTATGGGTTGAAGATCTCGGCATTGATGACTTTAGTCACTATGCGATGAAATTTGACATCATTGAGCTGAGCACTAATGTGAAGGCTACTGTCCTCGGCAAATTGCTTTTACGATACCAGACAGTTCTATATCTGGATCCAGATATATACTTCTATGGAAGCCTCCAACCTGTTTTTGAGGATCTGGCTTCGCATGCTATAGTTGTGACCCCACATACGATGACTCCCATCCAGGATGGTAAATGCCCATCCGACATTGAACTTTTGCGATTTGGAGCATTTAATCTCGGATTTATTGGCGTGAGAAAGTGTGAAGAAGCATTCCAGTTTCTTGATTGGTGGTCAAAACGATGTCTCGCGTTTGGTTTTTATGAGCCACAGATTGGTCTCGCCGTTGACCAGAAGTGGATGGATTTGAGTCCAGCGTTCTTTCCTAATATGAAAATTCTTCGAGATCCGGGGTTGAACGTTGCATTTTGGAATCTTCATGAGCGGGTAGTCTCTAGCCATGACGGAGATTGGCTGGTCAACGGGAGATATCCCCTCCGATTTTTCCACTTTAGCTCGTTTAATCCAAACAGTCCTCATGCGATTGCACATAAACAATCGCGCTTTGAGACCGAGAGCCGACCAGATCTACATGTATTGCTAGATTCGTATGCTAGAGCACTTCGGGAGAACGATGATGAATCGTATTCAAGTTGCAATTATAGCTTTGGCTTTTTTGAAGATGGTCTTTATGTTACACCATCTCTGCGGCGATTCTACGCAGCTCTCGAATCGCAATTCCCTTTGAGCGAGAATCCGTTTTCTCATGGATCATCTCTCCAGCGATTTGCCATTGACCACGGTCTTGCAGGCAACAAATATAAGATGTTCAAGCAGCCGACATTTAAAGAGATGAGCACCTACTCATGGGGAGCACGCGCTATCTCAATTGGGTTGCGGTATATACTGCGTGCAATCGGTCCGAATCAGTACTTTATCTTGATGCGTTATTTAGCATACATTTCCAGTATTAGAAACCAGTCCAATGTATTTCCGAAGAAATCGTCGACTTCCGTCCGTAGAACGTAGCCGCGGTAATGTCATGCTGACGACACAAATTCGCTGTCTTGTCCCAGGCTTTTCTGCTGCTTCAAGATCCCGATGACCTGCAAGCTTGCGAATTGGCTCTTCTTCATCTCGTTTTCCCGTTCAGATTACGAGAGGATTCCAATTTTTACTGGGTTAGGCTTTCCGGGAAAAATCAACGTGGACGTGGTTATAGGAGGAAACTCATTGAGTGCCGAGAAAATATTGATCACTGGCGGTCTTGGATTTATCGGAATGAATGTCGCTAGCCTGCTGGTTGAGCAAGGTCGAAATGTACTTTTATTTGACAATCTAAGTCCGCAAATTCACGGGGTAGTTCCAAATCTCTCCTCGCTGTCGCTGCTCAGAAATACAAATATAGAAGTTGTTCGAGGTAACGTCTGTCGGCCTGATGATTGGGGAGCGGTGCTCGCTGGCGTCGACTGTGTAGTTCATCTTGCCGCCGAGACCGGTACCGCTCAATCTATGTATAAGATTTTTCGATACACAGAGACGAATGTTGGCGGCACGGCAATGTTGCTTGACTTTTTGGCCAATCATAAGCATGGTGTGGACAAGATTGTCCTTGCGTCGTCGCGGTCCGTGTATGGCGAAGGCGCATACCGGTGCTCCCGTTGCGGGCCGGTCTTTCCATCCATGCGTTCCGAGCAACTTTTTCGCTCTAAGCGATGGCAGCCGGAGTGCCCGACCTGTTCGAGCCCAATTATCGCGACGGCCACAGCTGAAGAGGCTAAGACATCTCCCGCATCAATCTACGCGGCTACGAAGTTGGCACAAGAGGACTTGGTGCGGATTGCCAGTAGGGCCCTTGGTATTCCCGCTGTCATTTTTAGGCTTCAAAACGTCTATGGAGAAGGTCAGTCACTCAAAAACCCGTATACAGGCATTCTGTCGATCTTCTCCAACCAGTTGCGATGCGGCAAAGCAGTCAATCTTTACGAAGACGGCCAGGAAAGCAGAGACTTTATTCATGTGTCAGATGTTGCTCGCGCCTTAGTCCTTGGTGTTACCGACAACGGGGCCAACGGAAGTACCCTTAATGTCGGTTTTGGCCAGCCAACCACTGTGGAGCGAGTTGCAGTTTTGCTACGAGAGCGACTAGGAGCTACGACGCAGCCTGTAATCTCCGGCGAATACAGGTTGGGCGACATCCGCCACGGATACGCCGATATCACCGCCATCCATCGGCAATTGGGGTTTGCCCCGGAAGTCTCATTAGAGCAAGGGTTGGATCGCTTTGTCACGTGGGTAAAGCAGCAACCGGTGGAACCTGATCGCCTAGTTGCTGCCACTCAAGAACTCATATCGCGGGGCCTGATGGTGGAACATGTCGAAACTGAAGCAACTTCTGTATAGCGATCTCACACGTCAGTACGAACTTGAAGGGAAGTCGGACGTACGACCTACATTATTTCGATTTGTGTGCAGATTACCACACCCTCGATTTCTGCCGATCGTTTTCTGCCGCGGGAGCAGATGGGCCCTGCTTCACGGTATTCCGGTAGTGCCAAGACTTCTAACATATCTTAATATCGTACTCTTTGGCCTAGAAGTTTCACCCCGCTGCGAGATAGGTCCAGGCATTTTCTTTCCGCACACATCAGGAACTGTCATTGGAGCCAGTCGCATCGGCAACAGAGTCACCGTCTTCCAGGGCGTCACCTTGGGAGCGAAAGCACTGGATATGGGATTCGACCCAGTGCTGCGTCCGGATGTCGGTAATAGAGTACTGCTAGGAGCCGGTTGCAAGGTCCTGGGTGGTATCAGGATAGGTGACAATGCAACCGTTGGTGCAAATTCAGTCGTAGTAGATTCAATCAAGGCGAATACAACCGTTGCCGGTATACCGGCCCGCGAAGTTGTTTCTACCGCGCGAGGGTCTCGATGACAGCACAGATGCTTGATCTTACAATAATTATCCCAAACTACAACACCAAACATTTGCTGCGCGACTGCATCGCGTCCATCTATAAGCATACGAAGGGCATCACTTTTGAAATTATCTGCATCGACGACAACTCTCTGGATGGCAGTGCGTCGATGGTGGCAAAGCTCTTCCCCGACGTGATTCTGGTTAAAAACAAAATTAATCAACTATATGTCAAAAATAACAATCTCGGAATGCGGATGTCACGTGCCCGTTATGCGTGTCTGTTGAACAGCGATACCAGACTCATAAGTAATGCCTTCGAAATGTTAGTTAGGTTTATGGACAAACATGGCGACGTTGCAGCCTGTGGTCCAAAATTACTCAACCCAGATATGACAGTGCAGCACTGCATTCGCCGCTTTGTCAAGCCTGGTACATTGGTATTGCAGGCGCTGAATTGGCATAAGCTGTTTCCTAAAAGTAAGTCGATGGCAAATCTCTATGCAACTGATTTCGATTATTCCCAGGCGCAGAAAGTTGATAGCATCGGCACCACGGCCTTTGTGATCCGTAGATGCACATGGGAGCAGGCAGGAATGCTCGATGAACGCTTCCAGCTGTTTGTCGTCGACTGGGCTTACAACTTTATGCTGAAGCAGAAGGGCTATAAGGTTTACTACACACCATGTGCAGAAATTATCCACTTCGGCAGCCAAAGCGTCAACCAAGTGGCCCGCAAGTCGATTCGCGATTTGCACAATGCCCTGATTCTCTTTAGCGACACCTACGATTACTTTGGAAGCGGTCACACGATCAAGTGCGTTGTTCGCCTTGCAGTGTTAGCTCGCTTTTATCTGAAGATGGCCGAGTACTACGTGAGTTCAGATAAGCGAGTGATTAAAGGGCCAGGTGCACCATCCAAAACAAAATATTCCCATTGAGGTAAAAGTTGGTCATGTAAGCGAGATCCGTGGGAAGTCCATTATCTAACAAGCAGCGAACCAGTGGTGTAGTTGGTATGAATTTATCCTGTATTGGTCAGGGGTACGCGAGCGCATGAAGGCAAACTTGGTTTGACGAAAACAAGGCCATAGCGATCGTTCGACGCACGATCGAATTGGGTGTAACTGTATTCGACACTGGTCCGAGCTACTCTAGTGGCAATACAGAACCGCGATTGGCTAAATCTGTGAGAGGTCTGGATATAAATAGGCTACTAATTCCAACCAAAGTCGAAGGGCATATAGGAACCAACGGCAAGCTACAACGCAATATGACGCGAAGGGCGGTGCTGGAAAGCGTAGAGAATAGCAGAAGGCGATTAAATATGGGGTCGATTCCGTTGCTTTATCTGCATAATCCAAGCAAAAGTGAGTTGAATAGCCAGCAGTTAAGTACATTGTCTGAGATGCGTGACAGAGGCTGAGTTCGCAGGTTTGGTATTAGCGGCTTTGACACAGAAGTATTGGAATCGCTGGCAGACATATGACTGATCGACGTGGTGATGCTAGACTACAATGTCATCCGATGAAACCGAGAAACCATCGTTGCAAAGTTGAGTCAGTCGGGAAAAGCTGTTGCGGCCGGGGCAGCAATCGCAAGTCATTTATATCATCCAGGCTTTTTCTGGCCAAAAAGTAAGATTGATTTGCGGCACTTTCTACGTGTGCTTTAGAATCAAGCACAGAGATTTTTCCTGGGCGCATAAATTTGCATTCATAGGTTCTTGTGGCAATTGGAAGCTAGCTCAAGTTGCTCTAGCGTTTGTGCTATCTAACGATAAAATAACTACTGCAATGTTCAGCACTAAGCGTTCGATTCTCCCCAGTTGATTTGGCGTAAGCTCAGAGCTGAGTCTGAGTTCATGGGTGGGAGGCGAGCGCGGTGGGCGGTGGAAGAGAAGAGCCGGATTGTGGAGCTGACGCTTGAGCCTGGAGTCAGCGTGGCCCGAGTGGCACAGGCAGAAGGCGTGAACGCCAACCAAGTGTTTCAGTGGCGTTCGGGCGTACCGGGATGGAGCGCTGTCGTCCATCGGCGCGTCAACTGCATTGCTTCCCGTGGTGATCGGAGCTGAGACCGGCAGTATGCCGGAGACCGCATCGGACTAGGAGACCGCACGGGCTGAAGCTCGCGCGGCGCAGATGTCAGGAACGGTTCACATTGAACTTCCTGGCCGAGCTGCGATCAGCGTGGAGCGCGGCGCGGACCGCGCGTTGCTGCGTACCATTCTGGAGAGTCTTGGGCGGTGATCGAACTGCGGGCGGGGACCCGGATCTGGTTGGCAGCCGGCATGACGGACATGCAACGTGGCTTTCACGGGCTGAGCGCGCAGGTACAGACGGTGCTCAACGAGCAACCCTACTCTGGCCACGTATTTGTTTTTCGCGGGCGTCGCGGCAATATCGTGAAGGTTTTGTGGTCCGACGGCGATGGGTTGTGCTTGTTTGCGAAGCGCCTGGAGCGTGGGCGCTTCATCTGGCCGCAGGCTACGGAGGGAACCGTTAGTCTGACTCGTGCACAGTTATCAATGTTACTTGAAGGCATCGATTGGCGACGCCCGCAGCGCACCTTCGATCTGCCTGCCGCGGTATAGGCGATCGTAATAATCGCCTGTATTCTTGAGGCGATTTGTGATGGTTTCCACAGCACATCGTGGCATACTCGACGCATGACCGAGGCGGCGCTCATTGATCTGGACTCACTCGACAAGGAGACGCTTAAGGCGCTGCTGATTCGCGAGCGCCGCTCCAACGCGCGGGAGATCGAGCATCTGAAGCTGGTCATCGAGAAGTACCGGTGGATGCTGTTCGGCGTGAAGAGCGAGAAGCTCGCGGGAGAACCGGAACACTTGGACTTGCGCCTCGAAGAGTTGGAGACCAACGAGGCCGCCGGAGAAGCCGCACAAGAGAAGAGAGCGTCTGCGCAGCCTGCAGGCCGACTGCGCAGACGCCCACGGCGTAAGCCGCTGCCGGAGGATCTGCCGCGTGCAGTCGTCACTCACTTGCCCGAGCACGACTGCTGCCCCGACAGCTGCCCCGACTGCGGGGGCGCGCTGCGCCAGTTCGGAGAAGATATCAGCGAGCAACTGGAGCGCATCCCGGCGACCTTCAAGGTGATCCGCCATGTGCGGGTGAAGATGGCGTGTACGAAGTGTGACGTCATTGTTGAAGCGCCTGCACCGTCGCGGCCCATCGAACGCGGACTTGCCGGACCGAATCTATTGGCGCATGTGCTGGTCTCGAAGTATGCTGTTCATCTTCCTCTGTATAGCCAGTCGGAGATCTTCGCCCGCGAGGGCATCGAACTGGATCGCTCAACCCTGGCTGATTGGGTAGGTGCTGCCAGCCATCTGCTCGCTCCTTTGGTCGATCAGATTCGCAAGCAGGTGTTGGCGGCTGACAAG
>JBEKRS010000059.1:0-33337 GCA_049518535.1 Occallatibacter sp. | reverse complement strand
CGCCAAACTCAAACTATTCCGTGCCATTGCCACTCGCTATGACAAAACCGCCAGAAATTTCTTGGCCGCCATTCACTTCGCTGCCACTCTCATCTGGTTAATTTGATGACAGACCCTAGTATCGATAGAATCGTCCATCCGTATCATCGGCACTTGTCCGTGATTTCTACACACTCAGAACACGGTGGTGCTTGGATCATTCACTGGCTTTGCCATTTGCGTTGAAAGCCGGATCAGGCCTCCGTACTATCTTGTCATGCTCGTCGGCAAGCTGACGTCCACCGCCTTCTACGCTGCGCCAACGCGTTGCACCTGCAGCATGCTGGCGGGCCAGTACGCCGAGCGGTGAATATACCGCGTAACCGATGGTAGTGTGCGAATATGGATCAGCTTTCCGCGGAAGGTCGAGGAACCACTTCTCGTAGAGCTCCTTGCGTGCACGTTTCACTTCTGTTCGAAGGCACTGACGCAGCGCGCGCCGCTGTTTGACTGAGGCCTCGTCATTTGCGGCCATGAGCGCCGCGGTTTGTCCATCAAATTCGGCGCGCCTGTCAATCAATTCATCGACGATCTTCATGGTGCCTATAATGCAGTGATAAGGTCCTGGTTGCGCGTCAAGCAACGCCTGTTGTTCAGTGTGTCCACAACACCTCAACAAAATCCAGTAGACCTCAGGGGATAGATCGTGGCTGAGTGTTTCCATCGGGTCCTTGTTTTCGAGTCTTTCACCCAGCGTCGACCCACCAGCTCTCCGATTTGTTCGTTTCTTATGTTTACGAAGACCAGCACTTGGGGAAGCACTCGTACAAGTATCGGCTTTCGGTTTCACCAAAGTCCTTGATACGGCAGGAGTGGATGCAAGTTCGGAATCGGGAATCGCCTCTGCGGTCGATTTGGCGAGGTCGTGGATCCCATCATCGATCACCACGACTGGTGCAGGATAAAGCTCGGATGTAGTACTGTTTGTCGTTATGAGTGGTTCACCGGAATTCCCATCAGGCGCAGTATCTGGTGACATCAATAGCGGCGCGGCTCCCTGATTGTTGACAGCAGTGGGATCAACTCTTTCGGGAGTCTCGCCTGAACCGTCGGGAACGGCCGCTGCATCGTCCACGGGAGAGACGTTGGCCCCATTCGGGTCAAACACGTCGCGCGGAACAGATGTGGTGCCGGCGGGCGCATTTGACTGCTCCCGGTCAGATGCGTCCGGCAGTTGCGTGGAGTTAACTGATCCCGAGTAGACTGCGTCTTGCGAGGTGCTCGTAGGATCCCAAAGGGTTATTTCGCCCGACAGCGGTTTCGGCCTAGGTGACCGTCGAGACGAGCTCGATGGCCTTCGGGGTCTTTTAACTGCGGGCTGAGGTGATTGAAGCAAAAACTCGTGCCCTTCCATCGGGGCAATCTTTGACTCGAAGTGGACTTCCATGGTTGCATCCCTTCGCGCTTGCGCGCGAGAATGCGCATAGTGGCGGATCAATTTCCGCGTGAATTTGCACCCGCGCTGGCGGGCAGCCCTTTGCTAGGGCATCTGGTAGGGTTCCTGTGCGACTCGTATTGCACAGGATTGTCGAAATTCAATAGGCTCGGGGAGTTGATGATTGAGGATGGTGCGCAATGCGCTCTGCACACGGCCGCAGATACGCCTGATCAAGATCACGGATCGATGACTAGACCCGGATCAGGGCACAACTCACACCTCAGCCTTGGGATCAGCGGGCGACCGCAGCGGCAACAGATCAAGTCGCCCTCGGTTCGTACCTCGCTTCAATGAGCAATCAGGATCGACGTCCAATCTCTGAACTCAAGATTATCGGGGTTCCCGGCGGGACAAAACAGCTGTCGGCCATGGAGCCCACTAGGCCCTCATCACGATTCTGGCCGACGGCCATGATACGCGATAAAGGGCTTTCACAATCGCCCCAACATCCCCATATTTGGGGCCGATGGTCTGAGCTTGGGACGGAGCTACATCGGACATATCTTTTATAGCCTTTGAGTTGCCTGAAAACAAGCGTACAGGGTAGGAAAATCACTTAAACGCGGTTACCATGAGAGTACTATTGCGCCGGAAGATCCGTCGGGGCACCGAAAAGCACACCTTAATTCGCGCTGGTCGGCAATTGGACGCCTGTTGCGCTGGTGCAGATCCGGGGTTAATCCGTGCCCGTAGATTGGTCACGGTTGCCGGAGCAATACTGCCCAGACGTACCGTCAGTCCAAGGCCATGTAATTTGTCTCACCGGCCTGGCACCCGGGAACGTTCAGGAGTTTGCTCGTTTCGTAACCTCAGGCTGCAGGTTCCAGCAGAAGGGAGCCTGATATGGCCAGAATATCCGTAAAAAAGAGTAAGGCGAGCAGTCGGATGTTGCCGTTGCTCCATCCCGACGCAGCTGGGGTCGACATTGGTGCAGAAGAGATCTTCGTTGCAGTTCCGGCAGATAGGGCTACCGAGTCTGTGCGCTCCTTCAGGACATTTACACGAGATCTCCATGAACTCGCTGACTGGTTGCAGACATGCGGAGTGACCACTGTCGCGATGGAATCGACGGGAGTGTACTGGATCCCTATCTATCAGATTCTGGAGCGACGAGGCCTTCAGGTAGTTCTTGTAAACGCACAACACGTCAAGAATGTGCCCGGGCGGAAGAGCGATGTGTCCGACTGTCAGTGGATCCAATATCTCCATTCAGTTGGGTTGCTGAAGGCAAGCTTCCGCCCACCTGATGAAATCTGCGTCATCCGCTCATTGTGGAGGCACCGAGAGAGCTTGGTGCAGATGGCAGCCGAACACATCATGCATATGCAGAAGGCTCTCAGCACATGGTGAATCTGCAGCTTCACCATGTGCTGAGCGAAATCACGGGAGTCAGTGGCCTGAAGATTCTGGATGCCATTCTGGCTGGTGAACGTGATCCGATGAAACTTGCGAGTCTCTGCAACTGGCGTGTAAGGAGTCCACGCGAGGTTGTGGCCAAGTCGTTGGAGGGAGACTATCGTGAGGAGCACCTGTTTGCATTACGGCAGTCTCTGGTTGGCTATCGTTTCTATCAGTCCCTCATTGCCGAATTGGACGTAGAGTTGGAATCCAAGACGCGGAAACTGCCACGCGCAGTGGGTGGCCTTGAAGAGATGCCGCCACGAACCAAAGAGTGGACCTACCAAAGGGCAGGCAACGAGCCTACGTTCGATCTCAGGAGCGAGATGTTCCGGATAGCCGGCGTAGACCTGACTGACGTGCCAGGTATCAGCGCTCTCACTGCATACACCATTCTGATGGAAGTCGGTCCTGATGTATCTCGTTTTCGCAACGCTTCAGCATTTGCGTCTTGGTTGGGACTATGCCCCGAAAAGCAGGTCAGCGGAGGGAAGGTTTTTTATTCTCGCTCTCGCAAGGTGAAGAACCGAGCAGCTATCGCACTGCGTCTCGGTGCTCATTGCTTATACCGCGCAAAGAACTACCTTGGAGAATTCCACCGCCGGATGAAGTGGCGACTCGGCGGCCCGGAAGCAGTGACCGCAACCGCTCACAAGCTGGCCCGAATCGTATACCACATGCTATCCACAAAAGAACCTTACTCCCAGGATGTCCTGATCCGGTGCGATCGCCTCGCCAACAAACATGCGGAAAACAGGCTACGAAAGCTTGCAGACAATCTCGGCTATCAGCTCACACCCATAGCCGATGCCGAGTTCCCGGATCAGTGTCGGATCATGCACTCCGCGCCGGTGGAGATAGTCGAGCGCCTCGGGGTAGCGATCCAGTTGCTGCTGATAGAACTCCGCGGCCTCCTCGAGCACAGTGCTGGAATCAGCTTCCGGAGCGATCTCCGGATCGAGGCTGGCCAGGCTCTGGCGGAAGGATAAGCCGCGTGATAACTGGACGAAACGGATCAGGTCGCCGCCCTGCCCGCAGCCGTGACAGTAGAAGACATCTTTGCGCTCGTTCACATAGAACGACGGCTGACTCTCCTTGTGTAGCGGACAGAGTCCGACATACTCGAATCGGCCTGCGGGCCGCCCTGCCCAGTTGTGCTGCCGCAGGTACTCCAGCAGCGGCGTTCTCCGCTTTAGTCTTTCGACGTCTTCACCCACAGCACTTTTCGCCTCCGGAACCCAGCGTAGGAGAACCACGCCGGAGTTCCCAGGCAAGGATGGTGGGGAAAAGGTTTTTTCTCAGCGGCGCATGGGGCAGAGGACTTCGAGCACCGGGGTCAGCCAGGATAAGAACGCCGACTCGTCCTGATGCGAATGAGCAGATTCCAGCCACTGGGACGCTCGCGCAGCCGTCTTGCGGAGAAAAGATAGAGCCGGCTTTGACTCGTCCACACCTTGTGACCAGCGACGCACAGTAGAGCAATCGGCTGCGCGGTCAGCATCCTTGAACTTCGGCGCTGCCTTCTCCCACGAACAGTGCTCCACAAAGCGACGCAGTAATGCCTGGCAGCGCGCCAGTAGACTGTAATGCGTGTAGGGAAGAGAAAACACCGGCAGAAAGGTGAACGTCCTTTCGCAACGGATACAGCGGCCGCGGCGAATCCTGATCCAATCGTGGTGCTCGTCGTGTGCCTGCTTGCGACGTCGACCATGACCAACAATCGAATCTTGTTCACAAATTGGGCATCGGCGTAAGATGATCTAGTCCGAGTTCTCGACCCAGCAGGCAGCAAGCCGCTCCAGCGGGACCGACACTGGGACAAAGAGGATCGTTACCTCACACGGGTCCCGCCTCCCGCTGCGATCCGCCAAGATGCTTGGCAGGAAGCGGGGCTCCGCCTCCTGAAGAAAATCCATCTGAAAGAAAATATAACTTCTTACCAGGCATCATCCGGGATATTGGCCGCTTATCTCCGCCAAGGCGCGTTTCTAGGTTTCGCCGCTCTTGGAGATGTATTCGGTTGGCGGCAGTGTTGGCACAGTTGATTGGATTCAACACCCATCAAGGTTGTGCACGATAAAATACATTATCGCGCTAGGGACATGACCAAAAGGGCAGGCGGTGGCAAACGAGCTAGTTAATACCAATAGCGAACGTACACTGACATCGGAACAGTATGCCGGGCTTTCAGACGTACCCCCGGAAATCGAATGGCTCAACAACATCACCAATTAAAGAACGCGGCGCTTCTATAAAAGCGACGTTGCCGAGTTTGTGTCTTTCGCGGGTCTGAAAGATTCTGCAGCGCTTCGAGCCGTCGCGCGCTCGCATGTGATCGCCTGGCGCAAGGACATGCAGACTCGCTCCCTCGGCGCGGCCACGATTCGCCGCAAGCTTTCGGCGCTGTCCTGACTGTTTGACTATCTTTGTGAACAGAATGCGGTCCTTAGCAATCCGGTTGACGGCGTCAAGCGCCCGGCCACCAACAACAATGAGGGAAGCACTCCTGCCTTAGGTGACGCACAACCCTAAGAACCTTGTGTTTCTCTACCAGGGCGCAAATCCAACGGCATATGCAAGCGATCCCTACGGCATGATTCCCTGGCAACTTGGCCTGGCTACCTCTAAGGCAAACACGACGACCTGCACACCCACCGCGATCACTCCCTATATCTCTGTGGCAGGCGTTTGGAGCGCAGCCGGGGAAAGCTCCGTCACCGTGGCTTCAGGAACCGCCGTTGACCTTGGCCCGCAACCCGTCAGCGGCGGATCGTGGAGTTGGACCGGTCCCAACGGGTTCACCTCCACCTCCCGCGAGATCGATAACATCGCGCTGAGCGCAGGCGTCAACGTCTACACTGCTACTTACACCAACAGTTGCGGAGACAAGAGCACCCAGGCGTTCACCATCACCGTCGGCTCCAGCACCCCAATCACGCCCTTTATCTCCGTGAACGGCGGCGGGAGCTGGACCGAGGAGAACACCGTAACCGTATCTTCCACTAGCACCGCGGTGGACCTTGGACCGCAGCCGGTCAGCGGCGGATCGTGAAGCTGAACCGGCCCCAACGGCTTCACTTCCACCTCGCGCCAGATCAACAGCATTCCGTTGAGCGTAGGCACCAATACGTTTGTGGCGACCTACACCAACACGAGCGGGGTCAAGAGCACGGAGACCTTCGTCATCACCGTGACGTAGCTGCGTCCAGCAGCAGCAGTAACAGTTGGTCCGGCTGTGTTTCAATCTCACTGGAACGTCGCCACCAATTCAATACCCGCCGGGTTCCTGTCGAAAGGAACGGTCTGCACAGGCAATTAGTAGGCAATTGCTGCGCATAGAGGTCACAAAGAGAGCGCGTGCGGAGCCGGTCTCTCGACTTGCTCCGCACCATTTCAAAGTTCCTGGGAGCACTCTACTACGGGCTATCTGGCTCTGTTGACATTCTGTCTTTGAGGAGTCAGAGAGCGGACCAATCTTAAGGTTTCACTTCAAATTCGTCTCGATACGGTTGCCCGGACTGATACAGTTCAATCTTCTCACTAATTGAATCGGCAAGAGAAAACTGTTTCAGCTTCCTCGCAAGCTGTTCTGCGCGCCGCGCTGTTTCGACAGCATCTGCAAATCTCCTGCTCTCGGCGTATGCCATCGCGAGAGTGTCAAGATACACGGGCTCCGTCCCTTTGGATAACTCGACTGCCCTCTCTGCAAACTTTGTCGCTTGAACGCCGTTGCGATCGGGAGCATCGGGGCTCGCGGCCAGCGCATGGGCTGTCTGACTAAGAGCGAGCACGAGATTCGGATTCAATTCTAGAGCTTTGCTCCACTGCGCGAGTGCATCCCTCACTTTGCCTTCGCCGTAGTAAAGCGCGGTGCCCATATATGTGTGAGCTTCCGCCGACTGCGGATCGCTTTCGACCGCGCGCTTGAATTCTTGAGCAGCCTCGTCCAGATGCCCCGAAGATAACAACGCCGATCCAAGATTGATATGAGCGTCGGCGAAATCCGGTTTTATCTTGAAGGCGCGTTCAAAACTCTTCTTAGCCTCATCGAGTTTCCCCTCCTGCGCGAGAGCCCGTCCAAGATTGTTGTAGAGTTCGGCTGAGTCGGGGTAGGCCTCCAATCCCTTCTCGAATTGATGAATCGCCTCATCGAGGCGTCCGACGGAAAACAGCGCTCGCCCAAGATTGTTATGGATAGCATTGTATTGAGGATTGAGTTCCAGGCCCTTTTGATAATAGGGAATCGCGTCTTCAAACCGGCCCGCTCTTGCTAGTGACGCTCCCATATTATTCTGAATCCGCGCATCGCTTGGATCTTCCTTGACCAATTCTTCCCATTCAGTGATTACCGCAGCGGAATTGCCTGTCTCGCCATCAATTACGGCCTTATCGAATCTGCGGTACATATCCACTGCAGGCGTGCTGATCCTGAGCAATCCGCCCGGAGGAATATTGACGAACTCGGGGAGATTCACGGCACGGTTAGCGGCGGTCGAGTTATCGATCAGAATCGCCGGGCTGTCGTTGCCGTTTTCATCGATGTGGGTCAGATACATCTGCGTGTAGACAGAGCGCGCCTTGGAAGAGAACACAAGCCAGCGTCCATTGGGCGAAAAGCTGTGCCATGAATTCATTCTTGAGGTATTGGCCCGCAGGCGCCGCGCGGTTCCACCTTCAGTCGGCACGATAAACAACTCACTGTCCGGCCGCATCAACTGGCCGTTGCGATTCTTTACGAAGACGATCCAACGGCCATCGGGAGATATCTTGGGGAAGTTATTGCTCATGCTGTTGTTTGAGGCGCCAACGATCGGCTCCGGATGCCCTCCTTTGCCGTCGTTGAACGGAATGCGATAAAGATCGTACTTTACCTGCACTTCGATTGGATCGTTGGCGCGCTCCGCCATCTTGCCGTCGGCAGGATAGGGTTCCTTTGCTTCGGCGCGGGCAAAGACAAGGTATTTCCCATCCGGGCTCCAAACCGCGTCGGTCTGCACATATCGTGGATCGTCCGCCCCCGGCAGCATATGCCTTTCCTTCGTGTTACGGCTGTACCAGGCCAACATGCCGCGTGTCGGGTAGAAAACCTGCAGGAAGCGGTAGTCCTTGAAATTGACGACGTAGAAATTGTTCTGCGGGGCGCGTTGTGCGCCGCTCACCGTATTGACAACGTACTGTCCGTCCGGCGAGATCTGCGACATGAATGCGACGCGATTCAATTGGAATTGCAGGTCCTGCGAGGGGTTCCAGGAAACCATGTCCTGGTTGCGAATCACAGTTTCCGGTTTGATCGTGACCAGCGCGTAGAGTCCCTTATCGTTCTGCGGACCATCCATATCCAAGCCCATGGTTTTGCCGTCTCGCGAGAAGGAGTGGCAGTTGGCGCAGGTGTGCATGTTCTCGAGCACTACGCGACTGGCCGGCTGCGATACATCGCGCAAGCGCCACTTGATGAGAGGAATGGCGTTCGCGTCAAGCGGTTTGATGATGCCTTTTTCCGTCTGCGACGGCATCAATGGAACGTCCCGATAAAAAATCGGCGCGCCTAAAGGGTCTTTCGATGTCTGGATCGAGACCTGGCCCGAGGAGACAACGCCGCTCTGGCTCATACCGGAGACGATGATTGTCGCCGAACCCGCCACCGAGTGCTTCTTGATTGCCGTCCAAGTGGCGTCGTCTGGAACCCACGTGTGCGAAGTGGCCTGATCCTGTGTGAGCTTCGGCAATTCGTTGGTCGCGGAAATACAACGCTCATCAATCTCACCGATTTTTTGGGGGGCGCCTTTGGATTTAGCATGGATCTCCGGCGATCCATCGGGGAAGGCAACGTCGATTCGCCAGTTCGTCGCCTCATTGGCCGCATCATGCCAGATGAATGTAGGAGCAGTGATCTCAGGGGGAAATATCGAGCCTTGTAATGGGTAGTCGATGGCGATGACGGCCAGCTGGGAAGCTGCACGGCCACTCACGGCTATAACTGTCTCAATTAGGGCTGTGGCCAGAACAGTGAGGGCGAGAATGAAGGCTGTTCGCTTCAATGTGCTGAGTCTCCTGTTCGTGACATTTGGATGATACCACGTGCTTCGTGCCGTTTTCGGGTGGTCGTGTACCGCTCAGGGAAATCCTTTTGCGCGACAGAAAGGAGCATGACGCTGGACGAAAGAGTGATCTCCGCGAGCGAGAGACGAGACGCGCACACAGTTGTTTGAAATCGATCGAGAAACACTTCCCCAACTGCCGATTAAGGCTGAACGTGCGTTTCAATAGGTAGATGGGATATTCTTTTGTCACGGGTTTTTTGTATCCGAGAGTGTGGTTCGATGAGGCTGTCAAGAGGCAGAATTCTGATCTGGTTTCGTAACCGAGGTTGGGAGAATTCCGCATCAAAAATCCTGGGGAGCTCGGGATCTGCTCTTGCGATTGCGCTGGTTCTTGCGGCCACGCTGGCCGCCGCCTCCGAGGCTGAAAATATCGCCGCCCAACTGAAGACCGCCTCCGCGTTTCATCGGCGGGCCGAATATACGCACTCCATTCCAATCCTGAAGCGGATTGTGCAAACATCCCCCAGCAATTACTTGGCAAACCTCCTGCTCGGCGAAGACCTGTATCTAAGCTGGAACGCGCAAGATGCACTAGCTCCTCTGGAAACTGCCGCCGAAGCCCCGGCCGATGATGGAGTTGCGCTGCTTTATGTGGCGAAGGCTGGAGCGGCGCTCGGGGATTTTTCCCTGGCTTCAAATGCGCTGCGAGCAGCCGTTATACGGTCCAACGGAACTGAACGGTTCGAGATGGAATGGGGAGACTACTGCATTGCGCGCATGGTCTATCTGCGAGACTCATTGGTCGGAACTCAGCGGGGCAAAGGAACGGAACTGCGCTTCAGAGCGCTGGGTCGGCCTGAGGGGAGCGAGGAACGGGCGTCCTTATTGAAGGAATCCGTCGCCGCGGATCCTGAGCAACGGGGTATCTGGGGCGAACTGGGCGTGGCACAACTTGAACTTGGCAACCGCGAACAGGCACAGGAGAGCCTGCGGGAAGCAGAAATGCGCGATTCTCAAGGGTCCGAGACATTACGGCTGGAAGCTCTGCTGGCAGCCGGCGAACAAAAATGGCAGGAGGCTGCCGACAGGCTGGTGTCTGTGGGAGCGCGATCGCCTGTTGAGTTGAGCGTAATGCTGCGAAAGTGGCCCGCTAACCTCGTACCAGGGCCCGACGTGTCTGGAGCCGTTTGGGATTGTCTCCGCGATGCAGCGGCCCCGTGCTCTTTGATTACAGTCCAGCCTCAGGGCGGAGAAAGCTTGGGTGCGAAAGAGCTGTACCAGGAAGAACGATGGGAGCAGTTGAGAGATCTTCCCAAAAGCGAGACGGAAGACGCTTCCGAATCGCTGTGGCGTGGAGTAGCTCTGGTGAAGAGCGGGGCATATGCGGAAGCCATTCCCCTGCTCGAAAGCGGGATGAGGGCAGACGAGATGGTAGCGGCGTATTGGCTCCAAGCTTGCTATGCTCTCGAATTGGCGCAAGCGGAATCACGGTTAAGCGCGGAAGCGGCGCGACATCGGCTCGCCGGGACGAGACAACTGAGGCTACGTGGCGACGCGCCGGCGGCATTGGCAGAGTACCTCAAAGCTCTGGAGTTCAGGCAGAATGATGCGGAGCTATTTGCAGAAATGGCGGAAGCGTATCGCATGGAAGGCGACTCGAAGCACGCGCGACAGACGGCCCTGGCGGCGCTCAAAATCGAACCCAGACAGGGATCGGCTCTTACAACGATGACCCAGTTGGAGATGAATGAAAGGAACTACGCGGCGGCGCTTACGCGCCTAAAGCAGCTAGCAATTGTTCAACCAAAGGATGCGTGGACCCGAGTTCAGCTCGGAGTGACGTACGGGCAAATCGGGAATCCGGCGATGGTTATCCAATACCTTGAACCGGAGTTGGCAGCCGGTTATCCGGATGAGAAAGGCGCGCTGCATGCACAGTTGGCGAGCGCGCTGCGCAAACTGGGGCGAGATGCAGAGGCCAAGCAGGCGGCCGCGGAAGCGGTCAGGCTGACCAACTCCTGGCTGCAGGGCCCCGGGCAAGGAAATGGCGATGGCCACCACTAGACGCGAGTTTGTATTGAAAAGCGCTGCATCGATGGCCGCCCTGCTGACGCGGCGTGGGCGGGCTGCCGCCGGGACCTCCCGCATTACCATGGTGGACGGAGCTGCGACCAGCGGACTGGATTTCGCGCTCCGCTCAGGAGCGACCGGAAACATGTATCAACCGGAAACTCTGGCAGGCGGACTTGGAGTCATCGATTTCGATGGCGACGGATGGCCCGATCTCTATTGCGTCAACGGGGCTGCAATGCCGCAGTTGGAGAAGACCGATCGAAGCTATTGGAATCGCCTCTACCGCAATAATCGTGATGGAACCTTCACGGATGTGACGGAAAAAGCCGGCGTGGCAGGGCGCGGTTTCGGTACCGGCGTGGCTGTTGGAGACTACAACAACGATGGTCATGAGGACATGTTTGTTGTCGGCGTGCATGGGAACCAACTCTTCCGAAATAATGGCGATGGAACCTTCGCAGACATAACGGATGCTGCCGGTCTAAACCTGCCGTCCGTGCGGGGAATGTGGTCGGTTGCGGCGGCGTGGATTGACTACGACGGCGATGGGAGGTTAGACCTATTTATTTCCAACTATTGCGAGTGGGCTCCGGGAATCGACGTTCTTTGCGGCGGCGGGTTCACCGGAGACAGGCGACGGTACTGCCATCCGGACAAATACCGCGCAGAGCCCATGCAGTTGTTTCACAACAACGGCGACGGAACGTTCACCGAAGTTACAGGGAAGGCGGCACTCGCCGAGGTTTTAGGCAAGGGTATGGGTGTTGCCATGGCGGATTTTGCGGGAGACAGAAGGCCCGGACTTTTTGTAGCCAACGACAATGCGCGTAACCTGCTCTATCGCAACACAGGAAACGGCTTCAAAGAGATAGGACTCGAAGCGGGCGTAGCCTATAACGGCGACGGTCGCAGCGTTTCGGGAATGGGCGCGGACTTTGGCGATATCACCGGCAGCGGCCGCTATGATCTGGTGATGACTGCTCTGCGGAACGAGGGTTATGGTGTTTTCCTGAATAGCGGACACGGTGATTTCGAAGACGGAAGCGTCAGGACCGGATTGATGGGTCTGACGCATTCTCTGAGCGGTTGGGGATGCGGCCTAGTGGATCTGGATAACGATGGCTGGCTGGATTTGTTTGTGGCCGGTGGCGGAGTGGATGTTGATAATGGCATGACGAATCGGATCTTCCGAAACATCGGCGGAAAGTTTACCGATGCGTCCAATGAATCGGGAGTCGGATTGGCGGAGCCGCGATTGCATAGAGGCTGCGTGTTTGCGGATTTTGACCACGATGGTCGACTAGATGTGGCCGTGACTTCGCTCGACGGCCCGATCGAGCTGTGGTGGAACCGGACCCCGATCCAGCATTGGTTGCAGTTGCGGCTCACCGGCACACGGAGCAATCGCTCGGCGATTGGCGCCGAAGTGACTTTGAAGACCGCCAGCGGAACACAGATTCGATGCGTTAGGAGTTCCGTCGGCTATGCATCCAGCAGCGATCTTACCCTTCACTTCGGACTGGGGGCGGAGCGCGGAGGCATGGTCGAAGTGCACTGGCCTTCGGGCAAAGTACAAAAGCTTGGGGAAGTGACAGCAAATCAGCGGCTTGAAATCAAGGAACTGGTATAAAACGGAATTGGGCTGAGGACGCGGATTGCAAGTTGTTCTTCGATATAACCGAGAGACCGACTGGCAAGGCCGACCCAGCACATATCACATTCATCAGGGCGAGGTTTGAACCTCGCCCTGATGAATCCTGATGGAAGCGGAGTAGCGTTGTGCAGTTAATGCAATACTACTTACTGGTGACACTTACCGAGTAGTTACTGATTTCCAGCCCCTGTCCTCCATCCCAGACCTCAAAGCCCATCTCAACATCTATCAGGTACCACGATGGTTGCAGAACTTGTGCTCCGCTAGAGGTGTTTCTCGTTTGGGCGTCGTTAAAGAACTGGGTAAGATCGAGGTTCTTCACAAATGAGGTGGGAGTATCTTGGACATAGGAAACGATGTTCCACGTCGGGTCAGTGCCTACCCAAACATCCCAGGCAGAGCCGGCGATGGACAGATTGCTTGCGATTTTCGAGCCGGCAGGCTGCGGAGTTCCGTTGTGATTGAACCAGATCATGACTTCCGTGCCGTTTGGCTGGCCATTCTGCGACGATAAGACGGTCGGCGTCTGGTTGAACCAGATGTCGTAGGCGACGTCGTAATTCTGCGTTGGCTCGGGCGCATAACCTGTCGGGGTTTCCACCGTATCAACGCTGGTGGTTGCGGCTACAAGTTGGCTCTCCTGAATAGGCAATGTGGTCGTCGAGGCACTTGTACAGTTGCCCCAATGGCATCCATAGAAGATGTCGGGGTAGGTTGCTGGGGTGTATTCGGCGGGTGAACCCAAGGAGGTCTGGGCGAAGTTTGCGGTGGAGAGGGCGAAGCCCACACCATTCAAAGCAGCGCACTGCGGCAGCGACGAGTTCCACTCGTTATTCTCGAAGATGTATTCGACATTATTGCTGTCGTAGAGGGGGATCAATGCCGAACTGCACGTGGGCTGTCCGGCCACAACGGTGAAGAGTTGCGCGTTGCTGGATGCTCCGCCCGCACTCACTGTGATATTGGCGACGCCAGCCGGAAGGGTGCTAGGTACAGAGGCCGCGATGACAGTGTTCGACCACGAAATCACTGTCGCTGGCGTGGAACCGAACTTAACTGTGCTGGTTCCCTGCGATGCGCCGAAGTTCGAGCCGGTAATGGTCTCGGACCAGCCGACCGGGGCGGAGGCCGCACTGATCGAAGCGATGGCCGGCCCGGCCGCCACCACCAGATTCACGCTCGCTGTTGCGACAGTATAGTCGGCAGTGTCTGTGGGGGTAAACGTGACAGAAAGCGTCACATTTCCACTTGTGGACTCCACCGTACCTGCGGGTGGCGTATAGACGAACGTTCCGGGAGCACTCGCCGTGGCATCAAGCTGCGTGGCGCCGAGTTCCGTTCCAACTAATACCGGACTAGGGGTCGGCCAGGTGATCGTGGGCGTGCCGGTCACCGCCAGAGTTACACTTGCAGTTGCGTTGTTATAGTCGGTAGAATCCGTGGGAGTAAACGTCACCGAGAGCAGCACGGGGCCAGCCGTGGACTCTACTGTGCCCAGCGATGGTGAATAAGCAAAGGATCCCGCCACACTGGCCGTAGCGTCAAGCTGTGTGGCGCTGAGCACTGTCCCAACCGGCACGGATGCGGGGGGCATCCAGGTGATCGTAGGCGTCGTCTTAGTAGGGGCTAGCACATTAAGATCCACCGTCGCTGTGGCGCTATCGTAGTCGGTCGTATCGGTAGGAGTAAACAGGACGGAGAGCTGCACGGTTCCGGGTTGGGATTCGATCGTTCCCGCAGCGGGCGTATACACGAAACTGCCAGAAACGCTGGCAGTGGCATTTAGCTGGGTGGCACTGAGTGCCGTTCCGACCGACACAGAGGCGGGAGTAGCCCAAGTGATGGTCGGCGTAGTTTTGTTCGGTGCAGAAGTGGAGGAAGAGGGGCTACCACAACCAGCAACGAAGCAGACCACCAACACGGTCAATGTGAGGAATACAGGATAAACTCTTCTCTCTTCTTGCGACTTGATGCCAATCATGTGTCAGCGACATCCTTTCTAAGTTTTTGAGTTAGTAGGAGATTGTTTCTCGGGTCATGAAGATCTCTTACGCCCAATTGGAGATCGCGAGTAAGGATTCACTCTACGATCCGATTCGTGGAAGCTACACGGCTATACCAGTAAGCCGAATCTTTTGGAATGCGGCGTTGGTCACGGTAGTCCACATAGACCATGCCAAAGCGCTGCGAGTATCCTTCAGCCCACTCAAAGTTATCCAGTAGGCTCCATGCATGATAGCCTCGCACATCCGCGCCATCCGCAATGGCGCGCGACAGTTCCAAAAGATGACTTCTAAGGTAATCGATTCGGCGCTGGTCTGGAACTCGGCCATGCACGTCGGGGACATCACCGTAGGAGCAGCCGTTCTCAGTAATCTCGATGACCGGGCGGTTGTACTGTTTGCTGATTTGCATCACGATGTCGTAAAGACCTTTAGGCCACACCTCCCATCCAATTTCTGTGAGGGGACCTTCCGAGCCCCCCGGTTGCTCAAAACCCATCCCGTGATAAGTAGGGTCGATACCGGTTTGCTGATTATTTCCGCGCATGGCTGAGGTAATATGCCGGTTATAGTAGTTGATCCCGATCCAGTCCAACTCGGCTTTCATCAATTGTTCGTCGCCAGGTTTGAAACCCATGGCATCGTAGGGAGTTTCAGCTACGAAGGCCTTCGGATAGCGTGCTAGCAGAGCCGTCTCTAGGAACCAGGTGTTGTTATGCGCATGGTATCGCTCCGTTGCAACAATGTCGTCCTCGCTGTTGCTCGCTGGAACTCCGGGCGACATACCATAGGCAGATCCGATGCGGGCGTCAGGCGAGCATGCTTTCATTGCGCGAAAGGCCTTACCCTGCGCCAGATTGATAGTATGAGCCGCTCTCAGGTAGAGCCCAAACTCGCTCCGTCCCGGAGCATGGATCCCGATCCCGTAACCAAGCATGGAAATACACCACGGTTCGTTGAAAATCGCCCAGGTCTTAACTTGATCGCCCAGCGCGCGCGTTACAATTTCAGCGTATTCGGCAAAGCGGTCCGACGTTTCCCGTTCCGGCCATCCTCCGCGATCTTCAAGAGCTTGCGGCAAGTCCCAGTGATAAAGCGTAGCCATAGGACGAATCCCTGCGGTATGAAGCGCATTGCATAACCTCTTGTAATAATCCAGACCTTTTGAGTTGACCCTTCCAGTACCGTTGGGTTGAATGCGCGGCCAGGAGATTGAAAAACGATAACTCTTCATCCCAAGCTGTTTCATCAGGACTATATCTTCGGCGAAACGATGATAAGTGTCGCAGGCCACATCTCCGGTAGACGCGCCCTTGATTTTGCTATGGGTGTGAGCGAACCGGTCCCAGATTGATTCACCCTTGCCGTCCTCTTGCCATGCGCCTTCCACCTGATAAGAAGCCGTGGCACTCCCCCATAGAAAACCTTTTGGAAAAGAGGCAGTTAGAACTCCACGCGCATCATAATGATCGGGAAGTATTCCAGCAAGCGCTGAAGAGCCACCCGTGCCAGCAAGAGCCGCAGCGACTAGCGACGATCTGCTTACAAACTCTCTTCGATTCACTTCTTTCTCCTAGCATGCGGGATACGGATATCGGCAATATAAATCGCGCCAGAGTCATCGTCAGCCAATCTGATCTGTCGGCTTGTTAGGTTGGAGTGAAGAATTCGCCTGCGTATGAATGCTTTTTAAAAGGGGAGCGGCGGAATGAACGCCGCCGCCCCCTGGGTTTTTGTGAGTTAGAAATCCAGCCGCAATGACACCTGCTGAATTAAAGGCGAGTTTGCCTGCGAGGTCAGCGCCCCAAAGTATTGGCCTTGACTGGCGCCTTGAATTTGGTTAGTCGAGTCGAACGAAGCGCCGTTGTTCAGACCGCCAAACTGAACATGGTTGAAGAGGTTGTACGTCTCCCAACGAAACTTGAACACCATGCCTTCACGGTATTTCACAGCAAAATCCTTATCTACCGCGAGGTTAAAGTTGCTAGTCCCGGGAAGGTTGATGCCGCTCAGCACACGCGGTGCGGTGCCATCCTGGAAATCCTCAGGCCTGCCAACGGCGCTGGGATTGGCAAAGTAATCGCCTTTCATCACTCCGTTGACCATTACGCCTTGAACGCCTGAGTTTTTCTTCAATGGAGCGTTGAGATTCAGACGAGGGGAGTATCCAGGAACAGCCTTCTGCGGGCCTCCGCCAAGAATGACTGGCTGTCCACTATCCCAGCGATAACCGCCGCTGGTCTGCCAGTTGCCAAAGACTTCGTCTAGGATTCCATTGCCCGTGCTCCATTCTCTGCCTTTCCCGAACGGAATCTGGTAGACAAAGGTAGCTTGCCCAATCTGGGCCATGTTGAATGCGGAGTGACTGTATTCCGCCGCGATGTCGTTCGGATCCTGGACTCCATATGTGTTCACCGGATTCATGTAATCGTTGTTCCCTTGGCTGGAGGCGTTGTCATAGCTGGTCTGTGCGGTGTAGTTGCCCAGGAATTGCAGACCCTTGAGCATCGGCCGCGAGACGGCCACGGTCAGGCCGTGATAGTTCGATTTGGCGATGGGGGGATCGACGTTCTGAATGTTGCCGGTGCCCCAAGGCCCATCAGCATACTGCGGGTAGGGCAGGAAGCCGTTCCAAGGAAACCATACGCCTTGAACCGAGCCCGACTCTGCCTGTGTCGTGGGTCCCAGAGGATTGCCCCATGCGCCATAGCCCGCCGCCTGTGTGGCGTTTGCAATGGCCCACGAGAGTTGTTGAGGCACCGCGGTTGTGCTGGTTTCCTGCTCATAGCCCGCGGCAGTTGACGCGATGGCGCGGTATTGAGCAGCGGCAGAAGCCGAAATGTGATTGAGGTAGTTGACAAAGCCGCCCAAGTAGAGATGCTCGGCGTGCTTCCCAATGTAGTTCACATCCACCAGCGTCTTCGAGGCAAACTCGTGTTGAATGCCGAGGCTCCAAGTCGTTTCACGAGGAAGCGTGTTGAAGGTCTTGACTGGAATGCCCGCCAAATCGGCGCCAAGTTGCGTTTCGGCACCATATAATTTGCCGACTGGCGCCGCAGCCGCTACGGGCTGTCCCAGTATGGTTTGCCAGTTGGGAATGTTGTTGCTGTTGTTGCCCAGGTTGGTCCAGGTGATTTGTGTTGCGTAATTCTGGAAGCCCGCACCGCCGCTGCCGACTCCAGCCGCACCGGTCTTGCCTGGATCGTAGTAGAGGCCGATGCCTCCGCGGATCACAGTACTGGGCCTGACTGAATAAGCAAAGCCGAATCGGGGTCCAATCGCGCCCCTGTAGACATTGAAGGGGTAGCGCGAGTTTTTGCCGCCGACGTATTCGAAGGCGCCTTTGAGGTTATTGCATGCTGGACAGACCGTGGGATCGACACCCGAAACCTGGGAAGCGATCGGCGAAGGTGCGTTGGCATCGAAGGTGTCCATGCGGTCATGCCGCTCGGTGCGCGGCATATCCAGATCGTAGCGGAATCCCAGGTTCACGGTAAGCTTGTGGTTGACCTTCCAGTTATCCTGGACATACCCTGCGTATTGGTAGTTCTGAGTTGCAGGCGACGGGGGAACCGTTACGGCGCTCCAGCCGTTGGCCCAGCCTGTCATGTAGTCGGCCCAGGCGTCTCCGCCCGTCGGCGTGGGCGAGGCCCAATTCCCGGATGTTGCGGCGCCATTGTACCCGTAGCTGCCATTGGGCAGGCCCCACTGCGTGAAGTTGATGCGGTGCAGGTGGGTTTCGTAGCCGGCCTTGATTTCATGGTTGCGCCAGACGTGAGAGATGCTGGCCGTGATCCCGCCAACATCCTGTCCATACAGCATGACGTCCCAGCCCTGGCCGCCAAACGTGCTGCCACCTTCAATGTTATATCCGCTGATCGTGATGAGCGGCGCTTGTTGGACGCTGCCATTGGGATTCGTTTCCAGCGACGAAGGAAGACCGAGTGATGTCCAGGTCGCTTCGGGCACTGGATCGCCGAGCGTGTGCGTCCACGAATGCGTGGCGCCTGCGGTTACCGTCAGCAGTGTGTTCGAACTGAAGGTATGGGTGTAGTTCGCCGAACCCTCATACGTCACGAAGGAAACCGGTCCCTGGGTATTTGAGTCGAATGCGTTCCCGAAGAGGTTTGCGGCTTCGGAATTCCCCCAGTTTGTGGACCACCGGCCACTGAAGAGGTCGTTGTGTGTGATCTGGTAATCCACTTTGGCATCGTACTTGTTATTGTTGGCGACGTTACCACCTGACATTGTTGTGTTGCCTTTGAGACTATTCTGATTAGTGGCGTGTGGAAGGAACTGAAGTAGATTTTTGGAGACCGGGTTGATCAGATTGCCCACCCCGCCCCCGCCGGGCAAATTGGTGGTGAGGGCCCCGGCCGCACTCCAGAAATCACCATGGCTGGTGTATTTGCTGAGGTCGTTATTGGGAACGAACGAAGTGCTCATGTGCTGCACGGATGGGTTGTAGCTGAACGGATCCCATATCTGACCTACGGATCCCGCCGGGTTATTTTGTGTCACGCATTGTCCTGAGGCGTTGAACGCTCCGCCGGCAGAGGTGCATATCTGGCCGAAATCGCCCGCGCGTTCCCGGTCGGTGGGCAAGTCCATAACATTTGTTTGCGGGGTGATCTGGCGACCACCCTCATAGTCAAAGAAAAAGAATAACTTGTCTTTCTTGATTGGGCCGCCGAATGCGCCGCCGAAATCGTTCCAGTGGTAGGCCGGGTTCGGTTGG
This sequence comes from Occallatibacter sp., assembly GCA_049518535.1. Classification (GTDB taxonomy): domain Bacteria; phylum Acidobacteriota; class Terriglobia; order Terriglobales; family Acidobacteriaceae; genus Telmatobacter. Next base: position 13,953 of record JBEKRS010000059.1, on the reverse strand, counting down.
CCTGCCTGCTTCGCAAAATATTGCTCAGCATTCAGCAAAGTATTGCGCACGTACTCATAGGCGCTGCCGTGGATGGTGTTCGTTCCGGAGCGGGTAACGACATTGATGACAGTGGCGCCGCTGAATCCGAACTCAGCGCCAAAGTTCGACTGCTGAATCTTGAACTCCTGCACCGCATCCACGCTGGGGGTGTAAAGCGGATCGACCCAGCCGGTGTTCTGGTCGTAGTTGGTGGTCGAGACGCCGTCGATGACGATATCTGCCTGACCATTGCGCGAACCCTGCGAAACAAAGTTGTTGGAGGCGCTGCCTGGCGTGAAGTTGCCGCCCTCCGGCGGCGAGACGCCCGGTGCCAGAAACGCCAGATCAAATACCGCGCGACCGATCAGCGGCAGATTGGCGACCAGGTCGCGATCTACCACTTGGCCGTTGGAAGCGTCCTCGCTCTGCACGCCTTCTGTGGCGCCGGCCTGCACCGTTATAGTCTCGGTACTTTGCCCAACTCTCAAGACAACATTAGAAGTTGCGTTCTCGCTCACATTGACGGTGATGGAGGGTACAATCTCGATCTCAAAGCCCATTGCGTCAATCGACAGCTCGTAGAGAGCTGGAGGCAGCGCGCGAAACAGATAACGTCCGCTCGCGTCGGATTTGGTCTGACGATCGATTCCCTTTCCTACATCAGTCAAAGTAACGGTGGCGTTTACCACAACCGCTCCCGAAGGATCTGTGACGGTGCCCGAAAGGGAGCCTGCGTAGAGTTGCGCCCGTGCCGTCTGAGGAATCATCCCCAGTAGAACAAAGAGCGCACAGATTGTTATGGTGAAGTATCCTCTGGTGACTCCCAGTAGTCGCAATGGCGACTGCCCTGAACTGCCTGCTGTGTCTTTCATGTGGCCATCCTCTTGAAAGGTTGCAACTGATCGCGTTTCCTGTCACTTTCCCGCATGACAGAACCATTAGCATTGGGGGAGGCCATTCCTTCTTAGCCGTCAACAGTCGTTCTGGCCAAGCTTTGAATGGGTCAGAGCCCTAAGCCAGTATTCGTTCTCAAGTGGCTGACGTAAGGCGCATCCAACATATTTAGGCATTAGAAGAGCACACAAGGTTTGCTACTGCATAGTCGGGTAGAAAAATCAATAATATGTTTATTATCAGCAATTTGCGAAGATAGATATGCATCTCAAATGCAGGTATGATACCCTTTCGTCGGCTACCGATGGTCGAACAGAGGCCAGCCTAACGAACAAAACGGAAGGCAATTATTCAGATCGATTCCCAATACGGACAGAGTGTTTCTGCCGACCAGATTGAAGCGCAGCTGGAACGGATCCTGTCCAGTGCGCTGTTTAGCCATAGTCGCCGGTGCCCTAAATTCCTGACTTACGTGGTTCAAAAGACGCTCCAGGGCAAACAGGACGAGTTGAAGGAGCGAATGATCGGGATAGAGGCCTTTGGACGTTCGCCTGAATATGACCTGAATGACGATCCAATTGTTCGGGTCACCGCGGGAGAAGTCCGCAAGCGCTTGGCACAGTACTACTACGAGGTAGATCAACAGGCGGAGTTGCGCATCGAACTCCACTCCGGATCTTACGTCCCTGATTTCAAATACATTCGCGGCGATACTTTCGATGCGGCGGAAGCGTCGAGTGAAGAGCTGACGGCAATCGTCGCTTTGAACAAGTCTATGCTGGCCTCTGCCCCAAGCGAACCGCCAGCCGGCCGTCGGCGCCACAGAATCATGGTTTGGTCGGCTGTCAGTGTATTACTTGCACTGCTATTATCAGGCGCGGTCGGAATCTACATGTGGACGCGGGACGACAGCGCCTTCGGGCAGTTCTGGGAACCTGTTCTGAATAGTCCTAACCCAGTGCTTATCTGCGTCGGCTCTCCGACGTTGATGAATGTGCCCTCCCCCAACGTAGTCGCCTCAAGCGTAGGTGGTCACGCTCTTTCTTCCAATCCTGTGGCCATGGCAGACGCTTTGGCAATAGCCAGATTCCAGCAGGTGCTGTTGAGTCACTCTAGACAGAACAACATCCAGTCCTACACTGACGTAACCTTCTCTGACCTGCAAAAGGGCCCGGTAATTTTGGTCTCAGCCTTCGATAATCCGTGGACGATGCGGCTGACAGATTCTCTGCGCTATCACTTTGTGCGAAGCGCGCTGGACACCTATGAAATTGAAGATCACTTCGACCCGATGCATCGCCGTTGGGCTATCTACACGCTGACGCCGTTTACTCACATCAGTCACGATTACGGCTTGGTAGCGCGATATCACGATCCGAGCACTGGGCAGATTATCGTGGTGGCGGCAGGAATCGGCGAAAATGGAACGCTGGAGGCCAGTGAGATGCTCACGGACCAAAAGTATCTGGGAGAATTACGTACAGAACACGTGCTGCCGCAGCGCTATCAAAATATGGAAGCCGTGATTGAGACGGAAATGATCGACGGCAAGCCTGGGCCACCCCACATCCTCGCAGTGCATACCTGGTAGCCGCCAGATAGTCGAAGCGTTTTCCCAGCGCCACAATACAGAAGCAGTCAGATAAATAGTCTTTCAATCGCAATAATGACACTTGTCGCTCATCGCGCTCTGTACTCTGTTGGCGCTTACACCCGAAGCCCCGGACAGGTGTGGCCTGAACGGCCATAATTAGGTTTGGGTCACTACCCGGAGTTTGTACTTTCAGGCTTTCTCGGTCAGATTTGATAAGTTCGTGCTGGCCATGCGGCAACAGTTGCGACCGGCATCTTTGGCGGCATAAAGGGCTGCGTCCGCCTCCCGCACTATTTCGTCGGTTGAAAGAGACTCCCAATGCTGGCTTGCAATCCCTATACTCATTGTTACAGGAATGGAACCGCTTTCAGTTCTGACAGGAACGGCCGCGATCGCTAGACGTAACGCCTCCGCTCGCTCCATCGCGCTGTCGGCATCGCAGTTGTTTAACACGATCAGAAATTCTTCACCGCCGTAACGCCCGATCAAATCGTATGGACGCACTGAAACCAGCAGACGGTCGGCCACCTCGCGCAATACCTCATCCCCAACCAGGTGGCCATACATATCGTTTACCGTCTTGAAATGGTCAAGATCGGCCATTATCACACCTGTGAAGGATTTCTCTCGACCTGATCGGGATAGCTCACGCGCTAGCAATTCCAATATTGCGCCGCGATTTAGGAGAGACGTTAGATCATCGTGAGTAGCCTGATGGCGCATGGCCTCACGGGCCTCGACTGCCGCTTCCTTGGCGCGCTGGTGTTCGAGAACCTCCAGTCGCAGCGTATCGGTGCGCTCCTTTACGATTCGTGTCAATTCTTGAGCCTTGGCACGTAGACGACGCGTATTAAATCGGTGCGCTGCGATTATCGCGACAGCGAAAATCAGACCGCATATGCCGTAGAACCAGACGGTCTGATAATAGTGCGGCTTCATCGTGAAACCGACTACCGCTCCCTTCTCGTTCCACAGACCGTCGTCGTTGTCCCCGATCACTCTGAAACGGTACTTACCTGGACGAAGATTGTTATAGTAAGCTACGCGCCGTGTGCCAGCGTCAACCCAATCGCTATCATAGCCCTCAAGCCGATACTTGAATCGCACGCGCTCGGGAACTCGAAAGCTCAATGCCGTGTAATGAAACTCGATCTTGTTCTTGCCTGCGGGAATCTGAATATTGTCGTTTGAAGGTAACTGGAGATTGTCTACTGTCAGGTTCTCGATCACCACGGGTGGAGCCAGGTTGTTCTGCGGAATGTCTCTGGGATCAATAGACACAATTCCTCTTACGGTGGCGAACCAAAGCTTCCCGTCGACACCCTTGCATCCACCCCTTCCGAATCCACTTGAGGTTGCTTCGCTGGTCTTCATGCCGTCGATGGTCCCAAAGACGGTCGACGGCACGTGGGAGATGCGGCCATCAGCGAGGTCGTCGAGATCCTTCCATTTGGCTCGATAGATGCCGTTCGAGGTGCTGAACCAAAGACCACCTTTATCATCGGAGAGAACGCGGGAAGAGTATTCGTCGAAGAGACCATCCCGCTTGGTGTAGTGGGTTACCTGGCCGTCGCGAATTCGAAAGCGAATGGTCCCCGGAATTCGTCCACCCAGCCACAGACTCCCTTGCCCGTCGTCTGAAATGGAGGTAACTGGGAAGTCGATGCGGGGCTGGCGGACCGGGATAGTTCCCGGAGCATACTTGAAGAGTCCCCCGACCGTGCCAAACCACAGGGTTCCTGACGGCTGACGATAGATCGTAAACGTGTAGTTGCCCGGCGACGAGAGCGGAGTGGTCTTTCCGTGCACCGTGAAGGGCTGCGCTTTTCCGTCCTTAACGCGCACGATTCGCAGGTCAGCGGTACCGGCGATCAGGCCCTCTTCGTCCTCGTTGATGGCCGGAATATATTGCATGGAAAGGAGCGGGTCAGATTTGTAAACAGTGATTTTGCCTTTTTTTATACGAGTCAGACCACCGAAGGTCCCAAGCCACAAGCTGCCTTCTTTGTCTTCGTAGAGCGCCCCGCCGTGGATCGACGCCAGGCCGGGGATTCTGGTAACCGCGCTCACTACCTTGTCGTTCACGATTCGCGCCAATCCTCCATCTGAACAGAGTACGTAGATGCTCTCATCCTGCGCCGTGATCGCCGAAGGTGTGTCGTCGGAAGGCAGACCCTCTTTGACCGTTAGTGTTGTGATCTTTGTGTCGCGAAACCTATCCAGGCCGCTCGTAGTGCCAACCCAAAGGCTTCCTTCCCGATCTTCAAAGAGAGCGAGAACCTTATTGTCGGTCAGACCATCGGAGAACTTGAAGGACGAAACCAAATCTCCGGTCATTCTTGTCAGCCCGGAGGCTGGAGTCCCAAGCCATAGATTTTTCTGGCCGTCCTCGATAATCCGAGTTACTCCGCCGCGAAAAAAACTATGATCGATTGGTTCTAACGATGTCCCATCCTTCGACAAGCGAAACAAGCCGTGCGGAGTTCCCGCCCAAACAACATGCTGATGGTCTTCAAAAAGAGAAGAGACTCCTTCTTTTGCACCCATCTTGATTGCTGACCGAAGGTTGCCATCCTGGTATGTATAGAGATCGTAGGTGCCTCCAACCCACACGATTCCTTTTTCGTCCTCGAGGAATGCGCTGACCCACGCCGTGTGCGCCTGCATAAGATGTATCCCGTCTCGCTGCGCGGCGTAAATGAAATCATCCGCGCCTATGAATACCTGGTGCTCGCGGCTCTCAAAGATGACCCGGATATCGCCGTCTGGCAACGGCGCGGGGGGCAGATAGTCGAAAAACACTCCATTTCTGTAAAGCACTGTTCTTGACATAGTCCGGATCAGCACGTTGCCGTCCGCGTTCATGGCGATGGCTTTCACCGGCTCGTTCCCAATGACCTCATTCATGAGAACAAACCGGACGCCGTCGAACCGAACCAGTCCGGCTGAGGTCCTCAGCCAAAGGTAGCCGTCGGGAGACTGGAGTATCTGATACACCGCCTCTCCGGGAAGTCCACGTTGCGAGGTCCACGCATCGTGAAAATACTGATCAATATTCCTCTTCGGGTTAAGTCCCTTCACCGACGCTGCGGCAAATACTATGAGAACAAGCAGGAGCCCCCGGCGCAACCCATACGCACAAGTTCGCAACTGGATCGGTCCCTCCCAGATCCGACCGCGCCAGGAAAAACTCCCCGGCAATCGGAGTTGGATAGCTCCGATTGCCGCAGACTGAAACCTCCCGGCTTTCAAGGATGGAACTGGATCACTCACATTTCTCTCGACTTCCTCGACTTGTGCGAGGAGTAATTCCACCGTTACAGCTGCGGCGGACCCCTCTGCATCGATTCACAAATACCAACCCAAACACTCTATTAAGTATCGGCAAATGCGGATCGATTGTTAGTTCTCGATTCGCGATTGTTCGTGCCGGGGGAGCAGGGCCCGGCCACTAGGACGGGGTAGAGATCGACCAGTCTTTAGCGCAAAGTTGTTGGATTTGCGGGGAGAAGGGTCTCTGGAGCGCAGCGAAAGAGGCCCTTCTATGGGAGCTGAAAGTGGACCCATATGTGAATTCGATGATCGTATTTGCTCCAGCACTGGACTGACGCGTTGAGTAGGTTGCGACTAAGACGATCGCTTCTAAGCGAACTTGAACTACCCACCTCGAAAGCGGGTTTGTTTCTGAGGTAATACTGGTCTTGGCCGAAGAATTGCACAGAGAACATCTGCCAGAAACGACGTCGCTAAACGACGTGCACACCAAACCTTTCGCCTACGGCCGCCTTGTCGAGAACCCCGAAGATTGCATTGGCGCGGTCTCCGGCACTTCGCAGCAGGAATGGAAGGAACCTTGGAGATTGAATCTTTCTGGACCCACTGGCAACAGGAGAACGGCCCAAATCCCACCCAGGACCCAAAATCGGAAACTGAATGCGCGCCCATTTTGTTGCCTCCCTAAGACCTGGGCCATCCGTCCTTTGCCCCCATTCTTGTGTCGTCACTATCCAAGAGCGGTAAATCGCTAATTGACTGTGCAGGCCGTTCCGTTGAGCGAGATCGCCGTGGGAACCGCGTTGGTAGTGCCGTTCCAGGTGCCGTTGAATCCGATGCCGGAGAGAGTTCCGTTAGCTGCAATGGTGCCGTTGTAACTCTCGTTTTTCACTGTCACGTTTGCTCCGCTCTGGGTTTCCACGCCGTTCCAGAGGGATGAGATTGTTTGCCCGTTGGCGAACGCCCAGGTGAGGGTCCAACCTGTTATTGCGGTCGATCCGTTCGTGATGGAAATGGCCGCTCCGAAAGCGGCTGAGTTTTGCGGTGAAATCGTATAGTCGACGGTGCATCCCGAGCCACCGCCGCTGGAGGCGGAAGTCTCCGCGCTGGCTTGAGCCGATGCAGCCGACGTGCCGTCCGAGTCAACAGCTTCGATCTTGTAGTAGTAGGTTGTCGAAGCCGAGAGGCCCGTGCTGGAGTAGCTTGTGGACGTCACGCCACTTGCAATTTGGTTGCTCGAAGACGGAGTGAATCCGCTACTGGTGCTGCGAAAGACGTTGTAGCCGCTGATGGTGCAATTTGCCGGAGCTGTATCCGCCGTCCAACTCAGGTTGATCACGCTGGAGGAAGACGTGGTGGCCGAAAGACCGCTGGGAGCTGAAGGCGCAGTAGTGCATGTCCCCCCGCCACCGCTCCCCGCCGCTGCGCTCACCGAGAAGTTGCTCATAGCCAAACCCTGGCCGCCCGTCCAGATCTCAAAGCCGTATTCCACATCGATCAGCCACCATGAGCTTTCCAGACTTCCTCTCGCCACAGCGTCAGCGAAGAACGGGAGAAGATTTAGGCTTGCAGACGTTACAGGACTTGTCGCTACATACGAAATGATCTTCCACGATGTCTGGTTTCCCGTCCACACTGCATAGTTGGCACCATCGATTGTCGCTGTCGCCACTTGCGACCCAAAGGGCTCTGGGGCCCCCTGATGATTAATCCAGATCATGACTTCGGTGCCGTTTGGTTGTCCCGAGGTGGTCGACGTTTGGTTGAACCAGATGTCGTAAGCTGCGTCATTCTGAGAGCCAGAAGGCTGTGTAATGCTGACGCTGGTACTTGCCGAAGCGATGTTGCTTTCCTCGATGGGGAAGGGGTTGGAGGCTGTGCACGTACCCCAATGGCATCCCCTGTAGATTGATGTGTAGGTTGCCGGGGAGCCGTTGGTGGCATTCGTGAAGTCCGCGGTCGTGATCGTGAAACCCACGCCGCTGATAGTTGCGCACTCCTCCAGTGAGGAGTCGTATTCATTCATCTGAAAGTTGTACAAACCGCCGTCGAGAGCCGTTACGTCGGTCGCCGAACAGGTTGATTGGGCCGCGGACGGAGTTGGCATCGTGAGGAAGGCAAGGCAGACTACGAACGCAATCGCCAGCATCTGGAACACGGATCGATTTTGCATTAGTTTCTCCTTTTGGGGAACGACAATCCTGCTTTTCAAACCGGGGTGATGGTAGCTGTGTGAATGATTCAAGGACAGGTGAGATACTGTATAACACTCTGGCGAGTGAGATACTGTATAGTACTCCGGATGTTCATCCGTTCACGACAGATACTAAAGAGCTTGCAATGTATGGCATTTTGGACATTACTCGCCCCATCTCTCTTACTTATGATCGCCAGATAAGGTTCTTCTCGGGAGATTTCTTCTTGTTGGTATGCCTGATCGTTGTGGATACTGATGCGGATCTGGCTCCCAAGGTGGCCCTGACAGTTGACTTTTAAATAAATCTCCCAGCGGGTGGCAAACTACTTTTGTATGCTATGAAGTATCAGCTTGACTTATTCTGCAAAAACGTTTTAGTGTTGGTTGCGTCGTTTGATACATGCAAATCCGGCGGGATATTGCGTCATAAATGTCTGTGTCACTTTGACGACGGATCTTAGACCGGTTGTAGTTGTTGTGCTATAAGTGGTTCATCCGTGGTAAGTAATGCACTTATGATTGCCTTCCACGACAGAACGCATCGTTTTGCCTGGTTTGTAAGTAGTCTAAAGTTGTCTACCCCTTGCAAGAAGATTCATTTTCCTCTCCTGCCTTGAACCTGCTCGTCAATAAACAGTGTGCGCCCAAATCACGGCTGAGACTATGATCGTAATCGCCCGCAGGACGCGACCCCTAATACCGGCATCATTCATCAAAGTCGCACTCATCCGTATAGACGCGGGTGGGCTATGTGATGTACAAGGAGAAACCATGTCTCAGCAGTTGAATTCCTCCCGCGGGCGCGTTGGCGTCCGTCGATTCAGCGGGTACTTTGCAGTCCTCGCAACTCTCCTACTTAGCCTTGTTGTACAGCGCGCAAACGCTCAGACCGCGTGCAACGTTGTTTACACGATATCGCCACAAAGCTCAAGTGCTTTCGGTGCAGCGATCACCATCCAAAATACGGGAACGACTGCCTTAACCAACTGGACGCTGAATTGGGCATTTGCCAATGGGCAGACAGTTTCGTCTCTCTGGAACGGTATTGAAACCCAGAGCGGCGCCAACGTGACGGTGAACAACGAGCCCTACAACGGCAGCATCCCTGCCGGCGGCAACGTCACCGGCATCGGCTTCAACGGCACCTGGAACGGCGCTACCAATGCAGTCCCCACGAACTTCGCGATCAATGGGACGACCTGCGGGGCTCCGGTAGGGAGCTTCAAGCTTGCGCCTTCTGCGTCGACTTTAACGGTTGCCCAGGGTGCCATCGGCACCGACACCGTCACGGTGACGGACGTGAGCCCGTTCACCGGTAGCGTAACTCTTGCCGCATTCGGCCAGCCTGACGGAGTAACTGCTACGTTCGGAACCAATCCAGCCACGGCGAGCAGTGTGGTTACCTTCGCGGTCGCTGCAACAACCGTGGCCGGAACCTACCCGATCACCATCACCGGGACCTCTGGCACACTGGCTTCAATTACCACCACCATCACACTCGCTGTGCCCCCCGCGTCAGGCTTCACGCTCACGCCATCGGCTTCGGCGCTGTCGATTGTCGAAGGCGCAAGCGGCACCGACACGATTACCGTGAAAGATACTGGCACATTCGCAGGCAGTGTAACTCTAGCCGCGTCTGGAATGCCGACCGGAGTTACTGCAGCTTTCGGCACCGACCCGGCCACGGCGACCAGCGTGGTCACATTTACGGTAGCTTCTTCGACTGTAGCTGGGACTTATCCGATTACCATCACCGGGACCTCCGGCACACAGAGCGCGACAACGGCCATCGCGCTCACGGTAACCGGTCCTGGAAGCTTTACGCTAACTCCTTCGGCGGCGACGCTCTCGGTTGCGCAAGGCGCCAGTGCTACTGACACCATCGCGGTAACCGACGTGAGCCCGTTTGCCGGCACCGTGACTTTTGCCGCATCCGGTCTGCCAACCGGCGTAGCAGCTGCGTTCAGCCCGGCTTCATCAACGAGCTCAAGTCTTGTCGCTCTCGCGGTCGCGTCAACGACAGTAGCCGGAACCTATCCGATCACCATCACTGGTACCTCCGGCGCATTGCAATCAACCACTACTATTACGCTGACAGTGGGCACATCCAATGGCGCATGTCAGGTGATCTACACGATCACGCCACAAAGCTCGACTGCCTTCGGTGCGGCTATCACTATCCAGAACACCGGCACAACGGCTCTGAGCAACTGGACGCTGACCTGGACCTTTGCCAACGGCCAGACGATAGCGTCTCTCTGGAATGGCATTGAAACCCAGAGCGGCGCGAACGTGACAGTGAAGAGCGAGCCATACAACGGCAGCATTCCCGCCGGCGGCAGCGCGACTGGCATCGGATTCAACGGCACATTGAATGGATCGGGCAACGCAGTTCCCACGAACTTCGCAATTAACGGAACAGCTTGCGGCGGCGTTAATCAAGGCGGCTTCACGCTAAAGCCTTCGGTGGCCACTTTGTCGGTTGCCCCGGGCGCCAGCGGAACCGACACCATCACGATAACTGACCAGAGCCCATTCACCGGCAGCGTAACTTTTGCCGCATCGGGCATGCCCACTGGAGTTACGGCTACGTTCAGCCCCACCTCATCCACGACATCGAGCGTGGTGACATTCGCGGTCGCTGCATCCACTGTAGCTGGGAGTTATCCGATCGCCATCACCGGAACCTCCGGCACACTAACTCCAGTTACCACCTCCATCACTCTCACTGTAACTGGCACGGGGGGCTTTACGCTTAATCCTTCGGCGACGTCTTTGTCGGTTGCCCCAGGCGCCAGCGGGACCGACACCATCACGGTGACTGATATCAGCCCGTTTACCGGCAGCGTAACCTTTGCCGCATCCGGCCAACCCACAGGCGTAACTGCTACGTTCAGCCCTGCTGCATCCACGAGCTCAAGCGTAGTCACCTTTGCGGTAGCTGCAACCACTGTAGCTGGGACTTATCCGATTACCATCACCGGAACCTCCGGCACAGTGACTCCAGTTAATACCTCCATCACGCTCACGATAACCGAGGGTACGCCGGCCAATGCCACGGTGACCGTGAACCAGTCGAGCACCGGCCCGGTCGTAACCGATCAGCTTCTAGGCATGAACATGGGTGCCTGGTACGACATTGTCACCAATAAGAGCGCGATTGTGGACGCGTTCCAGACCGCTGGCATCAAGGCGGTACGCTGGCCAGGCGGTTCATGGTCGGATGCTTATCACTGGGCCACCAATACCAATTGCGACGTCGCGCCGTTTGCGACGAGCTTTGGTCAACCGGTTGCCGATGATGTTTTTGCAAATTTCGTCAGCGACCTGGCAGTTCCGGCTGGTCTCGATGTGGCGCTTACGGCAAACTACGGCACGAACGCAGCCTGCACAGGGGGCGGCGTACCTAGCGAGGCGGCTGCATGGGTGGCTGCCGCCCTGACTGATGGCATCACTGTGAGCCACATGACTGTGGGCAACGAAGTATACGGAAGCACTTGGGAGGAAGACCTCCACTCTCCTGCCAACAACGCCGCAACCTATGCCGCTGCAGTTGCCGGAGCCAGTGGTTACTATGAGTTGATCAAAGCGGCTTCTCCGGCCACGCTGGTCGGCGTCGTAGTGGACGCGGATAATGCGGGCGGCGGGTGGGACAATACCGTGCTCGCCAATGCAAAGGGTTTCTACGACTTCGTCGAATATCACTACTACCCCCAGGGGCCGGGGGCAGAGAACGACTCCGCCCTGATCAATCAGGATGCGCAGGCGTTGACCACCAACATCAACACCGTGAAGTCGGAACTGGCTGAGTGGGGGACCGCGGATACGCCCATCTACGTCGGCGAGATGGGTTCGGTCTACAGCGACCCAGGCAAACAAACCATGTCCATCACTCAGGCCCTGTATGCCGGTCAGACACTGGGCGAGATGATGAACGACGGCATATCGCGAGCAACGTGGTGGATTGGCTTCGGCGGTTGCGCGGATAGCACCTACGGCGCGAACTTCTCCAGTTCGCTCTACGGCTGGCAAACATTCGGTGGCTATATGGTCTTCTCTGACGGGCTGCCCGATGGATACCAGTGCACAGCCGAAACGCTGGCGGCGGGAACCTTGCTACCGACGGCGCGCGCCTTCCAACTGTTCAGCCAAGTGCTTGTTACCGGCGAGCAGGTGCTGACCCCGACCGTTACCGGCGATACGACGGATGTGGTTGCCTACGCGGCAACCCATAGCGGCGGTACGGCGCTGGTGCTGTTCAACCGCAACGAAAACAGCAGCGAGAACGTTCAGATCGACGTGACCAGCAAGACCAGTTCGACCTCCGTAACCGAAACGACTTACAACAAGACCCTCTACGACGAGTCGGAAAGTGGCGTTTGGGCCGCGCCCACCACCACCAATCTCGGCTCGCAGAGCCTGCCGCTTTCTCTGACCCTGACCCCGTGGAGCATCAACGTGGTCATCATCAACTAGAGTAATGCGGAAAGTCCGCATTGCTTAGTTCCGCCATAAATCAATTGTCCCAGGCCTTGCGAGGCCTGGGGCAATTGATATTCTCTATGGTGGTTACACGTTTGTTGTGCCTCGAAACTATTGTCCTCCAATGCCTTTTTCGCCAAGAAAAAACCACCTAACACAAAGTTAAAGGATCACATTAGTGGTGGAACCACTCAACCAACTTGAAGGATAGAGAATCAAGATTTTAATTTAGCGATATTTCGCGGCGACGCCCCCGGCGCGCGAACAACTGGAACTCGAAATCAAGAGACTTACCTGGCAGATTGCAGAAGATGGGGTTGTAAGAAACGGCAGCGTCACCTTCGGTTGGTTTGTCCAAAATCGCTGCCTGCCGCTGAAAGAGGCGGACTGGAAAGAAGAAACGGCCAAGACGAAGAAGTTTCTCATCAAGGCCGATCTCGTCGATGCTTTCCGGGGTGTACGGCTCGAAAACATCGATAAACTCGCTCTCCAGACTCATCTCAATCGGCTGGCCAAAACACGATCCAGGGACAGAGTGTTGAACCCAGGAACCTACATGCGGGCCATCTTTCGGGAGGCGGTCGAACAGGACTTTCTTCTCAAAGACCCGGCGCGCTCCGTAAAGGCTCCTTCTACCTTGCGGGACACGGACAAGACGACCCTGAGTTGGGATCAGCTCGTGTATATAGACCCCTCGTTTTATTCGCCGCACCATTTGCGGAGAGTATACGCCTTATTCGTCGCATGCCGAACGCCAGCCCTGCGCCCCTGCCTACGCGCATGAGACGGCCGGATGTCATGCCCGCCCTCTTCGCGTAACCAGACATTGGCGGGGGAGAGTCACCATGACAGCCGCCGGCTCGCGTCAAGGCGCTTTCGCGGCATAAACGAGCCTCCCCTCCGGGTCGCCCCTCATTTATTCCGCGGTCACCTGTGACGCCGCGCCTCGTTCGCGGCTGTCGGTTTCCTCTCTCGCCCCCCTTTGGGGGTCACTTCAAACCAAAGAGGGCACCATGACTACGACGACCATCCCCTTCAACAAGCTCCTCGCCTGGGACGGCAATGTCCGGAAGACCGAATTCGCAAGCCTCGCCGAACGCGAAGCCGCGCGCGTAAGATGGATTTCGCCGATGCTTCGTGCGCAGCCATCCTTGCCAACCCCTGAGAGCATTGCCATGCATTGATACTGGGAATGGCGGCCGCCTCGTTCGCGGGGCTGTCGCCGTTTTCGTGTTGCGCCCCAGTTTTTTGCTGACCGTCTGCGGCGCGGATATGGCCCACTTATTGGTGTTGCGTAAACCGAGCAGTAATATCACAAATCAAGATTAGGCTACGATTTGTCGTGAAAGTCCCCGCAGGGGTGCGCCCGTCAGTCGCGGTAGGGATACGGATTTCTCCATACCCCCCGCACGGATCCGGACGAGCGGATTTCCCGCATCCGGCTCTTACCTCAGGTAATGACGCCCATGCGGCGTAGAGGAAAAGGATGATA
>JBEKRS010000058.1:0-33368 GCA_049518535.1 Occallatibacter sp. | reverse complement strand
AGACCATCCGCCTCCACCCGGTTCCGCCTTCGAAACGCTTTAGCAATACTGTTGGAATCCATCCCTCCACTTCAACACACCGCGAATTCAAACGGAAGAATGTGGTTCCCCGAATGGATACGTTCAAAACCAGGACGTGACAAGCGTCTGTGAAGGCACAGGAAAATTAAATGATCTTGAATACTATCTGGACCGGCACCGTCGGACGGGTGATTTTCACGGCCAAGCCCCACTCCTCTGGGCGGCGTCCGCTTTACTCCGATAGACTGCCCTCGATTTCAATCCAGGCAATCTGATCTCGATTGGTTACGAAACATACCGTTGTGGGCGCTTCGCTTGTTCCTCCGGTGTCAGTGTCGAAAGTGCCGGAGTTGCTGGAGTGAGTGCTGTCTTGACCTGGGTTGTGATGTAGCCAAAGTCAACAGCGACATGCGTGGCCGCGAAACGAGCTAGAGACCTACCAATGACGACGACTCCATCGCATAGTTTGGGAGGCGTTCGTTCTTCGATCCGCGCACCACCGAGAGCGTCGGAGGCAGAAAGGTCTCAACGAATATCTGTGTAGGCGTGTCCTACACGGCCAGCAGCCTATGACAAAGTGGCTTTGGCACGAAATCATGTAATTAGGCCGCGAGCAGGAGTGCGGCATTGTGAAGTCTAACGAGGGCCCGAAGCTAATTCAGCTCCGGGCCCTCGTTAGAGTTACAAGGAACGCTAATTGATTACCCATTCCTCGTTGTTCCCACCGTTGCAGGTCCAGCCCTGTACGAGTGTTCCGGCAGCTGTTCCGTCACCTTGCACATCAAGGCAGAGGCTAGTATTGTTTGCGGGATGCAATACAAAGGCGTCGCCTGAAGGTACTGCTTCCCATGCCTGTGCTGAGGAACCGATGCAAGGCTGGAGATTCACCAACGAGCCGCTGGTGGAACCCGAGGCCGTCACGCAATACGGTCCGTACGAAACCGCGATGTTGTAATAACCGGCCGGCGTAACACCTGAGTTGTTGAAGACCCAGCTCTGTGCCCCCGTACCATTTGCGGGCCAGATGTCGATCTGGTTTCCAGATTCAGTACCGGATGCCCAGTCATCAAGTACCATGCCAGACGCATTCTGCGGAATCAAGGTGTGTGCGCCATTCAGTATGGGAACGACAGCAAGAACAACCACATTTCGGTTGTTGGGCAAGGTGAGGCTTTGTACGATCTTCGAGCTGTTGATCGCAAACGAATAGCCGTAAAGGTTGAAGGTCCTATTATCCTCGGTACCGCTGCTTGTATCGCGATGAGCCATAATCAGAGCAGTTGATTCTCCCGAATAGCTCTGCGGCGTGTACCAGTCACTGAGGCTCTGGGTAATCGCGGTAGTCGTGCCGTCGGTATAAGTGACTGTAAAAGTTTGCGCGGTCTGGTTGCCGTTCACTCCCGTGGCCAGCAGGTTCAGCGTGCTGTACTTTCCTGACGGCAGTGTGATGGTCGCACTGCTATACGCGTCTGGAGAATTCGCTGCCCCGAACGCAAACGTCGTACCGTTCCAGGATAGTGAGGAGCCGAGTAGATTGGACGAATACGCACTGCCATCATTGTCTAATCCGCCAGTTGTGAACGACGTATCGTCGGTATAGATGCCGTATACGTTGTAACCTCCAGAGGACGAAGTTGCCCCAGCCAGTGCGTTGATCAGGCCCTGTCCATTGGGACTTCCCCATCCGGTTGCCAGATCGTAACCAACAACCGCGCTATATGAATTTCCGCTGCCGTCACCATTATTTCCGGCAGTTATGTCATGAAACTCGCTGTCGTAACTCGACCCCGTTCCGATCGCGTAGATGGTAGGGTTGAGAAAGCCGACAGAGGGCTTGCTGTTATTGGCGGCCTGTTCATTGATGAGCGCGAGGAAACCTGCCCAGCGAGGTGCTGCAAGGCTGGTTCCTCCAACGCCCTCGGCGCACCCACCGTTGGCGCAATAGTAGTTGTCGGTATTCGCCTCCGCTGCAACATCCGGAACATTGCGCAGTGTGGTCGAACCCTTGTTCGAGGAGTTGATCACACCAGAAAGCTGTTGGTAACTGGGAATGGCAAAGCCATTGGTGCTGATTCCACCACCGCTGCCGACCCACGCGCTTTCAGATGCCCACGAACCGCCTGCACCGTTCGTAGTCAGATCTGTACCACCGGCCGCGGTAACATAAGGATCGTCCGCCGGGTAATATACCGGGGTAGACGAGCTATACGCGCCGCTGTCGTCGGAAGCCACGAATAAGTTCTGCCCCTGCGCCGCAAACTCCTTGAAGATTGGCTCATCGGAGGAGGGATCGGAAGGCAGCCAACCGACGGAAGCACTTAACTGCTTGGCCACATTGGCCGAGGCCATGGCATTGAATGTGTCCACGTCGCTGTTTCCGAAGTATTCAATCACTGTGGCGCTTGGCGCCATGGAAAGCGACTCATAAATGTCGATGACCGGCTCGCCGTCATCGCATCCAGAACCGCACGAGTTAGTAGTGCCGTCGGTGGAGTAATTTTGGACGGAGTTAGAATTGAAGGACTGCCCAATGGTGCTGTAGTAGAGTTCCACATCGCTGATGTTGTAATCCAGCCCATACAGACCGATCGTTTGGCCGGCTCCGGTGAGCGCCGTCCCGCCGTAGTAGGCCGCTCTTATATCACTGCCCAGGAAGGTGCCGCTCGGTCCCGATCCGGTCGTAAAGGTGTGCACTTCTCCTGGTTGAGCAAAGCGCAGATGCGGTTGTGGCGGAGAGAAGTCGTCCAGACCGGCAATGTGCCAAAGCTGTACGGCCAGGTCAACCGATGGCTCTCGATTTGGTGCATAAAACGTGCGATCTTCAGTAGGATGTTTATAAACCCCCATTGTCACATGGAACGTTTTATTGATATCTGATACCGATCCCTCGATATCTATGACCATTCGATTGGGACTCTTTGCAGTTACCGTCATCCCATTCACTTCCGCAAATCGGGCCACGGCATCATAGTCCTCTTCGGTCGGTCCAAATCTATCCGTGAATTCCTGCATGGAGAGCCACTGATGATACGAGGGGCTTTGAGGGTCGTAGATGTTTTGCAGAAGTTCGTCCAGTTGTGCTTGGTTGCGCAACGGAAGAGCGATAGCCAGCTTCAAGGTTTGTGTCGAAGAAAGCTGGCCCTGCAGTTTCGCCTGTCCTTTCATAACTACATCGCGAACATGGCGAGTTGGTAATGGTTTCTGTGCCAGTGCGGATAAACTTAAAAGGACAAATGCGGTAGTGCATAACGCTGCAGCGAGCTTTCGGGAAACAGCAGACGTACTAGTCTTCCTCATTTTGTTTCTCCTTGTGGTTAGGGGGTTTCCACGCCCTCGGTAACTTAGCTCCTAAGTCCCTCAGGCTCCTGTTTTCTCCGAACCGAGTAAGCACAGATAGGGTTCCGAGCGCATAATCTCCTGTTGATCTATTGATTTGTCCCTGCGTGGTGAGTCACGCCGTCAGGCACTGGTTTTAAGCCTTGCTGGTCTGGCAATACTGTAGGTGTGTTTGCCGGAGATAGTATCGAATCTATAGTGGTTTTGAAGGCTTCAAATGGAAGGGCGCCAATGACTGTCTTTTTCACGTTCACAATGTCGCCGTTCTGACTCATGGTTCCTATCAAGAAGGTCGGAGTACCACTAATCTCCATCTTCGCCGCTTCCTCCGAACTGCGCTGAATCACATCTACAAAACGGTCGCTTGTCATGCATGCGTCCAGTTTGGCAATGTCAATGCCCAGTTTCCCGGCGCGATCATTGAAATCGGTTGCTGTCAGAGTTGCTGTTTTGTCGGTAAACAGGCTGTCGTGCATCTCCCAAAATTTTCCCTGTTCTCCCGCGCAATGTGCTGCCCGGGCCGCTGGTATGGCACGTTCGTGGAAGGGCAACGGCATATCGCGGTAATAGAACCTAGCCTTGCCGGTCTTGATATAGACATCTAGTACCTGAGGGTAGACATCGTGCTTGAATCGCCTGCAGAATGGGCATTCGATATCGCCATACTCGATGATCGCCAGAGGGGCCGTCGCCTCACCTCTGAAGAGTTCTCCACTGACGCTCATGGTGTCGGGAGCTTTGATTGCCGGCTGGGCTTTGCTGCCTTCCTTGAGTAGCTTTTTCAATTCGTCCAGGCGATCGAGAATCAATTGCTGTTGTGCCTTCAACTGCTGCACATCATTCTTCAATGCAACGATGTCGGTCTCGTGCTCAGAGGTGGCTTGGGCCGTTCCCGCTACCGCGCCCAAAGAAACCGCCAGTGTTCCAGCGAGCACGGTTCGAAACATTGGGCTCGCAAGAGGCTTGATAAGCAGACTTATGAAACGCATTAGTGCATCCCTTTCGATACGACCATGTGTGTTCTGTATGGAGCCATGCCGGTTTTATGGCCGGGCCGAAACTTGTGTTGTTCACAAAGGAGCAATGAGTCTCTTCCCTAACTATCCACATCCCAAGCCCACACTTGCCGGCATAGTAATTGCCCTCAATCTCTTCCGGACCTTGGCAACATATCATCGCGAGCAGCGTTAAGGAAGGTCCGGGACAATTATGATTGTCCCGGACTCCTGTGCGGGCAGATCTGGGAGAATGCCAATTAGTTGTTGCTGAGAACCCATTCCTCGTTATTTCCGCCATTGCAGGTCCAAGCCTGAATCAGCGTTCCGGCGGCGGTTCCGTCGCCTTGTACATCAAGGCATAGGCTGGTGTTGTTCGCGGGATGAAACACATATCCGGTCGGAGCGGGCACAGCTTGCCAGGCCTGACCTGACGAGCCGTTGCAAGGCTGCAGGTTCACCAGCGAGCCGCTAGTGGAGCCGGAAGCCGTGACGCAGTACGGCCCATACGAAACTGCAATGTTGGAGTAGCCGGCCGGCGAGACGCCAGAGTTATTGAAAACCCAGCTCTGCGCGCCGGTGTTGTTGATTGGCCAAATATCAATTTGGTTTCCGGATTCCGTGCCAGATTGCCAGTCATCCATCACCAAGCCGGGTGCGTTCTGGGGGGCCATGGCATACGCGCCATTGGCAATGGTGGTAGAAGCCGTACTTCCACTCGGGCAGAATGTTACGGTGTAGTTTGCGCCTGTGGCACATGTATGCAAACCGTTGTTGTCGTCGTAGGCATACGCATATTCACCGGGACAAGAGTTGTGAATATTAGTTACATACGACTGCTCAGGCTGAGGCCAATTCCCAACTACGCATGTGGCACTGGTCCCATAGGCTCCGCGGCAGCAATACTGATCGGTATCGTACTCGGTGCAAGGACTCGCACAGTCCTGACCGTTCAGCTCGCCGGCGGGGCAGCTAGAGATGGGTCCACTTGTGCAAGTGGCCGGAGAATAGCAGGTTGAGTTAGAGACTGTGACGCCAATTGGGTTGTCAAAACCGTCAACATAGCTGACGTCGTACCAGTCGGTTCCGGAAGCGTCCAGGTTGAATTCAGCGAGAGAGGTACCGGCAACGCCCGTGGTGCCAGCACATTGCAATCCGGTTCCGCCGCATTGCCCGGTGGAGCAGAGTGCCGGGCTGGAGGAATTGCATCCGATGCGACCCCAGATACGGCCATTCCATCCTGGGTTAAGTGTAAATGAAACCGAAGAGCCAGGAGTCATTTCCCAGCCACCGTTAGAATATGTGGCTGGATACATACCTGGGTAAACGGTGTAGCTACAATTGTTTTTGACTGTAACGGAGGCTGCGTATGCGCCCTGCAATGGCATCACTACCATAGCCAGAGCAGCAAGCATAGTGAAAGCTGCTAGGACCTGCGTTCTACAAGTCAGCAGACGGATAATCGAGCTCATGGTTAATCTCCTTAACAGCATGGACAGCGAACCAATTAGGCTGCATAGCTGTGGTCGAAATCTACGTAACCAGACGATAAAATTACCCTAGTAACCACAAATCCCCCAATTTGTAACGCGCAAATTCTCGATTCTACCCACTGCAGAATGGTTACGAAGAGGTAAATGAGCCGCTACTCGCAGGTGAAAAGTCGGGATTTTCAATCAAAATCTTCCGTGGTTTATGAAGGCATCTGTTGCCGATGAATCCTCTACAAGTAATTTATATAGTGTGGTTTACGGCTGCACATTTTGTTTTCCTACTGCCCCTGCCGGAAGCTAAATGACGGTCTTCTGCGCCACCGAATAAGTTAATCGAAAGTCGGTGGCTAGCGTACGCGCAATGGAATTACGACGGATGAGGTGGCACCGCTCATTGTCTGTGCCGTGACCGTAAGAGCATAGTCTCCCAACGGAGTCACATACTGTTGGGTGCCGGTGATCGACCCTGTGGAAATCGAGACGCCAACCTCCTGTTTTGGACTGTTGGTAAAGTCTGCTACATGCGTGGCGAGCGAGCAGGAAGTATTCACTGGCGCCCCCGAACAGCTTAGGTACACGCGCCCGGTCTCACCTCTGGAGGAAAGCGATAGCATGGTGCCGCCCGAACTACCAGTCCGCAAAATCACCGGCTCGGCCTTCATCACCGGTCCGGGGACTTGTGGGATCTTATAGACGCGCACATAGTCAATCAATAGACCCGAAGGATTCGGGGTAGATTCGTCCGGTGAACCCGGCCATTGGCCACCGACAGCCAAGTTGAAAACCAAACGAAAAGGATTGTTGAATACCCACCGCGCGCCGGCCGGAATGTCGCTGGCCGTACGGACGAAGAACACATTGGCAGGGTCATCCACATAAAACTGAATCATGTTGGGCGACCAAATCACGCCGTAGACATGAAAGCCATCGTCGACGCGCCCGCCGTTGGGAAAGAAAAAATTCTCGAAAATGCCGTTGCCGCCGAAATAGCCCGGACCGTGAATTGTGGAGCGAATGGAGGACGGACCTAGATTAGAGGAATTTTTCGGATTGAAGACGTTCTCCATGAAGTCCACAGAACCGCACTCTGGCCAGTCGACAGCTCCATAGTTACTCCCGATCATCCAGAATGCTGGCCACAAACCGGCGCCGACTGGTAGCTTCATGCGTGCCTCAATACGGCCATACTGGAATTCTTTAAGGCTCCTGATGCGGGCGGATGTCCAGCTCCCCGAGTGTGTTTTCATTGCCCGAAGCACCAAGTGACCATTGCCGTCCTGAGAGGCGTTCGGGTGGGATGCATCACAGGGCGAAACATTGGAGTCAAACGCGCAGTAAACTTCGATCTCTTTGTTACCCCAACCGTTGCTGTTGCCAGTATCGTAGGCCCAATTCAATGGGTCAGGCGCCGCGCCTGAAGCACCGCTGAAGTTATCACTCCAAACTGGTTTACCCCAGGCAATAGAACTAGCCACCAAATCATTGGGCAAGAAAGCTGTTGAGCGTCCTGCCCAGAAACTGATCCCACTTACAAGAAACAGCGCTGTTCCAATGACAATGCCTATTTGGAGAAGACGCTTCCTTGAAAAATGAAGAACTTGCCCGGCTAGAGAAGTGATTCTCGGGAGAGACGCTCCATCCGATTCCCGCGCCGCCGCGATGTTCGGTAGCCCATTACAATGCTCCGCCAACGCCTCCTCCTCACCCTCGCCCGGTTGTAGGGAGTCAAGAGGAATCTCCGGTATGTTTTCTACGCGCACGAATTGAGGAACGTATTGTCCGATTGGCAACACTAGTCGTAGAATATGAAACCGGCCTTCCGTCTCATAGAATGCATCCAGTCGCTTACGTAGAATGCGGGCCGTCACCCGCACAATCGGATCGGCATGCGAATCGAATCCCATCTCTTTGCGGCCCAGCGCATGAATAGCAATGCTGGACTCACGAATTTCTTCTGGCCGGCCTTCGAAATATTTCTCGCAAACAAACGAAAGCATCCGCGCCAAGTTCAATGATCGAGCAATCGGCGGATACGACAGGAGCGTTGCAAGCTCCTGCATTTCCTCTTCCATAGAAGCGAGCGTAGATGAAATTGACTGGCTCATAAGATTGGACTACAACTATCCTTCATAGTGTTCCACAATCAGCAATTCTAACCGGAGGGAAAATTTCTCCGGTCTGCCTGTGAGGTAGTCCAAAGCAATCAAATGCGTGCCAATAAAAAAATGGGAGCAACGTCTAGCAGTATATTGAAGTAGCCTTTTCCGTGCAAGGACATTAGCCGTTTTGAAACGCTGGGGTCAGATCGCCGCTATTTACAGCCTGTGTCAGCCACTCTGCGTGATCGTAATCGCGATAAGATTTCCGCATTGAAGCGCAACGGGTTGCGAGTGGGCTGGTGGAGCTGATTGCGATGCTTGCGGTTATGACGGATCACCACGGCGATGACCACGCCAATCCTCAATTGGTTGAAAGCCGGTGCGGCGAGCACCTTGGCGCGGAACCTCACGCTGCTTCATGTCCAATAGTCGATGTATCCGATGCTACCACATTGGCATGACAAAGGGATTTCGCTGTTGTTCAAGCGGATTACAAGCATCCTCCATGGGGACCGGATCTGTGCGAAGAATATAGCGATCTCACAAGATAGACGGAGCAAACGGCGTCAATCGTAGGGCCGGAAACCTGAGCTCAGTCAGCTATGGCTGGCCCTTCGCACGTTGTCCCCGTTCTCGCAAATCGTTACAGCTTCTACTGACTAGGTGTAGGGGCAAGCGAGTCCTTTACTGGTTCACCCATATCGTCTTTTGCTGGCATGTGCGCAGGCCGTTCACCGACCGATGGAACATCCGTTCCAGCCGGATAGAGAAGAATCTGGATCGAGCCCCAATCCGCATCCAGGCTCGCGCTAATTTGCTTGCCCAATCCAAGTGTCTTGAGTTGGTTGTCGTCGAAGGCAAAGTTTTGTACCAAATACTCTCGTACGACCATGGCTCTGGCCTGGGTGAGCGCCAGATCCTTCTGTGTATCGCCTGTCATGCCGGCGGAGACTACGACCACCGCAAGCCCAAATTGATTCTTCGCCATGAACTCGCCGGCATCATTGAGCATTTTTTGGTTCTTTAGTTTAGCCGAATCCCGATTATCGAAGAGCTGCCTGGCTGTATACGCAAACGTCTTCAGGGGTGCACCTTGCGGGAGCCCGGTGATACTATTGGCCGCTAGGTCGCTTAAATCTTCATATCCACGCTTCTTGAAGTATCCGCTCAGAAGGAAGGTATGTTTCAAGGCCTCCATGTTTTCCTGAAAGTCCGTTATTCCGGTCTGCGCATGGAGCATTGTGTCGTGCAATGTAGCCGTAGTCTGTTCCAGGTTGCTATAGAGTTGTTTGTCATTCACCAGCGCGCCCACCGTCCCCTGGCCCGCATCGATCTTAGCGGTCATTGAGTTCAGATGCGCCGTCGCCTGGGTGGCGTTCTGGACGGCTTGCTGACTGCTATCGAGAATACCACTGGCAGTTTTAAGCATATCCGACATGATCAGCGGCTGAAGACTTTGGAGAGTGTCGCCGTTCTTCACTTCTGGTTGTCCATCCGATCCAAATGAAATGGCCACGTACTGATTTCCCAGCAGCCCTTCAGTTTCAATGGACGCCACGGAGTTCTGCTTGATAATCTCGTGTGTCGAATTATTGAGATCCATAATTACCGAGACTTTTCCGCCCGCGGTGTGCGGCAATTCGATGCTATGCACTGTTCCACTATGAACGCCGCCTACTCGCACGTCAGCTCCATCAGCGAGGCCTACGACATTATTGAACTGCGCCCTTACGCGGTAAGTGGAGCTAAATAGATATTGTTTGTTCCCGATAAGGAAGACCCCGGCGACCAGGATTGCCAGTGCTATAACGATAAATGCTCCCAATCTAGCCACTCGTGTCATGTGTCCTCCTATGTCTGCTTCAGGAATTCTTGAACGAAGCCGATGTTGCTTTGTTGAAGATCTTCAAAGCTACCCTCAATCACCACATTGCCCTTATCCAGAAGGGCCAGGCGATTCGCAATCGTTTTTGCGCTGTGAAGATCGTGAGTCACAACGATGGATGCCATTTGATGCTCATGCTGGAGTTTGAGAACCAATTCGTCGATTTCTCCAGAGCTAATCGGATCGAGACCCGCCGTCGGCTCGTCGAGAAGTAGAATCTCCGGCTCCAATGCGAGCGCACGCGCGAGGCCCACACGCTTTTGCATTCCGCCTGAGATATCTGAAGGCATCTTGTCAAAATCACGTTCCATGCCTACTTCAGCAAGCAACTTCCTCACGCGGTCAGTCTTTTCGGGCAGCGACATTTCTCTTCTATGATGCTCAAGCGGAAACCTCACGTTTTCGCCGACGGTAAGCGAATCGTAGAGTGCCGCATGCTGAAACAGAAAACCCATCTTCTTCCTGAATTCGCCGAGTTGATCGAGAGATAGGGTGGCGATATCTTGACCGTGAATGGAGATAGATCCTGAATCTGGTTTCACGAGGCCGATGATGAGCCTCAAGAGCACGCTCTTCCCTGTTCCACTGCGCCCCAGCACCGCCAGGGTCTCTCCGCGGTTCACGCCCAGGCTGATTCCGTTCAAAACCCGTTTGCCTTCAAAGGACTTGTGCACGTTGCTGACGGCGAGAACAGCCGTACGCTCGCTTGACTCAGATTGGTCTGGCTTCATCGCAATGTCATACGCTGTAGTCATATATCTCTCATGAGCGTACATCGAGGGTTACGGGAAAAAGACGAGAATGAATTTCACAAGCACAACGTCTGCCAAGATCACGAAGAGAGAGGACAAGACAACTGAGTTTGTGGCTGCACGGCCTACGCCCTCCGCACCACCCCGTGTGCGCATTCCCTGAAAGCAGGCGATGAGGCCAACGATTAGACCGAACACTGCAGTCTTGAAGGTAGGTGGCAAGAAGTTATTGAAGGTGGCGCCATTGAAGCCGCGGTCGATGAATTGGCGCAGCGAGACGGGCTCAACCAGTGTCTGAGTAAGCCAACCGGCAAAGACACCTGACGCATCCGCGACAAGAGTCAGCAGCGGCAACATCAGGATGCACGCCACGATGCGAGTGGCCGCCAGAAGTCTGCACGGATTGATTGCGGATGCTTCAATTGCATCGATTTGCTCCGTTACCTTCATCGATGCAAGTTCCGCGCCTATGCCGGCCCCTACTCGTCCGCTGACTATGAGGCCCGTGACAATCGGCCCCATCTCCATTACAACGGTATAAACGAGTGCCGAAGGCAGCATCGATTTCGCCCCGAATCGACTTAAGCTGGAACGGGCCTCCATGGAGAGGACGGCCCCGATCGCTGCGCCTGCCATTGCAACCAGCGGCACAGACATCGATCCAACCTCATCAAGATGCCGAATCAATTCGCGCCATTCGTAAGGTGGCGTCACCGCAGCCTTTAAAACCTGCCATGAAAATATGCCCAGACTACCGAACCACTCGAAGAAATCGCTCATCAATCCCATGGCAGAGTTGGCATTCGATGAAACGGGCACGGCCCGCTGCCCCGGAGGCGTGAGATTGGTGCTCGTAGCGGACATGGTTCCGTGACTGCTCAATGATTTGGATCGGGGTCTAACGCCCCGAGTGAATTGTTTAGATGCATTCTCGATAGCAAGGAGTGAGTCGGCTATAAAAGAACTGAAGGGCAATGTTTCCGCCCCTATATGTCAACAGACTATGGCTAGAGCATTGCTGAACTTGAACTGGTTGCTCCTGGTACGACCTGCGAAGTCAGCGACAAAATATGGACCGTCAAAAAACTAATTGCTAGCACCGCAGTCGCTTTTTGATTTCGGACATGAATGTTGCTTTGAAAAACAACCTTTCGGCGAAGCAGATTCATGGATGAATATTGGATGCCACCACTGAGGTCGGGATCTGGAATCGCCGCTCGTGATAAGCGCGTTAAACGATCACTCGATGGTGTCGTCTCGCCTTTACTTAACAATGCTGAGCCGATCGAAATAGCGTTATATTTTCTACCTCTTTTAAGGATGATCAGGGACATGAATAATATTCGAATTGCGACGCTAACGACAACTATAATCTCCTCCCTTAGGTGAATCGAGCGCTTCCCTGCAGGTGAATGAGATCATCAGTCAGTGCTGACTGAGTGCTGTTCGATTCCGAACAGTGGCGTCCGAAAGCGCACGGCGGTCGGGACGCATTTGCTGTCCAAGCCTTTCATTTTCATACTGATAACCGATCGTCGTTGTGGCAGATGGAATGCATCCAATGGAGAGAACATGCGGGCGAGCGAATCCGCGTGGGGAGGGTGCCGTCTATGCTGGTCGACCTAAAAAATGCGTTGCGGCAATTGCGGAGATCGCCAGGGTTCGCTTTGGCTGCCATTCTGACCCTGGCGTTGGGCATCGGCGCCACCACTGCGATCTTCACTCTCGTACACGAGGTTCTCCTCAAGTCACTGCCAGTATCGGACCCGGCGAGCCTATGGCGTATTGGGGATAACGAGCAGTGCTGCCACAATTCGGGCTTGCCCGACTACACGGACAAACCAAACGACTGGTCTCTGTTCTCGTATCTCCAATACACGCAATTCCGCGATAACACGAGCGGACTATCGAGCCTCGCAGCCTTTGAGGCCTCCGACCAGGAGATGGCAGTTCGGCGAGCCGGCAGTCGAGATCCGGCACAACCCTTTTATACGGAATTCGTCTCGGGGAACTCCTTCCAAACTCTTGGGTTGCGCGCCTATGCGGGGCGGCTGCTGGAGCCGGGCGATGACGTGACCGGGGCGATGCCGACAGCGGTGATGAGCTTCCAGATGTGGGAACAAGAACTGGGACGTGATCCGTCCGCGATCGGGTCGGCTTACCTGATTAATGGCCAGCCGGTAACCGTGGTCGGGATTGCGCCGCCGGGGTTTTATAGCGAGCGTCTGAGCCCCACCCCACCGGCGTTCTGGCTGCCGCTGCATCTGGTGACGACAGTGACGCCGCTGGATGCGGATGCATTGGAGCGTGGCGACCACCAATGGCTGAACCTGATTGGGCGGCTCGCGCCGGGAGCAAGCGTGACGGCGGTGCAGGCGCAGATGCAAGTCGAGCTGCAGCAGTTTTTGAAGAGTCCGCTGAGCAAGACTACGGGCCGCGAGCTGGCGCTGATTCCTTTGCAGTTTTTGCGCCTGACCGCAGGCGGTGGCGGCGTGCAGCGCATGCAGGACCAGTACAAAGACGATCTGCGTTTACTGATGTGGATTTCAAGCTTCGTGCTTCTAATCGCGTGCGCAAACCTTGCGAACCTGATGCTGGCGCGGTCGGTGACGCAGCGGCAGCAGCTTGCCGTTCGAGCGGCGTTGGGGGCACAGCGAAAGCGACTGGTACAGCGAGCTCTAGTGGAGTGCGTAGTGCTGGCCACGGTGGGCGGAGTGGCAGGGATGCTGGTTGCGTTGGGAGGGGCGAAGCTAATTTTGCAGTTGGCGTTCCAGCACAATCCGATCAGTGTTACTGCGAGCCCCTCGCCGATTGTACTGGGATTTGCGTTTGGGGTGTCACTATTGACGGGCTTGCTGTTTGGGGTCGCGCCGGCGTGGATGGCGGCGCAAGCGGATCCTATTCAAGCGCTGCGAGGAGCGAACCGCTCAACCGGGCGACACACAACCTTGGCGCAGAAGGGACTGGTAGTAGCGCAAACAGCAGTTTCAGCAGTGCTGCTGTGTGCCGCCGGATATTTGATCCTGAGCTTGCAGAAACTGGAGCATCAGCACTTTGGATTTGAGACGAACCAGCGGACGATCATTCGGTTCAACGCGCAAACGGCGGGGATGCAACCGGAACAGCTGGACGATTTTTACCAGAGGCTCGACATCGCGCTCTCAAGCTTGCCGGATGTGAAGCGGGTGGCATGGTCGACGTGGAGCCCGATGGATGGAAACAATTTCAGCACGGATGTCTACATCGCAGGCCAGCCTACACCGCTGACGGGCTCGAGTGTGAACCTGGCGTCGTGGGTGCGGGTGAGCCCGCTGTATTTCGCTACGGTGGGCACAAAGCTATTGCAAGGGCGAGAATTTGCAGAGAGCGACAATCGCACCGCGCCGAATGTGGCGATCGTGGACGAGGCGTTCGTGAAGCGGTATCTGCACGCGGAGAACCCAATAGGTGAGTATTTCGGTGACGCGGATCCATCGAGCACGGGGATGTTCAAGATAGTGGGCGTTGTCGAAGACGCGCAGTACTGGTCGCCGAACGATCCGCAGCAGGCAGCGCGCCCGATGTACTTTGTACCGGCGGCACAATGGGCCGAGGTGGCCACCACGATTCCGGATGCGGCAATATACGCGAAGTCTGTGGCCAATAACCATTACATGGGATCGTTGGAGATCGAGACGCGCGATGCCGCGCCGGATCTTGAGGCACAGGTGCGGAACACGCTGGCGGGAATCAATCCAAACCTGATGATCACCCGGTTTCAAAGCTTTGCCGAACAGATGAATTTGGGTTTCAGCCAGCAGAGCATGATCGTACAACTTACCTCGCTGTTTGGGCTGGTGGCGCTGACGCTGGCGGCGATTGGACTATATGGAGTAACGGCTTATGCGGTGGCGCAGCGGACGACCGAGATCGCGATTCGCATGGCATTGGGAGCGAATCGCGTAAACGTTCAGGGGATGGTGCTGCGCGGGGCGCTTCTGCAGGTGGGCCTGGGGCTCCTGATTGGAATTCCGGCAGCCATTGCAGCGGGACATTTGATGGCAGCAGAGCTTTTTGGCGTGAGCACGTGGAGTCCGCCGGTACTTGGAATGACGACGGCGATGCTGGCCGCGGTAGCACTGGTGGCCGCCGCGGCTCCGGCACATCGTGCCGCGAGCGTCGAGCCGATGGAAGCGCTGCGCGGAGAATGATAGAGAGATCCTTGGCTGGCGAACAGCCCAAGGCGCGCTTCCAGCGTCGACGCAACTTGAATTGTGGGGTCGAATAACCCTGAACCCGCGATCTCATCGACACTTGCTTCGCCACTCAACAGCATCCGGTCGACCTCCAAATTCAAGATTCCGGCCTGTCTGCATATAGAACCCCACAGGCAGCGACGAATCCCCATCATGCTGGCAGAGATCGAGCGTCTTCAAAATGAAATATCCGAGCAATAGAATGTTTGGTCTTCAGCTACCCGCTTTGGATACGCTTCAGTCCCTCCAGGACCAGGTGCATAAACTCAAAACAAATAGCGAAGAGAAATCTGTTGCACTCGCGGTTTTGTTAGAGTCGCATCATACACGCCGAATTCTCCGCTCGTTGTTATGTTCTGCAATGAGGTAAGCGGGTTAACGTCGAAGCGAACTGAGTTTGAAACGTTAAAAACTTCCCAGGAAAACCGGATGCTGTTGCGTTCATTTATTTTCAATGTCTTCGACAACCCGGCATCGGCGCCAAAGTAGCCGTCGCCGCGGAAGTTGTTGCGCTGTCCGGCTTCGCCCGGATATGGGTTGCGCATATTGCCCAATGCTTGAGAAGGATTCGCAAAAACCTGCGCCTGCCCATGATCGATATGAGCGCGGGTGTGGATCGGCCCCGTCTGAACCATATTGCTCTGCTCAGCCCAATCGGTTCCCCAACCTGCTCCACTAATCACACTGAAAGGGAGCCCGCTGGTCCAGCGCACAACTCCGGAAAGCTGCCAGTTTCCGATCACTCCGTTCACCGTGCGGTTCGCGCCTCCCAGCAGAGCCTTGCCGCGTCCTACCGGAAGCTCAGCCACCCAGATGCCGCTGACGAGGTGACGAACATCGAAGTCGGACACGGCGCGATTCAAGCGTGGGTCCCAGGCATTGAGGATGGCTCCGAAGCTGCTGCCAGCGCTGGTGCCCGTACTGGATGAGAATATCGTGCGCTCGCTGTCCGATCCCATGTCAAGAGACTTGGAAAGCGTATAGCTCAACTCCATCTGCACCCCTTGACTCATTTTCCGTCGCAGCGTGATCTGCCCGGCGTTATAGTTGCTGTTTCCAATCGACGACCACGCATACATGCTGGCGTACTGACGCGGCCAGAAGCGATTGGGCGTGCCTCCGCAACCAGGAGCGCAGAGAATATCCAACATGTAGAGGGACCCCGTCTCGTTGCCGGGAAGCCAGA
This sequence comes from Occallatibacter sp., assembly GCA_049518535.1. Lineage (GTDB taxonomy): Bacteria > Acidobacteriota > Terriglobia > Terriglobales > Acidobacteriaceae > Telmatobacter. Next base: position 17,366 of record JBEKRS010000058.1, on the reverse strand, counting down.
TATTGTAGATATTCTGGGTCGCACTCTGCCCCCCCCCGGCCGCATCCGGAAACATGTTCTCGAAGTATGGGATGGCGGCCACGCTGGTAACTCCCGCATACTTTTGCTTGGATAGTTGGGCAGCCGCAGAGAAATAGTCCTGACCTGATTTGGGGTCAACCAGATCGAGCGGTTGCGCGAGGTCGATTTGCTGCAACTGGTGGCGGCCAAATCTTCCGATGTAGGCGATCTCCAAAGCGAATGTGCGATGCAATTCGCGTTGAATCGAGGAATTGACCACCTGCGAATAAGGCGTCGTCATGCGATCGTCGAGGCCGTGGGCAATTTCGAAACCCGTCCAAAGCGGATCGTTTGGCGCTAATGCTGGGTAGGTAATCGTGCTTGCGGGCGTGCCTGTTATATCCGGAAGTTCATGAATTCCCGTGAAGCGCGGCGAGGTACCCGGAGTGAGCAAGTTGGTAGGATTGGTGATGCTTTCGCTGAGCCCAAACGACCCGTACTGGTCGAAGAGATTGACGATTCCCTCACCGTAGTGGTCGTAATAGATGCCGTACCCCGCGCGGATTGAACTCTGCTCCGCACCGCCGAAGAGTTTGTGCCAGAAGCCATGCGCAACTCCGGGCGAGAAAGCAACGGCGATTCGAGGTGCGAGATTTCCCTTCTGCATCGTCCAGTAAGCCTTCAATCCCCGTGCCTGCCCCGACGGTGCAAAAGAAAGATCCGGTTGCACGCTATTGCCCAGTCCCGCCTGCTGGCCTCGAGTCTTGAACCACTGGTCGATACCCGCTGTGGGCTGCACCTGTTGCCCATGACTCTCGAAAGGTGTCTGAAGCAGCGTCTGGCGCAATCCGAATGTCAACGTGAGATGAGGCTGAGGGCGCCAGGAATCCTGCAGATAGTATTCAAACTCGCTGTTCTTGAATTCGCGATCTAAGATTGCTCCAGCAGGCAAAAGATTCGCTGTGCTCCCTCCCGATGCAATCTGGTAGTTGGATTGCATTGTCACCAGATCCAGAAGGCCCGCAAGATTGCCCATCGCAAAGTTGTAAGAATCAGCAAAGCCGCCGGCGACTGCCGGATAACCAAATGTTGCTGGATCGAAACTTTGCCCGGTGTTGGCAATGCCGGCATCGGCCAGCGCATAGGCGTTGGTGTAACCATAACTGTATGAAAAAGCATCGGAGCGACGGTGATCGAGGATAAGTCTGTAATTAGCGCCGAACTGAATCGTATGCGCTCTGCGCGTCAAGGTCACGTCATCGACGATGTTATGAACTGGAATATCGACAAGTGTGGTCCTGGTCTCGGCATAGAGCGAACTGATGTTGTAGAAGTTTGCGTACGATCCCTGACCGATACCGCGACTGCCGTAACCCTGGCGCGTGAACCCATAATGCAGATTTTGGATTAGATTGGGAGAGATATTCCAGGTGTCTCCCACCACAAATCCCTTGCTGTTATCCGTGTTGGTGGCGCTGGCAGGCTGGCCGGGAAACTGCGGCACATCGGCGGTCTTGTCGTTCTGGAGATTGCCCCTGACGAAAAACCAGTTGCGCTTGGATAGCATGGAATCGAAGCGCGCAATATAGGTGTTCAGCGCCGCCGGATTGGGTGCCGACCAACTATAAGAAGCCGTGTTCAATCCATCACCGGCAGACAGACCGTTCGGTGCCGGATATAGGTTGAATACCGCCAGCACGTTGGGATCCACGCCAGGGCTCCACGGGCGATTGCATAGCGCTGAACAGATAGTGTCCATGCTCGCGATCTGTGCGGGGTCGAGGAGGGTGGGAATGCCCTGAGTGGAGCTCAGATACTGGATATTCCCGGCGCGCATCGAGAGCGTGGGAACGGTCATAGTCTGCTGCTGATTTTCCGCGGTTCGCTGTCCCTCGTAGTTCACAAAGAGGAAAGCTTTGTCTTTCTTGATAGGACCGCCAAGCGAAGCTCCGAAGGTATTGCGAACAAGTTTGCTGGGCACATTCGGAAGCGCATTCGATAACTCCGCCTGCTTGTTGAACCAGTCGTTGGCTTCGCCCAGCGAGCTCCGGTTGTATTCGTAGAGGCTGACGTGAACCTGGTTGGTACCGCTCCTTGTGACCAGACTGACTTGCGCGCCAGAGGAGCGTCCGGTGTCAGCGCCAAAAGCATCGGTCGTAACGCGAAACTCCTGAACAGAATCGAGAGTGGAACGGAGCGCTCCGGTGAAAGCATACCCACGCGCCTGATCGTTGTTGTCCACTCCATCCAGCGTGATATTGCCTTGGTCGGAGCGGCTGCCGCTCGAAGTTCCGCTGCGGCTGTCATGACTCTGGTCGTTCGTTTCGCCGAGATACAACACTCCCGGTTGCAGACTCAGCAAGTCTGGAACGTTGCGCCCCTCCATGGGCAGCGATTGAATGGTTGCACCATTCACCGCATCCCCCGTGCTGGCGTCCACGAGATTCAACCCCTGCGCGTCGCTGGTCACCTGAATAGCCGTATGCAACACTTCCACAGATAGAGAGAAGGTTTGTGTGGCCGGCTGATTGACCAGCAGTTCGACAATTGCGAATTGCGCGGCGAATCCTTTCGCCGTTACGGAGACGGTGTATGTCCCTGCGGGTACTCCGAGAAATCGATATTCTCCTTTGGAATTTGTAATGCACGACGTCGAGAACCCTGTTGTCGTGTTCTTCAAGGCCAACTCGACACCCACAACGGCCGCGCCCGAAGAATCTGTCACATCACCACGCAAGGACAAAGTGGAACTCTGGGCAACCGTGGCGGCCACTAAACAGAGCAACCAATAGATCTTTAAAAGACGCCATTGCCAACGCATTTCGAATTACTCCTGGTTCTGCGATGCGAGGCTTCGCGGCGTGGGCTGAAGAGCTTCCTTAAGCGCTCGCACTAGCAGTTCATTTTGCGAACGTGTACGCACGCCGATGCGGAAGTAATGTTCATCCAGGCATTCAAAGTTTGCACAGGAGCGGAGGACCACACGATGCTCAATGATGAGCCGCTGCCAGAACTCGGCGCCATTGCGGTTTTCATCGATTTTCATCAGCAGGTAATTGGCCGCGCCTGGAAAGACGCAGAGCCCACGGGCCTGCAATTGCTCAGTCAGCCAACTGCGCTCTGCTGCATTGGTTGCGCGAGTGTTAGCAATCGAAGGCCGATCATGAAGCACTATCCGCGCCGCTTCAGCTGCGATCGAGCTTACGGGCCAGGCAGGGATGCGGGATTCGATGGCGACTCGCATCTCCGGACAACAGACCGCATACGCAATACGCAATCCGGGCATCGCAAAGAATTTGGTCAACGAGCGCAGAACGATCAGCCGTGGGCTCTTCGCGGCCCATTCCGAAAGGCTGTCTCCAGGAGCATAGTCGATGAACGCTTCATCGACTATGGTGGTCGCGCCCAGCGCCGACGCCGCTTCGTGCAGTTGGAGCAATTCTCGCGCGGGCATCAGCCGTCCCGATGGGCTTTGCGGATTGGCCAGCAGTAAGACCTGCGGGCCTGAGTCCTTCAGCCTGGCGACAAGCAGAGCGCCATCCAACAGGAATCCCGTCTCTGGGGTCGATGCGAAGGCACAGCATTCCACGCCGCACGTTTCCAGCACCTTTCTGTATTCGGCGAATGCAGGAACGGAAACCAGGCATTGGCGCGGGCGAAGGGCACTGAGAGCGGCGCCGAGCAACGGCATCACACCGCTATTGATGGAAATTGCCTGTACGTCCACCTGCGCGTAGGCGGCGATCGCATCTTTCAAGGCGACGTAGTGCATATCCGGATACGCAGTCAAAATTGTGCGTGCGCGGAGGGCGTCGCAAAGAGTTGCGACAACAAGATCGGATGGCGGGTGCGGATCGATGCTGGCGCTGAAGTCCACTAGCGATGTCTCAGGCACGCCGAACTCAGCAGCCAGTTCGCTCAGTTGTCCTCCATGCTCCGGTAAGAATCCTTTACACATGTTTCTTCCTCAACGTAAAAAAGAGCATTCCGCCAAAGCCAAGCAGAGAAGCCACGCCGACAGCCTTCCATGCGCGCCGCGCGTAATTGCGGTTTGGCAGCCGGAATTCGCTGCCCAGATGCGGGGAAGTGATTGCTTCGCCTGCATACTTGTTGGTCCCTCCGAGCCGAACACCGAGCAGGCCGGCCATGGCAGCTTCCACTTGCCCCGCATTCGGACTGTCATGCTTACCGCCATCCCGGAGCCAAACCCAGGCGGCACGGATTCCGCAGGCTTGCTGGATGAACTCTGCAGACCCACAGAGCAGCAAGGCCGAGACGCGTGCTGGAATGTAATTGGCAACGTCATCCATGCGCGCAGCGATGCGGCCGAAGTAGAGATACTTCGCGTCCTTGTGTCCAATCATCGAATCGAGAGTGTTGATCGCCTTGTAGGCCATCGCCACAGGGACCCCGCCGATCGCCAGATAGAAGAGCGGTGCAATCACACCATCCGACAGGCTTTCGGCAAGTGTTTCCACCAAGGCACGGCAGATTTCCTCTTCGCCGAGTTCACCCGTATCGCGGCCAACGATACGTGCAACCCGCAGACGCGCTCGCGGCAGATCTCCGATTTCCAGTGCCCGCATGACCTCACCAACCTCATCGAGCAGGCTGCGTGTGCTGAGACAGGTACTGGCCAGCCAGACCTCCGCAGCTGTTGCGATTGCCGGATGGTTGCCCCGCAGGTGCTTCAACAATCCGTATACGCAGAGCGCGGAGAGCACCGGCACTCCTACTGCGACCAGTCCTCCCGCAGCCAGTTCGATACGCTTTCCTGAGCAGCGACGACGAAGCGCTCGTTCGGCGGCGTCGATACTCCAGCCAATGAGCCTCACTGGATGCGGCAACCATTCCGGATCGCCGACGCACCAGTCCAGTGCATAGGCTGCGGCAAACTTTCCAGGTTCCATCAAGAGGGCCCCCTCGCGGCCTGATTCACGACCTGATCCGCGTAACGCGGCAAGCCGAGCATTGCGAACACGGCTTCCAGATCGAGGGCTCCGGCAAACGCATCGGCAAGCATGTCCAACTGCCGGCAACGCAACTCACCCCACGCGACCAACCCGGCTGGAGCATTCAATTGAAGCGCGGCGCGTGCTGCTCGCAGGAATGCATGCCGGAAGGAGTCCCGATCAAAGAGCCCATGCAGATAAGTGCCGAAGATGCGACCATCCAGTGAAACGCACCCATCGGGAAGATTCTGCATTCCGTCGTTCTGCCGCGCAATGAATGCAAAGACCGCCGCCCCTTCGAGGTACTCGGTTGTGCCGAGGTGAATCTCGTAGCCGCTCACTTCACAGAGATCGGTCAGCTGACCGAACAGCGATCCGCCGCCAAGCATCCCGCGCGTTGGAACCGTTATCTTGTCGTGCGCCATTACGGTTCTGATGGGAAGCAGGCCGAGGGCCTTCTCGATTCCCTCACGTTCCATTCCATGTGGATCGAGAATCTCTTTGCCCAGCATCTGAAATCCTCCACAGATGCCAACGATCAGCCCCCCTTTGCGCGCAAATTCCTTAAGCGCAGGCTCAAACCCGCACTCGCGCAACCAGCGCAGGTCGTCGACCGTCTGCTTGCTGCCGGGCAGGATTATGACATCCGCGAGCGCCATGCTGTCTGGATCACGAAGGTGCTTGAGAGCCACACATGGTTCAGCATGGAGTGCGTCTAAATCAGTGAAGTTGGAAATCGACGGAAAGGCGATGACGCCAATGCGCAACCTCCGCGAAGGCTCCGCATTCTCCGTCCACGGCGTTTCAGAGCGCTGGTCGAACCCCACGCTGTCCTCTTCGTCAAGGGATAAGTGCCCAAGATAAGGAATCACTCCCATACAGGGCTTGCCCAGGCGCTGCTCGATCATGCGAACCCCAGGCCAAAGCAGCGAAATATCGCCGCGGAACTTGTTGATGACGAAGCCAGCAATCAGAGCGCGCTCATCAGGGTCCAGTAGCTCACAGGTTCCCAGTAGAGATGCGAAGACACCACCGCGATCAATGTCCCCCACAAGCAGGCACTTCGCCCCCGCCATTCTGGCCATGCGCATGTTTACAATGTCATTCTCTTTCAGATTGATCTCGGCCGGAGAACCGGCGCCCTCCAGAACCATGACATCGTTTTGTGCAGCAAGGATGCGGTAGCTCTCTTCCACAACAGGCAGGAGTTCGGCAACACGAACTTCGTGATAGTTACGTGCATCGAGCTTGCGCCACACCTTGCCTCGTACCACAATCTGCGCTGCGGTATCGCAACTAGGCTTGATGAGGATTGGATTCATGTGTACAGACGGCGCAATACCTGCAGCCTCGGCCTGCAGCGTCTGCGCGCGCCCGATCTCGTAGCCGTCCGGGGTGGCTGCAGAATTCAGCGACATGTTCTGCGACTTGAAAGGCGCCACGCGATAACCTGCCCGCGCAAAGATACGGCACAGTGCAGCTGTCGTGAGCGACTTGCCCACATGCGAGGCGGTGCCGAGCACCATGACGGCCCGCGCCGTCATCGAATTCCCTCGCCAATTGAAGAGTGTAAATCCATTACCACGCTCGCGACCATCGCGGACCCGCTTTTGTCTCGTCACGCAGATGGGAGTCTACCCCACATTCGAGTTCGATCTGGCGCGCAAACAGCCAAATCAAATCGGAGAGACGATTGATATAAGGAAGCGCCTGAGGATCGATTTCAGCGCCGCTTCCCATCAAACGAACGACACACCGTTCAGCACGCCGGCACACAGTCCTGGCGACTTCGAAAGCGGCAGACTCCACATGGGCTCCCGGCAATGACCAGTCCGAGAGAATTCCCTCCTTGGCCTCGATGGTATGAACCATCTCTGTCAGTTCATCGACATCCGTTGCAGAAAACGGCGGACGCGCCTTCTTGCTTTCCGGCGGAGTGGCCAGCGATGATCCAACGCGGAACAGCGTCTTCTGGATACCGTGGACGGCACTACATATCTCCGGATTTTTACAGATGCTTCTGGCAAAGCCCAGCGTCGAGTTCAATTCGTCCACCGTTCCATATGCCTCAACTCGCAAATCCGCCTTGGAAACTCGGATACCTCCGGCAAGGCCCGTCTGGCCGCCGTCCCCTGTCTTCGTTGCAATGCTCATGATTCTTCTCCTTCTCCGCGTCTGGCCGCAATGACCACCGATCCGTAGCGCGCCGTTTTTTCACAGGCTTCCTCTTCAGCTATGTCGAAGAACCTTGCGAGTGCATAGCGCATGACGCCGCGATGCGTCACGATGGCTGTCGTCATCCCCTCTGCCGCTTCGAGCAATGGCGCTATCGCGGCTTCAATTCTTGCTGTGAATTTTGCGTATGATTCCCCGCACGGCGCGCTCTGCATAGGGAAATCCCTAAGCCATCGATCTGCTTCTTCGGGAAATTGACCTTCAATCTCTTGCCAGTTGAAACCTTCCCAAAGGCCAAAATGGATCTCCCTCAGTTCCGGCATATAGCAGACATCGACACCGATACGATGCGCGATGGCTGCCGCCGTCCACGATGCGCGGCGCAGGTCGCTCGAATAGATGTGCTCGATTCCCAGCATTGCAACTTCGTTGGCGAGACGAATCACTTGACTCTCGCCAGCGGGGTTCAACTCTGGATCACTGTGACCGCAAAATCTGCCGGCCATGTCGGTTTCACCGTGCCGAATAAAGACGATGGAGTTCATGCCCGCCATACCCCGCAAAGGTAGACTGCCAACAAAGTAACTTGGCTGGTCGCGCCAAAACAATCGCCCGTGATTCCCCCAATTCGATTCTTAAAGTACAAACCGCTGAGGAGCGTCACCACCGATGCAGCAGCAACTGGCCAAACCGCCGCCTGGCGCATCATGAAACCCACAACACCAAGGGAGATGAGCGTCCCCGTTGCCAGGGAGATACCAGACACTTGGCGGGCAATACGAGCTCCTTGACTACCCTGCTCACCAGTACCAGGCAGCGCGGCTCCGAGTGGAAGCACGACCCAGCGGCACAGAACTTCGGCGGAGATAACATATTGCACGAAGCTTCCGGCGGGTAGGTATGCGAGCAGCAGCACGCGCCCTCCTACGGAAAAGAACAGTGCGAGGGCGCCAAAACTTCCAATCCGGCTGTCCTTCATGATTTCGAGAACCTGCTGCCTGTTCCATCCTCCTCCAAATGCATCAGTTGCATCTGCAAGACCGTCCTCGTGCATCCCCCCGGTCATCAGCGTTGAGAAGAGAACGATCAGAAGCGCGACGACCGCGATGGGCAGATGCGTCGACAACAGACAGTAGAGTCCCGCAACTGCGGCTCCCACCGCGAGGCCAACCAGAGGAAAATACTTCACTGCGCGCGGCAGTGCGTCCGGCTTATAGGCAAGTCGGTTCAGAGGCAGACGGGTCAAAAACTGAAATGCCGCTGCGATGTCCTGAAAGATTCCGCTCATTCGTTTGCCGTACTAACTCCCGCCGATGAAAATGTAGCCATCTCGCTAAATAACCGGACAGAAGATTCGATCAGCGGCATGGCCAGTACCGCGCCCGTCCCTTCACCCAGCCTCATCCCCAGCTTGAGAATCGGTGTCAGTCCGATATGCCGAAGTAGGTGCCGGTGTCCAGGCTCTTCCGAGCAATGGCCAGCTAACAGGTATCCATTAACTTCAGGCGCGATGGCATGTGCAATGGCTGCCGCTGCCGTGGAGATAAAACCATCGCAAACAACGGCCATCCGATTGGCCGCAGCGCAAAGAATGAAGCCAGTCATGGCCGCGATTTCCAACCCACCCACACAACGAAGAATCTCCAGAGGCTCCGGTGTCTCCACTGAGGCGCCGAAGTGCCTCTTCAGCGAACGCCTGAGCACATTAAGCTTGTGGTTCCTCGCAGCTTGATCGAGCCCGGCACCGCAGCCAGTCACTTCGGCGACCTTTCGCTTCGTCAGCACCGCGGTAATCGCACTCGCGGATGTCGTGTTGCCAATACCCATCTCCCCGACGGCCACCAGTGTTTGTCCCTGCTCTCTTGCGGTCTCCGCCAGATGAATGCCGGTCCCGATAGCGGCTTCAACGTCTTCCTCTGTCAGCGCCGGCTCGCGAAGCATATTCCCGGAGCCGCGTCGCACTTTCATCCTATAGAGCCCCGACGCAGGTTCGAACTCTGCATCGACACCCACATCCACCACTGTAAGTTGAACATCGTGCAGTCGCGCAAGCACATTGATTGCCGCGCCGCCTGCCACAAAGTTGTGCACCATCTGCGCGGTGACCTCTCGCGGATATGCACTCACTCCCTCCGTAGTCACACCATGATCGGCGGCAAAAACGTAGACGGCGCGCTGCAATGGAAGCGGAATACAGCCAGAAAAAATCGAGTACATCTGAGTTGCAATGGCCTCCAATTGGCCCAGGCTGCCGATTGGTTTGGTCAGGCTGTCGAGCCGGTGTTGGGCTTCGCCCGAGTGGCGGGGAACGATCCTCTCAATGCTCGCAACCACGCTCGCCAAGGATGTGAGAAGAATCTGACTCATAAAGCATGCTCCATTCGATCCCGCATTCGCTCCATCAATTTTGGGCGATGATGCGGTTGGCAGTTGAAAGCGATCTCAAGGACCTCGGGCCGCAATATCTCTTCAGGCGAACCTTGCCGCATTGGCTCATCTGGACTCATCAGCCATACAGAAGAGAACGTTCCCTGAATTAGTGCAAGATCGTGCATCGAGGCAACAATAGCAATCCCTTCGCGGCGCAGCAATTCGATCAGATCGATCATCTCGAACTGACGCCCGATATCCAGGTGTTGCATGGGTTCGTCCAGCAGCAACAACTGCGGCTGTTGCGCAAGGCCGAGTGCGATTTTCACGCGTTGGCGTTCGCCCCCACTTAGTTCGTTGAAGACACGCGACCGTAATGACCAGGTGTCCGTCAGTTCCATGGCTCGCCCCATCGCCTCATAGTCGGCGGCGGATAATCCACCAAACATCTTCAGAAATGGAGTACGCCCCTGCTCCACAAACTCTTCGACCGTGAACGAAAACGGAACATCGACGTTCTGCGGCACGAACGCCACCGATCTCGCAATCTCCCGTTGCTTTAATGACCGCAAGTCTCTGCACTTCAGGTGCACTTCTCCTGCCCCAGGAGTGAGTGTGCCAGCTGCAAGGCGCAACAAAGTCGTCTTGCCTACGCCATTTGGGCCCACTACCGCTATGCATTGATTCTCGAAGACACGGGCATCAAGATCCTTAAGAACGGTTCTATCCCCATAGGCAAAACCAACATGTGCAAACTCGATCAAGGGCTTTATGACATCACCTCCTGCTTGGTTTTGCGTAAGAGGTACAAAAAGAATGGTCCCCCGATGAGAGCCGTCAGCACGCCCACCGGCAACTCCGCCGGAGCAATTGCAGTGCGCGCAACAGTGTCCGCGACCAATAGAAAGAGCGCTCCGGCCAATACGGTCGCCGGCAGCAATCGCACATGGTCGGGCCCCATCACCATGCGCAGCATATGGGGAACGATCAATCCCACGAAGCTTATTAGTCCACCAAGAGCCACCGCCGCAGCCGTCAATATTGATCCGATCACAATGACGGCAATACGTGTCTGTTGCACGGAAAGGCCAAGATGCGTTGCATACTCCTCGCCCAGCGCGAGCGTATTCAAGTTTCGTGCCAGCGGAACAGAACCCGCAAGTCCAACGGCAAACATCGCCGCCACAATCGCGAGTTGCGGCCATGTTGGTTGGGCAATTGTTCCATGAAGCCATGAAGAGAGGACGTGCATTCCCTGTCCGAAGTCATGATCCAACACCTCCAGAAAATACGACGAATAACTCAGCATGGTGCTGACCGCAAATCCAGCCAGGAGCAATGCAACCACCGGGGTTCGACCGTCTACGCGCGCCAGCCAATACACAAGCGTGATCGAGCCTACGGCACCTGCAAAGGCCAGCAGCGTGGTTGCGCCGAATCCGGCCATAGAAATCGGAGGCAGCAGAAATACTCCTATCGAAGCGCCGAGCACTGCCCCGCCCGAAGAGCCAATGACGTAAGGATCAGCAAGAGGGTTTCGGAAGAGCCCCTGGAAGAGCAGACCGGAAACGGAAAGCGCACCGCCCACGAGAAGCGACGCCACAATACGAGGCAGCCGGATCGCGAAAAGGATGATGCGCTGATCGGTGGAGAGCGATCTGCTACCAATCATCTCACGCGCCAGTAGCCATATTGGCACATGCACCGCACCCATTCCCGCTGCAACCAGTATCGCAATCACCACCGAGACAGACAGAATCGCTAGCAGCCAGGGATGGCGATGCTGCGTCCGCTCATAGCTCTCGCCCTCCTCGATCACCTCCAGCGCCACGATTCACCTCCAAGAGTGAACTTCATACCGAGGCGGAACATGAACGGCAGCGACGGATAGCCGAATGCCTCGCTGTAGTGTTCATTCAATAAGTTCTGTGCATTTGCTTCAATGGAGACATGCCTGTTCGCCTGATAGCTGGAGGTTAGGTCCAATCGCTGATACGCGGCATCCAAATTACGATTGGGCAGCAGAAGCGTGTTGCCGTAATTGGCGTCGGTAAGATAATCGCTGTCGTCGCGGCTGCTTACAAGCGTGCCGCGAAGACTTGCGAAGATACGTCTGTGATGGTAACTGGCTTCGAAGTAGCCGGTGTGAGGAGCGATTCGAAAAGGACGCGCGCCGACGAGAGGGGAGTAGGCCCCGATCTGAATCGAGGGGAAGATAGGGTTGTAGCAGGGATCATCGGGAACAAGCGGATTGTAGGGCGGAGGCGGACAGAGAGCCGAGCTCGAGAAGGAACGTTGAATCTGGGCATCGACGTAGGTATATCCGGCGCGGGCGAAGATATCCCGGTTGAACTGATATTCGATTTCCGTTTCGATCCCTTGAGCACGATACGCCCGTGAGTTCACCGTCGCACCGAATGCCGCCTGATCTGCTATGGCGCTCGGAACACCAAGGGCGATGAGGCCCTGCTGCGGGATGTATTCGATGCCGTTGGTGAACTCATTGTGAAAGAGTGTCAGACTCACCCTGCTACGGCCATCGAGCAGTGATTGATCGAGCCCGCCATCGTACGTTCTTGAATCCTGGGGACCGATGGGAGCTACGTGGTATTGCGCTATCAGTTGGCTCCCGTTCGGAAGAAGTTCTAGCTGATCATAGAGAGAATCGAGCTGATCGAAGACAGCAGGCTCTTTGATGCCCTCACCGAAGCTGGCGCGCAGCTTGGTGCCGCTGATTAACCGTCCTGCGCCCCCTTGCGCTACCCGCCATGCAAGCGACGCTCGGGGCGTGCCCGTAATTCCAAAGAGACCGTTGTCTTCAAGACCACCACCAACGGTATAGAACAGCCGGTCGTTTATGCTTCCCTGAAGTTGGAATGTATAGCTATAGTTGCCACGCTCGATAGAATTCAGTGGACTTGGAGAAATTGCGTACCCGCGCTCGTCTTCATAACGGAATGCAACCAGCCCCAAAAGGTGCGGGTTGAAGCCGTAGTCCGACTGTGCGTAGACAAAGTCCTTGTCCGTCGAACCGGGGTAAGTGTATGGATATGGTGGTCCGTCGTTGGACTCCAGCGCCTGGCCGCTGACGGTATATCCGTTTGCCCCCTCAATCGTGACGGGCACTCCAAGCGTATAGCCAGACTCTGGAGTCCCTGCAGGCGCAAATTCGGTGTACTGTGATCTCAAGCGCAGCCCGCCATACCGTAACAAGTTATGCCAATTTGCCGTGGTCTTGTCTTCCCATGTAACTCCGAAGTAGGCGTCTTCATTGGTCTGTTCGGCTTCGGTTGTAACGCCGTAAAGTAGAATTGCACCTGGTGCTCCGGACGCAACCTGATCATGGTGTATAGTTGCGCGAAGGCTGGATGCAGCCGATATATCCCAACCGAAGTTTCCCGAATATGTGCCGTTGTGATACTCGTCGCCTGCTATCGCATTACTGCTGTCAAAGCGAGAGTAATCCGAGAAGTAATCGAACTTCCGATACTTGCCGCCAGCCGTGCCCTCCTGCCGGTACGTTCCATGGTTGCCGCCGTCGATCAGATAGGTCAGCTGTGGAAGCGCCGTGCTTCCTTTCGCGGTCGTCAGGCTGATCACACCGGCCAGCGCATCCGATCCGTAAAGGACGCTGTTGGGACCACGAAGCACTTCCGCCTCCGCAATTGCGGCGCTCGCGATGTTAGCAAACTCAACCGATCCACCTATGTCGTTTACCGGGATTCCATCGATCAGAACCTTGTTCGCATCGCTGTCTCCGCCGCGTATGAACACGGAGGTCGTTCCTCCCGCCTGCCCGGTCTCCGTTGCCTGCAATCCGGGTACAAACCGCAACCCCTCCTGAATGTCCCGCGCGCCCTGGTAATCGGACGCATCCAAGATGGTCACGGCCGCGCCCAACTGCACCTGGGGCGTAGGAGATCCAGTCGATGTAACCGTAATCTGCTCGGATAGAGATGCTATCTGAAGGGCAAAATCTACCGTTAGTTCACCGCTATCGCTGGCTGGATTGAGCAACTTCTCTGCCATGCTGAATCCCGAGGCAGTCACTCGCAGCCGAAAGCCGGAGCTGAGGTTTCGAGCAATGCGGTACTGTCCTTTTCCATCGGTAGCCACAGACGCAACCGGCGTGCCGTTTTCAAAGAGTTCTACTTTGGCGTTTGGAATTACCGCGCCCGACGAATCAGATACGGTACCGCGAATTGCGGAGATCTCTGCAGCATATGCGATGGCAGTGAAGGCGAAGATGGGACTGGCAGTCCATCTTAATAGGCATGCGCGCGAAAATCGTAACATGGCTTTCCCCTCGGAAGATTTGAGCTGAACCGGTCTCCTGACTTGCGCCTCAACAGCTAACGGCTGCCTTCCCGGAATCTTCTCCAGTGGCAAACAAGCCGCGCCTCTTCGCTTACAGTTACGGGGTAGTGGCGGAATTGCACCGCGCTTCCCGATCATCCAGCTGTTATGTGGTTATGGTTCGAAGTCGTTCTTACCTCTCACGGATGAATTTGCTTGGTTAGTCACGGATGAAACTGCTTCGCTAGCTCTTCCAATGCATCGAAGGCAACTGGACTCGGAAGATTGATGCGGTCGTCAATGTAGTAAACGCGATTGCTCTTGACAGCCGGCAGGTCGTCCCATCCCGGCTGCCCTCGAATCTTCTCCATCGACATCCCCGATGCTCGTATGAGCAGGATTGCTTCGGGCGCCCGCGCCAACATCGCTTCCAGACTCACTTGGGGCCACTCCTGTTCGAGGTCGCTAGTAACGGAGTGACCACCGGCAATCTCGATCAGCTCTGTGATGAACGCGTGTTTGCCAATGGTGACAATCGGGTCATAACCTACCGGCATCAGAACGCTCACCACCGGCTTACCGTTTACTTGCCGCCGCACTGCTGCTTCGCGTGCGCGCAGCCTTGCGATCAACTCTCTCGCGAAATCCTCCCGGTTGAGCGCCTCTCCCAAGCTTGCAATGGATTGGTATATCCCTTCCACACCATGCGCCGTCGAGACCATAAACACGACAATGCCGAGCCGTTCTAGTTGCTGTAATGTCTCGGTGCGGCTCATGTCCACGGTGCCCAATACCAGGTCCGGATGCAGCGATAGGATTGTTTCCATCGAAGGAGTCAAAATCGATCCAACGCTGGGTTTGGTTTTAGCTTCCGCCGGATACTTGGTGTAGTCGGTCACCGCAATTACATCCGCACCTGCTCCAAGTGCATATACGTCATCCACAACACTTGGCATCAAACACACCAGCCTGTGCGGACGCTCGGGAACTTGGACTGTGCGCCCTAGCTCATCCACAACCGTCCGTGCAGCGCATGTGGGAAGCGCAATTAAGAGAACTATCCATACGCTCATAAGCTTCACACCTGTACCTCCTCATTTCGCGCTTGCAGCGCTGCTCTAACCAGTGAAGCGGCCATTGCGGGGTTCCCCCGAAAATGAAGATGCACATAGCTCGCAAGCACGTTTTTGAATCGATATCCTTCGATCTCCTCGCGTCCGGAGAGCGAATACTTTAACCGATACGTGGTCGGTATGTGTGCAACAGGCAGTGCGCGCGAGCAGTGAAAGCTATGTCCACGAACCTCGGTTCCCTTGTCGCCCAGCAAGCAATCCGCGATGAATTCGACATTGACATAGCCAAAGCGCACCAACCGCGGTGTCATTTCGAACTCCATCGGAAGTACTCCGGCCATGGTGTAACTATGCCCATCAAGCGTTGTCAGAGCTTGGCCGAGATAGATCATGCCGCCGCACTCGGCGTAGACCGGCTTGCCTGATTCCACGAACGCGCGAATTTCGGAGCTCATTGCAGTGTTGCGGCTCAGTACATCTGCATACAATTCCGGGTACCCGCCGCCGAGATAAAGGCAGTCGAGATCGTGCGGAAGCCCTGCATCCGAAAGCGGGCTAAAATCCAAAATCTCTGCGCCATTCTCTCGGAGTAGATCGAAATTGTCTTCGTAATAGAACGAAAATGCCTTGTCCCGTGCAACGCCAATACGGACGCGCGTTTGTCCGAGGCATGGAGCCGGGATGATTTCGCTCTCCGCCGTGGCATCCAGCCGCGACAGATTTAGCAACGGCAAAATGTTGAGATTCCGTCCTGTTTGCGCAAATGCTGTCAAGCGATTCTCCACCGACGTTGTCTCTTCTGTTGTATGCAGTCCCAAATGTCTTTCAGGAATCGCGATTGCCGGGTCGGTCGACAGATAACCCAGCAGCGGCGTCGTAGTCACGGAGAGAATCGAGGTTTCGAGAAGGCGATAATGCCGATCGCTTCCAACATGGTTCAGCACAATCCCGGCAAAATGTACCGCTGGATCGAAGCTCTCGAAGCCCTTCACTACGGCGGCAATGCTGCGCGCGCTCTTGCCGGCATCTATCACCAGCACGACAGGCAGAGCCAGGAGCTTGGCGATCTGTGCTGCGCTTCCTTCCTCGCCGCCGCCAGCCACGCCGTCGTACAGCCCCATCATGCCTTCGACGATCGCGGCATCCGCGCTGCGGATTCCGCTCGAAAAAATCGCGCGATTCGCCTCATCATCCAACATCCAGGTATCCAGGTTGCGCGACGCTCGTCCGCAGATGGCGCTATGGTGTCCGGTATCCAGGAAGTCCGGCCCGCACTTGAACGGCTGCACGCGCAGGCCGCGTTCCCGCAACATTGCCATCAGCGTCAGTGCAACCGTTGTTTTGCCCACGCCGCTCGCCGTTCCAGCCACCATGAATGCAATCATGACTGGCCTCCGATGCTTCCCTTAAGCGCCAGAGGGAGTCCGGCCACCATCAGCACCACATTGTCAGCAATCGCCGCCACTCGCTGATTCAGCTCTCCCAGCGCATCGCGATATATGCGCCCTGCGGGGAATGGCGGCACCACTCCGCTGCCAACCTCGTTGGACACCAATACCACAGAAGCAGGCACTATACGCAGCGCTTCGACAAAGCCGTCGAGACACTGCTCCATGCTCGTTGCATCGGATTGAGCGGCCTCCATCAGATTGGACACAAATACAGTCAGGCAATCCACCAGCAACAGGTCGAAGTTCGCTCCGTGGTCGATAAGAACACGCGCCACTTCCAGTGGTTCTTCCAAGGTCAACCAATGTGCGGGTCGATCTTCCTGATGACGCCGGATTTTTTCGCACATCTCTGCATCTCGAGCCTGTGCCGTCGCAACATACGCCACTCGCGCAGACTTCGCGGCAAGCTCCTGCGCCCAGCGGCTCTTGCCGCTGCGAACGCCGCCGAGAACAAGCGTGACCGTCTTGCGGTCTCTCTCTTGCATACATTACCTCTGACCGCGGAGCACAATCTCTCTGCGGACAGCGGGATCAGTACAATAGGCTGCTTTCTCGTCGCCGGTGCTTATCCTGAACGGCAGGGAACGCTCTCCAGCTCTCCCATCGAAGCTGAATCAAGCCCAGATTGGCATCTGGCCGGTCTCCTGACTCTCGCTTCAACAAATCCGGACAGCCTTCCCGAGAAAACCTCAGTGGCCGGAGCAAGCTCCATGTCCAATTCTCAGCGATTACAGTTACGGGGTAGTGGCGGACTTGCACCGCCTTCCCGACACCAGATGGCTAGATTGTATATCCGTCCGGATGTGCGCTGTCAAACGAGACAAACCTCAACGAACGGAGCATTTCGCCAGCTTCGCCCCACTAGGGTCTGTCATCAAATTGGTAATATACAGGATGGCATAATGCTTTTAGTTTTGCATTATGAGCTTGCATCGCTACGGATTACGGGACGACCAGTGGGAGCGTATTGAAGGACTTCTTCCAGGCCGACCTGGTTCAGTTGGGCGCCCGGCAGCCAACAATCGGTTGTTCGTAGAAGCGGTTTTGTA
>JBEKRS010000057.1:0-34846 GCA_049518535.1 Occallatibacter sp. | reverse complement strand
GCCGCATCGTTTTTCCCCAGAAAATCTGTAGATTGCAACAACTTCAGGGAAATTTTAGACCAGACAATGTCAGCAATCACCTGCTTTTATACGCATATCGCCGGTTTTTCAGCATCGACTAACTAAGCGTTGGCAAGGCGGGGTTAGCGGGCGACACCGCTAGCCCTCGCGCCGCAGGCAACTGGCCCCGCCGCAAGTGGTTTCTGAACCACTATTTTCAAATTCCAAACTACTTCTTTCATCTTTAACGTCCGGTCTCAGCCGGATTTTCATCCCCGGAACACAGGATAGAAAGTCGGAACTCCAGGGTCACCACGCGAAGGGCGGGAAAGCATGCATTTTTCAGATATGCCACCTATCAGCGCTGCGGTCCGACGGTCTCTCCTGGCACGCCGATTTCCTCGGAAGGTGCGTGCAGTGTGTATGCTCCTGCCTGGACCGCATGAAGCACATCGCCGGGAACGATCCCCAGAACCAGCGTCGCCAGCACCGCCAACAGCAAGGCTGCGCCCACTGCAACGCCCACCCGAGGCGCGGGAGCCGCGAGGCTCTGATCCTCTGGCCGCTGTGCCGCCACTAGCGCCAGCCGCAGATAGTAGGCCGCAGCCAAGCCCGAATTCAGCAGACCTATGATGGCCAGCCAGATCGCTCCTCCGCCCACCGCTGCTGAAAACGAGTAGAACTTGCCGAAGAATCCGCCGGTAAATGGAATGCCAACCAGCGAAACTAGAAAGAAGATCAGCAAGCTTCCCAGCAGCGGCGCTCGATAGATGAGTCCGCGAAAATCGTCTATTAGTGGCAGCCTCTCGTCGTATCCGCTCACCAGTGTAATCACGGCAAAGATTCCCACGTTCATGGCCGCGTAGGCTGCGGTGTAGAAGCTCGCCGCGGCGATGCCATCATTGCCGAGTCCAGCAAAGGCTGCCAGCAAGTATCCTGCATGGGCAATCGAAGAGTAGGCCAGCATGCGCTTCACGTTCTTCTGGCGCAGCGCAGCCAGGTTGCCCACGCTCATCGAAAGCACGGCCACCCCCCAGAGCAATGGCTCCCATACGCTACGCAGCGTGGGAAGCATCTCGTACACCACGCGCAGCAGCAGAGCAAACGCCGCGGCCTTGGGTGCAGTGGACATAAGCGCTACCACCGGCGAAGGCGCGCCCTCGTACACGTCCGGCGTCCAAACGTGAAAGGGCGCTGCGGAAACTTTGAACAGGATGCCCACCAGCATCAACCCCAACCCAGTCATGATCAGCGCGTGATTCTGCGTGGTAGATGCGTGCTGGGCGATTTCGTAAATCTGCGTAGTGCCGGTGGCGCCAAATATCAACGCCACGCCGTAAAGCAGGAAGGCCGTGGCAAAGGAGCCAAGGAGAAAATACTTAATGGCTGCTTCAGGCCCGCGGCCCGTCTGCTTGCGGTAGCCGGCCAGAACATAAGTAGCAATCGAAGAGATCTCCAACGCAATGAAGACCACCAGCAACTCAACTGCGGCGGTCAGAAGGCACATGCCCACCGCGCCAAAGACGATCAGCGCATAGTATTCGCCCTGATGATGACTGTCTTCAGGCAATGTGTCGAGCGACAGAAGCAGAGCCACCAGCACAATGCCACAAATGAGCACGTGAAAGAAGACCGTGAAGGCGCTGGTCTCGACCGTGCCTGAAAAGCCGGTGCCTTCCGGAAGTGCGAGCTGCCACAGGCTGGCCCACAATGCGAACACGGTTCCAAAAGCGGCCAACCAGCCCAGCCACCGGCGCGACCGTACAGGCGCAAACGACGCATCGATGAGCATCACCAGAACGCCGGTCAGAGTAAGAATAACCTCGGGGAGAATGCGGAAGATGTCGGGCACAGGATTCACCGTTGGCCCTCCGCGTTCGACTCACATTTCTCAGCAAGTTTGGGTGGAACAACAAGCTCAGGTGCCTCGTTCGTGGCCGCTGCGCAGGCTCGATGCAGGATGCCGGAGTACTGCGTCGCCACTGCCAGCCGTGGTTGTGGCGGGGGATGCCCACCGGATTGGATGGAATCGAGCCAGAGTGTTGGCGCCACTCCCATCGCCAGCATCAGAGCCGCCAGGGGCCACAGCACGACCAGTTGGCCAAGGCGCAGATCGTTAGGCGGTTTAGACGTAGCCAGAGCGCTTGTGGGGCCGTAGAAGAGCCGCTGCACCAGCCATAACATATAGGTTGCGCCCAGGATCACGCCTAGCGTGGCGGCAACTGTCCAGCCTTTACTGACGCCGGTAAAAGTGCCCAGAAGAATCAAAAACTCGCCGACAAATCCGCCCAGCATCGGCAGCCCAATCATCGCCAGCGAAGCGATAACAAAGAGCGTGGCCGCTCGCGGCAGCTTCGTGGCCAGGCCGCCATAAACATTAATCTCGCTGGACGAGTAGCGATCATAAAGAAGGCCCAGCAGCAGGAACAGCGCGCCGTCCACCACGCCGTGATTCAAAATCTGATAAACCGCACCCTCCCAGCCCGTCAATGTCAGACCATAAATTCCCAGAGTAATCAGGCTCAGATGACTCAACGCCGCAAAGGCCATTAGTCGCCAGAAGTCGCGCTGCACCAATGCGAGACAAGCCCCGTAGAGAATGCCGATAACCGCCAGTCCAACCAGCACCGGAGCGACAGCCCGCGCCTGTATGGGGAAGAGTCCGATGTGAAAGCGCAGCATTGAATAGAGTCCGAGCTTGCCAGCCACCACCATTGCCAATGCTACCGGTGCTTCACTGAAGGTATCCGCAACCCATCCGTGCAGTGGGAAGACCGGCACTTTGACCGCAAAGGCAAACAGGAATGCGAGAGCTACCCAGAACAATGGCCCGGCGGAAATTAGTCCGAGAGCAATATAGTTATGAAGCTTCGTAAAGTCGAAGCTGTTAGTCTGCGCGTAGAGCCACAGAATTGCCACCAGTAGAGGCGCCGATGGAATGAACGTGAAGAGGAAAAACTTCAGCGCCGCCTTGGGTCCATCTTTGCGTCCATACATCGCGATCAGGATGGCCATCGGCACCAGCGACAGCTCCCAGAATCCGTAATACAACATCAGATCCAGCGACAGAAAGACGCCGAACATCGCCGTCTGTTGGACGAGAAACAATGCGAAGAAAATCTTACGACGCGACTGGATCGCGTTCCAACTGGCCACCACTCCGATGGGCGCGAGCAAGCCCACCAGCACCACCAGCCAGAGACTCAGCCCATCCACGCCCACGTGGTAGAAGATCGCGGGTTTCTCGATCCAAAGCCTGTTGACTTGAAATTGGAAACCGGTTTGCGCTCTGTCGAAATGTGCCGGCAGGTGCAGCGTAAAGCCAAAAGTAGTTAGCGCCGTCGTGAGAGCTATCCAGTTCGGCAGCTTGCCGCGCTCAGGCAAAAGCACGACCAGCAGCGCCCCCGCCAGCGGAAGTAGCAGGATCAATGTGAGAATCGAGTTATTAATTACTTCAATTCCAATTGCATTCATTTCTTGGAACCCGTCAAAAGTTGATTGCACGTCTCTTGAGTGTCCTGATTTGTCATATGTTTTACTATTTCTTCTTTGAGTTGATACACTCCCCAGATCAATGCAAGAGCCCAAACGGCAGGGCCACCCATGCTTCCGTTATTCAAGCGATGAATGGCAAGGCTTCCAGCGCAAATTACGTAAACGAGCCAACCGGCCAATCTGAAATACTTCCACATTTGGCCGAACCAGACTATTAGTCCAAACAAGAGAATGAAATTCAGAAGGACGGATGTATGCAACAGAAGGTCGGATGAATCGTGTCGTTTCCAGAGATCGCCCGCCAGGATCGCCGCCAGTCCGAGAGCAAAAAAGACAGCAAGGAAGATTATGAGCCGCCATCCACGAGAACCTCGCATAGCCGATCCTTTCAATTCAAACAAATGGCCCGAGAACAACTTCTTAAAGAGGAACTCAATGCCTCACCGCCTTCCAGATCAACGCCATTGAAGCCGGCCAGAAGGTTGTCCACGGGATCAGGATGAACATCAGCACAACCGCCGCACCCGCGGCCAGCCACGCCGCATAAGAGCGGATATTGCCCGATTGCCAGCGTTGCAGAATCGCGCCCGCGAATGTTGCGATGCCCGCCAGCAGCCACGCGACCCCGCCCAGGATGCCCACATCGACAACCCACTCCAGGAAGAATTTCGAGATACCAAGCAGAGGCTTGACCACGATCGCGCCATAGACCTCGTCGACAAAATACTTGTTGACCAAAAGCTTGTAACTTGTCGGCAAGGCCGCTGCCCATTGCGCCGGACGCGACGGCTTACGCCGATAAAACTTGTCGGCGAGCAACCCGCCTTCCAGCGCGACAAGAACGGCTGCGACGCTTAGCATGAATTCCAAGGAAATAGCGAATGGTAAATAGGGAATCTGGATATGCCAACCACCTGCTTCCGCGAATCGAGACCCAACGGAAGGCGCAAGGAAAGCACCGAAGCATTCGATCCCGATCCAGCCGCCGCAGATCGACAGCAGGGCCAGAATCACCAGCGGCCCGCGCATTGACCAAGGGCTCTCATGAGGATGAACTTCAGGGCTACGCGACTCACCCATAAAGGCTAGATACCAGAGCCGGAACATATAAAAGGAGGTCAGCAGAGCGGTTAAAAGGCCAACAGAATAGAGAATCTTGCCGTTGGTTTCCTGCAAAAAGACAGCGTAAAGAATTGCATCCTTGGAGAAAAATCCGGCGAAGGGATAAATTCCGGCGATAGCCAGAACACCCACCGTAGTTACAGCAAATGTGACCGGAAGCTTCTTCCACAACCCGCCCATCTTGCGCAAGTCCTGCTCGCCGCCCATGCCGTGAATCACCGAGCCAGCCGCCAGGAAGAGCAGCGCCTTGAAGAAGGCGTGAGTTACTAAGTGGAAGATAGCTGCCGAATAAGCCGCTACGCCGCAAGCCAGAAACATATAGCCGAGCTGCGAGATCGTCGAATAAGCCAGCACTCGCTTGATGTCATTCTGCACCAGTGCGATAGTCGCCGCGAAGATGGCCGTCGCCGCGCCGACAATCGCGACAACGCCCAGCGCGAAGGGCGAATGGTCAAACAAAACGTGCGTCCGGGCAACCATGTAAACGCCCGCCGTGACCATGGTGGCCGCGTGAATGAGCGCGGAGACCGGCGTGGGTCCTTCCATCGCATCCGGCAGCCAGATGTAAAGCGGAAGCTGTGCACTCTTGCCCGCCGCGCCCAGCATCAGGCAGAGCGCGATAACTGTTACCACGCCGCCGTTCCATCCGGGGTCCTGGCCGAGTTTGGTTGCGATTTCGCTGAAAGTCAAGGTGCCGAAGTTAGATACCAGCAGAAACATTCCGATTAGGAAGCCGAAGTCGCCAATGCGATTGACGATGAATGCCTTCTTGCCCGCGTCCGCTGCAGACTTCTTCTCAAAGTAGAAACCAATTAGCAAATACGATGCGAGACCGACGCCCTCCCAGCCGACAAACATCAGCAGCGCATTGCCAGCCAGGACTAGCACCGTCATAAAAAAAAGAAACAGATTCAAGTATGAGAAGTATCGCGCGTAGCCTTCGTCGTTGCTCATGTAGCCGACAGAGTAAATGTGGATGAGAAAACCCACGCCGGTGATCACAAGCAACATTACTAGCGAAAGCTGATCGAGGACGAAGCTGAAATTCACGTGCAGAATGCCAGTGTTGATCCAGTTACCGAACGTTTCGACCCAGGGAATTGTTGACAACATCAACGGAAGTGGTCCGGGACCATTCCAATAACGAAATTCCTTCGGTGTGAAAGCTAAGAGTGCATTCAAAAGCACAAGCAAGAACGAACCGAGGGGTGCCATCAGCGCAACCGTAGTCACGATCCACTTAGGCAGCCGCCTGCCCAAAATTCCATTGATCAGGAATCCTGCGAAAGGCAGCAGCGGAATCAGCCAAAGATGAAGGTATCCGTTCATAGTTTCATCAGGTCGATGCGGTCGACGGCCAGGGTTGCTCGCGCGCGGAAGACGGCGATGATGATGGCCAGTCCCACCGCAGCTTCAGCCGCGGCCACCATCATTACGAAGAAAACGAAGATCTGCCCCTTCACCGCGTGCCACTGGTGGGCGAAGGTCACAAAAGAAAGGTTGACGCCATTGAGCATCAGCTCAATCGACATGAAGACGGTAATCAGATTGCGCTTGATGAGAAATCCAGCCACGCCCAGCGAGAAGAGCGCCGCACTCAGCAGCAGATACCAGGAGAGCGGAACCTCTTGTGAAAAGAAAGGACTCATTTGCTCCGCGTCCCTTCTCCTGGCTCTTCTCCGTCGTTGTGAGCCAGCGCAACCGCTCCCAGAATCGCAATCAGAATCAGCACCGAGGTCACCTCGAAGGGCAGCAGCAGCTTGGTGAACAGCACTTCGCTCAATTCTTCGGTTGAAGTTATGCCATCGCTAAGACTCGCAACGCCCAGACTCTGCGCCTTCAGAATTACTGTAGACATCACGCCAAGGATAACGACCACCGCGGGAAAGCCCACCATCCGCGCCGCGCGGCTGCCCAAAGTGCGGTCCTCGCGCCCCGCGTTGAGCAACATCACTACGAAAGTGAATAGCACCATGATGGCGCCGGCGTAGACGATCACCTGTGCCGCGGCCAGAAATTCCGCGCCCAGTAACAGGTAAAGCACAGCGAGCGAGGTCATCACCACGATCAGCGAAAGAGCGCTGTTGATGGGATGACTCTGGATCAGGAGGTTGATCGCTCCCGCCAGGCAGAATCCGGCAAACACGATAAACAGAATCAGGTGCATCTCACGCTCCGGGAAATCCTCCCCGATTGTAATTCAGCGGTATGCAAGCCAAAGGCTTGTCGCCATAATATTCAGAATGGCGAGCGGCATCAGCCATCGCCAGCCAAAGTTCATCAACTGGTCATAGCGGAAGCGCGGCAAAGTCCCCCTGACCCAAACATAAAGAAACAGAAAACAGAAAACCTTGAGCACAAACCAGAAAATGGGAAACAGAGCGTGGACGACAATATTCTGAGGCGGCGGAATCAGGTTGCCGTAGGGGCTGGTCCAACCGCCAAAAAACAGAAGCGTGGCCACGCAGCCTACCGTGATCATGTTGGCGTATTCAGCCATAAAAAACATGGCGAACTTCATCGAGCTGTATTCGGTATGATAGCCGCCGGTCAGCTCGCTTTCTGCCTCGGGCAAGTCGAAGGGCGAGCGGTTGGTTTCCGCATACGCAGCCATCAGGTAGATGAAAAACGCCACAAATTGCATACCGCCAAAAATGTTCCAGGTCAGCACACCCATCGTCGCCTGCTGCTCCACAATCACCCTCAAGTTAAGCGACCCGGCGCGCATAACTACCCCAACCAGAGAAAGCCCCAGCGCCAGTTCGTAACTGACTAATTGTGCCGAGGAGCGTAGCGCGCCCAGCAGCGAGTATTTGTTAT
Source organism: Occallatibacter sp. (assembly GCA_049518535.1). GTDB lineage: Bacteria > Acidobacteriota > Terriglobia > Terriglobales > Acidobacteriaceae > Telmatobacter. The sequence goes on along the minus strand of JBEKRS010000057.1, from coordinate 27,409 downwards.
TCGATGACCACCCCGCCAGCGCAATGCCGTAGACACCGATTGAAGTAATGCCCAGAATTACCAGCAGGCCAATATTCACATTGGATATCTCGAAGAGATCGAGACCGCCTGGTCCGATCTTGGGCTCACCGAAGGGGACGACGCCGATCGAGATCAGCGCGCAGCCAAGCGCAATGATAGGAGCGACCAGGTAGAGCGGCCGGTAGACACCGGTAGGAATGATGTCTTCTTTCAGAAACGATTTTGCGCCGTCAACCAATGGCTGCAACAAACCGAACGGGCCTACTCGACTCGGTCCCCAACGATTCTGAATGCGGCCCACCAGTTTGCGTTCCAGCAGCACCGTGTAGGCGACGCCCATCAGCATTACCACCGTCACCACGGCCACTTTGAGCACGCTCCATAGAAAGAACTGCAAAATCGTCACTGGTCTTCAGCCTCTCTTACTGGACCCTCTTACTGTCATCATCGCTAGGCACGTCCTACTTCCCTTGTATCTGCACCAACTGTGACGTCTGATGCTGCAAGAGTTCCTTCAGCGCCGTGCTGTGCTGCCCCAGCGTTCCCGACGTAAACAATCCGTCGCGAGCTGGAACTGTTACAGCCCGCCTAGTCAACGCAGTAATCGGCGCAAAGCCTGGCTCGGTTTGCAGATCGTTGCCGCCAAAAAGATTCACACGATCCAACTCATAACCGGGAACCAGCCGTTCGATCTCGTCCAGCACCGCCAGCGGGTCGAAGGGGCTCAGCTTCGGTTCCAGGTTATTGGCTGCCAGCCACACCGCGTGACGATCCGCCTCGCCCGCCTGTGCTCCGCGCGATTGGCCCAGATCGCCTGTAACTCCACCTTTGCCAAAAGGTACCAAGGCCTTCACGTCCACACCCATGCTGCCCGCTAGCCGCACAAGGATTTCGAAGTCCGGCTTCACTCCCGCGCGGTCGGCGGCCTTCTTGACCAGTTGTAAGTCGCCATAAGTATTAGTTACCGTTCCCGTCTTCTCATACAGACTGGCTGCCGGCAGCACGACATCAGCTAGGGCTGCGGTATGTGTGAGAAAGATATCGATGACGATAAGGAACGTATTCTTCAATGTCTCTGGCTTTACGCCAAGCTTTGTGACCGGGTCAGCGCCCACCACCAACAATGCGTCCAGCTCGCCTTTGTCGGCTGCGTTGAAGATCTCTCGAAGCGTTTTGCCCGATGCTGCAGGCAGGCCGGGATACTCTGCGGCAAAGGCTCCTGGAGCTGTGATGGGCACGAAACCTGGAAGCATGTCCGGCAAAAGCCCCATATCTGCCGCGCCGCGTGAGTTGGCGCGCTCGCCCAGAAAAGCAAAGCGCACGTTGCCGCGCTTCAGTCCCCAAGCCACTAACTCTGTTACCTGCGCGCCACTGTACTCCTGGCCGAAGATCACGAGCAACGATTCTTCGGCCAATACAGCTTCGCGGAAGGCCGGGTCCTTGATGATCACATCGCTGCCGGCGAGATACGCAGGCAGAGCAGGGTATCCGTCGGCGGGCAGTCGCAGCGTCGCCTTGGCCTGGCGTTCTAACTTGATCGCTTTCGCATTGGCCACAAAAAGCTTGGCGCGATTCAGCCGTACCGCCGTCCGCAAATTCCACGCCAGCAGAGGATGTTCTGCCGTAGGATTGCCGCCTACCAGCAGAATCGATGGAGCTGTGGCCGCCTCGCGCAGGCTGGCGGCTTTGCCGTGTCGACCGGCGAAGGCCCGTGCAAAAGCTGCGTAGTCCGCGGTGCGTTCGTGGTCGATATTGTTGGTGTTGAGAACCGTCCGCGCAAACTTCTGCAGAAGGTAGTTCTCTTCATTTGTGGTCTGGTTCGAGCCGACCACGCCAATTGCCTCGCCATCCTTACCGTCGCACACTTCCTTCAGCTTGCTCGCGGCCAACCGTAGCGCCTGTTCCCAGGTGGCCTCCACCAGCTTGCCTTCGGCATTGCGCACCAATGGTTTGGTCAGCCGCTCCGCGCTTTCCACAAAGTCGAAGCCGAAGCGGCCTTTGGCGCAAAGAAAATCGCCGTTGATGCCGCTCTTGTCGCGGTTGTCAGCGCGCACAATCTCCGAGCCGTCGTTGGTTTGCCGCACACCCAACGTCACCTTGCAGCCGTCGGCACAATGCGTGCAGACGGTTGAAACATGGTTCATCTCCCACGGCCGCGTCTTGTAGCGATAGCTGCCCGAAGTCAACGCGCCCACGGGGCACACGTCAATGCACATGCCGCATTGCTCGCAGTCCAGATGGTCTCCGCCATTCGGGACAATCGTCGAGCTGACGCCGCGGTTCTGCACTCCCAGAGCCCACACATCCATCCCTTCGCCACACGTGCGAATGCAGCGGTAACAGAGAATGCAACGCGGCCGATCAAAATACACGGCGGGCGACCACTGCTGTTCCTCGCGGTGGTGTTTGGCCTCGGCGTACAGGCTCTCGCCCGCGCCGTACTTGAAGGTCATGTCCTGCAACTCGCACTCGCCGCCTGCGTCGCACACCGGGCAATCCAGCGGATGGTTACCGAGCAATAATTCAATCGTCGCCTTGCGCGCCTGCGCAATCTCCTCGGACTCAGTGATGAAAACCTGCCCCTCGGCGACCGTCGTCGTGCAGGCTGTTTGCAGCTTGGGCACCTTCTCCTGGCGCACCACGCACATGCGGCAGGCTGCCTGCAAGCTCAGCCCAGGGTAATAACAGAAAGCCGGAATTTCGATTCCCGCCTTGCGGCAAGCGTCGATCAGCAGCGTCCCTGCCGGAGCCGTCAGCTTCTTTCCATCGACAATGAATGTTACTTCTGCCATTCGTCTCCAGCGCCTCTTACACCACCGTCAGTACCGGCGAATCATGCTTGGCAAACGGACAAGCCTTCCCGTTCAAATGGTCCTCGAACTCCTTGCGAAATTTCTTCACGAACGCCAACGTGGGCATGGCCGCCGCATCGCCGAAAGGACAAAATGTCCGTCCCATCATGTTCTCGGCGAGATACTGAATGTTATCGATGTCCTTCGCAATTCCAAATCCCGCATGAAAACGAGTTAGTGACTTCTTCAACCAGTCCGTTCCCTCGCGGCAGGGAATGCACCAACCGCAGCTTTCATGCTGATAGAAGCTGATCGTCCTCAGCGCAAACTCGACCATGCAGGTCTGATCGTCGATCACCACCACACCCGCCGACCCCAGCATCGAGCCGGCCTTGCCCACCTGGTCGAAATCCATGCCGATGTCGATCTCTTCGGGTAACAGCACTGGAGTAGATGAACCACCCGGTACCACCGCCTTCAATCGGCGTCCGTCGCGCACTCCACCGCCTACTTCGTAAATCAGCTTTTTCAAGTTATAGCCCATGGGCAGCTCATAGACGCCTGGCCGCTCCACGTGGCCGCTCAGGCAAAACAATCGCGTGCCGCCGTTGCGCGCCGAACCCACCGCCGCATAAGCCGCGCCGCCCATCTCGATCACATGCGGCACAGTCGCGATCGTCTCGGCGTTATTAATCACCGTTGGTCCGCCGTAGAGTCCTACGACGGCCGGAAACGGCGGCTTGATCCTAGGCACGCCCCGCTTTCCTTCGAGCGACTCCATCAGCGCCGACTCCTCGCCCACCTCGTATGCGCCCGCGCCAGTCTGCGTAATGATCTGGAATTCGGCTTCGGTTCCGAAAATATTCTTACCCAGAAATCCTTTGGCGTATGCCTCGGCGACGGCCGTCTCCATGATTTCCAAAAGATAGCGATACTCGCCGCGCAAATAGATGAAGCCCGTCTTGGCGCCAATAGCCAACCCGGCGATGATCGTGCCCTCGATGACTGCATGCGGGTCATGCAAAAAAATAAGATGATCTTTGCATGTTCCCGGCTCGCTTTCATCTCCATTCACCAGAACATATTTTGGTTTGGTGCTCTGCTTGGGCACAAACGACCACTTCATGCCCGCTGGGAAGCCCGCCCCGCCTCGTCCGCGCAAGTTACTGGTCTTCATCTCGTTGATAATCCAGTCGGGACCTTGCTCCAAACACTTCTTTGCAGCCGCGTAGCCGCCGAGTTCGATGTAACGGTCGATCTTGGCCGCACCTTGGCCGAAGCGTCGCGAAACAATCTTTACCTCATCGGGATGCGAGACCAGCTTAGGCATGAGCGTCCTTCCTTTTTTGCTGGTTCTGCTCACGATAGCCGGTCAGAATACCGGGCACCTGCTCGGGCGTTAACTCATCGTGAAACTCGTAGTTGACCTGGATGGCCGGTGCCCACGAGCAAGCTCCGATACACTCCACCTCTTCGAGAGAAAAGACTCCATCGGGCGTAACTCCCTTGTGCCCGACGCCTAACTCCTCCTGGAAGCGCTCGTAAATCTCATAGCCCCCGCGCAACATGCAACTGATGTTAGTGCATACCTGCACGTTGTACCTGCCCGCCGGCTTGAAACGAAGCATGGAGTAGTAAGTCGCCACATTGCGCACGTCTAACTCGGTAATGCCGATGCGTCCCGCCACTTCCGCAATCACCGCGTCGGATAGGTAGCCTATCTCGTCCTGCGCATAAAGCAGCATCGGCACCAGCGCCGAGCGGCGCAACGGGTACCGCTCGACTAGCACGTCGAACCGCTCCGCCAGCTTGGGCGAAAAGACGGTCATGGTTTCGTCGCTCATTCCACTGGCCTCCTCGCCCGTACTTCAGCCGCCGTATCCATCTCTTCCCCCGAACTTGCAAGTCAATCCCCACGCCGCGATGTAACTGCGGGGCAGGGAAGTGAGTAACGCCCTTAACTCAACTTAACAGCCCAACCAACCTCAATTGAACCGGCCCATCAGAATAGCCGAAACAATGTCTATTGCAATCTCGTCGGGAAGGGATGGAGCAGCTGGTTTCCTCCCGTTTGCCTCAGAGAGAATCACCCCACACAACTTGTCTTGACTGCAGGTGTATTCCTTCTTCGATATCTCATATCCGTTCGGAGGACCGCTGATTACGGCTGTAATTTGGCAGCCCCCTCCACGAACCCCGAGGCCCACCCGGCAAAGAGAATCGGTTCCGTAAGTGAGAAAAAGCTCTTCGGAGTATGTTGGCAAATGATTTTGATCGATCAGAGCAGCAGCCCCCCTCTTTCTCAGTTCCGCGTTGGCCTTTTTCATCTCCTCGATAAGATGGGCCCTAATTTTGTCAAAGAAGGCACATCGGTCTCCTTTCAGCTTATTGTGCCTTTCGATCGCTAATTGATCGGCAACTTGTGTCAATTTCGCATAATCCGCCAACTTCGAGTAATCAAACATGAGCACTCCAATTCATCGGTCAATCTCCGCCGAAGTAACGTCGATTGACCACACCACGGCCGCCACTTCGCCCAGTATCCGGTTATCGGCCGTGGTTTCATTGCTGGTTGCATAATTTCCTTGCCGATGCTCTGGCGGTTAAATCTCCCTTTTCGTCCCCATCGCTGTTCACTCTGCGAACTGAGAGGTGCGAAAATGAGAGATACTCTTATGTCAACGCAGACTTATTGGAGCAAGCTCAATCAAATTGGCCCATGATAAGGCACGAAAGCACGTCCACGGCTATCTCGTGGGCGCTGTATCCAGCCACCAGTAATCCAGGTTCTTCTGCCTGAAGCGTATTTAAGTGCTTCGCTTCATGGTCGAAAAGATATTCCTTTCGTGAAATTTCATACCCGTTTGGAGGGCCGCTGATAATGGCTTTGATTCGGCACTTTCCTCCCTTGAGATCAAGCTCCACACTGCACAGATTCGAGAGTCCGTAGGTAAGACAAATCTTGTCGCCGAAGCTCGGCAAACGATTGCGTCCAACGGTTCCCATCCCTCTCCTGTGAAGCTCGACATTGGCTACACTCATTTCCTCGTCGATGCGGGCCTCTACCTCTTCAAAAAATGCAGTCGGGTTCCTCCTTGGCTCGGTTTGTCTTTCGTCGGCCAGTTTGGCCGCCTCCTGCTTTGCCTTGGCCTTAATCGCCAAGTCCCCATAGTTCACCACGTGCATCCCCCCATTTATCTGTCGATCTCACCCAGCACAATATCGATCGACCCCACCACTGCCACCACATCGGCCAGCATCCGTCCCTTGCACATCGCCTCCAGAGCCTGCAAAGTGGCAAACGACGGGTTGCGAAAGTGAACCCGATAAGGCTTGGCCGTCCCGTCCGAAACCACGTAGTAGCCCATCTGTCCGCGCGGCGATTCAATGCCTTGGTAGACCTCGCCGGCGGGTACCGCAAACCCTTCAGTGACGATCTTGAAGTGATGGATCAGTGCCTCCATCTGCGTCTTCATTTTCTCGCGGTCCGGCAGCACGATCTTGGGCGCGTCGGCTTTGATCGCTCCTTCGGGCATGCCGTCGAGCGCCTGTTGAATGATCTTCACGCTCTCGCGCATCTCGATCAGCCGAATCTCATATCGCGCCCAGCAGTCTCCCTCCGTCGCGATGGGCACCTTGAACTGAAATCTCTCATAACCCGAATAAGGCATATCGCGACGCAGATCGAAGTCCACGCCCGATCCCCGCATATTCGGTCCTGTAACTCCCAGCGCAATCGCATCGGCTGCCGACAGATAGCCCACGCCCTTCAGGCGATTCCTGAAGATTGGGTTGCCGGTTAGCAGATTTGAATACTCATCGATTTTTTCCGGAAAACTATGAATGAATCCCCGCACGCGGTCGAAGAAGTCCAGAGGCGGCTCCATCGCCAGGCCGCCAATGCGGAAGTAACTGGTCATCATCCGCTGTCCGGACAAACCCTCGAAGATTCTCAAGATATCTTCGCGCTCGCGGAAGGTATAAAGAAAGACGGTCAGCGCGCCAATGTCCATGGCGTGGGTGCCTAGCCAGATCAGATGCGAGTTCAAGCGAGTTAGCTCAGCCAGCAGCACGCGCAGCCACTGAGCTTTCTCTGGTATTTCGAGCGCCAGCAGTTTCTCCACCGCGAGGCAGTAACAAAGGTTGTTAGCCATCGGGCTCAGATAGTCGAGCCGATCGGTGAGTGGAACCACCTGATGATAGAATTTTGCCTCGCAGGTCTTCTCGATGCCTGTATGAAGGTAGCCAATCTCCGGATAAAGCCGCACCACGATCTCGCCGTCGATTTCGACCACCAGCCGCAGAACCCCATGCATGGACGGGTGCTGCGGACCCATGTTCAAGATCATGTGCTGGTCGTGCGCGCCCTCTGCCACCGGGGCTTCGAGAATGGGTGTGCCAGTGGTCTCCGTCATCAGCGGTATCCCTCCACCGGATAGTCCTTGCGCAGCGGGTGTCCCTGCCAATCGTCGGGCATCATGATACGACGCAGATTGGGATGTCCCTCGAAGCGAATGCCGAACAGGTCGAAGACCTCGCGTTCGTAAAAATTTGCAGCCGGCCAAACACCTGTAATCGAATCGACCGCAGGCGTCTCTCCCTCCACCAGCACCCGCAGCCGGATACGCTCCTTATATACATGCGAGACAATGTGATAACTCAACTGAAAGCGCGGCGAGGAAGGAAACCAGTCAACCGCGGTTACGTCCTCGAAAAAGTTGTAGCCCGCCGCCTGCACCGTGGACGCAGCGGAGCGAATCTCCTCTGGGGCGATGGTTAGCGTCAACTCGCCGCGGTCGAATTTGGCGTCAACCAGGGCCTCGGGCTTCCAGGCAAGGACGGCCCTGAGCGCAGGATGCTCAGCCAGACCGTCAAGCACAGCAGCCTTGCCCATCAACCCGCTTTTCGGAGACTCGCCCATACTAGAGATCCGCCTTGTCCTGACTCCAGTTCAAAATGCCCTTGCGCACAATGTAGTAAAGCCCCACAGCCACAAAGCCCAGGTAGACCACCATCTCCCAGAAGCCGAAAAGCCGGGAACCGGTGATCCAGTAAAGTTTACGATAGACCACCGCCCAAGGCATCATGAAGACTGCTTCTACATCGAACAAAATGAACAACATAGCCACCATGTAAAAGCGCACGCTGAACCGCGCCCTGGCGTCGCCTACTGCTACAATTCCGCATTCGTAGGCAGCCAGTTTGGTAGCCGTGTTGCGATGCCGCCCGACGAACCACGATGCCACCGCCATGCCTGTTCCAATCCCAAACGCTGCAAGTATTTGCAGCAACAGCGGGAGATACTGCCAATGATAAGGAATTGTATTCATGCTGGTTTGAGATTAGGTTTTCAGCCTCGTTCCGTCAAGGCAGCGGCAGGAACTTGCCAAACGCCGCGTCGAGTCGCTCGCGAAAAGCACGTCAAAATCGGGTAAAAATTGGACAAGAGCGCGACTTCCCAGAGCGAGGTGGTGAAATCAGCTCAGAATGGAGCGCAGCGCAATCCTTGGATCGCCGCCAGCGATGTTCCCAAAGTGGAACTCAACAATCTGCCGTTTGCTTATGGGAAACGGTACCTTCGTTATCTGTATAGTTGACCCGCAGTGCCGAAGAACAGGGTGAGGATAAAAAGCATGGCAGCTTCCACCACCCACTGCATGTCGATTCTGGCCTCCGCGCCGGCCGTCCCCACCGCCCGTGTGAATCCCAGTCGCCGCATCACACCTCAAGCCGGGCGCGCTCTGGAGATCCTCGGCCACGCCATCGAATATCTCACCGACGAGTTCGTGCACCAGGGTCAAATGATGTCCGCAAAGAATGGGCAGTTACAGGCCGTACAAATGCTCATGGCGCTCAACCGCCAAATCTACTTCGAGTGTCCGGAAGTAAAGACCTTCGGCCAGCGTTGCCGCGCCCTTCTGCGTCGTAACTCGGCTTAGCTTCCCGCGAGAGTTACTTCACTTCGAAGCACCGCGTTCAAACTCACCCTCATCCAGGCTGTGGCTACCTGGTAGCTATCCCACAGTCTGAACCGCTCCCTTGCCCACTAACTCCTCGACGCGCTCCACCCATCCCTTATCCGCCGCAACCCTCATTCCCTCCGGCTCCAGGATCACCGCGTACTCGTCCTTCTTTTCCAGGTGCAGCATGACCTTGCCCGGTCCTGGCGCCGCGTCGGCAGCGCTCTTTAATCCGGCCAGCATCTCTTCGGTCGCACGCTCCAGGTTGACGCGAATCCGCAGCATTGTCGGCAACTTCACTTGTACCTCTTCCAGTGCCACAATCGAACTCACAGCAATCTTCGGCGCGGCATCCTCATCGCCCATCAGCACTCCGCGCACCAGCACCGGCGCTTCCATCTTCAGTTGCCCCGAAAGCCGATCATAATCCCGCGAGAAACAGATCAAATCAATCTTGCCAGTCGCGTCTTCGAGCGCAGCCTGCGCATAGAGCTTTTGATCTCGCTTGCTCTTCTGTACGCGCAGCCCGAGAATCATTCCCGCCACCTGTATCTCATCCGCCGGGTCCGTTTGCGTGCCCCAGCGCTTCTCGGGAGGCTTACGCTCCAGCGCCTCAGCTGTGGGAATCACTCCCGTCAAATTCCGCAGCTTCTCCGCGTACTTATCCAGCGGATGCCCCGACACAAAGAACCCCAGAACCTCTTTCTCATTGGCCAGACGCTCGCCCTCTTCCCAATCGGCAACCTTTGGTAAGTCGTCTGCGTCCCGTCCCGTCCTCGGTCCCTCATCGAACAACCCAAAGAGTCCCGTCTGCCCCTGCGCCGCATCCCTCTGCGTTTTCTGCGCACGTTCCATTGCCTTGTCTATGGCCTTCATCAGAGCCGCACGCGAGCCCAGCGAGTCCAGTGCACCGGCCTTGATCAGCGACTCAATCACCCGCTTGTTCATAACTCGCAGATCGACCTTCTCACAAAACTCCCACAAGCTCTTGAACCGTCCGCCTGCCTCCGCGCGCGCCTTCATGATCGACTCGATGGCGTTGCCGCCCACATTTTTCACCGCCGCCAAACCAAACCGGATCGCCTCACCATGCGGCGTAAACTGCGCCCCTGAAACCTGCACATCCGGCGGCTCCACGCTGATGCCCATCTCCCGGCACTCGGCGATATACTTGACCACATTCTCCGGCTTTGAAGTTTCTGAAGTTAGCAGCGCTGCCATAAACTCCATCGGGTAATGAGTTTTCAAATAGGCCGTTTGGTAAGCCACCAGTGAATACGCCGCCGAGTGCGACTTATTAAATCCGTACCCGGAGAACTTCTCCATTTGGTCAAATATCTCGCCAACCGCATTCTTCGGGTGCCCGTGCGCCGCCGCGCCGCTCATGAAGCGTTCCCGCTGCTCGGCCATCGCCACGGCATTCTTTTTTCCCATCGCACGTCGCAGAAGGTCCGCCTCGCCCAGCGAGTAACTCGCCAGCACGTTCGCGATCCGCATCACCTGCTCCTGGTAAACAATCACTCCCAGCGAGTCCTTCAGTACCGATTCAAGCTCCGGCAGCAGATACTCCACCTTGCGCCGCCCCCACTTGCGTTCGACGAAGTCGTCGATCATGCTCATCGGACCGGGGCGGTAAAGCGCATTGAGCGCTGTCAGTTCCTCTACGCTGTCCGGCTTGTACCGCCGCAGAATATCCCGCATCCCGCTCGACTCAAACTGGAAGATCCCTGATGTTAATGCCGAATGAAATACTCGTCTGTAAGTCTCCTCATCGTCCTGCGGAATCGTCTCGATGTCTAGCTTTTCTCCTCGGTTCTGTTCGATCAGCTTTAGACAATCGTCTATCACCGTCAGCGTTGTCAGCCCCAGAAAGTCCATCTTCAACAGGCCCATCTTTTCGACGGCCTTCATATCATAGGCAGTTACAATTTCGTCGTTCTTGGTCTTATTCAGCGGCACCAATTCGGTGAGCGGACGCGGCGCAATCACCACTGCCGACGCATGAACCCCAGACCCGCGCACCAACCCCTCGAGCTTCTTCGCCGTATCAATCAGCTCGCGAATCTGCCCATCCGTCTCGTACACCTTCTTTAACTCCGCCACTTCTTCGAGAGCTGCGTCGATCGTCATGCCAATCGTCATCGGTATCAGCTTTGCAATCCGGTCCACGTCCCCATAAGGCATATCCATTGCACGGCCGCAGTCCTTGATTGCAGCCTTAGCCGCCATGGTATTGAACGTTATGATCTGCGCCACCTGCTCGCGTCCGTACTTGCGGGTAACATACTCGATAACTTCCCCGCGCCGATTCTGGCAGAAGTCCACGTCGATATCCGGCATCGTTACCCGTTCCGGATTCAGGAACCGCTCGAAGAGAAGCACGCACTGCATCGGATCGATGTTTGTGATTTCCATCGCATACGCCACCAGCGAACCCGTTGCGGACCCGCGCCCCGGTCCCACCGGTATCCCATGGTCTCGCGCATACTTGATAAAATCCCAAACAATCAGGAAGTATCCTGAGTAACTCATCTGCTTGATAATGCCAATCTCATAATTCAGCCGCGCCTCATACTCCTCTGGGCTTGACCGCCGCACCCCGCGTAGCTCCAGTTGCCGTACCGCCGTATCCAGCCGCTTCTTCAACCCCTCCCGGCACACTAACTCGAAGTAACTGTCGATCGTATGTCCCTCTGGAACCGCGAACTCCGGAAAAGGGTTATCCACCGGGTGCAGCTTCAACTGGCACCGCTCTGCAACCTCCATCGTCCGCTGCACCGCTGCCGGCGAATCCTTGAACAGAACCGCCATCTCGTCTGCGCTTTTGACAAAAAACTGATCCGAATCGAACCGGAACCGTTCCTTGTCATGGATCTTCGCACCCGTCTGCACGCACAGCATCACATCGTGAGCGTGCGAATCTTCCCCGCATAGATAGTGTGAGTCGTTAGTGGCCACCAGGGGAATCCCTAATTCCCGCTCCAGCCGAAATAATGCCTCATGAATCTTCTTTTCCTGCTCCAGTCCCTGGTCTTGGATTTCGAGATAGAAATTGCCCTTGCCGAAGATATCCTCGTACTGTCGCGCCACGCTTCGCGCCTTCTCGTAACGCCCCTCCACTAACTCTTCGCATAGCTCGCCTGACAGGCAGCCGGAAAACCCGATCAGACCTTTAGAATTTTCGGCGAGATACCGCTTGCTCACGCGAGGCTTGCGATAGAACCCATGCAACGAAGCCTCCGAAGTTATGCGAATCAGGTTCCTATATCCATCTTCGTTCTCTGCCAGCACCAGCAGGTGGTTGTTATCGTCCCCCTCACCCGGCGCGCGATGGTCTTCGTTCTTCGAGATATAAAGCTCGCACCCCAGAATCGGCTTGATCCCCTTCGCCTTCGCAGCGTTGAAAAAGTGCACCGCCCCATAGATGTTTCCGTGGTCGGTCATCGCGACAGACTTCTGTCCCAGCGCCGCCACCCGGTCAACCAGCTTGGTAACGTCGCAAGCCCCATCCAGCAGCGAGTACTCCGTATGCAAATGCAAATGCGCAAATTCACTCATGATTAATCTGATTTTAGTCTTCTGCCCACATCCATGCGCCGTTCAAGATGCGGTTGAAATCCAGCTTTGCTGAGGAAAAACCGGTCAAATCAAGTCAATCGATAATTATTCCGCGATCTCGCGAGTGCTAGGATCGATGCATCGTGAAGGGAGCAGTCATGTGGATGTATGTTGGTGTGGCTTTTGGCTTGGCAGCGCCGACCCTTTTGGGTTTCTTTTCTTGGTTTATGGAACGCAAACAGGATATTGTGTTGTCACCTCGACAATGGAAGGCGAATCCAGATTGGCCAAAATCAAAACCAAGATACCTAATTGGAATGGAGTTAGTTGACTTCGTACCAAGAATGCAGCAATACACAAAGACGGCAGAAATAATGATCACGCTTTCATCGGCATCGATCATTTTCATACCCTCTCATCTGAGCAGGCAGCCAATGCTCGCGTTCTCCTTCATTCTGCTTGGATTCGCAGTGTTGTGGGGCGTATCTTTCATCGCATGGATGTCCTATTGCTATGAAGAATCGCTTTATGATCCAGCCAACTTTAACGCTATAACATCTTCTGTAATGTTTGGGTTAGGCTTCGGAGCGTTTGCATCTTTTGCAGGTGCATATATGTTCTTGGCTGTGGTCATTGCGAGGGCGATTGCTGGGGGCCAACCACTAGTTCAGTAGGATGTCGAGGGTGGCCTCGATTTCGAGAACTAGGAATCTCACGAAGTCGCTATTCCCGGCTGCTCTTTGGCTTTTCCAAAATAGCAAGTACCTTGTATGTTTCCGACTGCATTTTTTTACCATCCAGGCTGACGACCCATTCCAGTTTTGCCTTGTCACCGTGAAATTCAGCTTGAATGTTTTCCACGAGCGGTATGCGACAACTCCGGTGGTTCCCCGCTGGGCCCGCCATGTGCTCCGCGAATTTACTCTCACAATTGACGATCACTCCTCGGCCATCCGGCAACAAGAGAGTAAATGTTGCTCCCCGCACGTGATAAGACACTTGATGGGCTGGTGTGCCGTAACCGCTCGTCGTGGTTGATCCATTGCAATTTACGTAGGTGTCACCGCCGCTGCAATTAGCGTTAGAGTTTGATTCCGAATTAAAATGGCTCGGCACGACATACGTGTAGTCTGTCTCGTTGTCTTGTCTGTCAACTATCTTCACATCAAGTTTCTGCGCGAATGCAGAAGCAGAACAAAACATAACCATTGTGGCAATTGCGAACTTCATCTTCGTTCTCCGTTCGAAGGGATATTACACCCTTATCGGCCAGACGAGCGGTGATCGGGTACCCCGGTCTCATGTTTTGCAGCTAAAAAACCACGAATCCCATGCGCGAAGCGCGGCTGCCCCACCGCAGGTGGCCGCCTATAAAGCGAGCATCTTCAGGAGGTCATCGACACTCATCCGGTGGTGAGCAGCGATGCGCTTGAGGATGCTGGCGAGCGTCCCCGTTTTGATCGGAGAATGATAGGGAATGACTTCGTGATTTTCGTCGCCGCGCTGGGTGGTCACGCGGATGTGGGAACCTTTTTGCCGGGTCGCTTCATAACCCAAAACACTTAGTGCTTTAACCAGTCGTGGGCCATCGATGTCCCGAGGCAGCTTCATGCAGCCAGTATTTCTTCACGCACGAAGTGGAGCCGAATGATCTTCGGAGCCTGCATCGTTTCGTCGAAGTAACAGGCCACGGCGTCCTTGACCATCGCGCGCAACTCTTCCAGCGTTTCCCCTTGGGTATGAATGCCGTACCCAAGCGCGGAAGCTGTGTAGCCGCCGTCCGCCTCGTCCTCGCGCACCTCAAAGATGATCTCGCTCATCGAAGAAAGACCTCTTCCACCTGCACAAATGCTACACCGACTGTAACCCTACTACAAGCCGTCTTCACAATCCATGGCACGCCTCAACTCCCTCAGCTTTCCGCCTGCTACCGCCCGCCCTGAGCCGGGCTTTCCACCGTCCCTCGCAGCATCCGAATGGCCTGTCGGTAGTCCAATCCGGCGGGAACGGGCGCATACTCCGTCATCACCTGGACGGTGTCGAAGCTCCTGGTATTGAAGAGCACGCGGATGTTCATTTTCATCTGGAAGCGCACGATCCGCCACTGCCGCCCTCCGACATCGGCTTGCTCGATGACAATCCATCCACCCTTGTCCAGTTTGCCCAGGATGCCCCAGCCATAGCTCGTGTCCTGCTGTAAATGCCCTTCCAGCCGTGTCACCCGCTCTTGAGCGGCGTCGATCCACAGTTCGCCGGTCATGGCGGTCAGCGCCTTGGTCTCCAGATCTGGCGGGTCGAAACCGGGGTTGGGACGGAAGGAAAATTTCTCCACCTTCCCCGAAGAGCCTTGCCCGGCGCCCGCGTACTCGTAAAGGAAAGCCTGGGGCAGCATGCGCAGCAGCTTCAAGATGATCGCAGTGTCCGCTTCCTCGCCCTGCTTGCGGTGTCGCTGCCTGCTTGGATCGCTGGCGAGTGCGTCCAGCCGGCCCTGTTCCTTCTGCTTGTCAGCTTGGGTCAGGGGCTGGTCATTAATCTGCATCAGGCGGGCCACATCGCCGTCGCGGGTTTCAATTATCTCCTTGGTTGAGGTCAGCCGCGGGCTGGCCTTGCGAAGCCAATAGCGCATGGGGTGGTTCGGGTTTTGGGAGATACGTAATTCGGAGGCCAGCGCCCGCTCGACCAGGGCCCGGGCCTGACTGGGGGGCAGGCCGGCCGCGGCAACGGGTTGCCCCCAGGCGGTGACCCAGGGAAACAGCAGCAAAAGCGTCAAAAAGCTGCGCATAATCTCTAGTTTAGCGGGCATTCCCCGTCCGTCGATCACAGGCTGAGCCCGATTTCCTGTTTGACACGGAGATACCCCTCATAACACTTCGATTGAAGCAATGTGGCCCAGTTGCGTATAGTTCGTGAAGGGCCAATTGCAATGGGCGGGCGCTCGTGAACTGAAGCGGGCGGTTTTGCGCTGATGCGACTCCGGGGAAAGGCGGCAGGCTACGACCACCACCTGGCTGCGCACTCTCTGAGCACGCTTAGAAGAATTGTCCCGGAAGGAACAGACCATGGCAGTTGAAAACGCTCCAGCGCGCATCGGCAAAACCGTCGTGATTTGCGGCGAAGTGAAGGGCAGTGAAGACCTGATTGTGGATGGGCGAGTGGAGGGGACCGTGAGCCTCTCGGAGAGCCGATTGACCATCGGCCCCAATGCAAACGTTGCCGCCGACCTCTCCGCCAAAGACATCCTCATCCTGGGTCATGTTCAGGGAAACCTGGTGGCCAGCGGCCGCGTCGAATTGCGTGCCGGTTGCCAGGTGGAAGGCGATATTCAGGCCCTCCGCCTAGCGGTAGAGGACAATGCGGTCTTCCGCGGCAAGGTGGACCTGACGCAAGCTGTCTCCAAAGAATCCGACGGCGCAAAAACGCCGCAGGCCAGCGGTGCCTATTGATAAGAAGCTGCGCGCGGGTTCGTCAGCGTGCCGTCCGCTGGGCCGCAAGGGGATTTGAGGGTGCTTAGCCGTTGGTTTGACAAGAAACAGGATAGCGGTCCTGCCGCTCCCGTCACGGGTTTTACCGGGCCCAAGGTGCCGCGCCACTCGGGCGGATGGGCGGCGCTGCGCAAGCGTCTTGAGGCGCAACCAGGCCTCAGCGTAATCGACATTGGGTACACTTCCGCGACCAACATTAACTACCTGACGGAACTAGGCCACAGCGTCTACATGGCCGATGTGGTTCGTGACGCCTATGCGGAAAACTGGCAGACCGGTACAGACGAGGATGGCAAACCGATGTGGGACGTCGAAGGCTTTCTCTCCCACGCGCTCAACTTTTCAGGCCGTATGTTTGACGTGGTGCTGCTGTGGACCGCCCTCGACTATCTTCCCGAACCTCTTGTCGTGCCTGTAATTAGCCGCCTCTTCGAGGCTATGTATCCCGACGGGCAGGTGTTGGCATTTTTCCAAACACGGACCCAGGGTGAGGAGACCGTACACTGCCGCTTTCACCTCACCGCTGGCGACGATGTAGACATGCAGTTAACCCAGCAGTTTCCCATTCAGCGAGCCTTCACCAACCGCAGTATTCAGCGTCTCTTCACTGCATGGTCCGGTTACCGTCAGTTTCTGGCTAAGGATAATGTCTCGGAGCTTATCATTACTCGGTAAAACATCTTGAGACTCGGCAAAGTGCTTTGAGCGATAACACGATGCATTGTTACCACCCTTGGCAAAGAAAATGACGCGCCAAGGATGGATAGGGCATCATAATCGACTGACAAGTTAGAATGTTGTTGCTCCATGAACTGCGTGAGCAGCCTCCAAAGGAGAGCACCATGGTGTTACTTAAGGGAACCCGGATTACCTGGCTGGGACATGCGACCGTGCTGATTCAAACCGCTAAAGGCACGAACATCCTCATCGACCCATTCATCGAGCAAAACCCAAAGTATCCGAAGGGGTTTGTCCTTCCGGCAAAGATCGACTACATTCTGCTAACTCACGGCCACGGGGACCATATCTCCGATGCAGTTCCGGTGGCAACCAAACATAATTCCACTGTGGTAGCCGTCTATGAGTTGGCAGCCTATATAGCAAGCAAGGGTGTTGACCAAACGATTGGCATGAACCTGGGCGGGACTGTGCAGTTAGACGATGTGGCGGCCACCATGGTCGAAGCGAAACACTCGTCTGGAGCGCAGGATGAGAAGGGCACCCAGTATGTGGGCGTCGCGGCAGGGTTTGTACTTACTGTTGCGGATGGGCCTGTCCTTTATCACGCCGGCGACACGACTGTCTTTTCGGACATGAAGCTGATTCGCGAGCTATATGGGCCCGAGGTGGCTATGCTTCCCATTGGAGGTCACTTCACGATGGATCCCAAAGAAGCAGCGTTGGCCGTACGTTTTATCGAGCCGAAAGTTGTTCTTCCGCTGCACTTTGGTACCTTCCCGCCGCTAAAAGGAACACCCGAACAGCTAGCCGCATTGATCGATCCAGGAATTCAGGTGGCGCGATGGTCACCTGGTGAATCGATCTAGATTTGAATCATGATTATCGCGAGATAGATCGGATTATGGGTTGGTGGGGAGCCAACCCATGCCCATCCTGAGATTTCAATTACTTGCCGGACGCTGCTTTCTTTTGCTCCGCCCAACGGCGCTTGACGGCTTCGGCAATGCGCTTCCGCCCTTCGGGGGTAAGATTCCTTTTCTTCTTTCTCTTTGCGGGTTTGCTGACGACGGGAGCCGCCGCAGCCTTCTTGCGCCCATCGGCGGAGCCACCGGCCAGTAGAGTGCGGGCGCGTTGCAACTGAGCAATCTCGCGATCGATTTCAAGCAGAATTTCTGAAACTCCCACGGTTCCTCCTGTTAGATGAGCGTAGGTGGTTCCATTCCGCGTGTGCATAAGTCATCAAAACGCACACCAAAAGACCTCTCATCCTCAGAGACACAATACCCAACTCAAGACTTTTTTACAAATAAAAAAATGAAAGATGTTCCCACGGATGAAACAATTTAGCGCAAATCTCTGTTGAAAGAGCTAACCGATGTTTGGTGCGAGAGCTAACTATCTCTAGATTAAGAGCCCATCAGTAATATTGAAGCACGCTGATTAACATTACTTCAATGCAGATGCATGCGCCACGCAGTATAGCTCGCAATCTCGTGGGCGATACGTTCGAGCTCCTGTGAGCCGCCCTCAACCGTCACGCGAGGCCGCGGAGAAGTAAGTACATCCAATCCCTCGGCGGCGCAGATTTCATGAATGCGAAATAAGTGTGTTCCATCACTGACGATGACCAGTCTGTGTAATCCGTTGGCGTGGGCAATTACTGCGATGCGGCGAGCTGACTCCTCAGTGTTGCGGCTCTCGGTTTCGGCGATGATAGCTTTTTCGGGAATGCCCATGCCTATCAAGTATTCACGGCCCACCGCCCCTTCGTTGTATTGGTCGCCGCCGTTTCCTCCCAGGGTAATGATTAGTGGAGCAATGCCGCGCTTGAACAGCGCCAGCGCATGATCCAGCCTTGCGCGGTAAACCGGGGAAGGCCGGCCATCGTACTCCGCCGCGCCGAAAACTCCTATGGCATCCGATGGTGCGGCCCGATCCTGGCCTGCATAGCGTTCAATCTGCACGTAGACCCACCGGCACCAGCCCAGCCCCGCCCCGGCCAGCGCGAGCACGAGCATCAGCACAGCGCGAAGAATCCAGTTGCGGCGTGTTGGCATAGCTCGGGGTTTCATGCAGAACCTTCTCTTGCAGGGGGCAGACATAGGGGAGTGGAATTAGTTTATCTGCAGCCGATGAGTTGTGTACCGATGAATAACATCTCCGTCCTTGTTCCCGGATCTCTGGCATCCATTTCTATTACCGCTGAAGAACCATGACGACTTCGTGAGTGGCGATGGCACCCTCGCGTAGGATCTCCCAGCGTCCTTCGCCCAGAGTTAGATCGACGATGGTAGTTGGCTGCGCGTGGCCGGTGGAACCGCCGTCGATGATCAGGGGGATGCGATCGCCGAGTTGATCGCGAACGCAGGCGGCGCGGGTGCACTCGGAAGCACCTTGCAGGTTGGCCGAGGTAGCAGTGATGGGTAAGCCGAAGCACTCCACCACAGCACGGGCAATGGCGGCGTCAGGTACGCGCAGAGCAACGTTGCCGGTATTCGCTGTAGATCGCAGCGGCAGCTTGGAGCCAGCCTTTACGATGATAGTGAGCGGGCCGGGCCAGAAACGCTCCGCGAGTTTGTCCAGTAAGGGGCCGGTGTCGCGTGCTAACTCATACGCTTGAGCCAGGGACGCAATGAGTAACGACAATGGCTTATGTTTCTGGCGGCTCTTCAGCTGGTAGATTTGTTCAACCGCGTGAAGATTCACCGGGTCGACGGCCAGGCCGTAAAAGGTATCGGTCGGCAGAGCAACTACACCACCCTTGCGCAGACAGGAGACGGCATATTCGATCCGGTCAGGCTGGGGTTCATCGGGATGGACGCGCAATATCTCCGCGGACAATAGTGTCTACCTCAGTTCCCCAGTATGAGTGGCTACAAAAACGGAAGCTATCACGGCATCGGCTCCTCTGCAACTTCAAGTGTAAGTCCTGCTGCAAGCCTGGCCGCAGTTTTTGCCCCATAACATCAGGGCAAACAGACTAGAATTGCGCTAGGATGACTGTTTCACCCAAGACACCTGTCCGCATTGTACAGAGTAAGCAGAATCCACGGATAAAAGATCTGCGCCGCGCCCTGGCCTACCCCAGCCGCGACAACCGCAGTCTGGCAGGCATTGAGGGGCCGAACCTGCTCAACGAGGCTTTGCACGCCGGTCTGCGTGTCCCATGTGTCTTTGTCGCGCAAGGCGCCGAGCATCTGCTTGAAGGGTTAAGTCTGCCTGCCCAAACTGAGGTGCTACTTGTCTCCAGGGATGTATTGGAATCCGCTCTGGCCACCGAGACGCCCCAACCAATTGCGGCCCTGGTTGAGCCTCCGGAATGGAGTTGGGCTAACATTCTCTCCGCTTATGGAAGTGCCGCTCCGCTGCTAATTGTGTTAGCCGGTCTCCAGGATCCAGGTAACATGGGAACGATTCTGCGCTCGGCGGAGGCCTTTGGAGCCCATGGCGTGATAGCTCTGCCGGGAACCGTGAGTGCTTGGAATCCCAAGGCGGTGCGTGCCTCCGCAGGCAGCGTCTTCCGGATTCCGCTGTTGGCCGTTGGTACGGAAGACTGCTTTGCCCGCTTGCGCGAAGAGGGCGTGAGAGTTCTCTCGACCGCCGTACAAGGGGCCGAACCTGCAGATCGTGCAGACTTGGCCTGTCCCGTAGCTCTCATGATCGGTAACGAAGGTAATGGCGTCCCGGAAGCTCTGGCTTCTCAAGCGGACGGAGCGGTAACTATCTCCTATCCCGGCCAGGTCGAGAGCCTGAACGCGGCAATAGCCGTCAGTGTGCTGCTCTATGAGGCTTCCCGGCAACGAAGGAGTCTGCGATGAGCCTCTTCGACGGTGAGCCGGAAGGTCCAAAGGGCACGCCTCGCACAGCGCCCTTGGCCGAGCGTATGCGACCCCGCAGCCTCGAGGAGTTAAGCGGCCAGGAGCACTTAGTCGGCCCTGGCAAGCCGTTGCGCATACAGATCGAGCGCGATGATTCCGGCTCCATGATCCTCTGGGGTCCGCCAGGTGTGGGCAAAACCACTCTGGCCAAGATCATCGCCGAGACCACCCGCGCCAGTTTCATCGAATTCTCTGCAGTTATGAGCGGCATCAAGGAGATTAAGCAGGTAATGGCCGCCGCCGCGCAGGCCTCCCAGATGCATTCGCGCACCATCCTCTTCGTCGATGAGATTCACCGCTTCAACAAGGCGCAACAGGACGCCTTCTTGCCCTACGTCGAGCGCGGGACCATACGATTGATCGGCGCAACAACAGAGAATCCCTCCTTCGAAATCATCTCCGCGCTGCTATCGCGCTGCCGGGTTTATGTGCTGCAACCGCTTAGTGAAGAGAGCATAACTCAGTTACTCCGCCGCGCCCTTGAAGATCGTGAGCGCGGACTTGGCGCTCTCGAGTTATCTGCGGACGAGGACGCACTGCAATTGATAGCGAGTTACTCCAGCGGTGACTGCCGCTCAGCCTACAATACGCTGGAGGTAGCCGCGCAACTCGCCGCCCAAGACAAGAAGATCGATAAGGCTATCGCCTCTGAGGCCGTGCAGCAGCGCGTCTTGATGTACGATAAGTCCGGCGAGGAACACTACAACCTTATCTCCGCCTTGCACAAGAGCGTTCGTAACAGCGATCCCGATGCCGCTCTCTATTGGCTGGCACGCATGTTTGCCGCCGGAGAAGACCCGCTTTATCTTGCCCGCCGCGTCGTTCGCATGGCTGTCGAGGACATCGGCCTGGCTGCTCCCGAAGCTCTGAATCTAACTCTTTCCGCCAAAGAGACAATCGATTTTCTTGGCTCACCCGAGGGAGATCTAGCGTTGGCCGAGGCAGTCGTCTATCTTGCCCTTGCCCCCAAATCTAACTCGGTCTACACAGCCTATGGTGCCGTGCAACAGGAGATTGAACAAACCCGCCAGGAGCCGGTTCCTCTGCACCTGCGCAACGCGCCCACCAAGCTGATGAAGGAACTCGACTACGGCAAAGGCTATCTCTACGCGCACAACGAAGAAGGCAAGGTAGCCGAGATGGACTGCCTGCCCGACTCACTCAAGGGGCGCAGTTACTACCACCCCACCCAAGAAGGTCGGGAGAAGTTATTAGCCCAGCGCATGGAAGAGATTCGCCACATCCGAGCCGGGAAGCGCGGTGGAGATTGAGTGAATTTTTTGGTGAAATAAAACTGGCAGTAACGTTTTCAGAAGATTTGCTTAAGAATGCAGAGTATACTTCCTGACAGTCTAGCCCGGTATGGCGAAATTGGCAGACGCGGGGGATTCTGTATGCGCAATTCTCTTAATGCGCATACAGAATCCTCTGACCGAAAGGTCGTGGGGGTTCAAATCCCCCTACCGGGACTCTGGGAATGAAGATGATCGTTTACTAGACAGCCTGGAGGATTCATTATGGCCTGGAAATATCAAGTTCTTGAGCTTGTTGGCCAAGGAGTGACCAAAGAGGTCTCTTCGCAAGGCGGGTTTGCTACAGAAGACGATGCAATCGCCGCTGGAAACAAAGAGGCGAACCGGATCGTCTCCTTGGAGATTGATCCACTAAAGAAGACCACTTACACGATAGATGCATCCAAGGAATCTTAGAAGCCGGGTGCCCCACCCTCGCGACGCCGTTGTCTTTGTCGCTAGGGTGGGATACCACGAACCTCGATCTTTCCGGCTCTCCAACCCTCATAGCGCCGGGAAATCTTCAAAATCCAGTGATTCAACTTCCACAGAGACCGTGCTAGAATCTGTTCGCGCGGAACTATAGAAGATTGCCCGCGACTTCCCTATAACCCAAGAAATGGAGGACAAACATGAGCGATCAACTATCCTTTTCCCCTCATATCGTTGTAAGTGATGCCGCCGCTGCCATCGAGTTCTACAAGGCAGCCTTTGGAGCGGTGGAGATGGTCCGCCACCTGGCTCCCAACAACGGCAAAGTGATGCACGCCTGCGTGAAGATCGCTGGCGGCAACCTCATGCTCAACGATGACTTTTCCGCCGCAATGGGCGGAAAGCCGGAAACCGCCGAAGCGCTTGGCGGCAGCCCGGTGACCTTCCACATACAGACACAAAATGCCGACGCGGCCTGGGCTAAAGCTCTGGCCGCGGGTGCCACGGTTAAGTTGCCTCTGGCCGACCAATTCTGGGGCGACCGCTACGGAATGTTGCGCGACCCATTTGGCCTCTATTGGTCCATCGGCCAGACCGTTTCCAAGCCAACTGCTGCCGAGATCGAAGAGCGTGCAAAAGCCGTTTTCGCGGATTGAAAGCGTGAATGAAGCTTGAGATAAGGTTTCCCACCCTTGCGACGCCTTCGTTCTTGTCGCTTCGGGCTCCCTATGACTCGTCGTTCGGGTGAACAGGGGTGGGAAACCAGCCCCTCAGCCAAGATAAAAAACCTTTCGCCATGCAGAAAATTACTCACCGTTAGCGAAGAATGAAAGCAGGACAGGAACCAAAGAGTCAGATCCGGCGAAGACCCTTCAAACATCTTCCGTCCGAGCTGGGGCACCCCCCTCCCCCCTTTTTATTTTTTCAATTCTTTGCAGATAATTTGTCACCTTTGTCAGCGAAGGAGTGAAGCCGGGTGCCATATGCACTAACGCTCGTTCGTGGGATCTCGGAAACCGTGGTCCTCAATCCGGGTACTTCACGGAACAGCCATAGGGTCGGGTAAACGGAATGGTCACCGGTTTGCCCGCCATTGCCTCGGTCAGCGCGTCTGATACGTAGTTGTGTGCACCGCGCACATCCTCGACGTCGGGGGTGGGCCGATCATCAATGGCCCCGTCATAAATTAGCTTGCCGGCCGGGTCGATGACAATCATCTGCGGAGTGGTTTTGGCGCTGTAAAGACGGCCGATCTTGCCGTCCGAGTCCAGCAGAACGGCGGTAGGAGCGGCGTGGACCTCGGCGAGATAGGCGTTCTCCTCACTTGCTGTCATGTAACCTTGCTTTCCGGGAGCGGATGATATGACAGTGAACCAGATCACGCCTTTCGCGGTCCACTCCTTCTGCAAGCTCTGCATATTACCGGAGACATAGTGCTTCTTCGTGTAAGGACAGCCTTGGTTGTGCCATTCGAGCACAACGTACCTGCCGCGATATTGGGTCAGGTTCTCGCTCTGGCCGCGGGAATCCGTAGCTGTGAAGTCAGGCGCAGGCTCACCCACGCGAACTCCCTGTGCAGCAACGCACAGGGGCCATAGCGCAGCTCCAAAAACAACGTAGCCTGAGAGACGGGAAATGAGTTTCATGAGAGTTAATCTCCTGAGAGGAATTCAAGGCGATCAACTTACTTTGGCTTACTTCAGATTTGACGTCGATGACTTAGCCTGAGTTGCAGCCTTTGGTAACTTCTCCAAAGCGTCCGTTACAATCCCCGGCGTCAGCACTTCCGGCAGTAACTGCGGCTCGCTTTGGCCGGGAACGTACAGCGCATAAGCCGGAACTCCGCTGCGACCTAGCGAGGTTAGCGCCTGGGTGATGGCTTCGTCGTGTCGTGTCCAGTCGGCGCGCAGTAGAGCCACGTTGGCGGACTGGAAGGCCTGCATCACTTCGGGCTGCCCAAACGCAACGCGTTCGTTCACCTGGCAACTCAGGCACCAGCTCGCGGTGAAGTCCACAAAGACTGGCCGACCCTCGGCCTGATAGCAGCTCACCGTTTCCGCAGACCATGGCTCCCAGTCGCTGGCCGCAGCGGAATCTAAGCCCCTGCTCTCAGGCTGGCGAGATTTTCCGGCAGAGTCACTAACAAACTTCTGCCCGAAAAAAGCCAGAGCGATCACGCCGAGCACGATCAGCGCGGCAATCGAAGTGGCCCAACGCTTTGCCGGCCAGCGGCCAAGGAACCAACCAGCGATCGCTAGCAGGAGAAAACTTGCCAGCAGCGCAGCCAGTACACTGGCTCCATAGGCCTGCGCAAGCACCCACGCCAGCCAGATAACAGTGGCAAAAATCGGCACAGACACGACCTGGCGCAGTACTTCCATCCATGCGCCGGGCTTAGGCAGCAGGCGTGTCCAGGCCGGTTGCAGAGTTAACGCGACATAAGGCGCAGCAAGCCCCAGAGCCAATGCCGTGAAGACGGCAAAGGTAACTGCAGCCGACGCGCTGAGCGCATAGCCGATGGCCGCTCCCATGAAAGGTGCGGTGCAGGGTGTGGCCACCACCACGGCCAACACCCCAGTGAAGAAGCTGCCCGCATATCCTTGCTTGGCAGCCAGTGACCCACCTGCACTCGTGAGCGTCAGGCCTATCTCGAATTGTCCAGCCAGCGACAAGCCCAGAAAAAAGAGCAACCCGGCCATCAGCGCTAAGAAGACCGGCGACTGAAATTGAAATCCCCAGCCCAAAGTCGCTCCTGCCGCTCGCAACCCCAGTAGCACACCTACCAGCGCCCAGAAGGACACTAAAATTCCAGCGGCGTAAACCAGCCCGTGCACACGCAGCTTCGCCCGCTCCTCGTTGCCTGAGTTCACCAGCGCCAGCCCTTTGAGGAAGAGCACCGGAAAAACACAAGGCATGAGATTCAAAAGCAGCCCTCCCAGAAATGCCAAGCCTGAGGTCCGCAGCAGCGTCAGCCACGATAATCCGGGTGAGCCCGTTGCCGCTATCCCCGGCAACGCCGCTATTTCATATGCCCGTCCGCCGGAAAGTTCCAAAACTCCCTTTAGTTGAGCGGGATTAGCGGAAAGATTCGCGTCTTTCTTGAGGTCGAGAACAAAACCATTCGCTGTAGGAGTGAACTTCTGCGGGGCAGGATTGTCGAGAATGTCCTGATCGGACGGGAAAAATGTCGCAGAAAGTTCGCGCTGACCGGCTTCGATGGAAAGGCGAAAACCCTCCATTGTCGGTTGGAACAATACACGGTCACCGGGTGGCAACGCGTCGGGGAGCAGAACAGCCAGCCGCTTCCATATCTCTGCGCCCGGACCATCATCCGGTTCAGCCGTCGGGGAGGTCGCAAGAATCTTCCGATCGACTTCCAGATCCGCTTTTCCCGGGATGCAGACTTCGCGGCAAACGAGCCAGTCAACCTTGGCGTGCAGCACGGTCGTCCCCAACTTCACAGACTTCGCAAACTCGAGTCGGAACGGGAAGAGAACTTCATCCTCATAGCCGAAGTCCATCAACGGTCCAAGTGGGAGCCGCTTTGGTGCGGTAAACTGCAACGGCCCAGCCGTCACTCCATCGGGCAGCGTCCAGTGAATATGAGGCGGCTCGCCGGAATCGCCCGGATTTTTCCAGTAGACATGCCAGCCCGGCTCCAACTTGAAGTAGAGGCCGCCGTGATCGCCACTACCCGGAGAAACTTCAGCTTTGCGAAACACCAATTGCACGTGCAGATGCGCGGCATCCGCAGAACTCGACGCCGCAAACGAGGGCAGTCCTGCGGCAACCAACAGCGATATCACGAATATCAATCGAGAGAGACGCATGAGCAGAAAACTCTGACTCCTAACAGTTGGACTCACTCTACCGGACAATGGTCGCGAAAGGGTTGAGGCAAGGGCTCGCCATTCACAATCTGCCCACCGCAGGCAGTTACACATCCAGATCATCATCCGGCGCAGCAGCGACTGCGGTGCCGCGCCGCTTGGCCAGCAGATACCCGCGCAGAAACGGCTCCAGGTAGCCGTCCAGCACCTTGTCCACATCGCCCACCTCGACCTTGGTGCGATGGTCTTTGGCCATGCGATAGGGTTGCAAAACATAGGAGCGAATCTGCGAGCCGAAGTTGATCTCAAGCTTCGAGTCTTCCAATTTCTTGCTAACTGCCCGCTTCTTGTCGAGCTCGTATTCATAGAGCCGCGACCGCAGCATCTTCATTGCCTTCTCGCGGTTCTTGTGCTGCGAGCGCTCGTTCTGACAGCAGACCACGATGCCCGTCGGCAAGTGGGTCATCCGCACCGCCGAGTCGGTCGTGTTCACATGCTGGCCACCCTTGCCGCCGGAGCGGTAAGTGTCGATGCGCAAATCTTCCACTTTCAGGTCAACGTGGATGGTCTCGTCGATCTCCGGCGAAACATAGACCGAGGCGAAGGAAGTATGCCGCCGCTTGGCCGAGTCGAAAGGCGAGATGCGCACCAGCCGGTGTACTCCGCTCTCGCCGGCCAGTTGCCCAAAGGCATATTCGCCAAGGATGGTGAAGGTAGCGGATTTGATGCCCGCCTCTTCGCCGTCCTGGTAGTCATTCATCTCCGTTTTGAAGCCTTGCTGCTCGGCCCAGCGCAGGTACATGCGCAAGAGCATCTCGGCCCAATCCTGGCTCTCTGTGCCGCCCGCGCCGGGATGAACAGTGAGGATGGCGTTCAGCGCATCAGCCTCGCCATTGAGCATCGTCCGCGCTTCCAGTTCCTCGGCAAATGTAGCCAACGCCTTGATGTCGCGCTCGAGATCCGCCAGCACGTCTTCGCCCTCGCCGGCCAACTCGAAGTAAGCCTCGATGTCCCCCGTGCGGCGCACTAATGCGTCATCGTCGGCCGCGAGCGTCTCCAGGCGCTTGCGGTCGCGCATCAGCGGCTTGCTGGCCGCGGGATCGTTCCATAGCGCCGGGTCTGCAAGTTTGATTTCAATTGCGGCTAATTCCCTGCGGATGCGAGCAGGGTCAAAGATACTCCCGCAGGTCGCGGACTTGATCGCGGACGGGAGCGTAAGCGAATTCGAGATCGTTCAATGACATGGCTTGGCTCTTATGACCTGACTTGGATTGGACTGTGAGTCGAAAGTACCTACTCTGTTCTGTCTGTAGGATAACATTTCGCTTCAATAGGAATCGCGAAGTTCGTCTAGTACTACAGTTGTAATTAAGTAGCGAGGAGCAGCAGCGACTGTTTTCGATAGTGGAAGAACAGAGCGAGGAATTGATGCCGTCGCCGCCACTCAGACCATTGCAGCAGATGGTCCAGACTGTGCCAGCTG
>JBEKRS010000056.1:0-35571 GCA_049518535.1 Occallatibacter sp. | reverse complement strand
CCGACCCGCTGATGCAACCGCACCAGCTCGCCCTTCCAACCTTGTATCGATGCCTTCATCGCCTATACGGAGAGCCAGCCTGAGCATTTTTAGATTATCACTTGTAATTACAACTGTAGTACTAAGCTAATTCTCTTCATCTTGCTCTTATGTTTTTAACTCAGCGACGTATTGAAGGTGTTCCCAGCGCTTGGTTTCTTCGATACTCTTGGGTACGCCGTAATAGCCGTTTCGATAAATCTCTGCCAACACCCTCCTGGATTGAGAATCGCCCTGCGTGGCCGCACGATTCAGCCAACTGAGTCCATCCTCTCTACTGGGATCTGTACCCTCCCCCGATAGATACATTATCCCCAGGTTATATTGCGCGTCGTCGTGACCACGCTCGGCAGCCAATCGGTACCAATAGACGGCACGAGCAGTATCTCTTGGACCCGCCCAATCACCGGTTGCATAAAGTGCCCCTAAATCTCGCTGGGAGCCCCGACTTCCCATTTGGCCTGCTCGCAGAAGAAGCTCGTATGCCTCTTGGCCTTCCTTCTCGCCGTACCTGGTCGTCCAGTACAAGGCATTGGCGTGGCCGGACTGCGCCGCGTCTCGTAGATACGCGCGCATCTGCTTATTCACGCAATCTGGCGCACTCATGTACCACAAAATCAAATGGGCGAGGCAAACTTTCGCATCCACATCGCCTCGATCCACATGGGGTTGCCACAGCCTTTGAACCGCCCGCCAATTGTCCCTTTTTCTGGCGAACGAGCGCTCGGTTGCGGATATGAGGCGTGCTTTTTTGGATTCGTCCATGTTCGTAGCCAAGCTCCGCATTATCCGTCGGCAGAAGGAGCGGCAATCTCCTGACGCAGAAGTTTTCTTGCTGCCCAACCAGTCAGCCCCAAAGAGAGAAAGACACACAACCACGCAAAAAAATCCCCGTGCGCGGTATAGAAGGTCACATCGTCGCGAAAGCCGAACTGTGCTGGCAGCGCGTCCACGGCATGACGAGGAATGCTTTGCCGCACACGGCCATAAGGGTCGATGACCGCGGTGACGCCGTTGTTGGTGTCCCTCAAAAGCCAGCGGCGATTCTCGATGGCCCGCATGCGCGCCATATTCAGGTGCTGCCAGGGCGCACTGGTGTCGCCATACCAGCCGTCATCGCTGATGTTGACCAGAACCTCTGCACCCAGCTGCGCAAAATGGCGAACCTCATCGGCAAAAACCGACTCATAGCAGATGAATACCCCGTAGCGATGACCATTCAGGCGGAAGACTTTGCGCTCGTCGCCGCGCGTGAACGAAGAGACACGGCCGGTAAGCTTTCGGGCAAAGGTGAGCAGATTTTGGAAGGGAATGTACTCGCCGAAGGGGACAAGGTGGATTTTGTCGTAACGGCCCACGCGCGCTCCATCCGCGCCGACGACGAGCGCGGAGTTATAGTCGCGCCAGGACTGCTCCTCCGCCGAGAAATCCGCGCCGATATTCCCCACCACCAGCGGTGCCTGCTCCTGACGCGCGAGCGCGATCAGCATCCGCTGAAAGCGGGCGTCATTCTCGATGAACGGCGCGGGCGACTCAGGCCAAGCGATCAGGTCGGGATGCGTGGGATAAGGCGGGCAAACAATTTCACCTTGCGGCGCGCCGGTCTGAGGGATTCCAGCGATGTAGGTCTTGCACTGTTCGTCGGCCAGCCGCTTGAACTCGGCGATATGGCTGTCCCATTCGCCAAAGCGCGACCAGAGGTTCTCGCCCGCTACGTCGAGATTGGGCTGGACCAGGACGGCTGTGGCTGTGGTCGCAGGCTTGGGCGGAAGAGCGCGGTAGCCAAACATAGCTTCACCAAGCAGAGAGGAGCCAGCAATAACCCATGCCATGCGCCGAGCGCTACGAATCGGTTGTCTTGCGGTGATCAAAAATTCTGCGAGAAGTGCATTAGCGGCGACCAGCACAAAGCTGATCCCATAAACGCCCGTCCAAGGCGCAAGCTGATTCACCAGCCCGTTGTCCACCTGCGAGTAGCCAAGCTGATCCCAGGGAACGGAAGTGATGCGTGCGGCAGCCAGTTCCAGCGCCGTCCACAAGATCGGCGCGGCGGCCAGCGCCAGCTTCGTGCTGCCGGTAGCCCGACGCACCAGCATCAAGCCCAGGCCGAATAGGCCGAAGTAAAGCCCCAGCACCAAGCTGAATCCCAGCAGCAGCAGCGTCGGTGCCATCGGCGGCATGTCGCCGTAGCGGAGCATTGTGTCGCGAACCCAGTAGCAGTTGCCCATGTACCACAAGACGCCGCAAAGATAGCCGAGCAGAAATCCCCGGCGCAATGGGCGTGGTGCATCTGTCGAGCTTGGCGTCAGGATCGCCCACAGCAGCGGGACAAGCCCAAACCACGCGAAGACGCTCCGCCACGGGGGCAGCGGCCCGGCCAACGGAAACGGCAACTCGAGCAGGCCTGCCGAGAGACCAGCCGCGGCCCACAACTTCCAGGTCCCCAACTTCCCAAACTTCCAAGATGAAGGCTGCATACAGGCACCAAGTTTATCGCATCGGGCCAGCGGACCAGTCCGATTGCATGAGCAAACGCTTCAAGGGAAAATGCCCCGAACAGGAGGCAAAAGGTCTACAATTTGCCTATGGTATTGGCTAAATTCGCAATGACGCTGCTGGAAGCGATGTTCTTTGTCGGCCTGGCGGGATCTACCGTGGTTGTATTGATCAGCTTTTTCGAGGACGGCAAGGAACTCTTCGGCAAGGATGAGCCGCCTCAGCCGCGCGCCTGACAGCCCATTTTTCCACCGTCACTTATTTCCATTGACTTAGCGTCGATTGGGAAATAAACTCTTCGCAGTGCGGGCGATAACTTCTTCTCCCAAAACCCAAGACAGCCGACCATCGCGATGGCAACTAACCGAACGACCGTAGCTCCTCCCTCCGACCGCGTCCGGCTTATCGTGGCATCTTCTGTGATGCTCACGTTCATCTCTTTTTGGCGCGCAGCCGCCATCGTTCTCAATGATCTGGGTTCCTCGGCATTTTATGCCGGCGGCATCGCCGAGCAGGCGGTCGGCCAGGCAGCGCCATGGTTCATTCTTGGCATCATGCTGTTCAGTTTTGCGGTACGCGCGGTTTACGTCGAAAGCTGTTCGATGTTCACCCGCGGCGGCGTTTACCGCGTGGTGAAGGAGGCTCTGGGCGGTGGCTTTGCCAAGCTCAGCGTCTCCGCCTTGATGTTCGATTACATTCTGACAGGCCCCATCTCCGGCGTATCGGCGGGCCAATACATTACAGGCTTGATAAACGAGCTTATGACGGTTGCCGCTCAAAGCAACTGGCTCCCTCCGGCTTTGTTGGACGTGCATCACAACCCTTTTCAGTTCGGCATGAACCATACTGCGGCGGTATTCGCGGCCGTGGTAACTGTCTACTACTGGTGGCAGAACATCAAGGGCATTGAGGAGTCGAGCGCCAAAGCTCTGCGGGTCATGCAAGTCACCACACTAATGGTGGTGGTTCTGCTGCTCTGGGGCGGTTATTCGGTGTTCATACGCGGTGCTCAGCTGCCCCCGGCGCCAACACCCTCGCATCTCAAATTCAGTAACGAGGCGCTGGGCTTCCTCGGGGGCCACGGACTTCCTCTGCTCGGTCTGTTCGGCATTCTGATGGCCTTCGGCCACTCCGTGCTGGCCATGAGCGGCGAGGAGAGCCTGGCTCAGGTCAACCGCGAGATTGAGCATCCCAAGCTCAAAAATCTTAAGCGCGCGGCGATCGTCATCGCCATTTATAGTTTGATTTTCACCGGCGGCGCAACACTGCTGGCCTCCATGCTGATCCCCACATGGCAACGAACCCACATCTACCAGGACAACCTGATCGCCGGTTTGGCCATGTACATGGTGGGGCCCATGTTCTGGCGCATCGTATTCCGCATCTTCGTGGTTCTTGTTGGCTTCCTGATCCTCTCGGGCGCCATCAACACGTCGATGATCGGGTCGACGGGCGTGCTGATGCGCGTGGCCGAGGACGGCGTACTCACCGATTGGTTTCGCAAACCGCATCCCAGGTTCGGTACCAGCCATCGCATCGTGAACATGGTCTTCGTTCTGCAGATGATCACCATCGTCGCCAGCCGGGGCAACGTCATCACCCTGGGCGAGGCTTACGCCTTCGGTGTCATCTGGTCGTTCACGTTCAATAGCCTCGCGATGCTGGTGCTGCGCTGGAAATACCATGGCGAGCGCGGCTGGAAAGTTCCGCCGAATATCCGTGTCGGCAAGACCGAAATTCCGATTGGGCTGTTGTCGGTTTTTCTGGTTCTGCTTTCGACGGCCATCGTAAATCTGTTTACCAAATCGGTGGCCACGGTGAGCGGCATTCTGTTTGCTGCGGTCTTCTTCATAATCTTTACCGTATCCGAGCGTGCCAATCAGCGAAAACACGCTCTGACCGCGCGCCAGATGAAGGACCAATTTCAGCTCGAACATCAGGACACAGTCAGCAGGGAATCGGCCGCCATTCGCCCCGGTGGTGTGATGGTGACCATGCGCGACGCCGACAACCCCCTGGCGCTCAAGTGGACTTTGGCTCACACCAGCACCGAGGAGCAGGACGTGGTGGTCATTAGCGTCCGCATGATGGGCGCGGGCGGACCGGAATATCTGAGCGCCGAGGATCAGAGCTTCAGCGAACACGAGCAGATGGTCTTTACCAAAGCGGTCTCGGTAGCGGAGAGTTTCGGCAAAAAAGTTTCACTGCTGGTGGTTCCTGCCGGAGATGTTTTTGCCGCACTGGTGCAGGGAGCAAGTTCGCTCGAAGTGGACTCAATGATCTCAGGATCCTCCACTTCAATGACCGCCGAGGAACAGGCTTTCCACCTGGGTCAGGCCTGGGAAGCGCTGGCTGAGCCCAAGCGTCAGTTCAACTTTTATGTGATCGGACCCAACGGCGAAACCAAGGTCTTTTACATTGGCCCGCACGCGCCTTCCTTGAGCCCCGACGATGTTCAGCTTGTGCATCGCCTATGGCTGAACATGCGCCGCGATCCCTCCATGCAGGATTTGCATCACAGCGACATCATCACCTATGCCTTGACTCGTCTGGCCGGTCAGTATGCCCGCGAGAAGCAGGAGATTCTGCGCGATCTGCGCAACTATCGCGCTGCGGAGACTCCCACGAGCGTGCGCGTTGGCGGTCAGAGCCTCGCTGCCGGTTACACGCAGTCGCCTGATGATCCCAGCCGGACAATGCCGCCGCGCAGACCCACGCGCTATCTCTAGAGTATTTTCGCTTCACCTGTTTTGCATCGGCGTGGCGGGAAATCCAAGCCTATCCCGCTCCTGGACGAGAGAGAATTGCCAGCACGCCCAGTGCGAAGCCTGCCGCGCTGGCGGTCGATAAGAAGTTCACCGCGTCGTTGTTCAGCCAGCCGCGTTGCTCCAGAGTTGCTCCCAGAACGCTGTCGAAGAACAGCCCGAAGACCGCTCCTGCCCAGGTCACCGTGAGCATAGTCATGCCACCGCCAAGCGCCAGAGTTCCGGCAGTCGCGACGATCCCCGCAGCGGCCACGCCGGCCAGTGTGCCGGCCAAGCTGATCGCGCCGTCCGTGCCCGGATCGACCCTTCGCAAGGTGGTGATCATTCTTGGCCGCCCGCCCGCCACCTGTCCCATTTCTGAAGAGACCGTATCCGCCGCCGCCTCTGCCAGCGCCGCCAGCCCCACGCCGAACAGCAGCGCGGGTGCCAGGCTCCCGCGCGAAAACCAACCGCACTCAGCCAGCCAGGACTGCGCAAACTCGCTTGACACAAGGGCTGCAAGGCCCAGATTGGCCGCTACCTGAGCCGCTCCGCGCCCTTGCGGCTTCTCCGCTATGCCCAGCCGTTCTTTCTTTTCCCGGCCCAGCCGCGTAGCGATGGTTGCCAGCAAAAAGACTGCCAGTACAGGCACCAGTGCGGTGTGCCACGGAGCATATGGCAATGCGTCGGCCGGCGTGAAGGTCGCCGTCGAAAACATCAGGCTGGCGGTGATCGCCGTCCCGGCAAAGGCCGCTGCCGGCGTGGCTGCGCCGAGTGCGACGACCGCCAGCCCAAGCAGCAAACTCAGTCCTAATGTCCAGACAGCGGCCAGCCAGAAATTCACCGCCCACCAGTGAGCCTGGAGCACAACGCCGGCAGCCGCAAAGGGCAGCACCAACAGCAACACCAGCTTCGATTGCCAAACCAGCTTCATTTCAGCCACGCTTCATCGTAACCTGTGAAAGAGCCTCAAGACCCACACCCGAGCGATCTCAAGCGATACCCTTTCCCTCCCCTGATGTGTCTAACCCTCAGTCCACTGATTTACAATCACGAGGTAAGCAGGTAAGAACTGAATGAGGTTTTTTCGCATGAATTTTTGCCAGACGCGTCTGCGGTTGGTTGAGGCGGGCGCGGCGCTTGCGGCTGTTGCCCTGGTTGCCGGTTGCGGCAACAATTACCGGCCCGTGGTTACGCCCGTCAATCCCAGTGGGCCTCCCGCTCAACCGCAGTCGTGGGCAGTAGTGGTTTCGGCCCCTTCGCCCACCGCCGCAGGAATTGCCACCATTATTGACTATTCCGGCGATTCGATAATGGCATTCGCTCCCATCGGACCCGACCCGACTGCGTTTACCATCGACTCCGTCGGCGCCAGCGGTTACACCATCGACAGCGACCACACCATAACCAATTTCCCGATTACCAGTTCCTTGCAGGAAAAGCAAATCACATACACCACTCTGCTTAGCACTGCCGACCCGTTAAATCTCTTCTCGCCATCAAATGGACTGTGGGCCGCTGACATCTTTGGGAATGTCGCAGATGTTTTCACCGGGAGCCCCCAGACCTTTCTGCGCTCCGTTCCGCTGGCTTCCACCACTCCCGCTGTGAACACCCCAGTGATGATCATGGGTTCAGGCACAGGCGGGCTGCGCTACTACGCTCTTAGCCAAAACCTGGTCACTGCCACAAATCCAACGCCCACGGGCGAGGAGTGCAATACGTCGCCAACGACGCAGCCCCTCGGGGACGTGACTGGTATCGAAGCCTCCACCGATACGACTGACGCGCCAATTCAGGTGGGCAGTTGTCCGGTCTACGCGGTACAGACTAGTGACGGGAGACGGCTCTTCGTGCTTAACCGCGGCAGCGACACCATCACGGTGATCAATGCCCAGAACGACACGCTCGACAGCTGTGTTTGTCCCCCCGCGGGCTGCGTGAACCAGGACAACCAGACTTATACCTGCCATCCGACCCTGCCGGTTAGCCCGGCAAATGGCCTACCGCATGCCGGCCCCGTTTATGCCGAGTACATCATCGCGACCAGCCAGCTCATCGTCGCCAACTACGACGGCAACTCCGTCAGCGTGATCGATGTCAGCCTGGACGAATTTGGCAACGACAGCTCAACCTTCGGAACCACCTACACAATTCCTGTAGGCAACAGTCCCGCCAGTGTGACCGCCCTTTACGACGGCAGCAAAGCCTATACGGCCAACCAGACCGATGGCACGGTAACCGTCGTAAACCTGTCCAGCTATTCGGTAGAAAAGACGCTCGCCGTGGTGGGCCATCCGCGCACAGTTGTCTCCACCCAGAATTCAGAGTACAGCAAGATTTACGTTGCCTCGCCCGATAGCTCCTATCTCACCATCATTGAGTCAACACCGACGATAAACGACTTGGTGGACACGACGATCCCGGTCGAAGGCAACATCGTGGATGTGCGTACGAGCACACAGAACGGCAGTGGCGGAAACGCCAACTACGTAAGTCGAATTCCCGGTTACGGCCAGCCTTGCAACCTGCCGCTCAGTGAGTTCAATCCGGCAACAAGCGCAAATCCGGCGGTGGCGCTCTTCGACTGCCAGGTTCAGAATGTGGCGAATCTGAAATAGAACACATTCAGCAATGATGTAGATCGAGACGGCCAAAGAAGTTTTCCCGCAGGGGAGAACTGCTTTGGCTGTTCTTGCATTCGCGGTCGAGAAACCGGTGAGGTTAGAGATGGTTGGCGGCACAAAGACGCGCGTGGATCTTCTGCTCGTCGAGCGGGGTCTGGTCCCCAGCCGTGAGCGGGCTCGCGCGCTCATCCTCGCTGGCCGGGTTCTGGTGCGCGAGCAAAAAATAGACAAGCCCGGCACGACGGTTTCTGACGACGCTCCCGTCCGCCTGCTGGGCGATGACCCGCCTTACGTGAGTCGCGGCGGAGTCAAACTGGCCGCGGCGCTCGAATACTGGCAGATTACCGTCCAGGGCCGCGCCTGCCTGGACGTGGGAGCCTCGACAGGGGGATTTTCTGATTGTCTCCTGCAGCACGGCGCCGCGCATGTCACCGCCGTCGATACCGGCTTCGGCCAGATTGCCATGAAGCTGCGCAACGACCCACGCGTCCGCCTGCTCGAACGCACTAACGCGCGCTTTCTTGCGCCCGGGGCGCTAGCTGTGGACCAAGGTGGCCCTGCACTCACGTTGCTGGTGATGGACGTCTCGTTCATCTCAGCCACGCTGCTTCTGGAGCCGGTGTTGGCTGCGGCGCCTGTACTCAGGGAAGCCGTCATTCTTGTCAAGCCGCAGTTTGAGGCTGGCCGCGAGCACATCGGCAAGGGAGGTATTGTCCGCGATCCCGAAGCGCACCAATTGGCCATCGACAAAGTTGCCGCCTGTGTTCGCTCGCTGGGTTGGCAAGTGGTCGAGACAATCCCATCGCCCATCACCGGCATGGAAGGCAACCGCGAGTTTTTGCTTTATGCGCGACGAAGTGAGTAGCTCGCATCGCTGACTCCACCGCGGATGTTGGCCCCAGCGCAGGTGGTCCGTTAAACTAAGATCGCATGGTTCGTGTTGCGATTGTCTGCAAACCGCGGAAGGAAGAGCTAGTTCGGCTTCTGCCAGAGTTGATCGCCTGGCTATGCCGGCACGGCTATGAACCGCTGCTTGACCTCGAGGGAGGGAACTACACCTCTGCCGCACCGGCCGTTGACCGTGAGGCAATGCCTGGGCATACGCCGGGGTTGGTGATTGTGCTGGGCGGCGATGGCACGCTTCTTTCCGTGGCCAGCATCTTTGCCGCCACGGGTACGCCCATCCTCAGCGTGAACCTGGGCTTTCTCGGCTTCTTGACCGAAGTTCGCCTGGCTCAACTTTATCCGACATTGGACGGCTGGCGTGACGGCCTCCATCAACTTGATGTGCGCGCCATGCTGCACGCAGAACTGTGGCGCGGTGGCGCGCTCTGTTCCAGCCCACTCTCCAGTTACGATGCGCTGAACGAGGTCGTAATCTCCAAGCGCGACATTGCGCGCCTGAGCGAGTTTGCCGTCGAGTTGGACGGCAAGAGCGTAGCCCGCTTCCGTGCCGATGGCGTCATCGTTTCCACCCCGACCGGCTCCACGGCCTACACGCTGGCCGCCAACGGACCTATCCTGACGCCGAATGTGGATGCCATGGTGGTAACGCCCATCTGCCCGCATCAGCTCACGCTAAGGCCCATCGTGGTGCGCGGCGACTCCACACTCACCGTTCGGGTTGAAGGCGGTGCTAACCCGGCTCTGCTCACCGTGGATGGGCAGAAGGCTGTCGAATTGCTCATGGGCGATGAGGTCCGCACCCGAAAATCCAGCCACACCGTCAACTTGGTGCGGTTGAGCGAAGGCGGATTCTTCGAGGCTTTGCGCAGCAAGTTGAGCTGGGGCGAACTATAAACAATTTGCAAAGTTACGCGTTTACGGGCTGATTTCGCCCAGCAGCACCTTCGCTTTTGCCGCGAGCGTATGCGCACCATCCACGTCGCCGGAGACCAGCGCCGCGCGAGCCTGCTTCAGGAACTCCTTGATCTGCGCGGCCGTCTTCTGCTCCTGATCGCTGAGTGAGCGGGTGATGCCGTTTAGCCCGCGCTCGGTAGCCGCCAGCGAGTCCACCGTCTGTTGACGCAGATCGCTCGAATCGCCCGAAGAAAGCTGACCAATCGCGCTCACGCCGGGGCTTCCGTTCGACACTTGCTGTTGCGTATTGGTGGGTACGGGCTTCTTGTGTCTATTCGGTGGCTTTGGAGCTGGCTGCGCTTTCGCGTTGGCGTCGGGCGCGGGAGTCTGAGTGGGAACCGTCACTACCGGAGGAGGAAGATCGGTAGGCGTTGGCTCGGGCTTGGGTGGAGGTGTGTCCTCGATGGGCGGTGCGAGAGGTTGAACTTGGCTTGTATTCGTCTTGTGAAAGCAAGCTGTCAATAAAAGTGGCAACAGACACACAGCCACCTTGATGGGCATGCGCCAGTCGAGCTTCGTAATTTTCCGTCTTTGGCGCAAAGAGCATGCCGTAGACGGAGCACCGGGCAACTTCATCCCGCGAGCCCTTTCTCGTTTGCAATTTCCGCCGGCTGAAGATGCCGGCGTCCCCATTCGGAGGCGGCCAGAGGGATTCGCAGCAGGAATTCCGTGCCACGCCCCGATCTCGATTGTACTTCCACGCTCCCGTGGTGCAATTGAAGAATTCGGTAGGTCATCGCTAAACCGATTCCACTGCCTCCGCTTTTGGTCGTGAAGTAAAGATCGAATATCTTTTCCCGGATGTCTTCCGCGATGCCCGAGCCCTCGTCCGCAACGCGCAGCACCCCCGTCTTCGGCCCCAGCAACGAAGATCGATCTCCAGGAATCCCAGCCCTCCGGTCCTCTTCGAGAACTACCTCTAGTTTACCTCCTCCTTCCTGCATGGCCTGAGCACCATTCTGAATCACATTCAGAACAGCTTGCTTCAGAAGGTCAGCGTCGATTTTGGCCACTAGCGGCTTGGACGGCAGATGGCTCACCAAGGTTACATTGTGCGTGGAAAGCTCTTCGGCGGCCAGCGCCAGCACATCGGCAATCACCGGGCGCAGGTCCTGCTCCCGCAATTGCAACTCCACAGGCCGGGAGAAATCCACCAAGGTTTGCACCACCCGGTCCAGCCGATGAATCTCCGCATCGATCACATCCAGGTGGCGAACTGCCGGGGCGCTGGCATCGCCCAGCTTGGACTTCAGCAGCTCCAGATGCACTACGATAGCGTTAATCGGATTCTTGACCTCGTGGCCCACGCCGGAGGTAAGCCGGCCAATGGACGCCATGCGCCGCGACAGCTCCAGCTCTGACTCGATCTCCTCGACCGATTCCAAGTCGTGCAGCGTCACCAGCGCACCCAATCCCTGGCGAGTACGGTCGTCCTGAATAAAATCCACCGACGCTTGGATGCGCCGTCCGGTCTCAGTCTGAATCTCCGCTTGCACCAAAGTGCGGCCCCCCTCGAATGCCTCGCTCAGCACCTGGCCCAGCACCGTCGTGTGATCGAATATCTCCTGTGCTTGCCGCCCGAGAATGGCCTCCCGATCGATGGCCAGAAATCGCCGCGCTGCTTCAGACACCAGCACGGCCCGCCCATCCCCGGTAAAGAGCAGAATTCCGTCCTGCAAATTGCCGAGGATCTGATCCAGGTTCTCCTTCAATGCGGAGAAAACCTCTTCCACGTTGCGCATGCGCTGGCCGATGCGCTCGATCTTGGTGGAGACCCGAGCCGGCGTATCCTCCGTGGTCTCCCGTTCTGCCTCGCCGGCCGCCTCGCTGGCCGCGGTCCAGTAGTCCAGCTGCAGGCTGATCTCCTCCAAAGGCCTCAGAGCCAGGTTACTCAAGAAAAAAGCAACAATCAGAGCCGTGCCCAACACAAACTCCATCAGCGTGGTGGTCGCCGATAGCCAGGGCGCGTAAACGGCACGCAGCAGCGTCGTACGCACGCCCACATGCACGGTGGCGAAGGGCTCGCCATTATTGTCGAGTGGAACCACCACGTCGAAGACTCTCGGCGGGCCGAAGACCTCCTTCATAAACTCGATCGGATTGGCTTGGAGAAGCTCTTCGTAGTTAGGACGCGCCGGCAACGGCTTGTCCTGGTTTTCGGGATTGGTGCTCAACAGCGTGCTCGATTGGCTGTCGCCGATGTTGATGTCGTAGACCGTGGGTGAGTAGCGGTTCACCGAGTCGAGCACCGCCTGTAGAGCCGCGTTGTCGCGCACCGCTTCAGCCGCCAGGTTTCGCAGTTCTTCCGGATCACCGGGATCGACCGTGCGGTCCTTGAGACCAGTCTCCAAGGCATTCTGCAAGGCAAACCGCACCTGGTTGGCTACCATTCGGTTAGTGTCGTAGGACTGCTGCACGGCCGCATGAAGCAATTGGCTCACATAGACCAGCGAAAGCAGCCCGGCAATGAGAAACACCAGCGCGGTAATAGCCAGAACGAGTTTGGTCTTCAGATGCATGGCTCAGTGGCCTCGGAATCTCCCAATCAACCCGCTTGCCTTGCAATCTCTGACATCTTCTCGTGCCTCATGCCGGCGGTTCTCCCCGTGCATGACCATACTCCTTTAGCTTGTTATGCAGGGTCTTCAAGCTTACGCCCAGAATCTCCGCGGCGCGAGTCTTGTTTTGGCCAGCGGCTTCAAGAGTACACAAAATCAGCAGCCGTTCTGCCTCGCCCACGGTTGAGCCTACGCGCACCGGCACCACGTCCGCATCGAAATTTTGCACGGTTGGAATCTGCGCCTTGCCAAACTCCGGGGGGAGATGTCCGGCGTCGAGCGGCGCTCCCGCCGTACCCATGATCACTGCCCGTTCGATCGTGTTGCGCAACTCGCGGCCATTCCCCGGCCAGTCGTAGGCCATTAAACGGTCCATCATCGACACCGTCACGCCGGAGACATTGCAGCCATGCTTGCGGTTCATCTCCTCCAGCATCGCCTCGGCCATCGGCGGCAGGTCCTCAAGATGAGTGCGCAAGGGCGGCATATGAATATTGAAGACGTTGAGCCGGTAATAAAGGTCGGCTCGGAGATGGCCTTGGGCGACGGCATGACTGGGATCGCGATTGGTGGCGGCCAGCACCCGTACGTCCACCTCCTGCTCGGTCCGCGCGCCCAGCCGCCGCAGCTTGCGCTCTTCCAACACCCGCAGCAGCTTGGCCTGGGTTCCTGATGGCATTTCGCCAATCTCATCCAAAAGCAGCGTGCCGCCGGAGGCCAGCTCAAAACAGCCGACCCGCCGTTCGACCGCGCCCGTGAATGCGCCCTTTTCATGGCCGAAGATCTCGCTTTCGATCAGCGTTTCTGGAATGGCCGCGCAGTTGACCGCCACAAATGGCCGCGATTTTCGTGGGCTCAGCTCATGCAGCGTACGCGCCACCAGTTCTTTGCCGGTGCCGCTCTCGCCAGTGATGAGCACTGAAACGTTAGACGGCGCAATATGCTCGATCAAACCGAAGATTTCGCGCATCGCCTTGGAGTTGCCTACCATCGCGCCCAGCACGCCGCTCTCGCGCAATCGGCGGCGCGCGACTTCAAGCTCAATGGCAGTATCGCGCTGCCTCGTGGCATTGGCGAGAATGGTCCTAAGCCGCGTTGCGTCCACCGGCTTTTGCAGAAAGTCGTAGGCGCCCAGCTTCATGGCGTCCACTGCCAGTTGGATCGAACCCATCGCGGTCAGCACTACCACGGCCAGATTGGCGCTGAGGCCCGTACCCTCCTCGACCAGTTTTTGCAGCAGGCCAATGCCATCCAGCCGCGGCATCTTCAAGTCGGTTACCACGATGGCAGGATTCCAGGCCAGCGACTTTTCCCAGCCTTCAACGCCGTCGCGTGCAGTCTCTGTCTGATAACCCCAGCCAGAGATCAGCTCTGCCAGCCCCATCAGTGCGTGAGGCTCATCTTCGACAATCAGGACCTTTACCGCATTCTGCATAGTTGCTTCCGAGGGAGTTCGTTGCGGCGGCGCACCCGTACAATTCCCCCAAGGATGCACCTTTGCCCCAACTTACCTTTCTACCACGCATGAGCGGCTGATGAGGCGCGCAGTCTCGGGGGCATCTCGTCTCTAACTATTGCGCCGCCGGAGGTAAGGCGATACGTGGGTCGCTGTAGAGCTTGTGCAAGGGTTCAGCGCGTCGAGGAATTTTCCGGTGGAGTTGTCGGCAGCCACGTTCACCTAGAGTGCTCGGTCAGAACCTCCCCTGCGCTTGCTCCAGGAGTGACTGGAACTGCCTGAGCCGAGCCGTTGCCGCGCTTAGCCGTTGCATTCCGGATAGCTTCCATCGGCACGGATAGCCGTGGATCGTCGCGGTTCAGCATACGCAGCGCGTGATAGGTGGCGTTGACCTGCTCGACCGTGTTGGCCGTATGGACAAACTCGCTCCAGACCATGAAGTAAGTCCAGCGCGGCTGCCGGTCGAGCAACTCGGGACTAGGCAGGGTGCCCACCTCGGCCAGCGCGATAGGCTTGCCTGCAGCCAATCCGATCATGCTCGTGTAGTACTGCTGCTTGAACTCGCCGTAATTGTCCATCGAGACCACATCTGCGAATTGCGGGCCCGGATAATAGTCCGCAATCGCATGCGCATTGCCGCCGGGCGCGTTCACGTTCCAAACCCACACCAGATTATCCAGATGATGAACATTAACAAAGCGGTCGTAGATTTGGCGGTAGAGCGCGGCCGATCCGTCTTTGCCGGGCCGCCCGCCCCACCAGAACCAGTTGCCGTTCATCTCGTGATAAGCCCGGAAGAGCACCGGCACATGAGCGTCGCGCAGTTGTTGCAGATAGCCGGCGACCACGTCCACCTGTGCGCACCAGCGGTTATAAAGCGGAGTGCCGGGCGTGAGCAACTGCTGCCACTCGTAGTCGGTTAGATGGCTTTTCACGCTGTCGCGAAAAGTGACCGGCTCGTCGTCGGTTGGCTTGACCTCGTGCCATGTCAATGCAATCACCGCGCCGCTTCGATACTGCCGCTTAACCTCTTCGATCATCGCCGGGCGCGAAAGCACGGAGTCTTTGTCGTCACCGGCAGAAAAGCCAAAATCCTGACCGAAAAGCCCTGGATATTTGCCCGTCATGTCATGGGCCAGATCGGTCCAGCGTGAACCGTCGTTGGGATAGTTATGCTGCCCCGTGATCGTTGCTTGGCCGGAGATGGAGTCGAGATAAGCAAGAAGTGCTCGCGCCTCTGGCGTTGCGTGGGGGTTGACCGGCTCTGGCGCCGTCTGCGCCCATCCCGCGCAGCCCATTATGATTGCGAGAATAAGAACCATAGAACGTATTAGCCGCATCGAAAAAGTCTAATCCTTTCGCGGTCCAAATTATTGTTGATAACGTTATCACCGTCCCAACCGAAAACCGTGCTTTACCGGCATTCGTTTGAATTGTCTATCCATTTTTCGAGGTCAGCTCAGCCCAACGAGCGTAAACTGCATCGTTTTCGTGCTGCGCCGCGTCCAGTTCCTTAAGCGCCTCTTGAAGTGCGCTGGCATTGGTTGCAATCTCAGAATCCTCGACGCGGTCACGGGCGGCTGCGAGGCGCGCATCGGACACCTCGACCCGCTGTTCGATATCCGCAAACTCCCGTGCTTCAAGGTAAGAGAGCTTCTTCTTCCCAACTGTGCCGGCAGTCGGTTCGCCGCCTGCTTGCTGCGCGGAACTTGAGCCGTCTGGCCTGCGCGCCGTCTTGTCCTGCTCGTTCCCGTCCTGTTCTTCAATCCAATCTTCCCATTGCGCATAGTCGGCGAAGCGCCCAGTGTGGCCGCGCCCATCCAATCCCAACACTGTTGAGGAGACGCGGTTCAGCAGATAGCGGTCGTGCGTCACCAGGATCAGCGCGCCAGGAAACTCCAATAGATTCTCTTCCAGAATTTCGAGCGTCGGAATGTCCAGATCGTTGGTCGGCTCGTCGAGCAGCAGAACATCCGCCGGTTCCAGCATCAGCTTGGCAATCAATACCCGCGCCCGTTCGCCTCCAGAGAGATTACGGACCGGCTGATTCAATTGCTCGCCGGTAAACAGGAACCTCGCTGCCCAACTGGCCACGTGCACCTGACGTCCCTGGTAGACGATCCCATCGCCTTCGGGAGCTAGCGCGCGGCGCAGTGTCAGAGTTTCATCCAGCTCGCGCATCTGGCTAAAGTAGACCAGCCGCAGCGCCTCGGCCCGCCGGATACGGCCCTCTGCCGGCTCGATCTCGCCTCGCAACAGCCGCAACAATGTAGTTTTGCCGCTGCCGTTCGGACCAACCAAACCCACTTTCATGCCTGCGGTGAGGATGAAGTTGAGTCCGCTAAAAAGACGGCGCGCATGCGTTTCATTTTTTCGACCCACATCATCCGGCGTCGCGGTTTCTGGCACATCGCACGCCACACCGTCAAACTCAACCAGCCGCTTTGTCTTTCGCTGACTCGCGTCAAAGTCGATGCCGGCCGTGCTGATCGCCGTCCGCGCGTTCATCTCCG
Source organism: Occallatibacter sp. (assembly GCA_049518535.1). Lineage (GTDB taxonomy): Bacteria > Acidobacteriota > Terriglobia > Terriglobales > Acidobacteriaceae > Telmatobacter. The sequence goes on along the minus strand of JBEKRS010000056.1, from coordinate 19,278 downwards.
CCAGTTGGCCGATCATTGCATTGGCGGTATCGATGCGCGCCTTTGATTTCGTTGCCCGCGCCTTGGGCCCGCGCCTGAGCCATTCGATCTCCGTCCTCACTCGGTTGCGCAGGCTCTCCTGTTGGCGGCTTTGCGATTCGAGATAAGCCTGCCGTTCTTCGAGAAAGCGGCTGAAGTTGCCCTTTACGCGCAACAAGCCATCGGCATAAACGCGATTAAGCTCGACAATCTGGCTAGAGGTCGATTCGAGAAAATAGCGGTCGTGGCTAACGGTGACAACGGCAAATTGGGCCGAGGCCAGCAACTCTTCCAGCCACTCGATCCCAGCCAAGTCGAGGTGGTTAGTCGGTTCATCCAGCAGCAGCACCTCCGGATCGCTGACCAAAGCCTCGGTGATGGCCAGCCGCTTGCGCCAGCCGCCGGAAAGCGCAGCCGCCTCCGCATCCAGGCGATCGAAGCCAGCTCGACCCGATAATTCGCGCAACCGTCCCTCGCGCTCACTCTCGTTCACGTGGGCAGCAGCCAGAGCTGCCTCCAAAACCTGCCGGATCGACAGGCCTGCAGCAAAACGTGAGTCCTGCGGCACGTAAGCAGCGCGCGCGCGCTTGCGCACCGCCAGTTCTCCGGAGTCCGGCTCGACCTGGCCCGCAAGAATAGCTAGCAGCGTGGATTTGCCCGCTCCATTAGGGCCGATCAGACCAATCCGGTCGCCGACCTCCACGGTGAGTGAAATCTCCTTGAATAGCGGTTTGGCGCCGAACTGTTTGGTCACGGATTGCAGATTGAGAATTGGAGGCATCTCTCTCAAGAGTACATTGCCGCAGAATCCCCGCATGAAAATCCGGTTCCTTGAATGTTCGTTGCAGACGTATCAATCTCTGGGTCCAAATATAGCGATCGAACCCAGGTAGCATAGCTCGCTACGTTATCGTCCAAAGGAATAGGTAACGTAATAGACCAAGCTGTCGATTCCCGGATTTTCAGTAGCCGTACCGTGATTCGAGATATGGTGATAGCGGTACTCGGCGCGAACGGATTGGTGCCGAGAACGGAAAAGTTCAAACCCTGCCCCAAAGTCGAAGGTGAAATTGAAGGACCCGGCATCTGCTACGGGGATCGGCTGCGTGGAGTACATGTAGCCGCCGTGGCCGATCAAGAACGGCTGCGTCCTATGGAGCGGCAAAAAGTTCCATTGAAAGCCGGCGGGCGAGATGCCTTCGCCGATAGTCCATTCGCGCCCCTTGCAAGATTGAGTCGCGGTGCCGCTATAGGTAACACCATTTCCCAGAGTAAAAGAGTAAGGGTATATCACCGTGGCACATAAAACTGTAGGTGGAGAAGTGTATGAAAATGTCGCCGGAGTTGGTAAAGTCTGGTTGTACACGACGTAACTGTAAGGATCGCTTTCGAGAGCCACCGGCACCAGCTCCCCGTTGTACTGCCAATCCACGATGCGGCTGACTAATAACCTGCGGCTGTAGGCGACGCCAAAGCTTAGCAGCTTGCGGTTTTCCGCATTGCCCATGAGAATGTGGCTCGAGTCGCCGGAGTATGCGCCAAAGATGCTGAAGGTGTTGGCTCTGGCAAAATATAGTTCTTTTGAAGTGGCTTGTGCCCGTGCGGTTGCGGCTCCGGTTATCAGGGCCAAAAAGGCAATGAAATAACAACATACTGCAGCGGCCCTCGGGCCGACAAGTTTGTGAATGGACAAGAGCTTTTCCTCTCTTGGTGCCGGACAAACGGTCGCCGGAGCGCCTATACTCCATCTTTGATGCGAATTCCATTCTATGGGAGAACACCCTATGTCTTCGCTGGCTGTATCCTACGCCCGCCAGAACCATCCTCGTTTTTTGAAAGAATTGAAAGCTCTGCTCCGCATCCCTTCGATCTCCACTCTGCCTGAAAACAAAGAGGACTGCCGTCGCGCTGCCGAGTTGCTTGTCGCCGAGCTGACCCGCATCGGCATGGAGCATGCACGGCTCATTGAAACCGACGGCAACCCCATGGTCTATGCCGACTGGTTGCACGCCGATGGAAAACCCGGGGTCCCCGCGGATGGGTCTTCGTCCGCGGGGTGGAAACCTACCGCGCTCTTTTATGGCCATTATGACGTACAGCCCGTCGATCCGCTTGACGAGTGGCTCTCGCCGCCCTTCGAGCCGATGGAGCGCGATGGCAACCTCTACGCACGAGGCTCCGCCGACGACAAGGGCCAGGTGTGGGCACAAATCAAAGGGCTCGAATCGCTATTGGCCGCCAACGGCAAGCTGCCCGTGAATGTTCGCGCCATCTTTGAGGGTGAAGAAGAGGTAGGAGGGGAGGGAATTGCCGAATTCGTTGCCTCCAAACCTCCAGAGCTGAAGGCCGATTTTGCTCTGGTCTCCGATACTGAACTCTTCGCTCCCGGCCTGCCCACTCTATGCGTAGGCCTGCGCGGCATGATCTATACAGAATTAGAGGTACGCGGCGCCAAGACCGATCTACATTCCGGCATGTACGGCGGCGCGGCGCCCAACCCCTTCATGGCTCTGGCGCAATTGCTGGCGCGGCTCAAGGACGAGGACGGCCACATCCTCATCCCCGGCTTCTATGACGACATCATCCCTCCCAGCCCTGAGGAGTTGACGGCCTGGCACAGTCTGCCCTTCGATGAGGAGCACTACCGCATCGCCGAGGTCGGTTCGCGCACTCTGGTAGGCGAAGCAGGCTACAGCGTTCTGGAGCGCACTTGGGCACGTCCAACGCTCGATGTGCACGGCATTCCCGGTGGCTTCATCGGCGCGGGCGCAAAGACCGTGATCCCCGCCAAAGCTCTCGCCAAAGTCTCCATGCGCCTCGTTCCTGGCATGACTCCGGCTAAGGCTTTCGCCCTCTACAAGGCATACGTCGAAAAGATCGCCCCCGCCGGCGTCGACGTCGAAGTGCGGCTGATTCACTCCGGCGACCCCTGTCTGATTCCAGTCGACAATCCCTATGTACGAGCGGCTACTCGCGCTCTGCGTGAAGTCTGGGGCAAAGACACGGTCTTCATTCGCTCCGGCGGTTCCATCCCCATTGTCGGCGATTTCGATCGCTACTTGGGCATGCCCAGCGTGATGATGGGTTTCGGATTGCCCGACGACAACATCCATGCCCCCAACGAAAAATTTCATCTCAAAAACTTCGAACTAGGGATCGAGTCGATCATTCGTTTCCTGGAGGAAGTGGGCCATTGAGCGCAATTTTGCGAGGCCTTCAGGCCTCGGTCTTTGCATCGGAGGGTTTACTCGCGACAAGGCGAGCCTGCAAGCCACCGGGCATATGATCGATTTTTGCGTCAACGAAACCGATCTCTCTCGTGAGAGCCAGGAGAAAGGCTTCTGTATATGCAACCGCGGCTTCTGGTTGAACCAGAGATTCGACGCAGGCATTTCCGATCCTATGCGTGAAGGTATGGCGCGAACCAAACGATGGCGGGGGATAGTCTAAACAGAATACAGAGTGATAAATGTGCCCGCCCGGGCGCAAGAGACGAAAACTTTCTCTCAAATAGTTGCCGGCTTCCGGTTCAAGCAAATGCGAGAACTAAGAAACGGAAAAAACTAGATCTGCAATGCCGTCCGGCTCCGGGATGCGATATGGTTCATTGGCTTCCACCTTTTGTCGTACGACTTGCTTCCATCTGTCGACAACCAGAAACGGAAGCGCTTCGAATCAAAATGTGAGTTACACCATGCAACCATTTCTTTGTCAATATCGACGCCTATGTAAACTCCATTAAACCTGCCTCCGGGAGACGAAAAATCGCGCAGGACATGGGCAGCTTTACCGCATCCTGAGCCGATATCGACCATCGTCGAATTAAAATCAATCAACCTTTGACTGAACAACTCCATCCAAAGGTATTGTGCTCCGACGAGATACTTGAGCTGGTTATTGAAAAGATCATTTCCCACGCCGACACGAATGCGCATATGGTTCGGTGGCAATACTCTGTAGTATGCCGGATACACAATTTTCCACGGCAAGTCGCTTGCGTCAACCAGAAGCTTGAACAATGGATTGAATGTAAGTTTAGACACAGAAGGAAAGGTCTTGCGAATCAATCGGTCAAAGCTTAGATGATTGGACACCTTTTAAGCTCCTTGGCGGCTTTGAATCTTCCAATTCATAATACCGCGGCATCCATCGCGTAAGCTGAATCCACGGCAATGCTCGACTCCCCTAACAAATCGAAGCCTCTCGATGCGATAGCTAAAGCGGACGTCGCAGGCTTTGTCCTGGCCGGCGGCCGCTCCAGCCGCATGGGAACCGACAAAGCTCTACAAATCTTCGCCGGCCAGCCGCTGGTAGTCCATGCGCTCTCTCTACTGCGTCAGGCAGGGCTGCAAGCCTCCATCGCCGGTGCGCGTTCGCCGCTGGTTGTCTTTGCGCCAGTCGTCGAGGATCCCCAGCCAGACATGGGCCCGTTGGGCGGAATCTGCGCCGCTCTCGCCGTAACCTCCGCCTCCAGAGCGGTTTTTCTGTCTGTAGATCTGCCGCTCCTGCCCGCTTCTCTGGTTGTCTTCTTGCAGCATCATGCGTGCATCACCGGCGCGGCCGTAACCCTGACCTCGGTCAACGGATTTCCTCAGACTTTTCCGGCAGTGGTTTGCCGCTCAACGCTGCCAGCGCTTCATAGCGAGTTAGAAGCCGGCAGACGAGGCTGTTACTCCGCCTTTCAGGCAACCGCAACCCGAATGGGCCAACCCCTGAGCGTCCTTCCGGTTGAATTGCTGGTCCAATCCGGCCACGTGGCTCATCCTGACGACCTACCCGCGGCCCGCTGGTTCCTCAACGTGAACACCCCCGCCGACCTTCATCGCGCCGAGGATATTTGCTGTAACTCCTCAGTTATTTGATTCTTTCCGCGGAGCCGGTCTGTCCAATCCAAACCGAGAACGGCAAAATTATCAAAAGCATCATTGTGACCGCGGCCGGGAATTGAATAGTATTGTCGAGGTTCGTTGGCCAAGTCATATAGCTGTTTTCCCTGAGAGGGCGGGATGAGTTGATCCTTGGCACCGTTGACAATCAAAAGAGGCACATGAATATTCTTCATTTTTTTGAAATTCTCGAAGCGATCCAGAACTATATACCTCGACGGCAAATAAGGAAACTCGCGTTGCGCAATGTCAGGAATAGATAGATAGGGAGCCAGTAACATCAGACCTCCGACGTGGAATTCTTCGGCCATTTGCGTCGCCACGCCCGTCCCCAAAGAATGTCCGAAAAGAATAATGTTTTCGCTCTTTACGCCTTGCGCCATCAGCCCATTGATATAGGCCCGCCCATCAGCATAGAGGCCCGCTTCCGTCGGCTTGCCCGGCAATCCGCTGTATCCGCGGTACTCCGCAACCAGAAACCCATATCCTGCGGCAATGTAAGGATCGGCGACGGACGACGCGGTGAAAAGACAGTCCCCATTGCCGTGAAAGAATACAAAGGTAAATGGTTTGCTCGTTGCCGGCGCGTACCAAGCCTTCAAATCAAGCCCATCTTTCGTCCTTACTGAAAGTTCTTTGAGCGATCTATTGGCGTACGCTTCGCTCAATGACACGTAAGTATGGCTTGGAAAGTACAAGAAACTTCTTTGAAATAGAAAAAGTCCGATCAATAATAGAGCATACACACGAAGAAGTATGCCCACTATTCTTAGAATTCTCTTCAAGGCTCCATCCTTCCGTAACGACTAACATACCGGACGCAGATTTATCCTCAAAAGTTCAAAGTGTACTGCCGTGCATCTAATCGCGTAAGCTGAATCAAGGGTCATGCTCAATTCGTTTACCAATGCGGAACTTCCCCAGATGCTGGCACAGCTAGACGCCGGAGAACTGGATTGCCCCACTCCGGCTGCCTTCTCGCCGTTGGATCCCATCATCGAATTCAGCCATGTCGGCATCTCCTTCGATGGCCGGTCCGTTCTGGAGGACGTGAACTTCTTTGTCAATCGCGGCCAGACCCTCTGCATTCTGGGCCGCAGCGGTGTGGGCAAGTCGGTGGCCTTGCGCATGCTGATGGGCTTTCTTAAGCCGGATACCGGCTCCATTCACGTCGAGGGCCAGGAGATCACCGCTCTCAGCGAAGAGGGCATGAGGAACATCCGCAAGCACGTCACCATGGTCTTCCAGAATGGAGCGCTCTTCGATTCACTGAGCGTGCGCGAAAACGTGGCCTTCCCGCTGCGTGAACGCGGCGGCCTGGACGAAAACAAAATACAGGAACAGGTAGATTGGCTCATCGGCCTCGTGGGTGCCCAAGACGTAGCGGATGCCTTGCCCGCCAGCCTTTCCACAGGCCGGCGCCGCGCCGTGGCCATCGCCCGCGCCCTCGCTGCACAGCCCGAAGTGGTGCTCTACGATGAGCCGACCACCATGGTAGACCCGATCATCGCTCGCCGCCTCGGCGACCTAATCCAGCGGCTCAAGTGCCAGCTAGGATTCACCAGCATCGTGGTCACCCACGATATGCGCTTTGCCGAGCGACTTGCCGACCTGGTGCTCTTTCTCCATCAAGGCCGGGCTCTGTTCTTCGGTCCGCTCACGGGCTTTATGGACTCTGCCGATCCGAATATCCAACAATTTCTTACCTTGGACGCTTATCAGTTACCTTCGGAATAAAGGGCTTATCACACCGTAACCCAAGGCTTAGAAGATTTTACTTGCCCTCGATTGCCATATCGAGTCATCCTATTTCAGTAGCTCAAAAAACAGTTTGGCCGACAGGTCATTCGGATACAGAACTCGAGCCTGCGAGCGTATAGCGTCGTGGTCGAGTCTAGCGGTGCACTTTCATTGTCGATTGTTTTGTTTTCAAGTGGTTGCAAAACAACCACCCCTAGGCGTTTTGATCGTTTGAGGTCCGCGAAACGCAATGGCAACTTCGGAATTTTGGCAAAAAGCTTCTGCATCTCTCCCTGCCTCGCAAGACTGGGTGGGAGCTTCGATTGAGGATACTGGTCGCGGTACAAGGAGCAAAACCCGGTTCGGAATGGTCCTTGACGCGCTTACGATTCTTATATCCGCGGTGTTCGCCACCGTTTATGAAAAGCATGCTGGTCCGCTGACAGCCGCAAGATGGTTCTGGCACGGCACTCTCATCCATGGCCGTTCCATGGGAATGCTGCTGGGGTTTCTGTGCGTATTCGCCGTCTCGCTAATGATTACCAGTCGGCGCCTGAACCTCTATTCGCCCACCCGGCTCAACAACATCATCCATGAACAGCGCCTCAGTGTGCAGGCCTGCTTGACCTCCGGCTTGTTACTCACCGGCACCCTTTACTTGGTGCATGCCGAGGACATTTCCCGTGCCATTGTTCTGGTCACAGTTGGCCTGGTCACTATCACCCTCAGTCTGCGCCGGCTGAGCTATCGCCTTCTGCTTTACCGCAACTTCGAGCGTGGCGTTGGCACGCGCAACGTACTGATCGTGGGCACTGGGCCCGAGGCTCACGCCCTGCGCCATCACCTCGAGAGCATTCGCCATCTCGGATACACCTTCAAGGGTTTCATTGAGCTCCCTTCAGCTACAGCCCGCCCTGCGGCATCCTCCAGCGACGTGGTTGGCTCTCTGGACACGCTCTTTCAGCACACCCGCCAGCAGTTTGTCGATGAAATATTCTTTACCACCCCCTGCGAGCGCAGTGTCGTCCAGGATGTCCTTGCACAGGCTCGCGTTCATGGCGTTGACATGCGCATCGTCCCCGATCTGTACGATGGCCTCACCTGGAACAGCTCCATCGAATACATCGGCCAGTTCCCAACCATCCCGCTGCATCGCGGCCATGTGCCCGAGGTGGCGCTGCTGCTCAAGCGGGTGGTCGACGTTCTCTTCTCCTTTGCGCTTTTGATCTTCATCTCGCCGCTCCTGCTGGCCATCGCCATCGCCATCAAGCTCGATTCGCACGGCCCGGTCTTCTATCTCTCAGATCGTTTCGGTAAAAAGGCTCGTGTCTTCCGCTGTATTAAATTCCGCACCATGGTCCGCGATGCGGAGACACGCCGCGCTGGCATGATGCACATGAACGAGCGCGACGGCGTGCTCTTCAAGGTCACCAACGATCCCCGCATCACCAAGCTCGGCCGTTTCCTGCGCAAGTATTCGCTGGACGAGTTGCCTCAATTCTTCAACGTGCTGCACGGCGACATGAGTATCGTCGGCCCGCGCCCGCCCATTGCCAGCGAAGTACGCGAGTACAAGTTGAGCCATCTCCGACGCCTCGATGTAACCCCCGGCATCACCGGCTTATGGCAGGTACAGGCCCGTCAGGACCCCTCGTTCGCCAGTTATATCTCGCTCGATGTAACTTACATCGAAAACTGGAGCGTTTGGCTCGATATCCAAATTCTGCTGCGCACCATCGGCGTGGTCCTGGCCGGCACTGGCACCTAGATCTTTCTTCGCCATTCAAGCCGAGCAGGTTGCCAACCAATCCGGCGGCCTCTTCGTTCTCGGGGATTAAACTGAAAGTGTGAAGATCGCACTAGCCCAGATCAACCCAACTGTCGGGGATTTCACCGGAAATCTAAAAAAAATTGTCGCGGCCAGCCGTCGCGCCGCAGCCCAGGGCGCGCGTCTTACCGTCTTTTCCGAGCTGGTCATTTGCGGTTACCCTCCGGCAGACTTCCTGGAAAAGCCCAGCTTTCTCGCCCGCTGCCGCACCGCCGTCGATGAGCTGGCCGCCTCCACCAGCGATTTGCCCACAGCCGTGCTCGCAGGCGTGGCTCTGCCCGTCGAAGGTGGTAAACCCGCCGTCAATGCTGCCGTTCTGCTCGATGGCGGCCGCTTGCTTTTCGAACAGCACAAGCGCCTGCTGCCTTTCTACGACGTCTTCGACGAGCAACGTTACTTTGCCCCCTCGCGGCCTCAGCAGATAGTCGAACTGGACGGCGTCCGCCTAGCCATCACTATCTGCGAAGACGCTTGGAACGACAAAAATTTCTGGTCCCGTCCGCTCTATACCGTCGATCCCATGCAAGAGCTGATGAGCCAGCAGCCCGCCGTGCATATCAATCTTTCTTCGTCGCCCTTTTGGCATGGCAAGCGCGAAATTCGCCGCGAGATGCTAGCCGCCATCGCGCGCCGGGACCGCATTCCGGTGCTGATCTCGAACCAGGTGGGCGGCAACGACAGCCTGATCTTCGACGGCTCCTCACTGGCCCTCAACGCGCGTGGAGAACTGATTGCGCAAGCCGCCTCCTTCGAGGAAGACCTGATTCTCGTGGAGCCTATAGCAACCCCATCCGATGCGCCGGTTCTTCCGGCTTCAGAAGCGGATGGGACAGACGACCTCGACGATTTGATAGTGGATATAGGAAACCAAGGTTTCCAAAACTCGTTTATCGCGCCGGCCATCTCGATCCCGCAAGAAGACACGACCGAAGCCGCCTATCGCGCCCTGGTCCTCGGCACACGCGATTATCTTCAAAAATGCGGCTTCAAGAAGGCCCTCGTAGCCCTCAGCGGCGGCATCGACTCCGCTCTGGTAGCGGCCATCGCCACCGAGGCCCTCGGCGCGGAGAACGTTCTAGGCATCGGCATGCCCAGCCCCTACTCTTCAGCAGGTTCCATCGACGACAGCCGCCGCCTTGCAGCCAACCTCGGCATTCGCTTTGAACTCCTCGGCATTAGCAGTCTCTTTACCGAGTTCACCCACGTTCTGGAGCCACTCTTCGCGGGAACCAAGCCCGGCATCACCGAAGAGAACATCCAATCCCGGATTCGCGGCAACCTGCTCATGGCTCTTTCCAATAAGTTTTCAGCGCTGGTACTAACCACCGGTAACAAATCCGAGATGGCCGTCGGCTACTGCACCCTCTACGGCGACATGGTCGGCGCACTGGCGGTAATCGGCGACTTGGTAAAGACCCGCGTCTACGCCGTCTCCCGCTGGATCAACCGCAATGGCGAAGTAATTCCCAAGGAGATTCTAGAAAAGCCGCCCTCTGCCGAGCTGCGTCCAGACCAGAAAGACACCGACTCGCTGCCGCCCTACGAGGTTCTCGATCCAATTCTCGAAGCCTACGTCGAGCGCTATGAAACCCCTGAGCACATCGCTCAGGCAAACGGATTTCCCCTCGAACTGGTCCAACACGTGGTGCGGCTGGTCGAACACAGCGAGTACAAACGCCAGCAGGCCGCGCCGGTTCTGAAGGTGACTTCCAAGTCCTTTGGCATGGGCCGCAGATTTCCCATTGCCGTCAAAGTCGAGGTGTAACCTAGTATTCGGGAGCCTTCCCGCAGCTTAAGGAGAATTAGCTTGATCCGTCTTTCCGCCCGCTTTGCTAGCGCCCTGGCGCTGCTTGTTTTATCCCTGCCCCTCTTCCAGGCCTCTGCCCAGCAGGATGTGCCTGCAGCGCCCGCGCAAGAGCCTTCAGCACCGGCTCCGGTCGCAGGACCTGTGTTTCCCAAACCCGATCCCGCGAACTTCACCGCGTCGACGCCCACCAAGGAGGCTATCAACGGCTTTCTGCAGGCCAGCTGGGGCTACGACGATACCCGGATATGGCAGATTCAAGCCATCCTGAAGACGCCTGTCGAAAATGTCAGCAAGGTGGTAGTTCTGGTGGGCGACAAGACCGGCAAGCAGAAGCCATCCGCGCTTCAGTTCTTTGCTCTTCCTGATGGCAAGCACATCATCGCGGGCGACGAGATCATTCCCTTTGGCGAGCATCCTTACGCCGAAAACCGCGCCGAGGCCCAGAAGCGCGCCGACGGCCCTTACCGCGGCTCGGCGATGAAGGACCTTGAGATTGTCGAGTTTGCTGACTTCCAATGTCCCCATTGCAAGGATGCGCAGGCCAACATGGACAAGCTGGCCGTCGATTTTCCCAAGGCTCGCTTCGTCTTCCAGCTATTTCCGTTAGAGAGAATCCATCCCCAGGCCAAGATTTCGGCCGCCTATGGTCTCTGCGTTTCCAAGCTGGGTGGCAGCAGCGCATTCTTCGCCTTCGCGTCTGCCGTCTTTGAGGGGCAGGAAGGATTGGCGACCGCCGATGGCGCCACTCTGACGCTGAATAGTGCTGTGACTAAGGCTGGACTGGATCCGGCGAAGGTCGCAGCCTGTGCCGCGACACCCGCTATCGACGCGCAAGTAGAGGCTGCGGTCAAGTTGGCCGAAGATCTGAATGTCGATCAGACTCCCACGCTGCTGGTCAATGGCCGTATGATTCCCGCGAATGCTCCCTACGACACCATCAAGCAGATCATCCAGTACCAAGCCAAGCTGGACGGCGTTGTGGCACAGTAACGCGACACTAGCGTCCTGTCTATAAAGTTCATACAAGACAGAGGCTGTCATTCTGAGCAAACGGGGCCCCGAACGTTCTTCAGTTCCGGGGTCCCCAAAGAGCGGTCTTTGCTCTTTGGGGTGGAGTTCGGGGGTAGTGAGTCGAAAGCCTGCCTCTGAGCGAAGTCGAAGGGGAATCTGCTTTTGTCTTTCGTGAGTTTTACAACGGACTTTAGAGACAGGCACTAGCTAATGCGCCAACGATCCGCGCTCTATGCGCATCATCGGCGAATGACCAGCCGCCTGCTCGCCACGAATCACGTGAGGCGTGATCACGATCAGCAACGATGCATAGTTTTTCTGTGTGTCGTTGCCGGTCAGATTGTTCAAGCCGGGAATCTCGCTGATTCCCGGCGTACCGCTGATGGCGCGGCTCTCCGACTTATCCAGCTCGCTCACCACCGCCACGCCCTCACCCGCTTTGAGCGTCACCACGCCGGAATAGGCGCGATTGTTGAGCACCGGATTGCCATTGATCGAGGTTCCGGCCAGAGCGTCAATCTTCAGATCGATGGTTAGCGCGACCTCGTCGTTGCGCATCACCTTGGGCGTCGCTTTCAAGGTCAAGCCCAGATCCTGATATTCCACCTGCGGAACATTCGGCACGCTGTTGGCGAGCGTAGCCGCCAGCCCGGCCAGGGCGCCTGACGCTCCAGCTCCAGTCAGTCCCGGTATATTCGGAGTGCTGGCGCCAAGGCCCGAGAACGAAGACGTCTGGATCGGATAGCGCGTGCCGGAGCGCATCGTCGACGCCTCGCCGTCGCCCAGACGCAACTGCATCTGGTCTAGCTCGCGCGAGTCCGAGGAGTTCAGGTTCAAGTTGGCCGAGACCGAGCCCGGAGCCAGCGCAGATGCCGTGAGCCCGCCGCCGAACAGCGCGACGCCGTTCGAGAACAGGGAACTCGTCACCTGCCCCGAAGCCAGCAGAATGCCAAGAATCGTCAGCGTATCGCCCGGAGCCGCCAAGCCAGAAGAAATGATCTGTTGCACCAGGCTCTGGTTTGCGTTCAGAATCGACTGTTCTTCGGTATAGATGTTGAAGGCCGAGATGCTCTGCGGCAACTGGGCTCCGGTGTTGCGCGTGCTGATGTGCGCAAGCTGAATCATGTGCACATCGAGCAACACCTGGCTGCGCCCGTCAAGCAACTCGGCCATGGTAGTGTTGAAGGCGTTCAGCGTCTCCTGCGGCGCGCGGATAGTGATCGTCCCGGAGCTCGCTTCCGTCGTCGATTGTCGTGCATCGAAGACGTTTTTGGCCAGGTCGCCCACGGCCTTCAGATCCGTGTCGTTTAGCCCCGGTAGGTAGATCGTCTCAAAGTCCTGGCGCGTAAACTGCTCGCGATTCTCCTTGGTGTCTCGGGCCACCAGCGCGCGATGCGCGTCCAGTGGAACGTAGAATGACTCCGTAGTCATACCCAGGATTCGCGTCGCCGCCTCGAAACTGACGTCATCGATATCCAGTTTCATCTGGCCGGAGTGCACGCTCTCGTCCACGGTAACGTCAATTCCGTAGTTCTTGAAGACCTGCTGGATGACCTGGCGCTGGTCAGTGTGCAGGTGAAAGCTGCGGACTCCGCCCGCCGGCTGAAGTCTCACCGGTTCGCCGGCTGCGTTCGCATTCTGTGCGTAGGTGGGCCTCGTCTGTCCCAGCAGAGCATCGTCTCCCAGCTCGTATAAATGCTGGCTTACTTGGATGTTTCTCGGTTCCAGTTCGGCCGCACGAGCCAGCGCCGCTCGTGCGGCCGCCTGACCGCCGCGCATCCGGTCCTTGGCCGCTGTCTGGATCAGCGCCGTCACCGCGTGACTGCGAGCCACAGTTATCGCCAGCGAGTAATCCCCATTGCTAGGGTCAAGCCGGGCCGCTTGCTCATAGTCGTGCATGGCTTCTTCAAATTGCTCACTAGCGAAGAGCTTGCTCGCCTCAAGATAAAGTTTCGCCGCTCGCCGCCGGTCAGAGCTGCGCACCGGTTTGGCCTGCTTCTCGCCAGAAGCTTGTTTCGCGTTCTGATGTGGAGTTGCCGCTGAAGCTGGGCTTGCTGCCTGACCCTCCGCAGCAGAACTCGCCACCTGCGACTGAACACAGCAGGGAACGCCCGCAAGCAGCATTAAAACCGCCCACAAGGCTGTCCATCGCCTGAAGCAGTGATAGTGATTCGATACACGCGCTTTGTGGACCTGTGGGGTCGTCTGCATGTCCTGAATGGGCGCTGTCAGCCTCGGCGAAAACCCAGGCGCGCGGCGCTATACACAGGACGCTCGCTGCGTGGTGGACGCTTGAGACCGGCGCGAACTTCCGCCAGGCTCAACCCCAACTCCGCCATGGTGCGGCTCAGCGTATTGCGATGCATGCCCAACTCTTCTGCCGCCTTGCACTGGTTGCCTCGGTGTGCCACCAACACTTCACGCAGGTATTGCTTCTTAAACTCATGAACGGCGTCCTCGTAAGGAATACCGCTGGAATGCATTTGTGTCACCAGGCTGTCCAGTTCTCGCTTCACGTCCACCTCTGCTTGCTTTAATAGCTTGCCATACTCTCTTGCGCCGCGTCCCGTAAAAAATCACACTCCGCCGTTGCCGGAGTGCATCCACTGTGGCGATTCTTCTTCCAACTCCTTGAGTCCCTGCCGAACCCGCTCAGCCAACTCGTGAGGAGTCATGTGTGTACTCAAATGGCAAGCTCCAAAAAACATTCTGGGCAGCTTGGCCTCCGTCAGCCAACCCGCCTTCGGGAAAAAAGCCACAGCCACCAAAATAACCAGCATCACCAGCAGCGCGCCTTGAAAAAAACCAAAGGCCGCTCCCAGCAATCTGTCCACGCAACCCAATCCTATTTGGTGGAAAACCTTGGACAAAATTTTGCCCAGGATACTAGCCAAGGCCATGATCAAAATAGCAATCAGCAGAAATGCAATCGCATTGGCCGCTCGCTGGCTGCGCACCACGTGCAAAAGTGGCGCCGCCAGCCGGCCATAATTCCAAGCTGCCACTGCCAAGCCCAGTATCAAGCCCGCCAGCGAGAAGACAGAGCGGAAGAAACCCTGGAGCAGCCCTCCAATCACAGACAGGGCTAAAACTATCACGATCGCCCAATCCACCATCTGCATGCCGTACTCCTTACTCCACAGGTCCCCGCCCTTACAAACTCAACTCCCGCCCGGTCAAGCGGCGAAAGGCCTCAAGATACTTGGCCTGTGTGCGCTCTACCACCTCGTCCGGCAGCCCCGGTGCTGGTGCCTGCTTGTTCCAGTGGATCGATTCAAGATAGTCGCGCACGAACTGTTTGTCGAATGATGGCTGCGCGCCGCCCGGCTTCCACTCCGCCGCCTCCCAGAATCGTGAGGAGTCCGGCGTCAATACCTCATCGGCCAGAATAATTCCTTCCGCCGTTCTGCCAAACTCAAATTTTGTGTCGGCCAAAATCAAGCCGCGCGCTTGAGCATGTTCGGCGGCTCTCTTGTAAATCGCCAGAGTCAGCCTGCGCAACTCCGCTGCGTCCGCCGCGCCCACCGCCGCCTCCGTCGCGGCAAAGCTGATGTTCTCATCGTGGGTTCCCGCCTCGCCCTTGGTCGACGGAGTGTACAAGGGTTCCGGCAGCCGCGAACCATCCTCAAGCCCGTTGGGCAACGGAATGCCACACACAGTTTTACTCGCCCGGTACTCCTTCCATCCGGAGCCCGTCAGGTAGCCGCGCACCACGCACTCCACAGGAAACATCTTGGCCCGCTTCACCAGCATCGAGCGGCCTTCCAGTTGGTCAGCGTAGGGCCGCAGCGAAGCAGGGAACTCGCTCACTTCGGCTGTGATCAGGTGGTTGGGAATCAAATTCGACACCAAGTCAAACCAGAACAGGGAGATCTGGGTCAAGATCTTTCCCTTGCCCGGGATGCCCGTGGCGAGAACATGGTCAAAAGCTGAGATGCGATCGGTGGCTACGAGCAAAAGTGCATCGTCCACCGCATACAAGTCGCGCACTTTGCCTCGGCCCAGCAGAGGCGTTGCGCCCAGATTAGTCGTCAGGAGAGCGGTCAAGGGAAGGCCTGCCTTAGAAGGAACTGAATCTCCGATTTTCAAAGCAGCGGCTGGCTTTGTCAATCTTCCATTAACGAATTTGAAGAGAAAGCGCCCTTTTGATTCGGAATGGAGTGAGATTCGGAATGAACTGTCCGGAAATTGTACACAAGCCCGCCTCCCTCTCTGGCTAAGTGCTTCCAAAGGCTAGGCCTTAGCGTTGGCACACGATTGTGTGACAGCCGTCACGGTGCGTCTTTCCCACATAGGAGACACTCCTTCTTGTCAACATGGTTCAGAGAACATGTAAGAACGTTCTCTTAGAGCCGGGCGACACGAACTGGCCGTGGAAAGGGGAAGCCGCTGCTAGCTTCGTTAGTATAGGGATCACCAGTAGCCGAGTGCTACCGACCTCCAGCGCCGGCTACTGGTACCCCGTAATCTGTCTTGTTACTATACGTACAAGCGCCTCCGAAGAGACGTGATCCTTCGGGGGCGAATTTTTTGCCCAAAATCCCCTTACATGAATCCGAAGCTCCATCGATCTCCATGAACCACCGTTCGTGAATTCCTTCACCACTCCCGACGAATCCCAAAGACGTCAAGCTGTGAGTCATTGCTGAGCAGCGGAATGTTTTCATGAATTGCCTGTGCCGCCAGCATACGGTCAAAGGGGTCTTTGTGGTCGCCAGGCAGCAGGCCCGCGCGCAGAGCGTGTTCAGTCGAGATGGGAAGCAATTGATAGCCGGCAGCAGTAACTCGCTGAATGAAATTCTCGACCAATGTTCTTGCGAAGTCGAGCCTGCCCAATCGGTACTTGGTTGCAATCTCCCATGCTGAGGCAGCGGAAACCAGCACTTCACTCCCACGCCGTTGGATCATCTTACGTGCGCGTGGCGAGAGCGACTCATCGTCGAACGCAGCCCACAAAAGAGTATGCGTATCGAGCAGGAACTTCAATTGCCTTCACCATTCCACAGTCGAAGCTCGTCCTCGGGAAGCGGCTCAAAAAACTCAGGCCCAACGCTGCCTTCGCCCTTCATGAAGCCGATGCGACGGCTCTCCGAAGCGGGATCAATAGCGACCAGTCGAGCAACCGGCTTGCGCTCTCGGCCAGAGGTGATCTGCACCTCTTCTCCAAGCTGCGCGCGGCGCAATAGTTCCGAGAGATTGGTCTTAGCTTCAAAGATGGTGACGCTATGCATATTTCTAACCTGCTAAGAAAGATTAGCTAATATAGCCTGCAAAGTCAAATGCGAATTTAGCGCGTAAATGCATTGGCCAAGGCTCAACAATAAAGTATATTTGTGATATATACAAAGTATGGGCGAGAAAGACCCTCTTGCGGCTTGTACCGGCTTCGACTGGAACGAGGCCAATGTCGCCAAGAACTGGGAGCGCCACCGTGTGACTCCTGAGGAAGCCGAAGATATTTTCTTCCACAATCCGTTGGTGCTCCGCTCTGACCCAGGGCATTCGAAACGAGAGAAGCGATACTGGGCATTGGGCAAGACGGCGCAGGAACGCAAACTGTTTGTCGCATTCACTATCAGGGGCACATTGATCCGGGTCATTTCGGTGCGCGATATGAGCCGAAAAGAAGACGAGGAGTACCAGCGCCATGAAAAAAGAGATTCCTGAATTCAAAAGTGAAGCCGAAGAGTTCGAGTTCTGGTCATCGAAAGGCGAGGGGGCAGACTCGACAAAGTTTGTGGATTGGTCGCAGGCCAAGCGCGTCAAGTTCCCAAACCTAAAGCCCACGCTGAGAACGATCTCCGTGCGTCTGCCGGTCTCCATGATCGAGGACCTGAAGATTCTCGCCAACAAGCGCGATGTGCCTTACCAATCGTTGCTCAAGGTCTTTCTGGCGGAGCGATTGGAATCGGAGCGGAGGCAGAGACGTTAGACGGGACGACATACGCAGGTTGGGTTTCAACCTGAATATCTTGACCGTCTGTCCGTTCGGACATTGACCAATACTTGAGATATTCGAGGGTTGCCTTAGCAGCGCCATAGAAATCAGGTTGTAACGTTGCAGCTGTTATCCCCTGTCTCTTGCACAAGTCAATTACCTTCGGAGCCTCCGTAGTGGGCAATGTAACTTTTGCAATGGTTTGGCTGCCACGCGACCGTCTGCCATAGGACCGGCCGTCAAGAATCCGCATATGGCCGTCGAGACTGTGATCTCCTTCAAATGGATGCCCTATTCTTACTAGCTGTTTCAATATAGTAAAAAGGCCACCCTGCGCAGCCACATTCGCATTGTTGCCGCCAGGAACTAAAATGATTTCTAAGCCAAGGAGATGAAACTTGATGTCCAAGGCCCATACCGCAAGCCTTTCAGCTTTATGTTCAGAGCTCTCGAAAAGAGATCCAGATGCTGCAAAATATGCTGCAATATGCGCACTGCGACTCCAATCAAGCAGTCTGGTAGGTAGGCCGTGGTGCTGTGCTAAAGCCATGATGTCGAAGTACTCAACCGATGGCCAATATGGCGTTTCTGAATGCAAAAATGGGGTTCTAGCTCTATTAGGATTCAGATACTCTCTTCTGAACCTCACAGAATCGCCGGGTATCTTCAGCCCAGAGGAATCGCAAAAATTTGCGAATGTTTTGAGTGCGTCGATTTCGGCATAGATTTGGTCTAACGAATTTTCTGGGGTCAATCTATATTTGGGGATGGAATAGCTTGGATGGTTCTTTCCTCGAAGAATTGATGGCTCTAGCGTCCATGCCGCGTCTAATTGGCCTCGGAATATTGGCTCGCTTTCAGGGGCAAAAAGGTATTTCTGAGGAGACAGAATATCCCAGAATTCTTCCGCGGTCGATGCGCGATACTCAACAATTGGTCCGGCAATATGTTCCACGGAATTGCACCTCCTGTCAGCCATGCATCCAATCGCCGCACAAACAACACAAAATAAGTTCTATTTTTTCTAGGGATGATAATACACGAGCGCGACCACGAACCCCATGCCCCAAAGTTCCGTCCGTCCAAACGGCCAGTCTTGCGGATAATAACCCTCCACTGGCGCACAATAGATGCATGAACACTGACCAGAACCACGGGCAGTCACTGACCACTGTTCACTGACCACTGCCCACTGAGGGTACCCCCCTCCCCCCCATTTTATATTTATTTTCGACCCTGTTTCTTTGCATATAATTTAAAACTACCCTGAAATCAATGACTTCCAAAGAATATCTCCACAAAAACGTACACTTCTGCTTTGCAGATAATTACCGTTAGATGGGTGTCTGAGAATTCTACAAGACCAGGAAGAGAACGAATGATAGAAGGGAATGAATAAGCGATCTAAAGAATAGAGTTAGCCTCCAGCTAGGAGTTAGAAGCTAGTAGCTGGAGGCTATTTTGCTTACCGAGTCTTAGCGACTTCTTCCACAGTAACCGGATCAAGGAACGGCATCGCCGCACGGAGTTCCTTACCGACGATTTCGACCGGATGCTTGGCTTCTGCCTCGCGGAATGCGAGAAACTCCTTACGGCCGGAGTTCTGGTCGGCTTTCCGCCCGAGACCATCCGCACTCGTGTCGAGCGCCAGGCTGGCGGCCCGGGAATACCGAAAGAACTGTCTACATTCGGCCAGCTCAGCGGCTCGCTAGAATTCAACCCTTTTACCAAACTCGAAATCGTGCCAAACGATTTTCCGTTTCCAGACCCGAAGGAGTGCGGAGTAGCTCTCAGTCTAAAGCTCGCCGGTATCCATAGCTTCATCAAGCAATACGGCTATCAACAGGCGCGCGCAGCGCTCAATCTTGACCGAAATGCTAAGCGGCTGTTCGATGACTACAAGCAATACCTGGAAAGCTCGCGCGCCTCGACTTGAGAGGTTGCGGCAAAGCTCTGTGGTCTGATGGCGGTCACTGAATTTTGTCTATGTTTGATTTATCAAAGAGTCATGCGAGGAAACGACCAGAAGCAGGCAGCGATGTTCAGTTAT
>JBEKRS010000055.1:0-37576 GCA_049518535.1 Occallatibacter sp. | reverse complement strand
CCAAAGCCCCAGTTTCCCAAATCTCAGTTCAAGTCGGTAACACCCCTAAAAGCCGCTTTCTCATTGCTACACAATACGTTGCCCCATGCCATCTGCAAAATTGCCGGACAGCAGTGCTTCCGGTATATGTACAGGGTGAAGCTTTCCTTGCCGAAGGACGAGGAGCGGAAGCTGCAGCGGAGTTTCAGATGATTCTGGATCATCGCGGAGTTGTGATAAGCGATCCAGTTAGTGCGCTGGCCCAGCTGGAACTGGGCCGTACGTACAAGATGTCCGGTGATAGCGCTAAGGCTAAGGTGGCATATGAAGATTTCTTCGCACTATGGAAGGATGCAGATGCAGATATTCCGACGCTGCTGGAGGCCATGACTGAACACTCAGCGATCAGAGATTGAGTCTAGATATGTCATGTCGACCGGTGTTTACGAATCCAGTCCACCTGGACATAAAACCGGCTTATCGGACAGGTGGCTCTGAAAGTCGTTGTGGACGATAAAAATGCATTATCGCGGGAAATGATACGCGAAGAGACGATTGTGATGGAGTATAAGCCTAGCGTACCCAGTTCCCGATTTTCGCCACGGGGCTCCTCCTCTTGCCGGTTCGACTCGTTTTCCTCGCGGAGCAACTGGTTGGTATCCCGGGATGATAGGCGGGCAGGTCGAAGTAATGGTGATGAAGGGAGGGGCCGAAAAACCCGATCTGGACGGCCGGAAAGCAAACCCGGTCTGGGGACACTTGCAGTCAAAGTGCAGATTTGCTGAGAGGCTTCCTAATGCTTGTAGAAGAACTGTCTGGCATCGTAGAGCAATGCGGCGGGGCGGAGGCGATCCGGTATTTGCGGGCTCGGGAGAAGCCACTCCAGGCAAAGCGAAGCGCTGGACGCGGCCACGCCAACTCCCACCCCCGCGCCCGCGCTGTGCAGCGCCAGGCCGGCGAGAGGCGCCAGAACCGGAGCTGCCTTTGCTGCATACCGCGCTACTGTTGCCAGTCCCGATTCGCGCACGATTTTCCTGTATTCATCGAGCATCTTCATCATGTGGTCGTATGCGTCTCGCTGGTCGACATTGCTTCCATACATCAGCTTCAGCCAACCCTGAAAACTCTGACGCGCCTCGCATAGATCCGACCGGGTTGCCAGCTTTGCCGCCTTACGAAGAAGATGGGCGTCGCTGCTGTGATTGTCTTCGGGCACAAAAAATTCCCATCCGAACATCGCATAAGGTGCCGCAGGTGCGTCCGGGTTTTCGCCCTCGGCCAGCCGCAGTCCCTGGTCAGTTGAAAACTCAGCGTACGATCCATAGGCAATCACCGGCTCAACCGGTACGTCAGGTATCTTGGCAAGAGCGAAGAGCCTGGTCGCCACATCGTTGTGCAGCATGTTGGCGACATACAAGCTCAGGACCGAGCCAGTCATGATGTAGGCGACATCGTTCTCGTTGGCCAGCCGGATCTGCGTTTCAATCGCCTGCGTAAGGTCCGAACGGCCACATTCCAACTGGCTCAGATCGGGTTGGTCATGGATGATCTGCCAATCCCGTTGCGCCTGATTGCCCCATGGCAGTTCCACTGCCAGTTCGTATTCGCCAAGTACATCCAACAGCTCGCGCTGGCGGTCCGGACCCCATCCCTGTTGAATCCCTCTGTCCCTCTGATCCCCATTCGGATCGAGCTGGCCTTCGGCATAAAGTTCCGTGGGCGTGGCTGGTCGTGGGATCACGAGCTTGTCAAAGAGCAAAACATCGGCAACAAATGCCCGCGGCTTTAGGTGGTCGCGTACCGAAAACGTTCCCCATTGCTGAAGTTTCATAAGCTCTTCCTTCAATCACTCAAATGCAGATTCGTGTGACGGCTAACCTGCTAGAACCCATCATCTTCCCTGCTACGACGTTCCGCACTCGCGAAATCGTTGACACCACCGGCCAACGGTCAAATGCATCACAATCGATCATCTCCTCTCGGCTGACACACTTCTCTCTGGCCCAATGTCCGACTCTCTTCAACTACGCAGCCAAGCTCCTGAACTGAAACCAGTCGGGGCCGTGGTTATGATAAAAGTGAGCCGCAAACTCCCGCGTCCCATGCCGTTCATTGAACTTATTGATCCCTCTACGAGCTACGGGCCGCAGGATTTCAGTCCGCTGTTGTCCACATCGGGGTACGTAAGCAGAATCGCGCACCTAGCTAGCAAAGTGGCAGAAGAGAAATACGCGCGACACCTCCTCAAGGTCATGGGGAAATTCAAACGTAACGGGGAGCTCTCGGTCGATTCGAGGCGCGTTGATGTTGTATTCGCCAACGTACAGGTTGGAGCAGCCTTCGCTCACAACGCAGGCCGCCTCGATGCGATCGCGGCCGCGGCCAGCTTCACATTCCGGTTTGATCAGCAAGCCAACTTCGTAGGAGTCGCGCGGCTTGCGCTCGAGGCATGCGCATTCGCCAACCTCACAGCAGTCGTGGGCGCGCTGGCACGTTTCGAAGAGTAGCGTCATGCCGTTGATGCGCACTTCCGGGCATCCTGGAACGTAGGGGAACATGCGGCGGGTCAGACGGAGGTTCAGTTGTTTATGGCGCTTTTCCTCTGAGTTCGCCATGCGCAGCAGTTCCCAGGAGTCGGGGAAATCGTGGCAGACATCGAAGAAGCACCAGCCTTCGCCGGGCAGATGCTTGCGGGCGTTTTCGCTCGCTGCCCGGCGCAGCATCGGGCCTCCTTCACGTGCGGTGTGGTAGAAGCACAGAATCGCGTCGGCCAGGGTATTGGGATCGTGATAGTTGTTCTCAATCGGCGCCTCGATACGCATGCGGCAAACCACGCCACGGTATTCAAACGGGAGGTAGCGCTCGTCGTGGAAGTTCATTTCGAACATTCCGGAATCGTTCTTCCCGGTGGAAGTGGCGATGGCTTCGCGCGCATCGTAATGGCGGACGGCGCGGGGATCGCAGGGGCAGATTTCATATGGGCTGAGATGACGGCGGTCGCAGCAGCAACGATGTGGCGGCGGATCAAGGCGGGGATCGATGCGCGTCACGCTGCTGAGCAGGGCAATGCGGCAATTCACGTTATTGAATGGCCCCGTCATACAGGGCATGGTCGCCGTGACGCAGCGGAGGCGGCGCATGTACATGCCGGGATAGTCCTGATCGAACATCCATTCGGGAATGTCAACTTCGCAGTAGCCGGTGGTGCGCAGGCGTAAATACTCCAGCGGGAAGTGCTCGCGGAGCGAGATGTGCTTGGTGAGCTCATACTCGCGCACGTTTTCATCGAAGTAGGATTTCTCCATGTGGCGCAGGGCGACATCGAGGCGTTCGCCAGCCAGCAGGCCCTCCTGCAGTGAATTCCACGCGCACTCGGGGATGAATTTTCTGGTGGTGTGCCCGCGCTCGAGGTTGAAGGCGCGTTGCGCCTGACAGGCGCGGCGGTAAGCCAGCTCGTACATCCGGCGGTGCAGATCGAGCGTCTCCTTTTGGAGATAGAGGTAGAGATCGTGAGCGGTGAACTTGTCGCGCAGGAAGTTCAACACCTGCGTGGAGTGCTCGATTTGGCGCTGCTGGATGTTCAAGTCCTGCATGGCCGCATCCCGGCGGCGCTGCGCGCCCAGAATTTGCAGTTCGTTCTGTTCGATTTCGATGGTGAGAACTGCGACCTGGTGATTCCATTCGTCGAAGCGGCGCTGCCATCCGGCCTCGGTGAGTTCCAGACCGGCGGTGGTACCGGCGATTGCCGACAGGCCGTTCATAACCCGGGCGGCGATGCTGAAAACCTGCGACAGCGGATCGCCGATGGGAAGTTGCATGTAGAAGAGTGGCGAGCCGCCAAATCCGGCGCCGCCCGAAAACGTATTGGGGCCGATGGCCATTCCGCCGGCAATTCCCTCGAGCGCATCCCCGGCGGCACGCAGGACCGTGGAAGTAATGGTTAGGTCCTGATAGGCGATCTCGTCGCCGTTGAGGCCGTTCTGAATCAGCTGTGTGTAATAGGAGAAATTGGTCTGGGTGACCACCTTAGTTTTTTGCAGCGCTTCGACCTGCCAGTCGGCATCGCGCCATTGATCCTGGCGTGCTGTCAATTGGAGATCCAGAATCTCGCGCTCCTGCACAGCATGAAGCGAGGCAAGGTATTCGGCGTCACCCTTCTCGAACGCGGAGAGCAACTCGGCGCCCAGTTCGCGAACCTTCGCCGCATACTCCTCAGCTTTTTGGATGAGGAAGGTGAAGCGGTAGGGGCTATGCAGATGGCACCAATTGCTTTCGTCGCAACAGGCATCGTCGGCGGTGCGCCAGCCTTCGCGCAGAGGGCTGTTTCCGAAGTAGGGCATATCGCTGCGGGGATGGCCGTTGCGCAAACGGAAAGCGTTGGCGCAATTGCAAATCAGGTTCAGCCGGTCGCGGGTGATGTCGTAAAGATCCATCAGCCGAGGATTCAGCGGGGCGTAATCCGGGACGTAGGTGGCCACCGTCTGCGAAGTGGCTGATTCGGGAAGGAGAATGGACAGTGGCCGCTTGCCCAGGATGAGTTCCATGGTGTCAAAGAGCAGGCGCGCCTTCTGGAAATGCTCGGGAGAACTGCCACGCATCTCAGCCTCGCCCCATTCTTTCAAGGTTTCCAAAAACTCGAGCACGATGGCGCGATTCCTGGCCCGACCGACGGTGATGTTGGTGCTATCGCAACAGGCGCCGTTCGAGGTTCCTCCGTTTTCTGTAGCGGTTGAGGGATGGTTGCCGACCAAATTCGGTCCCGACTTCTGTTGGCAGTCAATCCAGGTGCAATCGCTGGTGAAAGGATTGAAGGCCAACTCATACCATTTGAGCGCGGCTTCGAAGCTGCAGTTCGCACGCAAGGCGCGGGCCACAGCGTTGGCGGGACTGAAGAACGAGAGCGGTAATGGGTGGGTGCCGGGAGCGACGTAGACGAAATATGGATAGGCGGGAAGTCCGCCGAGAAAAGTCGGAGGGGTGGACTGCGCCATTACCTGCGGGAGTACGACCGCACAGTCCGGGGCAAGATCGTAGCGAAAACCGGGAGCGGAAGTGTCGCTCAGGATCGGTGGCGGAGACGGAGGCGGCGCGGGATTGGTGACCGAAAACATCAGAGCGTCGCCGGTTCTGCCGAGATACGTTAGATCGTTGCTGGTATTGGGGGCGACGGGCACACCAAACGAGGAAGTGCGAGGCTGCTGAAACTCGCCATTGTGTAATCGAACCCAGCCCAGCCTCACCATTGGAGTGGAATTCCACAGCAGCATTTGAGGCAACTGCGTGGGATCCTGCCATCCGGATTGCTGGTCGCTCTGGCTGTAAAAATCGTCCTGGAAACCAAACTGGTAATCGTCGGGATTCGTAGTCGATCCACTGGAACCATTCTGATTCGGGTTGGTGGGCTCGACGTAGTATTGGCAAGGAATCAGCCAGAAATAATATTCGTCGACCAGGGGACAGTGTTTGCAGCCGCACTCTTTGCAGCAGGTTCCGGTCGGATTGCCCAGGCATTTGCAGTCGGCGCTGGCGGGAGGAACTCCGGCGGCGGCGACGCGGTAGAACGTTTGCCCCATGCCGATGGCGGATTCCATCCAGAAAGGAAGCGACGTTGTTGAGGTTGAGGTCGTTGCCGGCGGCAGGGTTGTTTGCACGGCGGCGAGCCAGGTTGGCCTGGCGGCGCGCTCTTGCGTGGCCAGCAGATTGAAACCCTCGCGCTCCTGCGAGAGCAATACGATTTCATCCGGTTCGACTTTCTGCAGGAGTTCGACGGGATGATGAGCGGGGGGACGCGAATCTGGCCACCAGTCCATGCCGCCGGGCGCGGCGATGGAAAGAGCATCGCGGCCGAGTTGAGTTTCGAGCATGCGAAAGGCTTCAATGCGGCGTGCTTTGCCAAGTTCTTCCCACTCGATGAAGTTCTCCTGATAGAGGTGGCGGCGCTTACAGGCCTGCCATACATGGAAGGAAGCGAAATGGCGGTCCCACATCTGGGCAAAATCGCAAGTGACCGGCCAAGTAGGCTCGAGGCCGAGCCGGGCACGCCGAATAAAATTCTGCACTGCAGTGATTGCTTCTTCGATCCGGCTGGCTTTCTCGCAGATGCCCACTTCGACGTCGAGCAGAAGAAGATCGCTGAGGTCCCGTGCAACCTGAGCATATTGTCCTGTGGTCCAGGGCAGGGCCACTCGATCATCTGCGCACAGATAGCAGATCAGGGCGCGCCGACCGCGCTCGCGCAACCCGTCATTGAGTTTGCGGATTTCTTCATAGCGGCGGGGATGGTCATAGTTAAAGCAGCGGTCGCACAGAAACGTAGAGAGATTTGCATTGCCAGTAACTCCCTGCATATCAACGATGCCGCCGGGATCATCCGATGCCCAAAGATCGGGCCGAGCCAAAGCCGCATCTCTGTCGCCTGAACCTTGAAGAATGATGCGAGCCAGGCGCTCGGAGTGCCAGACGCGGACCACCCACGGATCGGAGGTGAGGTCACTACTGGCGACTTGGTAAGGCGCAGTCGACTGATCTAGGAAGTAGCGCAAATCGATCGGCCAATCACGCTTTCTGGCACCCATGTGACGGAGAAGATCGGCGGGGTTAGCGGGGTTGCGCAGTTGCGCGTCCTCAAACAGTTCCCAAAGATCGGAATGATGTTCGGCCCACACCTGATTGCGCGCGATGACGTAATCGAAGCGGCGCTCGAACCAGTCAAACATGGCCTGGGTTCGCTGGGTCGAAGGTTGCACGCGCGAATTCTGCGTGACCGTGGGCGGGTCGTAGTTATCGACCAAAGGCAGGAAGTTGAAATCGAAGTACGCGGCATGCTGCAGGTAAAAGCCGCCACTGGAATAGTAGGCCTGTCCCTCGAAGTTTTTAGGCTGCGAGAGCATGAATCCCAGCTCGGACTAGCCGCCGGTGCATCGTTTGGAGGAAAGTGGGAAACGATGAACAAACAAGAGCGCTTTGAAGGCTCTCTGGTAGGTGCGGCGGATATCGCGTAGAGTGCTGCTGTAATAGGCTTTCAGGAAATCCATGGCGCCGGTAGCGAGGCCCGTGATTCCAGAACTGAGATCCTGGTATCCTGACGCCACGTCCTTGTAGACCAGCTTCTTGGAAATGCGGAAAAGACGGCTGTGCGGAATTTCGATCATCCGGTCGTGACTGTCGGGGCCCTTGTACTTGACCTGAAAACCGGTGTGCAGGCGGTGCTCGTCGGGCGTGGAAAATGGCGGAGCAGGCACGCTGAACTCGACGGTAATTTCGTACACACCCGCCTTGAGCTTCGGGAAAGTCACCGTGGGGCCGGTTTGTCCGGGCCAGTTGTGATTGAGCAGAAGCCGCGTCTTGCCATCGCGGGTAATGGTGACGCGCCACTGGCTGTGCTCGGCGGCTTCCATATTCGGACGCTCGTCTTCGGGAGTGGGAGCGCCTGCGGCAAATTCATAGACACCATCGTGATCTACAAGCAGTGCGCCCGACCAGCGCACGCCGAAGCCTTGAGCGCCGCCCAACCAGGTGCCGCTGACGAGACTGGTGGCGATGCCGTAAGCGTGAGTCCTAACGACGGAATGATCGTCGGGAGTGGGCAATTCATGCGGTCGGATTCGCGGCCGAATCCACCGAGGGGGCCGGAGAGGTCGCGCCAGATCACGCTGCCTCCCGCCGGTGAAATCTCGCGGAGCAGGCCGGTGCCGATCAAACCGAGGAGGGCTGCGAATGCGCCTCCGTTGGGTCCGGGCCAGGGGATAGTGGGAGGCATGCCGGTGATGTTCTCCCAATTTCCGGGATTGTTTTCATCGGCGTAGAGCTCACGCAAAATGACGAAGGCATCGCCCACGCTTTCGGGATGGTGTTGATGAGTGGCGCAATCGACGTTTGCGGCGAGGTGCTCGGCCAGGATATTGCAGCGGGTGTGGCAGAGTGCAAATTGCCGCCGGAAATAATTCCAGCGCTCGTGCTCGTCGGCTTCCTGAATCAGGTGCGCCTGGGCTTCGGCGAAGTCTATAAACAGAAATGCAAATGCGGCCAGCGTAGCTCGGGGCTGGAAATACAAATCCTGAACGGCGGCTTGTTCATTTGCGTTCAGTTGCGAAACCCGCTCCAATTGATCAATCACCTCTTTATCCGGCAACGACAGCTGGATGAATAAGGTGTCGCCGGAAGCGAGGTCATATTGGAATGGGCCTGTAGCGGGAGAACTCCACATCGCCGGCGTGGTCTGAGCGACAGGTAGACTTGAGGAGTAGCGACGCTGTTGAGCGGTGACTTGATATCCGGCGGACTGGACCGTGTCCGGTAAAAAATGCTGGCCGAAATTCGATACGGCGGAAGATGAATATCCGAACTCTTCCCGAAGCGAAGTTTCGACGCGGTTCCAGGACCAGTGATGTACATCTTCCTCGGACACCTGCGCTTCCAGCAGCTTATGCCGTAGCTTCCAGAGCGATTGATGCTGCTCGTCGTCGGGTAGATTGAGCGGAAACTCGATCGCATCATCGTTTCCCTGCAGCGGAAACAGATTGCCGTCCTCGGCTTGCGCGCCGGTGGTGAAGAGGTAGAAAAACTCGTCGCTGTGGAAATGCGACGCATAAATTTTGGCCAGAACTTCTGCAAAGCGCAGAGTGTGCGTCGGATGCGCGTGCCAATTGTCCGTCGTTGAAGTTGGATCGAATCCGGCAAGAACCGAAAACGCATTCAGGTTCGAGGCCAGCATCTGCATGAATTCCGCCGGTCGGTGATCACACTTGTGGCGGCACTTTGCGTAACGTTCCATGCCCTCGCACAGTTGTCGGATCGCCCACGGATACTGCGCGGCGCCTGAGCCTACCCACAGCGAGAGAATCTGCGTGCGGTCAGCGTCGATTGCGCCGGCCACCGGTTTGTCGGCGGCGTTCACCAAAGGCAGGCGGAACTGATCGCGCAACATCTGGAACGCTGCCAACTGGCGGATGAAATCGGAGTTAATGGTCCCGGCAGTAAACAGATTTAGAACGTCGCAAATATCGCGCAGTTGAGCAAGGCTGTACTTTGCGTTGCAAACATCTTTCAGCTTGCGCCACAAGCGAATAAAAACTTGGAGTTGGACGAGTGACTGTCCAGTGCCTGCCACTAGCGCTGGTGCCTGGGCCGGTGGGTTGGCTGGGGAAACGGCATCCGGCGATGCCGCGGGCTGTGTTTCGACAGCGGGCGGATTCTGAGGCTGGGTGGGGTCTGTTGGGTGTGGCTGCGTCAGCTGATTGGGGAACTGCAGCCAGTGCTGTTCCAGACAGCACGGCTCGCAATCAGGAAATCTCCCGTCCTCCACGCCGCCATCACGGAATACGACAAATTGCGATTTCCAAAGTTCCAGAAACTCGCAGTAAGTGAGGCAGGTCTCCTTCAGGAATTTGGGGCAGTTGAACCAAACGTTGCTCTGAGGAGTTATCGGCTCTTGAGTCCGGGTTCAATCCCAAAAACTGCTCCGCTTTCGGGGCTCCAAGTTTGTTGGTGTTTTGATCTTTGTCCTGCGCCGGCCCGCATGGTCGTGGCCATACCCCTCCAAACACCAATTCGAATTCCTGGGGTGTAATACCGAGATATTCAATCGCGATGTCGATACGTACCGGATAGCGCCACAGGTAACTCTCATATCCTGTAGGCGGATTGTCCGGATCGAGGACGAACTCCGTAATGCACTTGCGGAAGGTGCGCATCGCCTCGAAACGGCATGTGGAAAGATGGCGGAGGTACGTGCGGCTCACGTCTGCCGCCTGCGAGTAAGGAAGGCAGCACGCCGAGGTATCCCATTCCAGAATGTTCCAGACGGCCGGCTCGACGTTCTGATTCGATTCCAACGAATTCGTCGACACAGCTGGCGTTCCCGGGGTCGAATATTCCGGCAAGGCACTCAGCAGTTCCTTCGGATCGTGGCATGCAGAATCAGGCTTTTGTTCCGGCGGGCAGCCCTCGTGACACAATTCGTATCCCGCGACTGCGTCGGAGGAAGTGCTGTAAACCGTTCCTTTGTCGGTAACGGTGGTTGTCGAGGCCATAAACTCAAGGCACTCGTTCACGAGGTCGACCATCTGGAGGGGGGTCTCCAGATTTGCGCAACTGGTGACGAGTTGACCCAACGGGCCACGGGGTTGCGCGATGACCGTTCCCAGAGTGCTTTGGCCGGTAGCCTGAGGCGCCGTTGGATTTGCGCAGGTAGCGCTGGGAGAGACCAGCAGCATCTCATGCAGATACTCGATAGGCCCGAGCGGCGAGCGGCATGGCGCAGGAATGCAGTTGGTGAGCGATCCATCCGGATTAATTGGCGTAAATGTTCCGGTAGAGGGCGAAGCCGGCGAGTTCGGGCGGATGACCTGTGCCGCGGCGTAAATAGCTGAGGCAAACTGATACGCAACGGTACCCGTGAGCGCCTGCTGAAAGTCCGAACTGGAGAGTTCTGTCACGCTCGCAGCGGAAGCGAATCCGCGCGCGTAGAGGGCTTCAGCAATTGAGAACTGAAGATTGGCGGTAATACCCGGCAGGGCCTGCTGAATCAGATAGCAGAGAGCATCGAGAGTCAGGATTGCGGTGACAACCCAAGTTTGTATGCAGGTATCGTTCGGGAAAAGGGTGGACGCGGCGTTTTGCAGCGATGTTGGATCAATTGGTGTGGGCTTCTCAGACCCCAGCACGTAAGCCGGGCCCGGATAACTGTTGAAACAGGTGGTAAGCCAGTCGGCGGACGGTGTCTGCAGAAGATTCAAAGCATAGGCTGATCCGGTGGTGGCGTAGTTGGTGGTGAAAGTAATCGTAGTACCAGCGGGAACGTCTCCGGTCAGCGCCGGTTTTATTGTGACCTGGGTAGGCGTTGGTGCTGGCGTACTGACGACCGTGCCTGGAGCGATTGTAGTGATGCCACTGACGGCTCCGCTGACCGACATGCCGGTCACAATTCCGGTCGTCGTTGCGAACGTCAGAACCATACCTCCGAATGCGTCGCTCGGCTTGGCGTCAAGCGTGGTTACCAAATACATGGTGCTGGCTACATTTGCATCCGTGACGGCGAAGAATTTCTGCAGGTAGGCGAGGAAGTTCGAGATTTGCGCGGCGAGATTGCCCGGCTGAGTGAAGGGTGGGAGCCAGGTCGGTTGTGCGGTGAAAAAAGCCGTCCACTGCGCATTGGTGATAGTGACGAGAACGCCGACGGACGAGATTGGCGGTGTTCCCGCCGGCCAGTTAGCCGGAGTAATAATCTCGCTGGCCAAGGTTGGATTTGGGAGCGCGGGAATGGAGTAGCCTTGCGTCAGCGAGTACAGCACAAGTTCGAGATAGGCTGCGGGCCATGAGGTCAGTTCAGTTGTCCAAAAACCCAGTTCGTCGCTCGGCTGATAGGTCTGGGCGCTGGGTGAGGCGTCGGCGCTGGCGAACTTCAGCCAGTCTTTCACGAGAAGCTGAACCGTGCTATCCAGCGACAATGTGGGCGCCGACGAACCTGAAGGAACATTCAGGACTTGCATGCGGCGTGCGGCCTGCGCCCCGTTAATCGACGACATGGCAGAAGTGACAAACGCTTCCGCGTCAGTGATTGTGCCTGCGTTCAAGGCTGCGGTGAGCTCTGCCAGCATCTGCGGCAGGCCCTCGCTGAGCGCCAGCGTGTATCTTTGTGGCGCCAACATAGAAGTGGGCATATTCGCGCCCAAGGCGTAGAAGTACGCGGCGGGCACGCCAAAGTTCGAGGTCGAGGTGCCCACGCCTTGCAGAATCACTTCCACGTCAGGGCTGCCTGTTTCCGCAGAGTTGGTGGGGAACTCGAGATAGACCTTTGTCGCGGTGAGACTCGTTTCCTCGCAAGCCACGGCGGCTGCGAGGGAGAAAACAAAGTTCGTCAGACGGTCGGCATTAGCGTCGGGCAAACCATAATAGCCGGCGAGGTTGGCCTGAAACTGTTGGCGGTCACCTTCATTCTGATTGGGAGTGGGGCTACTACCGCCGCTCATCATCTGTCCCGTGTTCGGAGGGTTGGTGTACATATCCTCGATCGGCTCGGGCGGCGTGGGCAGCGGTGGTTGCTGACTCCACACAATTTCATAGGCGATGTTCTGACATTGTGCGAACGTGAGCTTGCCCAAGTCAGGCGTAGCTCCGCCGGGGTCAATGGCCAGAATCGCTTGAACCGCTGTCAGCAGATCGCCGAAGTGCGGCACACTGCCATCGGAGGGAAGAGTAAAACTTGTGCTGCCGGGAGTGGCTGGCGGGGGAACTGTCAGGTAAATGCTGGGGGAAAGGTTGGACCAGGAATCGATCATGACGCCGGGAGGCGTGGTGTCGGAGGGATCACTCACGAAAGTAGTTGCATCCGGAGTTGGGCCGTCCGCCAATGGGACGTTGTAGTAATCCTGGGTGATCGAAATCGCTTGCGCTCCGCCTGTTTGCCAGGTGGCGACCAGCCTAAGATTTTCGAAGAAGGTTGTGGCCGCAGGGGGAGTGAATTCGATAATCGCCGTCGCCACGGACTCGAAGGTGTAGTAGGCCGATTCGAGCTCTTCCGGGGGAGCCCCGCCGCCTGGCGAGCCAATGACTGCCGGCGTTTCGTCCAACTGCTGCACGATTCCTGTCCCGGCGGCATACGCAGCCGGGGTGGGGGCATAGGCCAAAGGCTGCAACAAGGCTGGACTCGTCTGCGGCAGCGTGGTTGGGGCCACAAAATTCGCCGTACCCACTAACGTGCCGGTTGTGGGATTTCCGTAGGACAGGTCGTAAGCTGCAATCTGCAGCCCGCCATTCTGCGCCAGATAGTCAGTGAAACTCGGCGGTGTAGATCCCAGCGGCGTCGCGGCAATCGGTGCCGGTGGTACAAGGCGGATTACGATTAACTGAGTAGCCATAACTTATCTCCTGATTCACACTGCGAATCACTTGTCTCCGAACCGCGGCTGGTTTGGCTGTCTTATGTACCCGTCAAACAATTAATGAGGCGCGAAAATATCGATCGGGTCACCCAAGTACTGATTGGCTGGGTTGTCGACACTGTTCATCTGCTCGTACATTCCCGGAGGTGCATCCGGATTTTGTTGATACCAGCGCTCCGCATCCTGCCGGCTCCCTTCCACCACCGTGCGCTCGAAAGCCGCTGCACCGCCCTTCGCCATTCCGTACATCATTAGCGGGAAACCAAGCACGATCCCGACACCGCTTAGCGTCGCACCCGCCGCCGCAAGGCCAGCTCCTCCTTCTACGCCGCCCCAAGCCAGGAGGCCTCCTAAAAGCTGCGTCCCACCACCCGCGACCTGTGCGCCTCCGCTTGCGTACGTTAAAGCCTGAACTGCGGCCGGGTCACTTCTATCGTTGCCCCATAGCATCAGACCCCCGCCAATGATTCCCAACCCGCCGCCAAGCAGTTCTGCAGTTGGGGCAACAATTGGCTCCGGGACCACCGGAACCGGCCCCGCTGTAGTTCGCCCTGTGATGGTGACCGTCGGAGAACCGTGGACGGCGTACTTCGGATCGATGACTCCGCCACCATACTTCAAATCGCCGATCGTTTCCGCGACACCGCCGGAGATATTGTCACCCACGCTGATGGTCGTTCCCGGCCTGGCAACCATGATGTCAATATTGTGCGATCCAGCAGGGCCACCAGGTGTACCGCCAATCTGCGTGACGACGCCGTTTACCACTCGCACTTCGGAATAGATCCTGTCTGCTTCTAGGAACCCAACCTGCTGCATCTCATCCCGCACGTCTGTCGCGCCAGCATGTGCAGCCGTTCCGAAAGGGCTTGCAGAGCTAGAGCTAAAAGTTGGCGGTCTCGCAGCACCGGTCTCAAAGCCAGCCTGAGCGTGTAAGAAAGTCAGCAGGTCATCGATCGAGTTGGCTGCCTGCACAGGAGCTGCTGCCGACGCCGATGCGGACGGAGCGGCGAGAGGCAGGGACGTCGCTGCAAACGAGGCGCCACCTAAGCTTGAAGAGTTCGAATCGTTCGAGGGGCTATCTGGACTGGCTTCGGAAGAGTCGGCCGTTGGATCAATGCAGCAAGCGTTCGTGGGGTCACATTGGGTGCCGGTGGAGTCAGTATGTCGGACAGGATTGTTGCGGGCATAGCGATAGGCATTCGATCCGTCGACAAGTCCGGCAGGGTCGGTTGCCGTCCACCTACCCAACCACGACGCGTAGTACCGGGCCCCGTGATAGTAAAGGCCCGTCTCCTCATCCCGTTCTTTGTCGGTAGAACGAGTTGAGATCAAAACACACGAATGCATAAAACGAGGAAGGCAGTCGTAGATAATGTCAGTTGGCATCGTACTGATGTGTCACTTCTGCGTCTTTGGCCGGAGTTGGTCTAGTAGCGCCTTGAAGTCGGCATCCTGAGCATATTTCTTGAACGAGGAATCGGAAGCCAGGTCCGGCATCTGCTCGCCCGGAAGGACCTGATCCTTGTGTTGAAAGGCCTGCGAGAGATTCTTCAACACTCCGGCTTTGTCGTCCTCGTCGGCAGCGACGCAGGCGAGATTGTAGTAGTTCAGCGGATACTCTGGATCGGTGCGCACCAAGTCCCGTAAGAGCGCTTTTGAGTCTGCGGTGCGCCCACTGATGCCGTAAGCCATGGCCAACTGATCACCCAAGATTCGATGCTGCGTGAGGGTCAACTTCGAGCCTTCCTTTTCAAGGGCGCGAACCTTCTCATACGGAACGATAGCTTCGGCGAACTTCTCCTCTTTGAAGAGAGTCTGCCCAAGGTACATCTGCGCCGCGATGTTGTCAGGATGATCGCGGACGATGCCCGCGAAGCTCTTCTCGGCCTCAGACCACTTGCCGCTGCTGTATAACCGCTCAGCGTTCTTAAGGGCGTCGGTCTCGGGACCTTGTGCCGAGGCTAACGTTCCTGCCAGCAACAGAACCACCACCGTAATCCGCAACCACTCAGAGCTTCTGCCCATTTCCAACTCTCCTCGAAGTACCGTCACTCGCTCTTATGCCTAATTAACCACCGCACGAGCCGTATACATCCCCAAGCGATGAGCCAGTCCGCCATAGCGGCCAGCACAAAGAACGCCCAGCCATAATCCGAATTCATTCCTTCCGGAAAAATGGGTGCAGCTAGAAGAGCTCCGGGAAGCAGTAGCATTCCCAACCATCTCAGGCCAGGTATTCCCCCGGCAAGCGCTAAGCCAACAAGGACGCCAAGCGCCTTGAAAAGATCCGTTTTGTCTCGGGGAAGGCGCATCTATTTCGGACACGGATTGCCCGTGTTCCCGCCACACGGTGTGCCGGGTCCCTGAGAGGTGGTTACCGTTGCGCCGTCTCCTGCGTCCTGGATGTCAACGCCAAACGTTGTCAAGTATGCCCTCCGTGCTATCGCGACGGCCCGTTTCATTTGAGCGTCGCTTATCGTATTCTCCCTAAAGTGGTGAATGATAACTCCTGTGACATCATACCAACGCCACGTCTGGAAGCCTTCGTGTGCGGGAGAGGTCGAATCCTCGTAAGCATGAAGTGCCATTCCAAAGGCAGCCAAGGCATCAGGGCTTTGGGTCTGAGAGGCAGCATCTGGATCCTGCAGCCAAAATGCATCTTGCGATAGTTGGGCCTCAGTCTCCCAAGTCGAAACAAAAGATGAGAACTGATTGAATGCTTCTGATGGGGTTTGGCTATCCGAGCTCATTGCGTGCTCGAAGGATTTTCCTTCCGACTGACCTCCATTCAAAATGCCGTCCTGAGATGCGCTGATATTCTTCAGTACCTGCCGCTGCTCAGGCGATAGATTAGGGAACGCTTTGTCGATGATTTGGTTGTGGATATTCGTCGGCCATTTCCCGTTCTCATCTCTGAGAGCGAGCGGGTTGTTGTAAACGTAGCTGTATCGATTCCAGGTCTGCGGGTTGGTAGGCAGAATGCTCAGACGAGACGGATCGGGAGACATGAAGCGCCCCATCGTAGATGCATAGTACCTGGCCCCGAAGTAATCATTGCCGGATTCGGTATCGCGTTCTTTGCCGGTGAACCGATAGCGTTTGGGACTGACCTCGACCACACGCCGAACCGCCTCGTACGATGTGCTGCCGTACGGGTAATACTCTTCGTACGAAATAACCGATGCCTCTTCATCTAGCTCCAGGGTCGACGAATCCAGGTGATTGGTGAACTGGTAGCGAATGAGCACATGCGGCAAATGTTTATATGGCGGCTTGTGATCAATGGTTTTTGTTTCCACCAGTGCAATGCGCTGCTTGTCGTCCATCACATGCAGCGTCTCGCGCTCCAGCACGACTTTGTTGCGGTTGTACTCGCGGTAGATCTCAAAGCCGCCAAGGTAGATACGCTCATGCGCCTTCGACCCGTCCGGCCGTTCGGTGACCTTGCGTACTCGCGTTCCACCTGCGTCGTACACATAAAACGTACGCCTACCTTCGCCCTGCTTCACCACCTGTTCCCGGGTGATGTGCAGCTGATTATTGAAGTCCCACTCCATCAGTGGCAGGTGCGGCATTCGGACCATGTTGCCGTCTTTGTCGTAGGTGTAAAGCTCTTCGAGTTCTCCGACGCTGGTGCGCTCCAGCCGGTTGCTGGACGCCGAGTAGTCGTAGTGACGTCTCCAGCAACCATCAACTGCGTAGTGAATCAATTGGAGGATGTTCCCAACCAGGTCGTACCGGTACGCCTCGCTATAGTGGCGCATCGCCTGGCCGTCGCTGGGCAAAGGCTGATTCATTCGTGGCGAATCGTCCCAGTCAACCTCAGGGAGGGACAAAAGACCGATGAGTTCGCGACCTTGCGCCGCCACCAGGCGATAGATCGCGTCGTACACATAGTCGTTGCTGGGGGAAACGACCTGATTATCGAAGTACACCGTTTGCTGAGCATGATCGACGATGGAACTGATGTTGCCGATTGGATCGAACGTGTAATGCAAATCTTGCAGGCCCGAGTGATGATTGCTACGCGCGGTTTCCAGATGAACCAAACGGAAGGTGAGCGGATCGTACGTGTAGCTCGTTCGCGCCCCATTGCCGAACGCAATGAATTCGCGCTGCGCCTTGGGGTTGTACGTGATATTGGTGACAAACGGCGTGATCGCATCGGCCCCACGAAGGTTGACCTTCACACTGGCGACCAGACTGGCTTCGTCGTACTCAGGATGGATCACGCTCTCGTCCGGCGCCGTTATTGAGATTGCCCGATTGAGCGCGTCGTAGCTTGAGCTGGTTGTGAAGATTCGCTCTTCCAGCTCAGGGAAATTCGTCCAGTCAACTTCGTCGTGGTAGTTGCGGAGCAACTGCCTGGACCTGCTGAGCAGATTACCCTTAAAGTCAAACGAATTGTTTGACGTGATACCCGCACCGTCCCGGCATTGGAAGAGCTTTCCTCGCAAGTTTCGTGCAAGATCGTTCGGCCGCCCTTCGCCGTACACAGCTTTCTCCACAAGTTTCTCGGCAGTATGTTCCGTGCGGACAAGCATGTTCGTCTGCCGGCGCAGCACATCGTATTCGTATCGGAACTCGAAGCCGCGGCTATCCCAGTTTCGAAGCGGCTTTTTTCCTATCTCAGGGACTATCCAGCGCTCTCCCGCATCCGCACTGGATTGGTAAATGCGGTTCGAAAGCAGATCGTAGGCATAGGACACGATCTGACGACAGAGCGCATCCGTTACCGATAGTTGCTGACCTTCAATATCTAACTCAATGCTGGTGGCGATACGCTCTTCAGTGACATCGCCGTCTCGCTTGGTGCGGTTGATGTCAATGGTCAGGAACGTACGTCCGAGTGTGTCCGAATACGCAGTCTTTGGAGTGCGCGCATGCGCGGCC
The DNA here is from genome assembly GCA_049518535.1 of Occallatibacter sp. GTDB lineage: Bacteria > Acidobacteriota > Terriglobia > Terriglobales > Acidobacteriaceae > Telmatobacter. The sequence continues at coordinate 19,820 of JBEKRS010000055.1, read as the reverse complement.
GTCTTCTCGGCTGCTTCCTTTTCCTTCTGACCCAGAGCTCCGGTGCAGCGCCGCCCGAACCACGTTGGCAGGTAATCGTCTTCCGGAAGTCGTCGGAAGAAGCCTCCGACATCCGAATCATCGGCGGGATTGCGCTCCAGCACCGTGTCGTTGACATCCCATGTGACCTGTTGCCAGGGATCAAAAACAACTTTGTCGTAGGTATGCTCAGGATGGAGCGTAGCGATGATGCGACCCACGGGATCATAGAACAGCGTCGAACTGACTCCTACACTATTGGCGAACTCGAATTCATGCGTGGCGCTGAAGAAAGGCTCGTACTGACGTACGGGCTTTCCCTTGTTGTTGAAGATTGTCCATCCGCTGCCCACCCAGCGCGGGTCAACCTCTGGCCCCTCGGGCGCGAGCGGCCCGGGCGCAGCCTGGCCTTTTTTCTGTGCGGTGCGACCAAAGCCATCGGAGTATGAGAACGAGTGCTGAATCTTGGTGTGCTGGCCAGGCGCTAAATCGGACAAATGCGTCTCGCGAGCCAGTGTGTAACCGACCGAAGGCTGCGGCCGGGAGTCATTTCGCGTCCGTGCAAACGCAAACAGGTCGTAGACGAACCGCGTGCTTGCTCCGTGGAGAATATAATGTGGATCGCGCAGAGGATGATGAATGTGCGCGAGGATTGTGGATTCGCTCAAATCAGCGACAAAATCGTCGAGCGAATCGCCATCTCCGTCGCCCTCCTTGCCCAAAATTGCAGTGCCGGCAAGCATTCCCAATGCGTCAAAAGAAGCGGCTGTCCGGTTTCGGTTGGCATCGGTCACCTGCTTTGGCGCAAGCACGCGATAATCGGGGAGCGAGGTTGTCATGTTGCCGGCAGCATCCCGCGTCGAAACCAAGATCAAATCATGAACGTCATAGGTGACCTGGGTGGTATTCCCAAAAGGGTCGCGATATCGGCGGGGCGTAAAGAAATGCCTGCGCGCATATGATGGTTCAAAGGCTGCGGTGTCGCCCGGATCGGACGAGTAAAATAACCGCCCCGAGGGAATCCACCAGTGCCCATCGCCATCCAGATCGCGATAGCCGCCCTCTTCCAGCACCGTCTTCGGATCCAGCAGAAGATTTTCAGCCGGCTGAGTGGGCAGCTTTCGGCGATAAATGTCGCGGATGACACCGGGCGTAAAGGCTAGCTGGTAAACCTGTCCCGGCAACGCCAGCGACTCCAAATGTCTCAGAGGGAGCAGGCGCTCTAAATCGTCGCTGCGATAGAGGGTTCGCGAGCATTGAAAGAGACGGCGGCACGGAGCCCCGTCGAACGCCCGTGTGGCGTCCCCGTCTTTATAGGGAAGATCGTGGCGCCCATCACTAGCCTGGGCCACCTTACTCTCAATCTCCTCAAACCGGAAAAGATTCGTGATTCCAAAGCGGTGGTTTTCCGGCCGAAAGTTATACAGCTCATACATTCGCGCTTCGGAAGGCAGCGGATTGCGATAGGCCTCGCGATCAAGCACGGCATTCGTAAATTCGCTCTCGGTCAGGGTGAGCAGGATTTGTTCCTGCTTCAGCCTATCCTCGCCTCGGGACAAACCGGCAATGCCTGGGAAGCGCCGGCCGTAGCCGATGTTCGCGGCCTTGAGCACGTTGCCGTAGTCATCCACGTCCAGCGTCATGGCGTGCGCCACGCGCGGGTCGGCACGCTCAACGCCATCGATTCTGTAAAGCTGGCGCTCGTAGTTGAAGGTCAGGCTCTCCCGCGCATGCGTGAAGAACACCGCGTGCCGGTTCCATTCTCCCGGCTGCAGCGGCCGGATGGTGTAATTGCTCTCCAACGCCGTGTAAGGCCGCGGCGACTCCACCGTGCCGTCCAGCGCGTACACTTCCTGCCGCAGCATCGAGCCCTTCAGCGAACGGCAGGCTTCGCGAGCTTCCTCGGGCGCGAGATCACCGGGCAAGATCGTATCGTCGAACAGTATTCCGGAACTCTCATGTGGCTCGCGATAATATTCGTGCGCCAAATGCCGCGACACCCGGCCGTTCCCAATAAATACTCCGGTGTGATACCAGGTTTTAGTCAGTACGGGGGGAACGTTGAAAGATGCGTGCTCGTTGCTCGCGACGGGAAACCCGCCGCTCTCGGTCGGGGCACCAAACTCTTCCGTATTGAGCTGTTCAACCCGGCCAAAGCCACGAAATTCGCGCTCGACGCCATCCTAGTAGCCGTGGTGATAAGTCTTTCGCGAGACGAACCGGTTGCGACTGATTGCGTCATTAGTTACAACTCGCTTCACAACGTGGACCGGAAACGGGAGGCGGGTAATCCAAGGGTGACCAGCGGCTTCGTCTGCCAGATAGAACTCGGTCGAGGACACGTACTCAACCGCGATCTCAGCGCCCAGATTGTTGCAAATGCGGTTCAGCAGATGCGGCTTCTGGCCGTGCATTAAATCGAGATAGCATAACCGGCGCTGGGAATCGGAAGGCAGCCGCGACGACCACACCACACACGCGGTACCTCGCCCCAGAAAGTCTGTCACTGAAATCGAAGTGAGATCGCCGGTGGGAACACCTTCAAGCGTACGGCGCGCGGACCATCCATTTCCCGATTTATTTAGATAGACATCAACTCCGTGAACACCCAAATAAAGGATGTCGGTGGTGCCTGAGCCATCGGTGTCCGCCAGCCGGATCCGCTTTTGATCGAACGTGTCAGGCAGGTCAAACCACGGAGAATTGTCCATGGTGACCTTGCGACCGAAGCGTCCGTAACCGAGATTCGGCCAGTAGCAGACCTCTCCATTGCGAATGCGGACGATATCCGATAGGCCGTCGCCCGACATGTCAGCCAGATAGATCGATTGCGTGCCGTCATCAAACACCACGCTCGGTCCTTGTTCCTCACGTTGAGCGGCTGGGATTCGATGCTCCTCTCCGAAGCCCGCGCGCAGGTTGGAAGCATGCCACCGGAAGGCGATATCTTCGGTGATCAGAATATCGGCGATGCCATCGCCAGTAACGTCGACAAATTTGAGATTGGGGTCATCCCAGTCGATAACCGGCATCGAGCGGAACGTGCGGAACGGCTCCCATCCCGCGCCGTTCGTGGCGCGCTCATAGAATCCGGCTTGACAAAACTCGAAATCGACCAAATCCAGATTGCCGTCACCAGCGACATCCAGAAATTGCTGTCTGCCCCCGGTCAGCGCGCCAATCGAAGGCTTTCGCGCAACCAGTTCGGTTGTGCCGAATCGTCCCTGGCCTAAATTCCTTTTGTAATACCAACCTTTATCTTGTTCCGAGAGCACCCCGGAGATGCCCACCCCATCCAAATCGAGCCAGCGATAATTGGTTCCATCGATGCCCTCGGGAAGGTTTTGCGCCTCGGCATTCTTCATGTCCGCATAGTGATCGAACGACTCCTCTTCGATCGGGCTGACCGAATAGCTGAGTTCAAGAGCTGGCATGCTCTTTTTGAGATATCGCCCTTCGGATTCGCGGGTGTAGCCCGACTGCGTTGCGCGAGTCAGAAATGACCCAATCGCCTTCTGCTCATATTCCAGTTCAGTCGAGCGTACCAAATACCGTGGCGTAACGAGCTCTTCTGGAAAACGGTGAAATGACAGCAAGCGTCGGCACAGGCGGCAGGTCCGAACCTCGAATCCCGAGCGGTACTTCGAGAACGGGTCCCTCCGTACAGGCCATGGGCGATTGCGCGGTGCGTCGTTTGTAGCTTCGACGAAGAGATTACCTTCGGCATCGGCCGGGTGTGCGCGATAGTTTTCGTCGCCGTAATCTAGGACAAGTTCGAACATCCAACCCGCGTCCGTTGCGGCGGGACTCGAGCGCACGTACGGTTTTCGATTTCCGTACAACACACGTTTCAAATACCGGTTCGCGGTCCGGTCCCGGTTTCGCTCGTTGGCTAGGGTCAAATCGATATTGGCATCGTTTTCGGCATTGTATTGGTAGAAGATGGCGTTGCCTTTGCCGTCGAAGCTCGAAGAAATTAGCCAGCTGAAAACATGGCGTTCGTTGGCTGGGTCGCAAATGCGCGACTCGCGGGTCCCACCATATACAGTCAGAACATCGTCTTTCGAGAACGACAGCTAGTGGATGCCTCCATCCTCGATGCGGGTCCATTTTTCAATGCGAGCGAACAAGCCCTCAATTCGCGGACGGTATAGCTTTACCTGGTATCCCTCGAGCTCAAATTCATCATTGAACCACCGGTCTTTTCCTTCGTAGTGAAGAACCGGGACCAGATCTTCCGCCCCGGAGAGAATGAAAACGTCCGACTCTTCATGGTCGCGGTATTGCGGAAGGCCCTTATCGGTCTTGCGGGTGATCGAAGGAGCTGACAGGGACCAACCAACGCCAAACGCGCCGTTCCCGGAGCCGGAATCGTATTGCAAGGAGAGCTGCGGGCTGAACCCGGAGCGCGCCGGACTCAGCGCGATCGGGATACTGAGCGAGCCGGTCCCGGTAACGGCATTGGCGGTGAATTTCTCTCCGATGCCGCGAATTGCTCCGCCGCCTTTTGGCAGATTGATCTGTGGTGCGCCAAACTGCGATGGGGTCGTTGAACTCTCGCCGTCAGCGCTCCCTGGTTGTAAGTTGTCAACCATACTGGTCTTTTTGTGTTCCCTTGATTCTTAAATTGGCGATATTAGACTGGCCAACGCTTCATTGTTCTTTGGTCTTCGGCCTTTTGCGTGGCGTCATTTCTGCGGTCGAGGAAGCTGCCCCAGCGACTGTTGGCGGGGCACCTTGAGCCGGGAAAGAAATCCGAACAGCCGATCCTGTCTCGCCCGCAGTAACAACTCCTGGCGTAGAGCCGAAAGCGACGCATGCGATCTGTGAATAGGGGATGAAGAACGCCCATGTTGTTGGAGCAAGGGAAGTGTTCTCATGGGCGAGAAAACCACTAGTCAAATTTGCGCCCTCAAGCCAGAGTCCAATCAATTCGACTCCCTTGAGCTTGTACGGTCGGCATTTAACATCCCCGCAAAGAGTGGGGATGGAAACCAAGATGGTCTTGTTCACATATTTGCCAAGGTTCGGAATCATTTGTGTGCCGCCTCGCGATTGCAGGTCAGGAGTCTAATTTGAGCTTCTCGAGAGACCGAGATATGAGCAGGGCCTCGGAAAATCCTAGGGCTGGGGGATCCGGAATTTTGCTCTAGCACTCAACCGCGGGGAATGATACGCACTTCAGGGGAACCGGTCGGTTGGCGAAATTGCGCGCGGTGCAACGGTTTCACCGATCTCGTCAGAAGAGTGTTAATGGAGACTAGGCTCTCTTCTGTGTATCTGGAACTTGAACTGACGGAGAGTCTGCTCCTCTCCGATGTGGACGCGGTGTCAGCGACACTTCAAGACCTAAAGAAAGTGGGTCTGCAGCTTGCCATCGATGACTTTGGTACGGGCTATTCCAATCTCAGCTACTTGAAACAGTTTCCGGTCGGCAAGCTCAAGATTGACCGCTCATTCATCCGTGATCTTCCTTTGGATTTGGGTGACGCAGCCATTACCACCGCCATCATCAGCATGGCGAAGAGTTTGCACCTCAAGGTGATTGCAGAGGGCGTAGAAACTGAAGCTCAGATGTCTTTCTTGCGCGAACGCCAGTGTGATGAGATTCAGGGTTACTACTTCAGCAAGCCGATATCGGCCGACCAAGCGGCTTCCTTGCAACGCAACCACGGCCACCCCGCGCTTTGAGAGCTTCCACGGCACTCGCCGGACTGCAGCTCCCGAAAGGGTGCCAGTTCCCCAGTACCTTCGTCGATGGGGACCATCTTCTTCGACGTCGCCGACCATTTCAGGCCAGTTCGCCATCGTGAAGGTTCTCGCGAAGTGAGTTGTAGCGCCGAGTCACTCATGGAGGACCTATTCATCCCGAGTCGTCGCCATGACAACTGGAATCTAGCTCCCTTTCGCCTCCATGTCCGCGAGCTGATCTTACTGTGCCTCTCCATTACCTTAATAGGCAGTTTGAGCGCTAAAGGCCACCTATTCAGGCGCTCATGCGCGAGCATTTGATTCCAACAAACAACGCCCGGCTTATGATTGCTTTTTATAAACCCGCGGAGATACGCGAAGAATTAAAAACCATGAATTAACAATTCCTCTACGGTTGCCGATACAGAAGAAAGCAACTACGGACCGGCAGGCCTGAACCGAGCTCGGAAAGTTTGCCACTGCTAGAGCGATGAGAATGCTCTTGTCGCAGGTGAGGGAAGACGGGCAAGATTTGAAAGATCAAGTTCCATCCTTGAAAGCGTGGAAGGATCGGTTCGCCGGAATCGAAGACTTGCCATTCTGTTTGCCGCGGAACTGGCCCTTGCATGGATGGATCGGGAAAGGACCGAAACGACCGCGAACCGGTGCGCGTCGGTTTCGTATCGGCATATTGTTCGTCTCCGTAGTATTTGCCGCAGCCTCGATGCAGGGGCTTAACCCGACGCGGAATATTGATCAGTATTTTCATGGTACGTGGACCTCACAACACGGGCTTCCCGGAGAGGCCGTGTACCAGATTCTACAGACCACCGACGGCTATCTTTGGATGAGGACCTCGGCTGGACTGGTCCGCTTCGATGGTGTCCGATTTGTCCTCATGGACGAGATCATTGGAAATGAGTCTATCAAAGCGATCGCTATGGGGGCCGATGGCGATCTGTTAGTCCGCACGAACTCAAAAACTTTGACTTATAGAAATGGAACTTTCTCTGACTATCTGCCACCCCGAGCACTGCCCGATGGTGGTATAGTAACCATCTTTGAAAGCAAGGATCATGAAGTCCTTCTTGGGTCCGACGATTTCATCTACCTGGTCCAAAGCAGTGGAATCCGCGTGTTGCGACAGGGAACAGGCGCGGTTCAAAGTCTAACTCAAGATAGCGACGGAACAGTTTGGATTTCTGGTGTGGATGCACTCTACACCTACGACCACAGCACACTCTCGGCTCCAATGAACGCTTGGACAGATGCACATAAGCGCCTCTACTTTTCGGCTCTGGCTATGGATCATCATGGTCATAACCTATGGCTGGGTACCTCGGATGGACTGTACATCAAGGAGGGCAAGGGTTCGGTTCTCAGGCGAGTTACCCCCAATGTCGTGCATGATGATGTCCTTGCGATCCTCGAAGATCATCATGGCAACCTATGGCTGGGTACAAACAACTCAGGGCTGATCCGCAAGTCGGCAAACGGCGAGATATCGTCATTCAAAGTCCTCGATGGTCTCACAGACAACACAGTTCTATCTCTCTATGAAGACAGGGAGGGAGGCCTATGGGTGGGTACCGCGTCCGGCTTGGATCATTTCCGCGATACCAAGCTCACGACTCTAACCATAAAAGAGGGACTTCCTTCGAATGTGGCAAGGGCAATCTTGGAATCTCGCTCCGGGGATCTATTTGCTTTCTGCTCTGGCGGGCGGCCTGCCCTGATCAAGAACGGTCAGGCGACCGAAGTCTCAGAGAAAGGTGGTCTTCCCTTCCGCAAGGGTGCTGTTTTTGAAAGTAGCGACGGCAGCCTGTGGACGAATAATGAAAAAGGTCTGGGCCAGTTCAAGAACGGGAAGTCCACAATCTATCGTCCGGATCGGTTGGCAAATCGCTATATCTCCGCTATTAACGAGGACGACGAAAGCCTGATTGTTGCAACAACCGAGATGGTCGTGCTGCGCTTCAAGGATGGTCAGGTTCAGCCATTTACAATTCGCGGCCGAACTACGCCTCTTTCGACTCCAGGGAACTACACTTTTACGATTTATCGGGATTCGGAGGGAGCGCTCTGGTTCGGAACAGTCAAGGGATTATTCAGATTTGCTTCGGACGCGGATCCGATGAAAGCCCGGCAGCCCGGAATTGACTTTCCTGTCACTTCGATCTTCGACGATCATCGGGGTAGCCTTTGGCTGGGCGGCAGAATTCCCGGGCTCACGCGGTTCCGCCTCATCGACGGACGTGTGACCCACTATCGGAAAAAAGACGGCCTCTTCGACGATCTTTTGACACGTATTCTCGACGACGATGGAGGCGATCTCTGGATCAGCACATCGAGCGGGATTTACATGGCAGATCGGAGTGATCTAGATGACTTTGCGGAGGGCCGGGTATCAACGGTTCGAACGGCCCACTATGGAACCGACGATGGAATGAAGAGCAGCGAGGCTTCCCTCCAAACCGATCAGCCAGCAGGTTGGCGGGCCAGCGACGGCAAGCTCTGGTTCACCACGACCAAGGGCATAGTCGTTGCCGATCCAAATCACGTTCCGCACAACGACATAATCCCCCCCGTGATCATCGAAAGCGTCGTAGTAAACAATCAACCGATGCCTACGGGAGCTGATCTTCAGATTGCGCCTGGCGTTGGCAAGGTCGAGTTTCACTATACAGCACTGAGCTTTTCTGTCCCGGAAAGAGTGCAATTCAAGTATCAATTGGAAGGTTTTGACACGGGTTGGGTGGATGCGGGTTGGCGGCGCGTGGCATATTACAACAGCATTGCACCGGGGAAGTATCGCTTCCGCGTAATTGCCTCCAATGACGATGGGCTATGGAATAAGCAGGGTGCGTCGGTGGGGTTTGTTCTCAATCCCCACTACTACCAGACCAACTGGTTCTACGCGCTGTGCGGGCTGGCTCTTTTCGCACTCATCGCCGTCATTCTCAGGCTCAACACTCGCCGCTTGCGTGCCAAGGCGGAAGAATTGACATGGATCGTGGATGAACGCACCAAGGCTTTGCAACTTGAGATCGTCGAACGCCAGCGCGCCGAAGAAACTGCAATCGAAGCGTGCGAGAGTATGCGATTCCAGGCTACGCACGATGCTCTAACCTCTCTTCTCAATCGGGGAGCGATATTGGAAATGCTGGCGCATGAGCTTTCTCGTTCGAGCCGGGAGAGGGTTTTCACAGTCGTATTGATGGCCGATCTCGACCACTTCAAAAAGATAAACGATATGCATGGCCACTTGGTCGGAGATGAGGTATTGCTCGAGGTGGTGCGCCGCCTGACGGCCTCTGTGCGTCCTTATGATTTCGTCGGTCGCTATGGCGGTGAAGAGTTTCTCGTAGTGCTGAGTAACTGCGACGCCGACAAAGCTATGGAGCGCGCAGAGGAATTGCGTCGAGCCATCGCAGCAGCTCCTGTGCTCACCACATGCGGCTCGATTCCAATTACAACCAGTATAGGAGTATTTGCGACCCAGCATTGGAGACCTACTTCGCCTGACGAAGTTATGCGGGAGGCAGACGCTGCCCTTTATGCTGCCAAGGACGCCGGCCGCAACTGTTGCCGCATGGCTAACGCGGGCTTGCCAAGTCTGACAACAAATGCCTGAAAGTGCAACCTGTGATAGTCGCATAGACCTGTCGATGCCCCTTGCCTCTGCACTCCGTCAGGGCCTTAGGTTCAAATACTGGCCGAGTTCCTACGCAGATTTTGAATCCCGTGCACGCATTGATGCCGTTGCGCGACGAAAAATGTCAATTACAAAAGATCCTCGTTGATTTGATGACAAGCTTTAAAACAGCCTGAGGCACTTGGTGGTGGACAACACTTCCATTCAAAACTTACGCGGTTACGACGTGCGGTTTACCGTAGCGAGGAGACGCATAATAAACCCGGCCCAGCTTGATTAAAATCTGTCGCTTACGTTCCTTATCTAGAGATTAGTATCGTTAAGTCGTCTTGTCGTCACGATGAAGCCCAGTGCAATCGAGCCCGAACCGACGATCATGTGCGCAAACTTCAGGCTCACCGAGCGAACCGTGAAGAATCACTGTTTAGAATCTGGCGCCAGCAGGAGGATCTTTCCAACGCCGCCTTTCTCCCCTAGCACATGTGCTTCAGCCGCATCATGCAACGGCATCCGGCGACCAATCGGTAGAATGAACTTGCCATCGCGCACGTCATCGGCAAATTCGCGCACTTTGGATGCATCAGGTCGAGCACCCACGCGTGTAATCTTCACTGTCGGATTTCTGGCCGCCGCACTTTCCGGTAGCATAGCGGTGTATCCAAAGGAGCCGCCCTGCTTTACCCTCGCGAGCAGCTTCGCAGCAACTTCACCGCCAACGGTGTCCGCAATTGCATCCACTAAGCGGAAGTTCTCAATTGCTTGAGGCGAATCCGGCCTGCTGTGATGCCAGCGGTCTGCCGCAGCCGTACCTATTGACTGTCGGCAACACACAGAACAATCTTACGGCGATGGTGTCCGATACTTGGACGATCAGCGCACGCGCCGTGAATCGTCTCACTTATGCCTACAATGTCAGCAGCTTCAATGGAGTGGGCAACACGAATCCCAGTGCAGAGAATCCTGCCTGGTGGGCCACGGCGGCAGGCATCACAATCATTCCGGCCGGACAGGCATCCAATTCGTTTCCAAAGACGTCGTTCGGAGGTTCCAATGCCCACATCATGGACACAATCGGACACAGCACTGCATGATCCGACAAATGTCTACCACGTGGTGGACTCTTTCCAGACAGTGAAGGGATGGCATTCGATCATCGGCGGCGGCGAGTTCCAATGGGAAGGTTCCAACAACACAAGCATTTCTACGGGCACACTCCTTTCTCTTTCTTATTCCAATAATGAAACGGCTGGCTTCGCCGCTAATAAGGCCACTCTGACCACGACACAGGGGGTCGGATACGCCAGCTTTCTCATCGGCTCCGTTGATGCGGCAGGCATCACGGACAACCGGCCAGCAACCACTATCTATGGGCGATATCGAAACTTCTCTCCATACGTTCAGGATGACATTAAGGTATCGAAAAGTCTCACAGTAAATCTCGGCCTGCGATGGGATATATTCTCTCCCTGGCAAGAAACACAGAACCGCTTTTCCAGCGTAAACCTCAACGCTCTTAATCCAATCACAGGGACGCCAGGCGCACTGCGGTTCGGTGGCTCCGGTAACGCCTCTACTGCAACTGCACGCCTGTCGCGGATTACTGGTTAGGGAACTTAGGTCCACGCTTTGGTGTCGCCTATGCACTCGGCACCAAAACTGTCGTGCGTGGCGGTTTCGCCATGACTTACACGCATGGCGGTGGCGTTGGCGGACGGGCGAACGCCAGCAATGGTCCGAGCCAGCTTGGATTTACTGGCGGTGGATCACCGACCACGTCAAATAGCGGAATTACCCCCGCATTCTACCTGGATAGCGCTAACAGCGCTCTGCCGAACTATACGATGCCGCCTAGCATCGATCCGGCTTACGGTACAGGATACACCACTGTCTCCGGCTACTCTTCTCCGGTTACAGTGACCTTTGCAGATCCCAAACTGAGCAAACGCGCTCCTTACTCGGAGAACTTCAACTTCGGAATTCAGCGTCAATTGATTCAGCGATTGACAGTGAGCGCGGATTACGCTGCCGCCAATGGCAGATTTCTTGCTACCAGCATTGGACGAGGGATTTACTCCAACCAACTTGCTCCACAATACCAAGTGCTCGGTAGTCTATTAACCTCAAGCGCGAGCGCAACCAATGTCGCCGCAGCCCAGACAATTCTTCCAACCTTTAAGCTGCCGTACTCCAACTACCTGACAAGCGCGTCCATCGGTCAGGCACTGCGCCCCTTCCCACAGTACAACGGTTTTAGCGATATCTGGGGAAATGTTGGCATGTCGAGCTATAATGCCCTGCAGGTCCAGTTAACACAGCAACAGCGGTGGGGGCTGACCTATGGTCTATCCTACGCGTGGGCTAAGACCATAGACGATACCGGCACCTCACGCTCGGCCTATGGAGTGAATCATGTTTCCGCTTCCGCGGTAGAGCGCTCACTTAGCGCCACTGTAGACATCCCCACAAGGGTATCCCTCTATGCGGTCTATGACTCTCCGTTCGGCAAAGGAAGTGGCCCATGGCTTGCAAAGCAACTTGTAAAGAATTGGTCAGTGTCTACCATCATCCAACATCAAGCGGGGCTGCCGCTCGTTATTACGGCCACCGGCTGCAATGCTCCCTTTACCGGAACTTGCATGCCCAACCTCAACCCGGCACATGCCGGTCCGGTGCGCATCAACGGAGGCTGGGGAAGGAAAGGTGGGGCAATAAATACAGCAACTCAATACATTGATCCCACCGCCTTCTCGGTTCCCACGGCTTACACCCTGGGTAACGCTCCGAGAACCTATGCATATGGAATGCGCGCCCCCGGAAGTTATGACGAGGCTCTCAGCTTGCGCCGCTCGTTTGGTGTTTGGGAGAGGCTAAAGTTCACCTTCGAGGGGAGTCTGTTCAACGTGGACAATCATGTGGATTATAGTTCTCCAGCCGTTAGCGTCGGCTCAAGTACGTTTGGGACCGTCACTGCTCAGGCGAACAGCTCAAGGAGAGGCCAGCTCTCAGCGCGGCTTGATTTCTAAACAAATCCGCACTTTCCATTTTCTGCGGTTCGCGCTAAGTTGGTGGCGCGAACCGCAACAAGTTCTCGAGGCAATATCAAGGTACATAAACTCCTAATGAGAGAATGAACTTGCATCTCTGAACAAGACCAAAGCTATACGGTGAGAGACTGAATGAAACCTTCGCAATTTTCAAATTTATCGCGCCGTAGTTTTCTTGTAAGATCCGCAATGCTTGCTGGAGCAGCATTGCTTCGCTCGTTGCTACGTATGCTTGCGCAAGAAGGCGCGCCCGCTGGAGCACAAGACGCCTATGCGAAACCTAAACCGCTAATCGAGGGCCCTTTTCAGCCCACCTGGGAGTCGCTACGCGATAACCACCATGCGCCAGTCTGGTTCAATCAGGCGAAGTTCGGCATCTTTATCCATTGGGGCTTGTATTCCATACCTGCGCGGCTCAACGAGTGGTACATACGTCATATGTATACATCAGATGTTCTGTGGCACACTGAACATTACGGCGCGCCAGACAAATTTGGCTATAAGGATTTCATCCCGCTGTTTACAGTTCGCAACTATCATCCTGAGCAGTGGGCGAAGCTCTTCAAACAGGCAGGCGCCAAGTATGTGATTCCTGTTGCAGAGCACCATGATGGATTTGCCATGTGGGATAGCGATGTTACTCCATGGTGCGCTGGCAAGATGGGTCCAAAGCGGGATCTGACTGGCGAACTAGCTTCTGCGGTGAAGAAAGAGGGATTGATTTTTGGAGTTTCGTCCCATCGGATGGAACACCACGACTTTGCATATCCTGCCCCGGGCGTTCCCAATGACCAGTTCGATCCTCGCTACGCTGGCTTTTACGGTCCACCCATTCCAGGCGATATGAATGATGCGGGAGCATCTCAAGGATTTCAGGAGGACTGGCTTGCCCGCGTTCAGGAGCTTATCGACAAGTACCAACCCCAGCTAATTTACTTCGACAATGGAGTGAACCCGCGCGCGTACGATCCTGTCAAGCTGCGTGCGGCAGCATATTACTTCAACCGCGCGAATCAGTGGAAGACAGAAGTGACATTCGCAACCAAAGACGTGGCATATCTAGCCGGGAGTGTACAGGACTTTGAAAAGCAACAGCGCGCACCGAAATGGATATATCCTTATTCATGGCAAGTGGATGATTCCCTGGGCAGCACCTGGGGTTACACCGACGGTATGAGTTATCGTTCCGCCGACAACGTGCTGCGTGAGTTGATCGAACTGGCAAGTTTGGGCGGAAACCTGTTGCTCAACATATCGCCGATGGGAGATGGCAGCATTCCCGATGAGCAGAAGAAGATTCTGCTCGCGATCGGCGAATGGCTGCGCAGCAATGGAGAGGGCATCTACAACAGCAAGCCGTGGGTCAAATACGGAGAAGGACCGGAGGTTCCAAGCGACTGCCCACCGGATTGGAAAGGTGGCTCTACGGCTAATCCAATAGACTCAATTAAGGAGCGTTCCCGACATTCGATTACCGAGGCTGATTTTCGGTTCACAACGGCTAACAATGCGCTGTATGTTTTTGGTTTCAAGTATCCTACTAAAGAAGCGGTGATTCGGTCACTTAATCATGGTGCGGCCAGAGTTAAACGTGTTAACTTGCTCGGTATCGAGCCAGCGGCCATAAAGTTCCGACAGACAGCCGAAGCGCTGTTTGCTACGCTACCTCCGATGCCTGCATCGACAATGCCCTATACCCTTCGCATTGAAGGTGGCATGTCGCTCGGTGGACTTTAAGACTATATGATTGAGAAGTCACGAAGTCGTATATCGACCAAGTGGACCATAATTGGAGCTATCTCGAATCCGCAGCTGAGATAGCGTGACGGAGCCTTTCGTCAGCGTCGTCGTTCCAGTAACCGCAGTGGAGTTCGAAGAACACTGTGGTGTAGGGAATCGCCATATTCGTCTTGATCACCAGAATGCGGAAGATCCGGGCCGATTGGTCTAGCTTGACTATGATCTTCTCATGTTCAAGATACTGTATGTTCGATCCGTAAAGCGCCGCATCGAGCTCTTGTTTGTATTTCAAAATCCCCGGCGCATCGTCTTCGCTAACGAATCCGAGCTCCTTGTCGGCATAAAGATTTGCCCGGAGATGACCAGATGCTGTAATTGCCTCATGGACTCTCCGGACCACATGAATCTGGTCCTCATCGGCGACAACCGTTTCGATTCCTGGATTGGATTGGGCCGGATAAGCTGAATCGGCAACCACGATCCAGTTGCGATGACCAAACAACGGCAGACAAACGTTAAGTTGACACTCCCAATCGCATGCGGCAAAAGCTACTGACATGGTCATCGTCTTCTTCTCTCGATCTAGTTCTATATCAATTCTTCATCCGCGCAGATGGCAACTTTGCCACATTTGCCGGAGGCCATTAACGCATAAGCATCCTTCGCACGCTCCAGCGGAAACCGGTGAGTGATGATGTCGGCGGGATGCAGGTTCCAACGAACCAGGCACTCAACCAATTCTTCCATGAGCCACGTCGAGGTGACCCACGATCCATAAAGTGCTTTCTTATCGTGAATCATATCTGGCGACGGATTGATCTCAACCTTTCCGCCCTCGCCGATGAAAACAATTCTTCCTCACTTGCGCGTGGCGCGAATTGCCGTAGCCCGTGCCAAATCGTGCGCCGAACAGTCGACTGCGCGTTCTACGCCAAAACCGCCGGTTAGTGCCCTCACCTCGGCGACATTGGCAGTTCCGGAAGGCAACACCACGTCGCAAAGGCCGAGGTTGATGGCAATTGTCATGCGCTCCGAAACTACATCGATGCCGATGATCTTGCTCGCTCCGAGTTTGCGGCAAAGCGCACCCGCGGCCAGCCCGATCGGCCCTAAACCAGTAATCAACACGGCGTGATTGCCATCGATTCCGATCTTTTCCAACCCCTCGTAGACGGTTCCGAATCCGCAAGCAACCTGTGCGCCATCGGCAAAAGAAAGATTGTCAGGCAGAGCAATGAGGTCCTTCTCTTCCGCTACCATGTACTCGGCCATTCCGCCATCTCGCTGCCATCCGTAGGCGCGGCGATATTTTTCACTGGTGCAAGAAATCGCATAGCCGCGGCGGCAATCGTTGCACAATCCGCAGCCGGAGATGTGGTACACGATGACGCGATCGCCCGTCTTGAAGCGGCGGCAGCCTTCGCCGGTGGCCACAATTTGCCCGCATGGTTAATGCCCAGCGATTACTCCCTGATAGCCTTCCGGACCTCTACCTAAGTGCTCGTGATAGATAGCTCGAATATCCGAACCGCAGATCGTTGAGGCCTTAACGCGTAACAACACTTCTGCATGCCCCGGAACGGGGACGGGTACTGCGCGCAACTCTACAGTGCTGTTTCCGGGCAGATACGCCGCGGTCATCGTTTCGTTCATCGGATTGCTCCCCATGAATGCACCATTTTACATGTCCCGGCGCTCCGCCTTTACACTGGCGCAATTTTACGGCGGAGTTATCTCCCCGTGAATATCCCATAGATCTTTCCAGGTCTGCCCATCTTTCCACAAAAAGACCTGCCCCTTGATCAAACGGCAGTTACGGTCGATCTGTGCGATCTGATGCATCTCTTCGTCAGAAAGTGGCTTACTGGCTACCCCAGCGAGATTAGACCGGTAATTATTAAGGGAAAACGAAATAGGCGTTTGTCCGCGCTGCACTGCCCACTTGACGCACACGACAGCGGGATGAATTCCATGGGCGTGCGCAATCTCTACGATAACTGGATCCTCAATAGGCGCGGTGTCATCAGGGGCGCGGTCCCGCTCGGGGCATTCCGGCGAACCGATTGGGCAGTAACCGATAGGCTGAATGCCGTTCTCGACAACAAACTTGAATAGATCCGGCTGCTGAAAATGCGGGTGCAGCTCCATCTCGTTTACTGCCGGCTTGATCCGTGCATCGCGCAGGACAAGTTGCAATTTGGGAATCGTCATGTTGGAGGTTCCGATATGGCGCGCAAACCCCAACTCAACGAGCTCCTCCATCTTACGCCACGTTTTCATAAAACTTGCGTGGATGTAGGGCTTGGCGTCGGCGCTGCAGGAACTTACATCACAGCCCGGCGGATGAAAATTCGGAAAGGGCCAATGCACCAGGTAAAGATCGAGGTGCTGAAGGTGAAGGTCAGAGAGCGACTTGCGGCACGAGGCGATCATGTCGTCCTCGCCGTGTTTATCGTTCCATAACTTCGACGTAACTCATATGTCCTTGCGTTTGATTCCGCCATGCAGAATGGCTTCGATCGAAACTCCGATTTCCGCTTCGTTTCCATAGACTGAAGCGCAATCGAAGTGCCGGTAGCCCACAGCGGCCGCACCCTTGACCGCCTCGGCCACCTGGATTGGGGACACATGATCGGAACCGAATGTCCCGAGGTCGACAGCGGGCATTGTAGCGCCTGTGTACAGCAGTCTTTGCGGAATGGCTGATGGATCTACGGAGGTTCTCTCGTATGCGGTTGCACTGCCCATAATGGCTTCTCTTCACTAAACAGTTATCGATTACTTCGATCTCTGAATGGTAATTGTGTACCGGCAGACTGTCAATATCCATGCTCATTACCTTTGCAGGAGACAAGATTTCGGCACGAGAGAATTTGCGCGACCCTCCATGAAGCCGTGCGTTGGAAGGTATACTCCAGATATTCAGAATGGCGGTATTGAGACGATGAAAGAATCGCGAGGTGTGAAAGACAAGCGGTGGAAGATTCGCAAAGACGCGCCGGTGCGCATGAAGGACATCGCGCGGGATATGGGTTTGTCCACAGTCTCCATTTCGAAGGCGCTACGCGGTCACCCCGATATATCCGAGGCAACCCGGAAGCGCGTTCTAAAGCGTATGAAGGAGTTGAACTATCAACCGAACTTTGCGGCTCGTGCCCTGATTACTGGGCGGACTTGGACCATTGGGTTGGTAGTTCCCGACTTGCTTCATCCTTTTTTTGCGCAGATCGCAAAAGCCCTTTCGTCAGGAATCCGGGGACAAGGTTACAACCTGATTATCACTTCCTCGGAGGAGGATCCGGAACTGGAGCAGCAAGAGATTGAGCGACTGCTGGCCCGGCGTGTCGACGTCTTGGTAATCGCATCGGCGCAATCGGTTGCGAGGAGCTTTCGCCGCCTCGAGAGGCGCAAAGTCCCGTACATTCTCATAGATCGTCGCTTTGAAGGTCTTTCAGCGAACTTCGTTGGCGTGGATGATGAAGTCGTTGGCCTACTCGCCACCGATCACTTGATTGATCAAGGCTGCAGGAGGATCGCTCATATTCGCGGTCCCGAAACAAGCACCGCCGCAGGCCGGGTGGAAGGCTTTAAGCGGGCCCTCGCCGCTCACCGACTACCGTCATCGAACCAGTACATCGTTCCAATCGGGATCTCTGGTGACGACCGCGGCGAACCAGGTGGTTATGAGGCGGCAAAGAATCTCCTGAGCTTGAAGCGCCCACCGGATGGAATTTTCTGCTTCAATGATCCCATCGCCCTCGGCACAATGCGGGCCATCCTTGATTTGGGTCTGCGCATTCCCGAGGACATTGCGGTGGTGGGATGCGGTAATGTTCTCTATTCGGATTTTCTGCGCGTTCCGCTTACGTCTATCGACCAGGACAGTTCCGCAATAGGCCAGCATGCTGCGGAATTGGCTTTGTCGCTAGTCAACTCAAAAGAGCGTGCGCATCCGAAAACGACGTTGGTTACCCCTAAGGTCGTTGTCCGGGCCTCATCCCTGCGCCAACGAATCCGGTGAAGATGGTGGCTAACTCGTATTAAGCAGAGCAAGCATTTATCCGATTATTATCACAAAAAACATGCCAATTGGGCTCTGGTGCAATTAGCGGTTCTGGTGCAAATGGCCCTGCCCGCCGGGTAAAGTGGTCTTTGGAGAGTTGAGGACCAACGGTGAGCGAACTGAATAGCGTCGAGGAGCTGTTTCGAGGGCGGCATTTCGACCGCGAAGTGATCCTCCTGTGCGTGCGATGGTATCCAAGCTGTCATCAGCACCATGTCTCTCAAAGATATCGCGTATCTTGTCTTCCTTGGCGAAAGTCAGCTTGAGGGGCAGCGACGTTTTGCAGTCGCTCTCAAGAAATGAAATGTGCCATCCATCCCGGTCCATGAAATTCATGAGCACGCGGTACCTCATCTCGAAGTGGCCTCCGGACCGCGTTGAGCCAGCCTATATGACCGGCGACCGCGAAAAATGTCAGCAGGCAAGTACCGGTGCTTCTCACCGCAGAGCGGACAATCGGCCACGATCCACGAGTCCGGCATAGTCTGGACCGGCGCGGGGATGTTCTGCCCGCATCCCTTGCAGACGACCACAAAAGGGTGAATGCCGGACGTTGGAGACGGGAACATGGATTCAGTATAGGCGAATATATCCACAGTTACTCGAACTGAGGGTCCGTGCAGATCCGAGAATTGCGTGTATCGCGACTATTTCGAGTATGTGCTAATCTCAAGACATTATGACCGTCGCAGCGAAAAAGCCGATCACGCGCCTTCATACCGAGCAGCAACAGGTGCAGGCCCTTGAACAGACCCTGCTTCGCGGTGTGCCTAAGCAGCATCGAGGCTGAGGCTTCACCTTGGTCATATTGCGCCCGCGCCAGTAGGGGCACGCTGCCCTCTAATGGCGTGAGTGGAGTCTCATCTACTTGCTCGGTTATGCGCGGTATGGACGAAGGCGTTTGAGCCACTAGAGACGAATAGTTGAAAACTGCGCTAATCAACACGCAAAACGGGAGGGCGCGCAAATGACGCATGGTGGAGTTCTTGAACCCTTTCCTCGGAGACAGCTCCGAACTGCTGAGAGGCCTTGCTGACAAGAAGGGACGTGCTTCCTGATTGAATTGCACGGAGAACGCAAAAACTTCCAGACAAGGCGGCATTTTCTATGGAGCCAACGGTAGGACATCAGACGCAGTTCAAGCATCCTCTTGGTGCAAGAGGGAAAGATTGGTACTTGCTTTGTTGATGCTGACCGCAGTTGAGCTTTGCAATTGCGCGCTTGGCGATCATTTGCGAAGCGACGTCACCTACCAGCGGAATCCGAATGTTACCGGAAGCAATTCGGTCGTACCTAGGCCGTAGGTCTGGGTGATCGAAGGCGCGTTCGGGAAGAGGTAGCTGGCCTCGGCATGTTTTCCACGGCGCACAAACTCGCACCAAATGCAGGTACAACCGCGCCAGAAATTCCCCAAAAGAGCGGCTTTGCGATTGGTTACCGCGGATTTCCAATCTGCTGCCTACGCAGACTGACGACAAACTCACCTTTTAGAGCAATAGCATCGTTACTATAATGTGCCAAAGCGGAGTCTGAACCACGCCTGAGCGTCTTGAGGAGTAATGCATGGGAGCATTTGGGTGATGGCCTGGTCGAGGGCTTGTTTGGAGCG
>JBEKRS010000054.1:0-39607 GCA_049518535.1 Occallatibacter sp. | reverse complement strand
TGAGTTGGTCTAGGCCCTCGCGCGCCGAGGACCGTTTTGAATCATGGCTTGCGCAGCGCCACGAGGAGCGGGTGCTTGCCGGTGAAACGACTCCCACCGGTCCGTGCCCTGATGATGCCTTTCTTCGGGATCTGGCTCGAAGAGCCATGCGGATCGAACTATCAGACCCGAGAATCGACCACGCAGCCAACTGTCCCACATGCTTGAGCCGGCTTAGGGTCTTCCGGCAGGAGAATCGCTCGCGAAAGCTGGCGCTCGTAACCGCTGTAGCAGTTTGCTCGGTGATAGCCGCAGTGGTCATTATGGTCGCTCGCCACGGAATGCACCCGGAACTTCCATCGGCGAATTTGGCCGCGGTATCGGAGACCATAAATCTGTGGGATGCAGGCACGATCCGAGGCACCCAGCCCGGTTCTTTGCAGTCTGTGTCGCTACCGGCTGCATTGGTTAGGCTGACGGTCATCCTCCCGCGGTTCAGCCCTCCAGGCCAATATGCTGTGGCTGTCACCCAGGATCAAGATGGAAATGGCGTGGTGGCCCAGAAAAGCGTGACGGCGACGACCGATCGCGACCACGAATCAGTAGTTGCTGAACTGGATCTCCGGACCGCCAAGGCCGGTGCGTACTTTTTAGCTACGACCCACGAACAGGACCAAGCGTCCTACTACTATCCCTTACAAATTAGGTAGATAAACTTGCTCGCAAGCGCTGATGATTCTCACGCCCGAACGATAAATCACGCTTTCACCGCATCGTGTTGCCATCGAATCACGGCCAACGATCGAGTGCGTCCCGTAAGGTGCACTTGCGCATTCAACTGGCACGTTCTGCGCGTTCGATTCGAATTGATTCGTTAGCGTATTCAAGCTGGCCGTCAATCCCCGTCCGTCGTTCGTGCCAATTGAATTCGATCAGTTCGTCAGGTTCCATCGGAGTGCCTTCCAGCACCAACCCGTTCCATGTGTAGTATGCTCCTGTGGGCATCGCCAACCGAAATCCATTACCGACTTTGACAGAAGTTGCGGAGAGAAGACGGCCAGCCGTTTTCTCTCCGACAATCGTGGCGAGTTGGTTCTCTCGCGCGAACGCGACAATCATCTCCGCGGCGCTTGCGGTGTGGCGGTTATCATTCTTGCCCTGGGCCGATTCGCTTTCACTGCTGGACTCGGGCTGCGCCTCGACCTCGCGCTGGTTGTAAATCTGCTCGGCGCTCATGCCGCGAAAGCGCGGATCGACGAGCACATCGTCCGGCAGGCTCAGACCGGCATCGAGCAGCAGCGGGTTGATGGCGTAGTCGCAGGCCTCGTTCCAGCGCACGGGATCGCGCTTGGACCGCCGCGTGTGATGCTGGAGCGCGGGGTGCATAACCTCATGGGCCAGCACCCCGGCCAGCGTGGCCGCGTTCAGTGTATCGACGAAGGACGGATTGTAGCGAAGGACCACGCCATTAGTCGCCATGGTCGGGATCAAGCGACACTCCTCGCTCCTCAGCCGGAACAAGAGCGAGCCAAAGAACGGGTGGTCTAGTAAGAGCGCCGTGCGCGCTTTCCTGATGCGCTCGGTCGCAGGGATTTCTGTGACATGAAGCATAAGTTGTCATCTCTGTAGTCATAAGTTGTCATTGATGTACCTACAAAGTGGCCGTGACGAGCTAAAAGCCAGAAACTGCCACGTTCATCAATGCACATTCGGGCGAAATGCGCCTTTGGTGTGCACCATTTGCTCAAAGCAGCCATACCGATTTTCGTTGGGGGTTCATTCGGGACCGCGACGACCAGACGTGTGAAATGAAGCATAATTATGCTTCATCGGAATTGAAGTTCAGTGTCAGGAAAGCCGTTTTACGGCCAAGTGGACTAGTTTTGTAAACACTGGCCGACTAGAACTTGCGGATACCTATGCGTTGTCTCGGACACCGAGGCGTTTGCAGTTGGTGTTGCTTGAGAAGTTCGCGTTGCAGGCAATCGCAACCAGAATCAACGTGACGCCGCTTGAGTTGGGGGTGATAGCGGCGCCAATCACTTAAATGCAGTTCGATACGTTTTGCGCGAGATGGGTGACAAACGCGTCTATCTTTCATCCAATGCGCAGTAGGTGGTCGTCAACCCTATAATCTCTTGTCATCGAGACAACTGACTGTTTCGGTTGCAGAAGCCTGGCTGGCACCGGCACCGATCCGATCTGCACGAATTGAGGAGATTGCATGCTTTGGTTAAACGTTTGCCACTTTCTGGCCCGCAGGCAGTATGTTGCTGCGGGAGTTTTGTTGGTTTTTTGTCAATTCGGGCCGGTTGCCGCCGGGTATGGGCAGAGCGACAACGTAAGCCAGCTGATTGAACAAATGAAAGACCCGAGTGCCGAAGTCCGGCTCCGAGCACTTAAGGCAATTAGGGGAACCGGGGATTCCCGCGAGATCCAACTCGAGATCCAACTTCTGATCTCTGCATTCAAGGATTCGGATCCGCAGATCCAAGCATACTCATTATGGGCCGTGGTTACCTTCAGAGCAACTGCGGTCCCACCGTTGATTGCAGCCTTGAAAGACCCGGACGCTTCGGTCCGAGAAACTGCGGCCGAGGGGTTGGAGCAAATCGGAGATCGTCGCTCGGTGGATCCGTTGATCGCGACGCTGAAAGATCCGGATCCTCGTGTTCGAGTGGCCGCAGCCCGCGCATTGGAGTCAATCAACGATGTTAAGGCTCTCGGGCCTCTCATTGCGGCGTTGAAAGACCCGGATGACGGCGTCAGGGTGTTTGCGGCAGGGGCTCTTTCGCTCATGGGATCGCCAGCGGTCGATCTATTAATTGCAACTTTCAATGGTGAGGATGATAACGCCCGAGACGCTGCTGCCCTCGCATTAGGCGAAATCAAAGACGCTAGAGCGGTCAAGCCCTTAATCGCCGCGCTAAAAAACGCGGATGGGAATGCCACGCAGAATGTGGCTTGGGCTCTAGAGATGACCGGAGCGCCAGCCATCGATCCGCTGGTTGCAGCCCTGAAAGATCCGGATGCCCACTTCCGGGTGAAGGTGGCCCGGGTGTTGGGCGAGATCCAGGACCCACGAACGATCGAGCCTTTGATCGCTCTTATGGGGGACTTGGATGTGGAAGTCCGATATCAGGCGCTTTTTGCGTTTTCTGTCTTGCGGCATTCACGGGACCCTCGGTTGATTCAGCCCCTTATGGAAATTCTGCTTAAGGATTCGAACGCCCAAAATAAGGAGATGGCCAGTCAGGTTTTGGGCGAGATTGGATCTCAGGTGGCCGAACCTTTAATTGCGGCGCTAACAGACCCAGATGCCGAGGTCCGAGCCAAAGCAGCCGATGCCTTGGGTCAGATGAAAGATCTTCACGCTGTTGAGCCGCTGATCGCAACCGTCAATGATCGAGAGACCAACGTTCGGAACAGCGCAGTGAAAGCACTGGGCGCGATGAGAGACCCTCGCACGATGGATACCCTGATTGTCGCGTTGAAATATCCGGCTCAGGGTGTGAAGAGAAATGCAGCCGGTGGTCTTGGCCTTCTCGGAGACCCTCGCGCAGTGGAACCGCTGGTCGCTACTCTCAGTGATTCAGATATCAACGTTCGTGCAGCGGTTGTGAAGGCGCTTGGTTCGATCAAAGATCCGCTTACAGTTACGCCTCTGATCGCGGCTCTTGAAGACCCGGATGCCAGGGTTCGAGCCGAAGCAGCCGACGCCTTAAGCAAGAGTGGAGATCCTCAAGCTACTAAGCCCCTGAACGGGATCGCCAGTGACCAGGAGGCCGCTGGGGGGAGAAGTGCAAATGTACGGAGCAGTGTAGCGGCACTTGGCAAGATGAGAGATCCTGGCAAGATTGATACCCTGGTTGCCGCGTTGAAATATCCGGATCAGGTTGTGAAGACAAATGCAGCCGATGGCCTCGGTCTCCTCAGGGACACTCGCGCAGCGGAACCGCTGACAGTTACTCTCAGCGATTCGGATCCCTACGTTCGACTAGCAGTAGTGGGTGCCCTTGGCTCGATCAAAGGTCCGCTTGCGGTTGCGCCCCTGATTGCAGCTCTTGAGGATCCCGATGCGCAGGTTCGGTCGGCTGCGGTCGGCGCTCTGGCCCAACTGAGGAACCCACAAGCCACGCAAGAGGCATTGATTGACGCCCTCCGAGACAAGGATTCACGTGTGAGAGCAACCGCGGCCTCGGCGTTGGGCAGAACGAATGCCCCCAACGTAGTCGAGCTCCTAAGCGTTGCGCTGAATGACAAAGATTATGAGGTCCGGCACAGTGCTGCCGAGGCGCTGGCCTTGGTGAAAGGTCCAGGTGCGGTTGAGTCTCTCATTGCCGCACTCAAGAGCCCAGACGTGAACCTCCGAAGGGATGCGGTCGCTGCATTGGCCAGAACCAAAGACCCTCGAGCTGTGAAGCCGCTGATTGCAGCGCTGAAGGATGAGAACGAAGACGTTCGGCGCGAAGTGATCACTGCGTTGGGCTCGATTGCAGACCCGTTGGCTGTGGAGCCATTGATTGCGGCCTTGAACGTCGCAGACAAACACATCTGTTGGATGGTGATTTCTGCACTCGGCTCAATCAAGGACCCTCGTGCAGTAGACCCACTCATTGCTCTTTTTAAGATTCCCGACGATTCGTTTCCCTGGGAGACCGTATCTGCGTTGAGTGAGATTGGAGACCGTGGCCGGATGCGCAGGCTGAACACTGCTTTCGAATACAGGGGCTCTTTCGCAAAGACAATGAGCCTAACGCAATCGGCCACAACTCTTCAGCGCCATCGAGGAACCATCGTTTGAGTTCATCGAGCAGTTTTTGTTTCGATCCATGCACATGCGCAATATAGCACATATACATAATTGAATCGCAAGTACTTTTTCTAGAGAAATGTAGCCAGGCTGTTACCTCGAGAGATACCGGACGCACTTCGGCCAGGCAGGGCGCTCCGCTCTTGCTGTCACTTTATGCCCACATTTCAGACTCACTGACAACTTATGGTTCATAACGGTCTTGCAGGGCGCCAAGGGTGCATCGGTTTGAAAGAGGTTAGTGGAGAGGAACTGTCATCATATGCTTCAAAAGGCTGCCAACATATGCGTCAAGTCAGAATTTCGTGTGTCATTGCAGGCATATATTGACCGGGCCTCCAATCGTGAGCTGGCGACGAGTGCCGTCCCTTCCAGACAGAACTTGGCTGAAGGGGCTGGGACACCTCACGCGGCATTTACCATGCAATCGGACAAACTGCTGGCACTGCAGCGGGTATCTTTCTAGATAGTCAAGAGAAATCCGTCGCTCAGAATTCCCCCCAAAGATCGAGAATTATCGCGGTAGAAGCTCAGTGAGCTAGAATTATCGTCACAATTATGACTGGAAAAGAGACGATTGCCGGATACATCGCGCAGGCTGCGAAGCTGCTCCGCGCGGAATTTGAGCACATCCGGACCACCAATCCGCACGCTGGCGAAGGTGGAAAAGAGGTCGAGAACATCGTAAAGGAATTCCTGAACCACCATATGCCCCAGCGGTTCCGGGCGACCGGCGGCTTCGTGATCGACAAGTTCAGCGAAATGAGCGGTCACGAGGACGTCCTGATCTATGACGCTCTTTCGAGTCCGGTTTATCGGTACACAGAAGAGAATCAGATCATTTCGGCGGATGCGATTGCATCGGTCGTCGAAGTCAAGTCGGTACTCAACAAGAAAGAGCTGGAGAATGGCTTCGAGAAGATCTCGCAGGTTAAGAAGCTCCACAAGAGTCCGATCTCACAGATGGATCAAAAGGCGACGGAAAGCAACCTGACCACGCACGGAACGCTGGGAGTCGTCTTTGGGTTCAGCACGGACCTGAATTTCGCGACGCTTGCTGGCCACTGCGCCGAGTTGAACGAGCAGTACGACACCTATCTTAGACCGGACATTATCGTCGTGCTCGATGTGGGCGTGATTAACTACACAGCGAACATCGTCGAGAGCAAGCAGATCTTCGATTTCGCCACCACATCCGAAGAAGACGTGCCGATCCCTCCCTTCTTCGTGCATTTGGCGGCACGCGAGGACGGCTCTTACGCTCTGAACAGGTTTTTTGTTCACCTGATGTCACATTTGGCGTTCTATCCCCGGCGTCCCAGCATTCCGCCCTACTCGGTGATGCTTGAAGGTGCAGCCCAGGTGGCCGTTATGAGCGCAACCTATCAGTACAATACTGAGGCTCGGCTTCTGCCCTTCGTGCCCTCGCCGCAGCCGCCCACGGAGACACTACGCGAGATCAAGCTCAGCAAGAACAAGGAGCATTTGGGGACCATTACCTTCATCCCGTGGCAGGATGGCGGCGTGATTCGCATGAAAGGGAAAATTCCTCTCGATGCGATATTGGTTATCGTGAGTCGGCAACGGCCCATGATCCTTCCTTCGGAGGGATATCAATATTCGATGGTGTTGAAGGTCACTCGCCGAGACTTCGAAAACCGGGTGGAAGTGATCGAGAAGCAGAGCGATATGAAGGCGGAACTGGTTGTGCCTCCGCTCTTCGAAGTGAAGCCGCTGTTCAACGAGGGAACGGGCGAACCGTTCATGGCTAGGCTCTTCCTTGCTCCTCTAGACATGCAGCAAGGAATTATGGGGCCAGACACGAAGAAGCCCTTCGACGAGCATTGGAGCGGCTGTATTTATCCGGCGATTGAGATGCGCAAGGCGATGCTGGCGATCAAGGATCTGGTCGACAAACACAAAAAGGCTCTCGAGAAGAAAAGTATCGTCCGGAAAAAGGGAAACCAGCTCTATCTCACGGAGAAGATCGACAATCCCCTGCGAAGCCAAGTGGCTCAGCTGCTCGAGATGGCGTCCCACGTCCTCGATCACATCCCGGGAGTGATGAGTTTTCTCGGCGTCGAAATGTCGTTTTACGCGGAAAAGGAAAGCCGCTTTCTGAAAGGATTGGAAAAGGCGCAGAGGGAGCGTCCAGAACTAGCGGATTACCTACTGCGTTGGCGGCCGAAAGTCATGGCCATCGATGAGCAATTCCGGCAGATGAGATACAGCGCTTGGCATCTCCCGAATATTGAGTACACCCAAGATGGCGATGGGTTCGTGATGAAGGAACTGAAGATCGACAACCTGCCGGTGGCCGAATATGCGGAGAAAGTCTTCAGCGACATCACCATAGGGCTTGAAGAACTCATCATGTACGCCCTTCAGGGGCAGACCAAGGGCAGCTTGATGATCGACGAGATCCCACTGGCCTTGCGCGCCCCGCAGAATCCTCAACGCTTCAAGAGAAATATGAAGGGCATGGGCGCTCCGTGGAAACTGAAATGGTCCGGCAAGGGTTTCTACGAAAGCTAAGGGATATTTAATCCAACTGTGGCCGGTTGGCCGGAATGCTGACCCTTCTGAATTCCTCGCATGATTCTGCCGTCGCTTGCGCCTATTTTGTGACATTCTTTCTGTCTAGGCGATGGTTAAATCAAAATTCAAAGACGACCGGAACTCCAACGATAAACTGGCCTTTCCGGCCAGTTTATCGTTTGATCGTGTTTCATGCCGCCGCGGGCGCCTCCATGTAAGCCGACATGCGATCGAAGATGCCCTGGACCGAAGCGATGGTCTGTTCTGCCTGCTCGGCTTCGCGGCTGCGGATTGCCTCATCCATGCGGGAGACGAGCCCGGCTGCCTCGGTCGCCGTGGCCACGCGCAGCAACTCGTGCTTCTTGAGATCGTGCGCCGTGTAGGTGCAGAGCTTCTGGCGGGCCTCCTCGGCGAAGCGCTTCAATTCCGGATCGCCGGTGACGTTCAGCTTTGGCAGCAGTTCCACCAGATCGAATATGTTGGTTACCAGCGTGGCGTGAAAGCGCGATTCGGGCTCGTTCAGCCGGTCGACCATATGCGAGACGACATCGCTCAACCGCTTCCACAGATCCTCGGCGCCGCGCGCCAGCGACTGGCGCACATTCGTGTCGATCTCGCGGGCGACGCGCGCCTGTTCCTCGGCCGACATCTGCACACGAAAGTCGTTGCCGGTGGGGATGGGCAGGACTTCGAGCTTGACGCCGAACTTGCGGCGCAGCTTGTCGGCCGCCGGGTAATCCTCCTCGCGGAAGAGGCCGTTCAATTCCGGCCGCACATGTTCGATGTCGGTGCGCACACCAACAAGCGACGGCAGAGCCTGGCTGAAAGCCGGCGCCAAGGTGATTACGCCAGTGGCGGCAGCAGTTCCGGCGGCATCATGAGCAGCGTTCTGTCTGCCCCGGCGTGTCGTTGAGTGGCTTCGGCGACCGCGCTGGATAAGTCGCATGATTCCTTGCATTGGAGATGCCTCGCCAGGATCAGGTTGGCTGCGGGAGGCGCTTCGGCGGCTTTGGCCATGAACCATGCTGCAAGCTCCTCTAGCGTTCTCGCGCGCCGGGCCACGGCTCACCCCTTTGAGCCGATGGCGCGGCTGAAGGTAAAGCGCAGCGCATTGCCGGTATCTTCCGGTCCAGTCAATGTGGCCGTGGCGATCTCCGGATAGGTCGGCGCGAGCAGGTCGCGGACTTCTTCGGCCGTCATCTGTGGCGCGGGATCGGGAATGCGTGTGCCATTGAAATAGAACTCGCGCGGCAGGGCTTCCACTTTGAGCGTGGCCATATCGGTTCTCTCCTCATCTGCCCAAAATGGGCGGATTCGCTTGAATTGGTTGTTTGGCTTCAGAAAAGGCTGGCCTGGACCGGCGTTCGCTCGATCGCTGGCGACGGCGCTGCCTGCGCGATCACATCGACAGTGATGGCGTTCGTGTCTACTGCCTGATTGGCTTGAACACGATACTTGGCCTCAAGCCGTCTGAGCGTTTCCATCTCGCTTGCGCGGTCCGCTTCGGCCACGCGCAGTTGGTAGCGGGTCAGGTAATTCCGCTTGCGCACTTCCTGCTGAATGGCGCGCTCGACATCGGAGAAGGTGTACTCCGGATCGCCCCAGCACGGCCATTTCAGCGTCTTCTCGATGAAGCGCAACCGGTCTCGATCTGAGGTGAACCAGGTCTCGTAGAATGTTGCACGGTCGCAGTGCGCATTATGCAGTGCACCGCATAATGCTCATTATGTGGAGTGCGTGAATATGCGGAGTATCTCCGCGAATACCGCGTAGACGCATCGCTCAGAGAGCCATTCGCTCCGCATAATCCCACTACCGTAGCTGCGCATTCCGTCATGCTTGCGCGGGGACGGAACGTTAGATCTGCGGGGCTCACAAACAAAAGAGCGCTTGCTGCGGATGCCGTACAGTCAGTAACTTGGGCCGATCTTGCCACTGTGACTCTGGCGGTGTCGACTATCAATGTCATTTGGCACATTCTCTAGACGGACTCAGAAGCAGCACTTCTGGCTGGGCCGATTGTGATAATCGAAGGACGCGTTTTGCGGAGTGAATGCTGTCGATGTGTCTAAACCTTAGAGCATTGCGCGAGAGCCAAGATGCCGCCTCGACGGATTGCTCAACCTCACAATTAACAAGCCAGTTTCGAATGTATTTTTCTTAGACTTGCCACTGGAGCAAGGCTCCTGCTGAGCAAAGCACAACGAGAGTAATCTTGGGCTGCGGTTGCGAATAGGCATGCGAGGTCACAACCTACAACGGACAACGCAAAGGAAACATAAAGAATTCGTATGACTAATGTTTTGAATGCATGAGGTCCGCGAATTGCTACTCCCTCACCACGGAGTGAACTAGCATGGTCATATGCAAGGCATTTCCATGACGGAATCGAATAGAGGAAAAGGCTCGATAGCATTCGCTCTCAATAAAGTTTCATCGATGGAAGTTGAACCAAGCCACACCACCATCGATGATGCAGAACCCGACCCATCAATTTGCATGCCCGCGTTTTATAGCAGAGACGCCCGCTTCGACGGTAGGTTCTTCATTGGTGTGGTTACAACTAAAATCTATTGCCGCCCAGTTTGCCCCGTACCCTTCGCGAAGAAGAGCAACGTCGTGTGGCTTGCCTCGGCTGCCGCTGCTGAGGCCGCTGGATTTCGACCATGTCGTCGATGCAGACCACAGGCTGCGCCGGGCACGCCGGCATGGCTTGGATCGTCAGCGGTTGTGTCCCGCGCTCTCCGTCTGATCTCGGAGGGAGCTCTTGACGATGGAGACGTCAACAGACTTGGTGAACGCATTGGAGTTGGGGCCCGCCAATTGCGCCGCCTGTTCGTCAAGCATCTGGGAGCACCTCCTCTTAAAATCGCAATAACGCGCCGACTTCATTTTGCGCAAACTCTCATTGAAGAGACAGACCTGCCAATTACCAGCATCGCAATGTCTTCTGGGTTTAGCAGTATCCGACAGTTCAACCACGCAATGCGCACGTCAGTTGGAAAGTCCCCGACCGAAATTCGCCAGCTGCGCGACGACATAAAGCCCCAAAGAGATGGACTGGTTGTCCGGCTACCATACCGCCCACCATTTTGCTGGCGAGAGACCCTGCATTTTCTCAAAACGAAGGCTATTCCTGGAGTGGAAACAGTAGAGAGAGATTGTTACCGGAGAACAATTGAGATTGAGGGCGTGGCTGGCACTATTGCCGTGTGGCAGGACGGGGACAATCCGCAGTTGGTCTTTCAAATTGATTTGCCCCGTGTCGATTTTCTCATGGAGATTGTCGAACGTGTGCGCCGGATTTTCGACCTGGGTGCTGATCCCGTTCAGATTGCGACTGATCTAAAGCGTGATCCTTATTTAAGACCATTCCTGAATTCCTTACCGGGCCTTCGAGTGCCCGGCGCCTGGGATGGATTCGAACTGTCGGTCGCTGCAATACTCGGTCAAAACCTATCGGCGAGAGCTTTCGGACGGAATAGTTCAATGAAGCGACTCGTGGAGAAGTTGGGGCGACCAATAACGACATCTGTTCGAGGACTGACGCATTTGTTTCCCAAGCCCCATGAACTAGTGAATGCAGACCTCTCTATGGCCGGCGTTTTCGATGAGCGTGCGCGGGCAATTCGTGAGTTGGCTCGCGCAGTTTGCAAGGGGAAACTGTCTTACCAGGCATCGAAATCACTGGACGAAACGATCTCGCGCATAAGAGCAATTGCGGGACTAGACGAATCGACAGCACACTATATCGCGATGCGTGTATTTTCAGAGCCCGACGCATTTCCCTCGGCAGACCCCGGATTGCAGCGGATTCTGGGCGGCGGAGATAACCCGGTATCGACAGTTGAGAGCATGCAGACGGCGGAAGGCTGGCGGCCATGGCGCGCTTATGCCGCGATGCATTTGTGTACGGCTCGTCTTGATGTAAGGGGTACACCAGGTGGCAAAGGAATTAAGCAGTCAGCGACAAGGCGAGAGTGACAAAAAGGGAGTGCTCATGGCATTCGTAGTCGCAGAACCATGTATTGGAGTCAAGGATACATCTTGTGTGGATGCTTGCCCCGTAGACTGCATTCACCCCAGGAAAGATGAGGAAGGACACTCGACTGCACCGCAACTCTATATCGACCCAGTGGAGTGCATCGATTGCGGTGCGTGTGTTCCCGCTTGCCCCGTCTTGGCCATATTCCCACAGGACGGCCTTCCGGAAAACTGGCAACACTTTGCCGAAATCAATGCAAAGCACTACGGGCACTGACATTCATGGAAATGGCAGAGGTGCCCCCTAAATCGACGGAGCGATGCAGTTCGATGACTCTGGCAAGGGCTCTTGGCGACGATTCTGACCTCCCAACAACTCCCTCAACTCCACAAACACGCAACAGCCGTGCCATTGCGGTCTGAAAGAAGGAGCAATCTATGTACATTCGACTTGACCGAGCGAGCAGGAAAGCTGCTGTGATTCTGGGTGGGGGCACACTCGTTTGCGTAGGAATGCTGCTCGCGTGGGACATTAACCCAACCTTCTTCCCCCGCAGCGTCCATGTTCTTCTCGAAGGATTTTCGCTTGCTCTGATTGCTCTGGCTTACATTGTTTATCAGAGCGCGCACCGACCGCCTCTTATGGAATGGATAAAAGCGATCATTCTGGCGACCGCTTTTCTATTCTGGTCTGCCAACCAGTTCTGGCCGAATCTGCGTCAAGGGATGATTCTCAACGACATCGCTATCGCGCTTTTCGTACTTGATGTTTTCTTGGTAATCGTTGGATGGCCCGCGACCTCTCCCGACGAATCCTTCGCGGAGATTTACCCAAGGTCAATTAATCGGTCGATCCATCATGAACGAACAAAATAGGTTCCCGCTCGCTGTTTCTCAGCCGACGAGAAGTGTTTGTGCGCCTGGCGAACCTTGGCGTAGAGGATCGAGAAGGGGCTGTCTTGATTTTCTCTTAGTTTTGTAACGACTCGTAATTGGAGGATAGGCGCGGAGACCTAACTGAACTTCGCAAGTATCTTTACTATCCTTGCTGCGCGGGGGCGATCTCGCGCATTCAATAAATGATGTGCAAATCCCAAGTAGAGGGCCTCTGAGTCTTCCGAGTATTTTCTGTCACCCAACTCTGCAGTAAGCTCGCCGGGTTCTGTAGCCCACTTCGGAATTAACGACCAGAACCCAATCGCCCGAACGAACTCGGATCCGAACGGCTCTTCAAAGACGGCCCACGGCCTGCGCCTCCGGCAAGCGATTCACCGCATCTCCCCGAGTCTGGTTGCTCGACAACTCCAGAGTCGCATATTGCCAATCTGATAGGAAGAGCTTTGCTCCGCTGAGCAACAGCCGCATTCCCACCGACAAAGTCTCACTTGTCTCTAAACTTGAGCGAGTAACAGTTGCGGTGATTATGGGCAACTTCGACTGAAATTCGAGTACTCGCAGTTCGATCGTGTCCACCTGAGGTAGTCTCTCGAACAACCTGGAAATCGCGGCCTCAGTGTCGCGCAGACACTGCTGTTCAAACATGAGTGCCCTGTCTTCCTGCGAGATGTTGCGATCGCGATCCCAAGGATGAATGTCTCGTGCATACCACTCAATCTCCAAGCGACTGAAGACCTTGCTCAACGCGAGGCCATCTGGGCGTACCTCGTTGCGCAGGTTCAATGCGAGTGCATTCTTAATGCTGCGGCGAAATCTAAAGCCGTCGAACTTCCAGAGCAAAGTGCTAAACGGATTCTTCATGCTCGATCTCCTTTGGAGACGATTTGTCTTGTCCCTCACTTCAA
The DNA here is from genome assembly GCA_049518535.1 of Occallatibacter sp. Lineage (GTDB taxonomy): Bacteria > Acidobacteriota > Terriglobia > Terriglobales > Acidobacteriaceae > Telmatobacter. Next base: position 26,491 of record JBEKRS010000054.1, on the reverse strand, counting down.
TATCAGAGGGAGGAGTGCAAAACGCTGGCGCGTTTCGGACCCCATGCCTCTCTGCTGGCACCGTTGCGCCACTCTCCACATCCTGGACAAAGCTACCTTGAAAATCTTGACCGCATGAGGCGGAAACAATCGCAGTCTTGCCTACCCATGGCGTCCGTTTTACGCCAGCCCGGTTCGCGGCCATCGCATAGATTCTTAGATGAACCAAGTGACTTCCAAGAGTGGAGGACGATGATGAAGCGCATAGACGCGGTCATCAGGCCGGAGAGGCTTGACCAGGTCAAGAAATGCCTTAGCAGCATAGGGATTCAAGGGGCTTCCGCGGCAGAAATCAGAGGTTTTGGCCGACAACATGGCCATACCGAGATATACAGAGGAACTGAGTACTCGGTCGATTTTCTTCCGAAGGTCCTCCTCACAATCGTCGCATCGGATGAGCAGGTTTCTAAGATTGTGGACGCAATCATCGAAGGTAGCCGGACCGGAAAGCTTGGCGACGGAAAGATCTTCGTGACCCCTGTGGACGAGGTCATAAGAATTCGTACTGGTGAGCGAGGGGAAACGGCTCTTTGAAGGTTCCAGCTGAGGACGACCTTTCGCCCCGCTGAATCCATTTCCAAAGCACGACGCTGACAAAAGGAGAAAGCAGATATGAAACAGCCACTCGGGAGGCGACGCTTGTGCCTTTCATTGATACAGGTCGTTGCCACAGTTCTGTTGGTCGCAGGCATATTTGGAGTGTCGTCGGTACGTTGTTTTGCCGATAATCCTCCCCAGCCAGATCCAGCAGGTATAGCTACCGGCGATAAGACGAACGTTCAAGATGCCGCCGGCATTGCGTTTGTTCCCCCCGCCCCCGACCCGAGTAGTCCCAATTATGCCCAACAGAAGAAGGACTATGACGAATATCAAGCGCAGCTAGCCAAGGAGCCGCTGGCCGGAAAATTGGCTGACGGGGTTGGACATATCCGTATTGCTTCTAACTTCTCGTGGACGCTGCTCACCGGATATCTCGTTCTCTTCATGCAGGCGGGGTTTGCTCTGCTTACCTGCGGGCTTGTGCGCAAGAAGAATGCGGGCCATCTCATGATGCTGAACTTTGCGGCCTACGTGTTCGCGTTCCTTGCCTACTATGCCGTTGGGTACGCCTTCCAGTATGGAGGTGCAGCAATTAATGCAGCCCCAGCAAATCTGGGGGGAACCCCGACACTCAATCAATTCCTATTTGGACATGGTCTATGGGGGTTCCTAGGCGGCAAGGGTTTCTTCCTAAGCGGACCAGGCTACGATTCCGGTAGCCTTTGCTATACGCTCTTCGAAGTCGTTTTCATGGAGACTGCGGGTTACATCATTGTAGGTGCAATCTGTGAGCGCATCACCTTTTGGGCATTCCTGTTGTGCGAACTGTTCATTGGCGCATTCCTCTATCCAGTATTCGGCTGCTGGGTTTGGGGCGGCGGGTGGCTTTCGCAAGTGGGAACAACGCTGAATCTCGGCCATGGCTATGTCGATTTCGCCGGTTCGACGGTAGTACATGGAGTCGGTGGCTTTTGCGCTTTTGCACTTGCCGTCATCCTGGGTCCACGACTGGGAAAATATGGCCCCGACGGAAAACCGCGGGCCTTTCCAGCGCATAACATCGTCTTCGTTGTAACTGGCACCTTCATCCTCCTTTTCGGATGGATGGGATTCAATCCTGGTTCCACGCTCGGTGCGACCGACCTCCGCATTTCCGTCATCGCTGTGAATACGAACCTCGCTGCTGTCGCCGGCGCGGCTACAGCAATGTTGGTGTGGTATGCGCTCTTCAAAAAGCCCGACGTCACGATGGCCTGCAACGGAATGCTGGCTGGCCTGGTGGCAATCACCGCTCCCTGCGCCTTCGTTTCTCCTAATTCTTCCGTTGTGATCGGTGTCCTTGCAGGCGTCGTGGTCTGCTTCGGGGTGCTCTTCAATGAACGGGTCATCAAAGTCGATGATCCATGCGGGGCAATTTCGGTTCATGGCTACTGTGGTTGGCTCGGCGCCGTCTGTGTCGGTATCTTTGCGGACGGTACTTACGGTTCAGGATGGAACGGGGTCGGGGCTACAGCTTACCTTGGGCATGCAGGTCAGGGGGTGACTGGCTTGCTCCACGGTGACAGTCGACAGTTTGTTACTCAACTCATGGGAGCAACCCTCTGCGCTATTTGGGCATTTGGAGCAACCTTTGTCGTATTTTGGGTCGTGAACAAGGTTAGATCCATGCGAGTTTCAGCCGAGGTGGAATTGGAAGGCCTCGACGTGTCCGAGTCCGGGATGCATGCGTACCCTGAAGACGCGGTTGTCACAGTTTCCTAAATAAGGAACGCGAATAGTGACCACTTCCTCGGCATCAAGACTAGTCACACATAGTGTTGATAGCCGGGGAGGATCACTGAGATACACCCCTTTCATTGAGGTGTTACCCATATTGGCCCGGAATGAAATCCGGATAAGGTGAGCCTGACAAACATCTCGGAGGCGAACCGCCGGGACCGAACCCACGAACTTGATCGATCTAGGAGAAAGCACATGGCAGATCCAAAGGCACCACAAATGCAGGCCACTCTTGGTCTCACCGGGCTGACCAGCAACGCAATGGCCCTCATCGCTCCCGGCTGCCTTCTATGGCTTACTTTCTTCGTTCAAGCCACTACGGGCACAACTGCTCCGGCCATGTGGTTGGGCTTTGTTGCCGCACTTTTGCTTTCTTTGGCCACAGCGATCTCTTACGCCGAGATTTCCAAGCTCTATCCCGGCACCGGTTCTAGCTACTACTACGCAGAGCAGGCTCTCTTATCCAAGGACCAGTTCTTCAAGTACACCCGCATCGCCAAATTCATCGTCGGCTGGGGCTCGCACCTTTACTACTGGGTCTACCCCGGCGTGATGGTCGCCCTCACCGGCATTTTCGTTGGTTATGTGGTCGGCTTCCTCTATCCCAACTTCATGAGTGGTTCAAACCCTGGGCCTGTCTTCATGGCTCTGGTCGCAGTTGTTTTCACCTTTTTTGTCGCGTGGATCGCAACCAAGGGCGTCGGCGCATCGACGGCCGTCAACCTGGTCATCAATGTCATTCAGATATCCGCCTTGCTCATCTTCAGTGTGCTGGCTCTCGGCTATCGCTCCAGTCACCCCTCGGGCACACCTGGATTCCAGTTCGATGGCCAGACACTAGCCACCTACAGCTATCAGTTCGCCACAGCGAAAGACGGATCGACTGTTCGCGATGCAAGTGGCGCACCCCAACCCTTGCTGGACGCGGCGGGCAAGCCAGTTCCTTTCCAGATCACCTATCCCGAGTCGGATGCAACCGGCAACTTCTTGACCCACGGATCGGCCGCATCGGTGATTTCCCCGCACAAATTTAGTTGGGTTTTCATTCAAGCCACCGTTGCCATTCTGCTCCTGGTCGGATTCGAATCCGTAACCTCCATGGGCGGAGAAGCCAAGAACCCTACCAAACATATACCCATCGCGGTCATTACATCGCTGCTGATTCAAGGTCTGTTGTGCTACATGATAGGTTACTTCGCAACTAACTATTTTCTAAACTCCGGTTACACCATGCAAAACGCTTCCAGTTCGGCCGCGCCCGTCGGCGATATGATGATCATTGTTGGAGATGGGCTTCTGGGCCACGGCAACGGGCACTACTTCATGCTGGCCGAAGCCTTCACAGTTTTCCTGGCGCTGATTGGCACCACGCTGAGCTGCATAAATACGGCTGTCCGCGTCACGTACGCAATGGGCAAAGACGATGAGGTCCCGGAGCACTTTGGCATCCTTCACGGAGAATCGCTGACCCCGCGGCGCGCCATTTGGACCCTCGCTGTAATCTCAGCGGTCATTGGTGTAATTGCTGTGGCTATAGCCTTTGGAGACGCCGGCGCCCCGGCCGATGCAGCCATTTCTGCGCTCCCACACGGCATCCTCTCAAGCTTCGGCTATACCAACCACGACCAGATGGCCGCACTGCCCAACTCGCTGCTAACGGTGACCCTGGTCTCAAACTTTGGCGCATTCATCCTTTACGCGCTCACTTGCTTTCTGTGCATGGTGGCGTACAACAGGCGCCACGACTACAACGTTGTGAGGCACTTGGTCGTCCCTGTGTTAGGCATCGCAGCAAACTTGACATGCATGGCCTTTTACCTGATCAGTCCTGTATTCGGCCTTGGGACTTTCAAGGAGCCACTTTTCGCCCTGGGTATAGCTGCGATCTGGGGTATCTACGGTGGCGTCTATTTTATTCGATCCTCCAACGCCAAGGGAAAATCGATTCTGCTCATATCCAAGTGATCTCTTTCAAGCGAAGTCAATCTCTCGACGACGGTGGCGTTGACGCGCTTGCGGGGCTCGCCCATATTGGGTCGAGCCAGCCAACGACTCGCTCGGATTTTGCCTCAACTTGCATCCAAGAATCGCTATTCAAGATGCAGCAGTGACCGCCCCTGCCGCGACCAGAATGCGAGTGATCGAAATCCGCGCCTAGTCATCTCCTGAGAGAAAGGGTCAAAAGCGCTTCTTCGGGTTCAACCCGCACTTGGACCACGGTTCACCAGACACCTCACGATGTCCCGTGAAAGATTGGAGGCCAGGATGGAATCGCTATTTCCTTCCTTGTAGGGCTCTTGCATCCCCTGCAACATACCGGTTTATCCCGGCGCAGGCCGTGTCGTCACCCATCCAGAAGGGGTAAATGTGGCGACATCGTGTCTCCTTGATAGCAAAGGAGGCAACATGCTCGAAGACCATGTAAGTGCAAGAATCACGCGGAATCGACTCAAAGGAGGTCCTGCCGCCAACCATGTTGATGATTTCTCGGATTGGTTGCATGCCCGAGGGCACAATAAGCGATCGCTCTTTCGAATGCTTCAATCCTTTGCTGGGTGGACCGATTGGCTGACCAAGACTGGAAGAACTTCTGAAGATTTCGCTGAAGGGCTGCAAGAATGTGCAAAGCATTTCATGTCAGTTCCTCATATCCCGTATGAACGGGGCCCCAGGCGTGAATCTCTCAGTGTTGCCCGGCTTTTCCTTCTGTTTCTAGGGGAGCGTGGCCTTCTCTCGCAAATTGTCGGCGCTGATTCTCACGCCTGCTCCGCTCCACTGCTCCAGGAGTTCTATTCATGGATGTTGGAGCAAAGGGGCGTGACTCAGGTGACATTGGATGTTTATCGCAGAGTGCTGGAGGAGTTCATTGCAACGGTTGGTAGCGATCCGGATGCTTACAGTCCTCAGGTATTGCGTGAGTTTGTTCTAACGCGAGGGGCACGCCGCGGCTCCTCCTACGCGAAGCTGGGAGCCACGGCCGTGCGAAGCTATCTCCGATTCCTCGGGGCTACAAGGCGATGCAAGAGTGGGTTGGAGTACGCCCTGCCTTCTTGTGTTTCGCGAAGACTATCATCAATACCAAAGTATCTCGCGTCCGCGGATGTAGATCGGGTCATTGCTTCATGTTCGACCGACGGGACGGGTCTGCGGGACAAAGCCATAATCTTGCTCCTTGCCCGCCTAGGCCTGCGTTCAGGTGACGTTGTCAAGCTGCGATTGACTGATGTTGACTGGAACAACGGGACGATCACAGTATTTGGCAAGGGCCGGCGTCACGATCTTCTGCCTCTGCCGCAGGAGGTGGGAATGGCAGTCCTGCAATATCTGCAGAAGAGCCGTCCTGCATCCCGTGCGCCGGAGTTGTTCGTTACAGTCCCGCCCCCATTCGGGAGGCTTAGCTATCAAAGAGTAGGTGGGATCGTTCGGGGAGCATTGGACCGTGCCGGAGTCAGCTCACCTGCTCGCGGAGCTCATGTTCTTCGGCATTCAGCCGCAACAACGATGCTGCGTCAAGGTGCATCTCTTGCCAGCATCGGCTCTGTCCTTCGCCATCGTTCACCTCAAACAACTGCTCGGTATGCCAAGGTGGATATTGGCATGCTGTCCGCGATCGCACAGCCGTGGCCGGGGGTGGCGTCATGCTAATGAGTTCGGTCAAACGATATATCGCACTCCGCAGGAAACTCGGCTATGGCCTTCTACAGACAGACCGGCTGCTCACCGCGTATGCCGAATTTGCGAGATGCCAAGGCGATACTCACATCAGGGTATCCACAGCCGTAACATGGGCCACCGCAGCGTCTACCCCAGGCACGAGGTACGTGCGTCTCAACGCAGTCGCGCTGTTTGCTCGTTTCCTGCACGCGGAGGATGCAGGACATGAAATCCCTCCGTCTCACCTTTTTCCACCTCCGCAAGGCCGATTAATGCCCTACATCTTTTCTTCGGAAGAGCTGAGGGGAATTGTCGCGGCGACGGAAAAGCTTCCTAGAACTTACTCTCTTCACCGCGCAGTGTACGCAACACTCTTCGGGCTGATCGCATCTACGGGGTTGCGCATATCGGAGGCGCTCAACATACGCCTGAGTGATGTGCAATCGGACGGTGTGCTTCTGATTCGCAGGGGCAAGGGCGGCAAAAGTCGTCTGATTCCTTTGCATTCCACGGTTAAGGATGCATTGAACGCATATCTTGCCTCCCGCGTGACACTTCCAGCGGTAGATGATCATTTGTTCCTTTCTTCGAGGATGCGGGGCATCAGCTCGAAGATGGCGGATTACACATTTCGCCGGTTGACTCTACATGCTGGGATCACTCAAACGGGGACACGCCTGTGTCGAATTCATGATATGCGGCACACATTCGCAACCCGATCTTTGGAAAAGTGCCCGACACGACGCGAAGATGTTGCTGCTCATTTCGTGGCACTGGCAACGTACCTTGGGCATGCGGATATCACCCATACCTATTGGTATCTCGAGGCGACTCCAGAATTGATGAAAGATATCGCCGCGTCTGCCGAGGCTCTGGTTGGCAAGGAGGTCGCATGACACCTATCGCGCCCCTTATTACCGCCTTTCTCCGAGAGCACATGCCAATCGAGCGAGGCTACAGCCCGAACACCTGCGAAACGTATGCTCACGCGTTCCGTCTATTGTTTGAGTTTGCATCTCGTCGTATTGGGAAGAGACCATCTCAATTGTGTATTGAGCACATCACTGCGGCACTGGTGCTCGACTTCCTGCGACATATTGAGAAGGCTCGATCAAACACCTCCGTCACCCGCAACTCGCGTCTGTCGGCGGTCAAGGCCTTCATGCGATATGTCGAATTGCGCGTGCCCTCATCACTCGAACAGGTTCACCAGATCCGCGCGATTCCAACAAAGCGGCACGACCAAGCTCTGGTTCAACACCTCACGATGAAGCAGATGCGGGCGATCCTGGACGCGCCAAACCTCTCGACCCGCTTAGGAATCCGAGACAGAGCAATGCTGCACCTTTGCTTCGCTGGTGGCCTTCGAGTGTCTGAGTTAGTGGATCTGCCAATTGAGGGGCTTTCCTTGCGTCATCCCCCAAGCATCCGGGTGCGCGGAAAAGGTAGGAAGGAGCGATGCCTCCCGCTGTGGAAGGAAACTGCCGCCGATCTGCGAGCGTGGTTGGCTGTTCGTGGTCCCATTCGCACTCCTGAGCTTTTCGTGAATGCTGCGGGAGATTCCATGACGCGGGCGGGCTTCGAATACATCTTGGAAAAGCACGTTCAAGTCGCCTCCGGAAAGCTTCCCGATCTGAAGGGACGTTCTGTCTCACCTCATCAACTCAGGCACAGTTGCGCTGTGATTATGCTTCAAGCCACTCGCGATATTCGGAAGGTTGCGCTCTGGCTGGGGCATAGCGATATGCGCACGACCGAGATTTATCTTCGTGTCGATCCAACTGAAAAGCTAGAAGCCATGGAGGCTGTTCTCCCTCCAAGCCTGCGTCGCGGGCGATTCAAAGCTCCTGATGCACTGATCGCTTCTCTCCAAGAGTCACCGTAGACCCCACTTTGCGTGAGTTGCGCGAATATCGACTATGCGGCGGGCTCACCGTCCGCCACATGGGATTATGCAGAGCGGTTGAGCGTCCAAACAGCACGCCCGCGCGGCAGTTGTGTTGCCACTCCGCATATTCTCACGCTCCACATAATGCGCAATATGCCCAAAGCACATCGACAGACGGTGATAGAAATCTTTGGTGAAGAGCGTCTGCGCCCACTCGGCATCGATGAAGCGAAGGAAGTGATTTCCGAATTCCGCTTTGTCGGCCGCTGTCGAAAACTTGGTCGCTGAAAAATTTTCCGGGAGGAATGGCCCCTTTGGCATGAGAGCCTCCGTAGACGCCACGAGCCAGCTTGCGCTGGCTCGTGGCGTTGCCTTGTTAGCGATCCGGCATTGGCCGGCAACGCTTGGAACTACTTCTCCCTGGTGGGAGAGTATCACTGCTTTCAGTTCGTGAGAAGAGAGTTTTCGACCTGCAGGCCCGCTCTATCCAACGACAGCAAGCTACCTGCCGTTCTTCTCGGCATTCCGCCGACAGGTTTTATGCCTGCGCTTGAGTTCGCGGTGAAGGTCGGTCAGCTGGTCGATGGTATCGGCACCGCTGACCTGCATCTCCTCCTCCGTGCCAAGCCACGAAAATCGCTCTTCAAGCAACTGAAGCACCCACTCGACAAATGTCCGCGGCGGGCGATTTTCTTGTGCCACAGGATCACCTCAATCGTTGTTGTAAAGGCATGGCTGAATCACGATCCCATGCCATATCAGCCAAAGAGGCTGAGTTGCACAGGAACCGCCGCAGCCGGCCAGGGCGTATCTTTGATCTCAACCCTGATGGGTTCGACAAGATGAATGCCGTCTCGATTTGGCGACGGAGTGGCGACCACGAACTCCGGCAAGTCGAGCAGCGAACCGCTTTCCTGCTGGGTTGGTGGAGGAGGCTGAGGCACAATCTGGCCACGCTCCTTCTCAAGTTGCCGCCATACGAGGTCGGCAGATTCCCCGACTCCGGCCTTTTCGACCAACTCGCGCGCCATCGCACTCATCAGGTCTTCGTCGGCATCAAGCGCCATCAGGCCTTCGCCCGAGAACTTGCCCTCCAGCGTCAGCGCGACGAGCATCTTTTTGCCCATCAGCCGCAGGCAGGTTTCCTGCATGGTCCCCGCGTAGGTGACGAACTTCACCCGCACCGGATAACGCTGGCCGATTCGCCACGAGCGGCGGCTCGCCTGCCGCAGCGTGTGCAACGAGTAGCCGGTCTCGTAGAAGTAGAGCGTCGGAAAGGCCAACAGATCCAAACCCGTCTCTACCAGCTTGGGATGGCAGACGACGACCTCGACTCCCGCCTGCAACTGCCGCTCGTACCAGTCCTCGCGTTTCTCCGTTGGCACGGAAGAGCGCAGCACGGCAACCCGGAAACCTGCCTGGCGCAGAATCGTCTCCAGCCGCAGCGTGACATCCTTCTCTCCGGTATAGGTGGCATAGACCATCGAAGGCGTTTCCTTGGATGGTCTCGATACCCTTCGATTGAGCAATTGCCGCCCGCTCGGCATCGAGTTCGACGCCGTAGCGATGCACCTCCGCGCCTTGCGTGATGATTTCGAGCGCCGTTCCCTGACCGACGCAGGGATCGACGACTGACGCCGGGCCGGAATAATTGAGCAATGAGCGAAGCCGCTCGGCCTCGCATACGGGAAGCGGGTAAAAGCCCATCTTCAACCGCGCCGCGTTTCTGGCCATGGTTCCTCCGTGGGCAGTGAACTCTGGGTGTGATTTAAAGCATATTTTGGCCGGGAATAAAGCATATCTTGGCCGACGAAGGGTCGGATGTAGGCAGCTGTTTGGATCTGAAGCTCTACCTTGAGATACCAAGCGCCCGGCGCGCCGCATGAGCCGCCAGACTAAGTGTTTTCCATTCGGTACAGGAACCCTCTGGAAGCTTCTCGCGGATTCGATTTATCGAGGGGTATTCGCCTCGCCTCTGAAGTTCTGCGGCGATGTTGTATGTGTCCTGAAACAACTTGTCGCGACGGCGGCTCGTGCTCTCCGAGGCTACTCGGCGGCGTTTCTCGGCGATCATGTGACGAACGGCTGGGAAGTACTTACCCATGAACCAAACCGTCACACCCAGGCGCTTGCAGAGATCGCGCACCGATGGGATGGGAGTCTCATTGAGAGTGGCTTTTGCCGCTCTTTTCAGATCAGATCTGTACTTCCTCACGTTATCTCTGTGCCGTCTCGCAAGTAGATCGCATAAGCCAGGCTCGTGCGCTCGCAAGACGGTCGAGGTTGAATAACCAAGGCGACGGCTCAAGTTGACCAGGGTCGGCGCAGGGGACTCATTGAGCGCGCCTTCCAGGGTCTGGCGGATCCTCAGAGAACGAATTCGCTTCATCTGAGATACTCTCTTGCCGATTGCGACGCACAACGCCGGAAATTTCTGACGAATGTATCCTTCGTTCGCATACCCAAGGTCTGCGGCGATTCGATGAACCGAGAGCGGCTCAGCCGATTTAAGAGACTGTTCCAAGAGTTCTTTTATTCGCAGGGTGTCACAAATCCTCGCAGCTCCTGGCTTCTTCCACCAATGACTTTGACCAGACAACCGATATCGAGCAGCGATCTTGTGGCAGAGGTCTCTGTCGGCTTGATAAAGCCTTTCGGTGTCAGCATAGCCCATTCTTCGCGCAACGTCTGAGATACTGCGTGGCTCGGGGTCTTGAAGAGCTTTTTCAAGCGCTTGCCGAATCTCACTCTTCTTCTGACATAGAGACACGCCTCGGCTTCCAGCCCGAGCGATCGCCTCCTTGGCGGCATCTACATTTGCTGGTGAGGGCCCAGATGAAGCGACCACACTCGCGATTGGAACATTCAAGAATCTGCAGGTTCGCAGCAGATTCTCAAGCGTGGGAACAGTTGTGCCGTCCAACCAGTTTCTGAGAATGCTGGGTGGGCAGTGAATGTACTCCGCCATAGCAAGAATATTGCCAGCCGTAAGTTGATTGAGATACACCGCTAAGCTTCTGCGGAGCGCTTCACGGGCTCCTCCCAGGTTAACCAAAGGGAGCATGGCCAGCAGATCTCCAACCTGCGCAGAGGACCATGTATCGCCCTCTCCGCCATGCAGCCCTGAACATGACCGGCTAGTGTCCCTGCGTGAAGCACCTAGCCAACCATCACAACGTTCGCAATATCCCGGACGAGAGAAAACGCCGAGCGGACTCAGCGCGCGTGCGCAGTGGCTACAAGTTTGATCCAGCGGCCGTAGATGGATCTGACAATTCGCTGCCGCCTGGATTGACCAGATGAGCGGCTCATAAACAATCTGCCCGGCTGACCGCCATTGTTCAAAACAAAGTGCGCACCATGCACGTCGCCGCCTAAACAAGCGGCCCGCAACCGTAGAACGAAGCGGAAGAAGGGTTAGATATTGCAGATCGTGTCGGCTGGTGGCTGCATCGAGTGCATGAACCCATTTCACCGCTGTCTCGGTAACGCCGTTGGGGGCATAGTTACAAGCTCGAAAGCCATGCCCGCCTACTCTGACTGCTTTGGCTTTCGGCGTGATGATCGCATCTATTGGATGTGTAAGATCAGTAAGAACTCTGCCGACAAGGTCCCCCACGCTCACTGAGTGCGCATCGGCCAATCGAGACGCATAACCAGTGAGACTCTCGACCACTTCAGTGCCGACGCCAATCGGCTCCAGAGGATAGAGCTGGCTCCTCGGCGGCAAGAGTGGGCGCGATAGGGACCACGACTCAAGCAAAGGTTGCATTTGCCTCCGGCTGTCCGACAAGATCACGTATTGGAAGCCTGTGACCCGGCCGAGGGTGTTTGCCCGAATGGCCTTCTTGCGTAAGATCTTCCTTTATTGGTGCAGCAATCGTGCTCAGGCCTAATCTACTACGAAGCCGCACCGCCGCTTGGTTCCCTTCGTGCAGTGTCAGTTCGCCATGCGTCGTTTCCGTGTGCATCTGTTCACATTGCGCGATGGATAAAGCCTGAGATTGAAGAGTCGCTCTCGTTAACCGGTTGAGGCCCATCCGAGACGCTACGGTCGCAGCTCGCACAAGCCATTCCTTCAAAATCCCGATACATCCGAGGCTCCTCTCATACAGGAACTCCCAATCGGCTACCAGATCCGATGAGCCCTCGAATGGAAGAGCCTTTTCGAAGGTCTTTACGATATTGATGAACATCTGCCGGTCTTCCGGATCTTCGGCTCTGTAGCGGGGGAGATGAATATCGATGCTTCGCCTGCTGAGTTGCGCATTGAGGTTTCGGAATGCAAGCAGTTCGTAGGTTCCAAGCAAAACGTGTACGGTCTTCGTTTGGTTGGCGATGGACTTGATTACGTCCAGTTGATCGAGGAGGCGCCGGCCGGACGGAATCTTGCCGAGATGTTGGGCCTCATCGATCATCACCGCCACGGGCTTGCGATACCGGATGGCCTGCTCCACGGCAAAGCGGTATTCAGTACCGACTGCCCTCGATGGTGGCATGAACCGCATGACCGAACCAGCCTCTCTATTCAGCTTGTGGTCGATCAGAGGCTCGTTAAGCTGATGGAGAAGGCGTTTGTAGTGATCGCGCCAATTAAAACTTCCTGACTCGGGAGCTATTGCTTCAACACTGACGACCGGAATTCGTGCCGGGTCCTCGTGAAGTTCACCCAGAAGTTCCGTATCAATCAACTGCTCCGTCTTCATTCGTAACGTTGTCTTGCCGACCCCGGTCGGTCCAAACACGAATATGAGCGAGTTCGGCTCAGCGCCATGGACCGCATTCATCAGAGTTTCTTTGGCTTCCACGAGCCGCGGATGCGCCACCGTGAAGGAGCGAAAATGATCGATTGGCAATTTAGAGACATCCTCTTTATGAAGCAGGTCGACCGGCATCAGAAGTCTCCGTAGACTGCGGTAGCTTCAGCCTGATTGGGCACCGACAATTCCCGCGTAGTATTGATCGATTCTGACTCTGTGGATACTTCGTCGGCACGATGTGCGACCGGTATAGAATCGAGGCTGCTTTGTCGGAGTGATGCGCTTTCCCGGTCTCGCATTCTCTGAAGCAAGCACTTTTCTTCCGCTTCGGCCGAGTCGAGAAAGTCAGCGAGTTTGCTAGCTGTCAGCGTGAACCGTTCTCGCGAATGCAATAGGCGTCGCCGGCGCAGCTCTTTCGAGGCCAACATGATTTCTCTTTCAGATCGCCCCTGAAGCACCGTATAGTGCTCGGAGTGGCACTCCGTCCAACGGTTCTTCACAAAGGCGTAAGCAGTGCCGATATCAAAAGGATCGTACCGGACGGGGACGTCGTGATTCTCCACAGTGGGATCACGAAATGCTTCGGCCCAGTAGTACACACGGTTGACAATGACCCCGCGCCCAGGTGAAACATTTGCTGTACCCCGCGGAGTCGTTGGAAGTGTAGCCAATAAAAACGCCTGATCGTACGAAATCGTCCTGTTCGGACGAACGCCTGTGTTTTGGAGAGCCTTGAGACATGCCTTCCGAGGACTCTGAGCGAGGGCAGGGTGTTCTATGGTGTCATATATCTCAAACAGGAACGACGACAAATAGTCGTAAAGACGCCCAAGTGGCCACCGAGCCTGGCCTGTTGGCTCGTTGCTTTTCGTAACCTGTCGGACGTTGCGCGTGATCTGTGTATTGCCGCGCAGGTTGTGAATGAACTGGCTGTTCGTAGTGCCGAACAGTCGTTCGCAGACTGAACCGAAGCGAGCTTGCGCCGGGGGACGCACTTTCTTGGTGCATTCGTAGCGGGCCAAAAGCGTCTCGAAATAGGTACTTTGGAACTCCGGGCCGCCATCAAGGACAATAACCTGAGGCAGGCGGGAATGACGTCGAACACAGTCGCGCAAAATCATCATGCAGGACCTGTAACTAGGCGCATCGAATGTCAGATAGAAGGCGAGACAGCGGCGGGAGAATGCGTCGATCAAAACGGTCATCCACGGCCGCCCGAGTGGGCGGCCGGTGTGGGAGCAAACGACCTCAACGTCCAGTTCCGTGTGATCAATGTGACCAATCTCGAAAGGGCGGTCACCGTGACGGGGAGTAGTTGGCTCCAGCTCAAAATAGAACGATGAGTGGGTATATGCAGCACGTCGTCCCTGCCGCTTCAATGTTCGCAGAAACGTCGGTCGCTCTCGCACGGCAGTGCAGAACGTAACGTAAGTTGGCGCGACGATGCCAAGTTCATCGCACTTCCGCTTCAGCGCTGCCCACGATGCAAACTTCGTTTTTTGGCGGAGATCTTCATAGTCCTTTTCGACAAACTGAACGAGCATGTTGCGCGACTCTTCGGAGAGACGGCTGGTTCTGTTCCCTTGCTCACTGGCCTTCGCCAGCAACCCCACATACCCATTGCCATGGAGGCTTTCTGCTGTTCGATACTGCGCGATCCAGCGACGCACAGTCCTCTCTGGAGTGAGACATGGTTCTGTACCCCGCTCGAGACGATTTGTGACGATCGCAAAGCGTCGATTTGCCACTGCTAGATCTCGCTCGCTGGCCATTGCCAATAGCCGAAATGCTTCGCCATTTGCGCCCTGCGCTTCCGCAGGCAGACCACTGATACCTCTGCAGTTGCCTACACCCTCCTCCAGTTCGCGAGATGTATCCCCATATTCAGCGGCAACTCTGGCGTTATCAAAGAGGCGGACATGCGCTGGTTCGGCGAGTACGACCTTACTCAGGTTCACATACACATCGCCGCTTGCGATCAGCGAGTAAATCATGTCTGGTTCCACAACACCGTGATCCTTCGCCAGGAGGTCCGACAGGGTCATTCCTGGCTCTGCTTCGATTATCGTTTTGACAGCGGCATTGATGGACCCCGCTGTGTTCCCAGAATCGTATCGGAGATAATCATCGAGGAATTGAAGGTTGCGCTGGAGGTTCCAATTGACTTTAGTCGGTGACCATACCCTGTAGTCCAGACCCAATGCCGAGGCGTGAGCTTCGCCCGGCGGACAGCACCATTTGCCGGCATTATCCCGAAGGTAGCGGTGTGGACTCTTGATGGCCAGCTTTTCAAGATCGCCTTCGGTCTTGCACTCAACCCATCCGGCAGAGTCGTGGCGAAGAACGAAATAATCCGGGGTATGCATGACCGACAGCCGTCTTCCGCCCGCCGTCGGATAGGCAAGTGGAATTGATGGAGGCTGATCGTAATATTCCAGTACTGCGGGATCGTGCTCCATCTCGTAGACCAGCGGCAATTCAACGCGATGGCTTTCAAACTGGATAGTGACGCCCATTTTGCGACTGGGATAGCGGCCGGAGACATTCTGACGCCCGCCCCCAACCCGGCGAGTAGGATTACGAGATCGCGCCGCAGTAATCGTTGCACGTGTCGATTCGGCTAATCCGAGCTGCAAACACCAGTCGATATAGTCTGCATCGTTGAGCACTTGCGACCTCCGCAGTTGGAGCGCCCAAGGACACTCCGTGCTACTTTCGAATGCGCGAGCTACGTTCGTTCTTCAGTGCGAACGCGTACCTCCGGCCAGCTTCAGCCATAAGCTTTTGAAGATCCCGACCGTTCTGGACCGCCTTTTCCAATGGCTCGACTAATTCATCTGGAACATAGATCGAAAAGCGGCGACTTTCATCACGCCCATACAACGCATAACTCGAGTGCCCTTGGCCCGACTCACAGAGTTTGCAGCGCTTTCGAATACAGGGGCTCTTTCGTAGGGAAAGCGACCCGATGGCCACTGGCCAGAGCTTTCCTGCTGCCTTTTGGAACCAGAGCATTACATCATCTGTTGTTTCTGCTTTCGTCATGTGTATAGGTGCAATCTAGCACACATGCATTTTCAGTGCAAGATGTTTCTGCAAACGGCCAATATATGCTTTATTCCCGGCCAAAATATGCTTTAAATCACACTGGGTTTGTGACGTAAACCATAACTTTGCCGTTTGGCAACGTTATGGTTTAAATGGGGTTCAATTGGAGTAGGGAAGGGACTACCGGTCGCCGATCGAGATACCAAGTGCCCTCTGCGCCTGCCGAACCGCGGCATTAAGCGTCATCCACTCGCAGCGATATCCCGGGGGAACCCGCGCAGCAATCCTCGGGACTGAGGGGTAGAGTCCCTGGCTATATACCTCTTTGGCTATCTCTAGCACGATTTCACCCAATTGACCTCGGCGGCGGGCGGTGTCAGCGGCCTTCCAGCGTAGATATCGCTCAGCGATCCGGTGCCCGACATCCGGGAAGTACTGGTTCATAAACCACGTCGTAATCCCAAGGCGCTCACAAACAGTGCGCACCGGTGGCGCGGGCGTTTCATCAAGGGAGAGCTCGGCCGCTTTTCTCAATGACTCTCTGCGCCGTTCGAGGTGGGCGCGGAAACGCGCCAATATCCGATCGCACAACTCTGGATGGTATGATCGCAAGGTAGTCGATGTCGTGCAACCCAAACGGTGGGCTAACTCGACCAATGTGGGGGCCGGATCTTCTTCAAGCGCCTTTTCCAGAACTTGATGCATGGCTTCATGGCTGGCCTGTTTTCTCTTCGCGATCTTTCGGCCGATGGCTGCACAAAGTTCAGGGAACTTCTGCTGTATGTATCCATCATTTGAATAGCCGAGTCGAGCGGCTATGTGATGAACCGAAACCGGGTCTTTTGATATCAGGGAATCTTCAAGAATCTGCTTCAGCCGAGGTCCCTCGCAGATCCTTGTTGCGCCCGGTTTTCTCCACCAATGACTTCTGCCAGATCTCCTGTATCGCGCTGCAATCGCATGGCAAACTTTCCGGTCAGCCAAATAGAGCCTCTCAGTGGTGCTGTAACCCAGGCTGCGCGCCACGCCTGATAAACTCACGGGAAGATCCATTTTGATCGCCCTTCGCAATGCTTTGCGAATGTCACTCGCAGGTCGCGAAGGGGAAACATTGCGATTTCCCGAAGCAGCGATAGCTTGTCTTGCAGCGGCAATGTCGCTCGCAGTCGGCGCTTTTCGATGAAACAAGCCGGCAACAGAAACATTCAGAGCCTGCGCAATTCGGAGCAAGCTGTTAATGTTGGGCATTGCTTTGCGATCGAGCCAGTTTTGCAAGACGCTGCGCGGACACCGAATATATTCGGCAAAGGCCGCCACATTCCCGCCGACCACCTGCTCAAGGTATGCAGTGAGGCTCGCATGAAAATGTTCGCAGGAGCTCTCCACGGTGAAGCACGGCAGCATTGCCAATAGCTCCCCAATCCGTTGACTCGCCCATAGTTGTTGCGGGCTGGCGCGAGAGTCCTCGATCGATTTTGCATCGCCGATACTTTGCCCCAGCCAGCCAACGCACCGTGAGCAATAGCCAATCCGGAGGAAAACTCCCATTGGGCTCAATTGATATTGGCAATGGTGGCAACGGGTGCGAAGTTGGATACTGTGAAGCGGGCAACATGACGAGAGCTCGATAGCCCAGGCGAGGGGTTCATAGACAGCCTGCCCCATCGAGCGCCAGTGGTCGAGACATGCCGGACACCAAGCTCTGTAATGCCGGAATACCTGCTGTCGCAGCGCAGAACCGAGCGAGGCGAGTGTGAGATGGCGGAGATCAGAACGCCCTGTTGCAGATTCAAGGGCATCCACCCATTTCGCGCTCCAATTGGAATTGCCGTTAACGCGGTAGCCGCAAGCGTGAAATCCGTGGCCTCCGACTCTGAATTCCAACGCGGCCCGCGTCAGAAGCGTACCATTCGAATTTGGAATTCTCGATAGCAGGCGTCCAATAAAATCACCTACTGTCACGGAGTGCGCTTCCGCAAGCCGAACAATGTAGCTGGTAAGACTCTCGGTCATCGAAGTCCCGATGCCGAGTGGCTTCATCGCATACGCCGCAGTTCTGGGTGAGAGCTGAGGCCGCGATATCGACCACCTTTCAAATAGCTGCGGCATTTGCGCCAACCATCCCTACTGTGTCGCGTACAGGAAGCCTCTGGCCAGGCCGCCGGAAACGGAATCGGGATGCGGCAGGTGGGATTGCCTTTACTGAACCATGATCGGTCAAGCCCAGCTTGCTTCGATATCGGCTCACGGCATCACTTCGCTCCTCCAGCTTGAGTTCCCCGTCCGCAATCTCCGTATAAAGCTGCTCGCATTGAGCCATGCACAGAGCTTGGGACTCGAGGTCACCCTTTGCCAGACTCCGGGATCCATTCCGCGCGGCCGCAGTAGCGGCGCGGACCAACCATTGCTTCATGATGCCCACGCAACCGAGACTCCGTTCATACAGAGATTCCCAGTTGTGAACGAGGTTTGATGGTTCAGGAAAGGGTAGTTCACGTTCGAACGTCTCTATAATATTGATGAATATCTGACGCTCTTCCGGCACCTCCGCACGATAACGAGCTAAGTGAACATCGATGCTCCGCCGGCTCAGCTGCCCGTTTAAGTTCCGGAGGGCGAGCAAATCGTAGGTTCCGAACAACACATGGACGGTTCCGGTTCGGTTAGCAATCGACTTGATGACATCCAATTGGTCAAGGAGGCGCCGGCCAGAGCCAATCTTGCCGAGATGTTGCGCTTCATCGATCATTACGACGACAGGGCGGCGATGCCGGATGGCCTGTTCCACCGCATCCCGGTAATCGGATGCAACCGCTCGCGGTGGAGGCAGGAAGCGACTGCGCGGTTGGACGGATTCGCTCTCGGAACGCCGACCCACTTTATAGTCGACCAACGGCTCGTCAAGTTGACGGAGAAGCCGCTTGTAATGGTCGCGCCAATTGAAGTTCCCGGACTCGGGGGCCACAGCTTCGATGCTGACGACAGGGATCTTCTCGCGGTCTTCTTGAAGTTCGTTCAAAAGCTCAGCGGTAATCACTTCCTCAGTCTTCTGGAGAAGGGTTGTTTTGCCAACCCCGGTTGGACCAAAGACGAAAACCAGGGAGTTTGACTCTGCGCCAGAGATGGCGTTCATCAGCTCGTCTTTGGCTTTCACAAGCCGGGGATGGGCGATGGTACATTGACGAAAACGGTCAAGTCCGGAATCACGGTCGTCATGGGTACGCGGCATCCTTGCTGACATCAGAAATCTCCATACAGAACCGTCGCCGCGAATGTCCGATCGCCAGCGCAAGATGATGCGGCCCCTGGACTCAATTCGCTCGGAAGGTCTCCGATCGTGGTTGAACCATGGACAACGGAGAGATCGTTCTGCCGGACTCCCTTGCCTTCGCCGTCCCGCAGTTGTTGAATGAGGATCTTCTCTTCGTTTTCCGTTGACGCGAGGAAATCCGCCACCTTCCGCGCGGTCAGCGTAAACCGGCCACGCGCATGCAACTGGCTCCGGCGCCGCGCTTCCTTCGATGCAATCATGATTTCCTTCTGCGAACGGCCATGCAGCATCGCGTAATGCTCGGAGTGACATTCCGTCCACCGCCCACTCAAAAAAGCGTAAGCCGTGCCCATGTCGAATGGGTCATACCGGATTGCGACTTCGCAATTCTCGACAGAAGGGTCCCGGAACGCCTCAGCCCAGTAATGCACGCCGTTCACCTTCACACCCCGGCCGGGAGTGACCTTGGAGGTTCCGCGATGAGTGGATGGGAGCGTCGCCATCACGAATACCTGATCGTAGGAGATCATGCGGTTTGTGCGGACGCCCGCTGTTCTTAAGCCAGCCAAATAGGCATCTCGCGGTGTCTGACCTAGCACCGGATGCTCGATCGTGTCGTATGTCTCAAACAGAAAGGAAGACAGGTGGCAGTGGAGGCTGCTCAGTGTCCATACCGCCTGCCCATCAGGGCGGTTGCTCTTCGTGACTTGCCGGACATTCCGCATGATCTGCGTATTGCCGTGCAAATTGTGAATGAACTGAGTGTTTGCGGTGCCGAACAGCCGCTCACAGACAGAGCCGAACCTGGCCTTGGCGGGAGGCCTCGTCTTCTTCGTGCACTCATATTGGGCTAGAAGCGTTTCGAAATAGATGCCGTTGAACTCCGGCCCGCCATCAACAACGATAATCTGGGGAAGGCGATGGTGGCGCAGGACGCAGTTGCGTAGAATCATCATGCACGATCTATAGCTCGGCTCATCAAAGGTCAGGTAGAGCGCTAGACATCGGCGGGAGAATGCGTCCGTGAGGACCGTCATCCACGGTCGGCCGAGATTGCGCCCCGTTTGTGAACAGACCAATTCGATGTCGAGTTCAGTGTGATCGATATGGCCTATTTCAAACGGACGATCACCGTGCCGCGGCGTTGTCAGCGTGAGTTCGTAATAGAACGGTGAGTGGATGTAGGCTGCCCGCCGGCCCTTTCGTTTCAGCGTCTGCTCAAACGCAGAACGTCTTCGCACCGCTGCGTTGAACGTCACGTGGCTCGGAGCGGCAACGCCGAGTTCGTCACATTTTTTCTTCAATGCCGCCCATGACGCAAACAGAGACTTCTGCTTGAGACTTTCGTAGTCGTCTTCGATGAACTGGGTGAGCAGTTTCCTCGATAACTCGGGCAGCCTGCTCGTTCGGTTCCCTCGCTGACTCACCCGGGGGAGGAGCCCCACATATCCTGATCCGTACCGCTCCCGCGCTGAACGATATTGCGCTGTCCAGAGGCGAAGCGTTCTTGGCGGCGTAAAACATGTTTGGTTAGTTCCTTCGATATGTCGCATCACAAGTTCGAAGCGGCGATTCGCAACTGCCAGATCTTTTTCGCTGGCTTCCGCGAGAAGCAGATATGCCTCGCTGCGCGAACCCGGTGAGTGATCCTGCCGTACAACCGTTGAGGGGATTTCAACGCTTCCGTGAGCCGCACTACCGACACGCTCACATGCGGCAGCCATTTCTGCAGTCGGAAAGAGGCGAACTCTGTCTGGCTCAGCCAGTGGAGCGGCATTGAGATCGGCATAGATAGCTCCGCTGGCAATCAATATATAAATGTCGTCAGGCTGTGCAGCGTCTCGCGTGTCTTCCAGTAACATCAGCAGAGTGATTCCTGGCTCGCCCTGAATGGCGTCGGTGATCGCTGCGTTCTCAAGACCGGCACCAATTGTGGGGCCAAATCGCAGATAATCTTCCAAAAATTGAAGATTCCGCTGAAGAATCCAATTCACCTGCGCCGCCGACCAAACCTCGTATGTCAACCCGAGTGTCGCAGCGTATTCTTCCCCCGGCATACAGCGCCACTTTGATCCAGTGTCGCGAGCATAGCGATTAGGACTCCGGATTGCGAGCGCTTCGAGATCCTCCTCAGTTTTGCACTCAACCCAGCTTGCCGATCCCTCGCGAAGCACAAAATAGTCGGGAGTGTGCATCACTGAAAGGCGTCTGCCATTTGCTGCGCGATAACAAAGTGGAATGGACGGCGGTTGATCATAGAATTCGAGTACTTGGGGATCATGTTCTGCCTCGTAAATGAAAGGCATCTCCACACGGTGGCTCTCGAACTGAATTGTGAAACCCATTTTCCGGCTCGGATAGCGACCGGCGACGTTTCTCTGACCACCGCCGACCCTACGGGCGGGGCGGCCCTGGCGAATTGTTGCGATCGCCTCCCGTGCAGCCTGGGTCAACCCGATCCGGGAGCACCAGTCACGAAAATCGGCTTCGTTGAGCATTTCACCTCAACTGCTGGAGGATAAGACGGGATCCATCGCCTACTTTCGGACCCGTGAACTGCGCTCGCTCTTCCGCGCCAACGTATATCTGCGACCAGCTTCCGATAGAAGCCGCTGGAATGTGCGCCCGTTGTGAATTGCTCTTTCCACGTCCTCGGTCAGATCTTCAGGAACATAAACGGCAAACCGCCGACTTCTTTTGCGGCCGTACAACGCAAAGCTGGAGTGTCCTTGGCCTGATTCGCAAAGCTGGCAATGCTCGCGAATGCAGGGGCTCTTCCGAAGCGATAACGACCCGAGCGCTACTGGCCAGAGTTTCCCAACTTCCGCTTGAAACCAAATCCTGACTTGCTCCGGTGTCTCTTTGCCTTTCATGTATGGGTGCATATTCTCACACATACAAATCCGAAACAAGGATCTGTCAAGGCGGGAGAACCATACCGGTTACGAGTGCCAAATTTGAAGAGGAACGAGGGGAGAGGCCGCTCGATGGCTAGATGTAAGGGTGTGGCGGCCGAGGGAAACGTGACCAAGTGTCCGGATTGCGGGGCGCTCAGCCACAACTCGTCGCTTGACGGCGAAATCAGCCGACTCATTTGAATATATCTAAGCTTCGAAGCTGTTTGCAGGTTCAATTCGATTGATGTTCAGAGAAGAATTGCCTCAGGGTTTGTTTGCGCTTGATGAGGGTGGGAGAACAGCTAACAACCCAAGACGGGTTATCACTTCCGTTGGCGGTTCTTCGAAGTAGAGGATCGCAGACCGCGCACATTGATGGTTGAAGATGCGCAGTCCCACAGCGACGGATGCAAGCACGACGAGAAGCACTGCGCATTGGCCGCGATGATGCAGCGCGGGGAATTCGACGCTCATGACGAAGAGCACGATCACCATAGCCCCTGCGAAAACGCCCCAGAATATGTATTGCAAATTTGACTTGCCTGGAAAATGAGAGCAAGTGAATGGAATCTTATGAAAGCCGATGAGTGCAAGGTCCGCCAGAATGAATCCGAACAACAACAGAAATGCCAGGTGCCCGCCGGTTTCGAAAAGCGGTCGATAGGACAAAGACAAAAAGGCAACTATGAGCCAGATGGGAACCACTGCAAGCACGAATAGTGAACGCCTGACCGCGGCTATGTAGTCCTCGGACGGACGAAGTTGTGTAATCCGCAAGACCCAGTTAGCCTTTAGCGAAATGGGAAGGGGGAACACACCGCGAAAACCAAGAACTGCGAACACCATCATCCAAGTCGTCAAGATGGCGAAATTGAACGATATCGAAGTGGTTGAACCGATTTTTGGCGCCTGATGCACAAGGCTGAGTGCGCATGCTGCAACGATGGCGTAGAAGACTGCGAGAATGACGCGATGCTGCCGGCTGCGCCGCAAGGAGCGAAGAATGAAGAAGAAAACAGCGGTTTGTAGCGAATCGCCCAGCTGAGGCGTGTAGTGCAAACCTCGTCTCGCCGGAACCAGATCGGGTTCTTCGACGATCTGGCGCATGGTGCGCAAGTAGCAGATAAGAAGTGAGACAACCGCGCCAATTACAGCGCAGGCTAGGCCGATCCATGCGCGGCGAGCCAGCCAGAGAGCATCGCCCGGTAACGTGCCATTGCATTGGTTGAAAAGTGCAAAGAACCATGCAACGGGCGACGCAGCATCCAAAGGATGATTGCGAATTGCTAGAAGTTCGGCCGGCGACTCAACGTATGGAGCGAGAAAATACACGGAAAGAAACACGCCGAAAGCTGCAAGCTGAAGGATCGCTGAGAGACGAAGAAATAACCGGCGCGGAAGCAGGAACGCTGTCAATCCTTGAAGCGTGAGTACGCAGCTGTATAAAAATGCGCTAGCAGCGACGATGGTGAACCAATATGTCGTCAGAAAACGCAGAAATGCTATCAGGCCGCCCGATGCGGCAAAGACTAAAGACGACGCTACACTGGAAGCAAAATTCAGACAAACGACGGCCAGCCCAAGAAGCGCAGCCGACGCCGCGATCTTCGCCAGAAGGATCATGCGCGGCTTAACCGGCAGTGGCCCCAACACCATGGCGTCGCGCCGGTCGGGAAAAGTGTTGTCCCAGGTAAGGACAGAGATCAGTCCGACCACGAGCATCATGTTGGAAATAGCTGACTGCTCCATGTGCCATGCGAAGGTTGGAGGCGGTGGAGTCCAAAGCGTGCCTATGGCCTGGAACACTGTGATCAAGATGAGTATCCCGGCAAACTGTCCCAAAAAACTAGGAATATCGGCTTCGATGGACAGCGCTTCGAGGTCCACCACGCGCAGAAGAAACTGGCGGTAAAGCACACGAAATTCGAGCGGGATGCGGTCGAGGTACTTGCGAGCGAAATCACGCATAGATGAGATCCGCGAACTGCCGAGCAATCGACGCCGTATCCTGTTCCACAGCCAGTTGGGAGAATATCTCCTCCAAGGTGGGCAGTTCCATCATTGTGCGTAAATGCGCGATTGAATCGTCAGCCACCACCTTGCCGCGATGAAGAATGATCACGTGCGAGCACACACGCTCGACAGTGTCCAGTTCGTGGGAGCTGAATAGCACCACTTTACCCCGCGCAGCCAACTCTTGGGTCAGGCCGCGCAGAATGAGCGCCGTTCCGACGTCCAGGCCAGAGAAGGGCTCGTCGAGCAGAACAAGATCGGGATTGTGCAGGAGCGCGGCGGCAATCAGCACTTTTTGGCGCATTCCTTTCGAGTAGCCCGAGATCGATGCGTGCCGATCGTCGTAGAGCGACAGCAGGCGGAGCATGCCGTCGATTCGCTCGGACGATTCTCGTTTCGGAAGATTACGGAGCTGAGCCACCATGACCAGGTACTCGGCAGCGGAAAGGTGGTTATAGAGGTAAGGTTCCTCGGGAACATACCCCATTCGTCGCTTGTAAGCGACGAGATTGGTCTCGATGGGTTGGCCGTCAAAGAGTATCTGGCCGTAGGTCCTATCGATTAGGCCAGTGACCATTTTTAGCGTCGTGGATTTGCCCGAGCCATTTGGACCTAAGTACCCGGTTACTTCGCCGGGTCGCGCCGCGAAACTGACATCGGCCACAGCAGGAATGCCCGAGAAGTGCTTGGAAACATGTTGGAGATCAAGCATCGAGATTCTATTCCTCCCGCAGAGCCATGAGTGGATTTGAATTCGCGGAGTGACGCGCTGGTAAATAACATGCAATTGCCGCCAGCAAGACGAATAGAGATGGAACCCCAAAAATGAGTCTGGAATCAGATGCGGCCGGCCCGATGAGTTGTGCTGCCGGGGCCGATAGGGCAGCTAAGACCCGCGCCAACCCTGCGGCCACGAAAAATCCCAGCATAGCGCCCGACAGGACCATAGCGACGCTTTCTCCCATTACCAAGCGAAGCGCGTGCAATCGCCGCGCACCGAGCGCAATGCGAATACCGATCTCTTTTTGCCGACGCTGCACTGTCTGCGCTGTAACACCCGCCAGCCCCAGACAAGCCAAAATCAGTCCGAAAACGCCAATCGGCGTATAGGTAGCTGAGATGATGGAAGCCAGGTGGTCTTGCTGGGCAAGGTATTCCGGCATTGTTTGCGGATTGAATGCCGTGATTCGAGGATCAATGGCCGCCAATTCGCGACGGACCGCAGCGATCTCGACTGGAGTATGCGCGCGAATCACCACTGTCGTTCCATCGGTGTCGGTCTGTTGTAGATCTTGCATCGACAAGGGCGCGAGCACTACTGGAACGGTATGTGAGCCGAAAATCGTTCGAGGCAAGTATCGAACTAAGGCGGCAACCTGAAAAGTCCGCTCCCCATCGCGAATGTGACGACCGATTGGATCCTCCTTTCCAAAAAGGCTGGTTACGGCGGCCTGATTGATGGCGATCGGCAGAATCTTTCCTGCGCCATCATCCGTTAGTAGAGATTGGTTTTCAAAATCGGTGCCGCGCAGGATTGTGGCACCGATAGTGCTCAGAAATCTCGGCCCTACGAGCTCAATGGCAACTGAACGAATACCCGCAGAGGGAATCGAGATTTCTGTGTCCGCTGTGAACTTGCTAACCGGAGGCGCGTCGGCCAGGCTGACATCTTCAACACCCCCGAGTCGAGCCAACCTCTCCGGTATTTGCCGCAGAGCCTCGGCACATTCGGCGTCGGTCAATCCATCGCGGGTCGGGTCCACCGAAAAGAACGAGATGGGATCTGTGTCGAATCCCGGATCACTCTTCGATCCTGAACGAGTCCCGATGACAACGAAGCCGGCGATCAGGACCAGTGTCATGGCTGCAGATACCTGGCCAACTACGAACAGATTTCTTATTCCAAACCTACGATGCCCGCGCAGTCCCTTAAACGCACCCGCTTTCATAACATCCGCAGTATCGAAGCCGGTGACAACAATTGCAGGGATGAGACCGAATCCAATAGCAACCAACCCAGATATTGTGATTGCGAACAGTGTGACCGTGAGGTCCGGACCGGATATCAGAGAATCGAGCAGTGGATTCGAATCCGCATGAATGCTTCGTAAAAGTTTGAAGATCAGGATCGCCACAGCCAGCCCACCGACTCCTCCCAAAATCGCCAATACACACCCATTAGCCAGGTCTGCGCGACGGCGGCCGGATCATGCTCGCTCAAGGCGCGCGCCACCTGAAAGGCGAACCGCAACCGGCTCTCCGCGTCGCCGTAGATCGCGCCGCCGGCGATCCAACGATCGACAGCCCGCGCATCCTTGACGCCGCCGATATACGCGGTCAGTTTCCGTCCAACGATCTCAACCAGCTTCTCGACCACCTTCGATGCGGGAAGCCGAAGCGCCGCCCGGTGGGCGAACAGGTCGGACCTGGGAAGCAATTGTGTGTCCATGGCGGACCTCCTGATTGAGCCTGCATAAAGAGCGATGGGCGGCGTGTCCCATCGGGTCTACTACGCCGCTCTGGCCAATTCGATTTGCCTTGTGGGCGCAATGCGCCGAGCCGATGCTGGGCCGGAGTGTGGCCCCATCGGCGGCTGCGGCAG
>JBEKRS010000053.1:0-40157 GCA_049518535.1 Occallatibacter sp. | reverse complement strand
CCAGGCCAAACTACCCAAACGAAGTAAAACGCGCACCTACCCGCGAGCCGTGTGGGGCTCCGGAAAATACTATCCAGGGAGACACTCGATTGCAACACAAGTGCAAAGTAAGTGACATTGGGCTTTAGCCCCCTGCTCCCTCCGTCCTTGCTGCATCCAGCCCCTGCTGCCTCCGGATTTATCCATTTACAGCTGACGTACTAGATGCCCACAGACGGCGCGGCTGTCGATCCTCGCACCACGAGGCTGGTCGAGACGAGAAACTCACGCTGCATTTTGGGGCTGCCGGCCTCCTCGGCCTGTTGGCGAAGGGCCTCGAAGGCTGCTCGCGCCAATTCGATGCGTGAGAGCCGGATGGTGGTCAGCGGTGGAAGCGTGTACTCGGCGAAGGCGATGTCGTCCAGGCCAATGACCGACAGATCCTGGGGCACACGCAGTTCCTTCATGTAGGCTGCGCGAAGCACGCCGATGGCGGTCATGTCGTTCGAGCACAAAATGGCGGTGGGACGCGCAGAGAGCGCCTGCAACTTTTCAAAGCCAGCTACGCCGCCCTTGAGAGTGTGGTCGCACTCGATGACCCACTTCTTCTGGATTGCGAGCCGAGCCGCTTCCATCGCCGTGCGGTAGTCACTCTCGCGGGTGACGGCCGAATGCAGTTTGCGTGGTCCGGCCAGGAAGGCGATCCTGGTGTGTCCCAGTTCCGCCAAGTGGTTGACGGCGGCTTGGATGCCCGTGGTGTAGTCGAGCAGAATGGTGCTGGCTTTGGGGTCATCGAGACGAAACTCGGCCAGAACCATGGGCACATCGTGGTGCATCAGCTGGTCCAGCACCGGCTCCTCCTCGCCGAAGGTGAGCACGGCCACGCCCTCCACCTTGCGCTCCAACATGCGGCGCACGCAACGGGTGAGCATGGCTGGGTCGCTGTTCGAGGAACTGACCAGAATCTCGTAGCCGTGGGCCACGGCGATCTCTTCAAAGTTCTGGATAAGTTCAGGGAAAAAGGGGTTGGTGATGTTTTCAACGATGATGCCAAGAATGCGGCTGCGGCCCGAGACCAGGCTGCGCGCATGGGTGTTGGGAAAGTAATGCAGTTGGTCGATGGCCTGCCAGACTCGCTTTTGCAGCCGGTCGCTCACCGCTGAAGACCCATTGATGGTCCGGGAAACGGTGGCGATGGAAACCTTCGCCAATGCGGCGACGGTGCGGATGTCCGGAATTTTGCCGATGGTTTTGCGAGTTTGTCTTCGAGCCACGAAACCAATCCTAATGCGGACTGTCGGCTAGCAGTAGCCGCAAATCGCGCAGGTTGTGGCCCGTGGGGCCGGTGACCACGGCATCGCCCAGGGCAGTGAACATCGGACAGGCATCGAAGGCGGCGAGCGAAGACTTGAGGTGGAATCCGAAAGTGTGGGCGCGGGTAACGGTGGTGGGGTCGGCGATGGCTCCTGCTGATTGGGTGTTGCCGTCGATGCCATCGGAACCGGCGCTGAGGACGGTGAGCCACTCACCCTGATATTTCTCCAGTTCCAGAGCGCAGGCCATGACAAACTGTTGGTTGCGGCCGCCGGCGCCTGGGGTGCGGTCGAGCTTGACGGTCACCTCGCCGACCGAGATCAGGCATAGGCGCGGATGGACGGCGCGCAGGGTGTGAAACCGCTCCAAAAGATAGCGGGCTGCATCGGCGTAGTCCCAGTCGTCGCAACTATTATCGACGACCACGTGAAAACCGGACTTCTGCGCCAAGGCGCGGGCGTTCTCTGCCAGGTCGTGACTGGAGAGCAGGATTTCGAAGACCGAATCGCGGAAGGCCTCGTCTTCGCCGCTCATAGCGGTGGCCGCAGTAACACGGCGGGTGGGCGGGGTGCCGGGCTTAGAAAACATGGGAAGAAAGGGCGGAAGCCAACCCTTGTTGCCGGGCGACTCGGGCAGGTCTTCGCGCTCAAAGAATGCGCGGATGGAAGGCGGCAGCTTGGCTTGCAGATCATACTTTGCCAGCAGGTTGCGTACCTCGGCTACGGTGGAGTGGTCGGGCGAGGTGGGGCCGGAAGAGAGCGCGTCGAGCGAGCGCAAAGGCACGTCGGGCAGCAGCAGGCTCACCTTGGCGGCTTCTGGCGCGGCGATGGCCAGCCGCCCGCCCTTGACGGCGGAGAAGTGCTTGCGCAGGGTGTTGACCTCGCTGATCGGCGCGCCGGAAGCCAAAAGCAGCTGGTGGAACGCGATGGTGTCGTCGAGGGAAATCCTCGGGTCCAGGGGCAGGTCGAATATGGCCGAACCACCGCCGGAGATGAGGAAAAAAACGAGCGTGTCCTTCTTGGCCTTTTTTAGCAGGGCCAATGCTGCGCGGGCGGCGTCGAACGACTCCTCGTTGGGCAACGGATGGCCGCCCTCAAAGTAGCGGAAGCGCCAATTGCGATTCTTGGGACATTGGTTGGAGCAGCAGATGCCGCGCAGACCCCGGCGGCGATTCATCCGGTCGAGCAGTGTTTCAAGCATGGGGCCGGCTGCTTTGCCCAGCGCAATGACAAATATTCTCTTATAACTGCCCAAGTCGATCAAGGAGGGTCCGCTGCCGTCGGGCAGAAGGCGATGCAGTTTATTGCCCTCAAAGCGAATGCGACGGTCGAAGGCCGATGCAATGCTGCATGCGTCGATGGCACCGGTAAAGATGTAGGTGGCCGTGGAGTGCAGCACTTCTAGGGTGGAATCGCTGACCGGGGTCATTGCAGTTGCTCCTTCAGCCAACCGGCGAGCGCCGAATGGATGGGCTCGAGTTGACCGGAAAAGACGTGACCGGCGCATGGGGCAGCACCAGTTGTTTGGGTCCGGCGGCGGAGGGGGTGCCGACAAGACCGATTATAGGTTGGGCCGGTGTGGTCGCGGTGGTCATACCACTGACCATTCTACGCGCTGCGGGCGCTGTTTCCCACCCATAACTACGGCTGTTCAAAAGTCGGACAGTCGATGGACGGCGCAGGCTGCAAAAGAGGTTAAACCGGCCGTAAAAGGCGCAGAACACCGCATAAGGTATTCTTGTAACACCATGACCGATCGCCCACCTGTGGATTTCATTGCCCCACTTGACCCCATTTCTTTTACACGCCAACTGTGCAAAATTGAGTCCACCACCTACCATGAGGGCGCGGTCGGCGACTTTCTGGCTGATTTTCTTGTGGCACGCGGATGGGCGGTCGAAAAGACTCCTGTCGAACAGCCTTCGGAGAACGCTGGCGGCGGGCCGCGCTGGAATGTCTATGCAGGCACGGCGGGCGAGACTCCCGATCTGGTTTTCTCGACGCACATGGACACAGTACCGCCCTATATTCCCTTCAGCGAGGATGATGCGTTCATGTATGGCCGCGGAGTCAGCGACGCCAAGGGCATTGTTGCGGCCCAAGTTGCTGCTGCCGAAGCGCTACGCGCCGCGGGATTTCGGATCGGCCTCTTGTTTGTATCGGGCGAAGAGCGCGACTCGGCCGGGGCCAAAGCCGCCAACCTAACGCCCAGAGGCAGCCGCTTTCTGATCAATGGCGAGCCGACCGACAATCGCCTGGCCCTGGCCTCCAAGGGCGCTTTGCGCGCGGCCTTCAAGTCGACCGGCAAGATGGCGCACTCGGCTTATCCCGAATTGGGTGAGAGCGCCATTCACAAGCTGGTCGAGGTACTCAGCAAGCTGTTGACTCTGCCGTTGCCGGCGCTTGAAGGCATTGGGCCAAGTACGCTGAACATCGGTCAGATTCAGGGCGGCCACGCTCCCAACGTTATTGCAGACAAGGCCGAGGCGCAGGTGCTGGTGCGCACGGTTACGGATTCAGGACCGGTGCGAGCGCAGTTGACCGAAATTGCCGGCGACCTTGCCGAAGTGGAGTTTACGCTCGATACTCCCTTTGTCCGGCTGCGTGCCGTCGAGGGATTGCCTACTATGGTTGCTAAGTTCTCCACAGACATTCCGCAGCTCTCTAACTGGGGCGAGCCGCTGCTGCTCGGACCGGGGTCGATCCACGTGGCCCACACGCCATTCGAGAAGCTGGCCAAGAAGGAGTTACTGGAGTCAGTCGAGTTATATATTAAGGTGGCTAAACAACTGCTGAGTTGAGGCCGCGTCGATAACTTCTCAGGCATGTTTAGATTGGCTGCGTATGGTCCGTGTTAGTGGCGTAACCGCTTGCACCGACAGTTCGGCGACGGTTGCCTTATTCAGCACATCCAGCATTGCCTCCTGGGCATTTACCCAAATGGGGTGCGCCGGGCAGTAGGATTTCCTGTTGCACGACGCTCCGGAGACCAGGCAGAGGTTCAAGCAGATAGGACCTTCGATTGCCTCAATCACTGCGCGGACCGACGCCTCGCGGCCGGGAGGCAGAATTTCAAAGCCGCCCGACTGACCTCTTCTGGAAGTAGCGAATCCGGCGCGGCACAAGGCTTGCAGAACCTTGGATAGAAAACTTAATGGTGCTCCTGTGGCATGGGCCAGTGCGGGAAGCAGCGCGCGCTCATGGGCAGGCAGCGCGGCTAGATGGATCATTACCCGAACCGCATAGTCGGCAGCCCGCGTAAGCTGCATAGTAGAACCGGATCGTCCCATCGGATCGCTTCCTCCAACCACAATCGTAATCAATCCTAACGCGGATGATTGCCAGTTGTATGCGGGTCATGGGCCAAAGGGCAATCCGTGCACTGGGGAGTGCGGCCGCAATGAGCCTTGCCCACGGCGACCGTGAGGGCATGAAACTCGTTGAAGAGCCGGGCCTGGTTTTTGGCGCTATCGGGGGCGAAGGCCTGCCGGGTGAGATCGGCCAACGACTCGTATCCCTTGCGATTGCGGCCGGGCTCTGGGGTTAGAAGACGATGACGCTCGACGATACGGCGCAGATATTCGTCGGCAACCGGAACGGGATGACCGAGAGCATAGAGCAGGATGGCGTCGGCGGTCTCAGGACCGACTCCTGGCAATGCCAGCAAACGGTGGCGCAGAGTGACCGCAGGGATGGCGGCTAGGCGATCGAGCGAACCGCCGAACTCATCGTCCAGCATGGCTACAAATGCCTTCAGCGCGGGTGCCTTGCGGCTATGAAAGCCGGAGGGTTGGATCAGGCGCGCGAGTTCTTCGAGGGCAAGGGATCGCAGACCGTCCACTGTCAGTGCTGCTGCCGCGCGCAGGTTAGCCAGTGAGCGCTCGACGGACTTCCACGCGGTGTTCTGCGTGAGGTATGCGCCGAGGATAACTTCAAAGGGAGTCTCGGCCGGCCACCAGCTCTGCGGTCCGTAGACCTTGGCTAGCTTGTCGTGCATCCGGCGCAATCGCTGGGCGGGAGTGAGCCGGCGGAGGCGGCGCGGAGAGAGCGTTGCGGCAGTTGTGGGTCTGGTCGGGGTCACGACTCGTTTTAGGATAAAGGTTGGGGACAAAGGTTGGGGCATGATGCTGCGGTTTGCGAATGCGGCTCACGCGCGGAGGCAGAGTTGAAGAGTCATACGGAGTATCTGGTTTTTGAAACCAAAAAACGGCGGGAGATGGTACATATTACCGACGCGGTGGAGGAGATTGTGGGCCGCAGCGGGGTTAAGGATGGGCTGTGCTTTGTTTCGCCGATGCACATCACGGCCGCCGTGTATGTAAACGACCTGGAGAACGGGTTGATCGAGGATATTGGCAAGTGGCTGGAGGAGTTAGCGCCGGCGCGACCCGATTACAAGCATCACCAAACCGGCGAGGACAACGGGGATGCACATTTGAAGTCATTGCTGTTGCATCACGAGACTACGCTGCCTGTGACCAAAGGCCGGCTGGACTTAGGAACCTGGCAACGGGTCTTCTATGCCGAGTTTGATGGACAACGCAAGAAACGGGTGATTGTCAAGGTGCTGGGAGTGTAGTTAGAGGAGTTAGCCGCGCTTCGCTAACTCTGCTAACTTCGTCTGCGCAGAGCTATAGATCGCCATATCATGGCTTGGACGCGGGTGGGACCTTGTTATCCTGAGCGGCCGCATCTTCGTCGGTGATCTTATGCCATTCGCCTGTGGGAGGGGTGAATCCAGGCACAGAGAGATTGATCTTGGTGCGGGGCAGCACCACCAGATCGACGCGGCGATTCTGAGAGCGGCCTTCGGCGGTGTCATTGCTGTCCACGGGATGAAACTCGGCGTAGCCTGCGGCCGAGATGCGTTCGGGAGGGAGGGCCTTCAGGTCGATAAAAATGCGGGCGATGCGTGTGGCGCGGGCCGAGGATAGCTCCCAGTTGGAGTCGAACTCCGCGGTATGAATTGGAATGTTGTCGGTGTGTCCCTCGATGCGCAGATCGTAGGGCGTGCGGCCCAGCGAAGCAGCGATCTGGCGCAGGGTGGGCAGCGATTCAGGCTTGGGGATGGCAGAACCGGAGTTGAAGAAGCCAGCCTCGCGCAAGCTGATTACAAGCCCGTCGCGGCCCATCTTCATGGAGACGGTGTGCGTGGCCACCTGGTTGGATAGCGTCTGCTCCAGTTCGCGGCGAACGTGGTTCAGATCATCTTTTACTTTGGCTGGCGAAAGTACATCCTCTCCCATGACGATGTTCATGGGGATGGCCGCCTTGTCGGTACCGGCGGCGCCGCTTGCGCCTTTGGATGGCTCTCGTGAGGCGTCAGGAAAGATGCCCAGAGATTGAAATGCTGTGTCGATGGCTTGCGACACTTCTTGATGCTTCTTTTGATCGGCCTTGGCGAAGGCGAAGAGCACAACGAATAAGCTGAATAGCAGGGTGATGAAGTCGGCATAAGAGACCAGCCAGCGATCGTGGTTCACGACAGCTTTACGGGGGCGTGGGCTCATGCCGCGCGCTCCTTTGGTTTCTGTTCGACCTCACTCAGAAAGCCTGACAATTTGACTTCGAGCATGCGCGGGTTCATTCCTTCGAGAATGGAGACAACGCCCTCAAGCATCATCTCGCGACGTTGGTGTTCATCGTGGATTCTAAGGCGCATCTTGCCGGCAAAGGGGAGAAAAAAAAGATTGGCGATGCCCACCCCATAGATGGTGGCGACGAAGGCCACGGCGATTCCTTTGCCGACTTCCTGAATGTTGTCGAGATTCTTCATTACCTGGATGAGACCGAGGACTGCGCCGAGAATTCCGACAGTCGGAGAGAATCCTCCGGCTGAGTCGAAGACTGCAGGGAGCCGGTCCTCGCTCTCCGCGAGGGAGTCCAGACTAACTCGCATGATCTTGCGCAGCTCGCTGGGTTCGGTGCCATCGACGGCCAGCGTCAGGGCCTGCTTGAGAAACGGATCCTGAATGGTTTGCAGGTCGCTGTCCAGCGAGACGACGCCGTTGCGGCGGGCCTTGTTGGCGAAGGCGACCAGAAGCCGGAGGAGTTCATCATTGTGTTTGCGCGGAGCAGAAAAGACATGCACCAGGCTGCCGAATGCGCCCAGCACGGTGGGCAGCGGAAACTGGAGCATCACCGCGCCCATGGTGCCGCCAAAGACGATCAGAGCCGCGGTCGGCTGCAGGATCTGGCCTAGATTGCCGCCTTCGATGAGCAAGCCGGCTACGATGCCGGCGACGGCCAGAATAACTCCGCAAACACTGCCCTTATCCATGAATAACTCCTCTAAAAATCATGTGCGGAGACATCGATTCATCCTTCTGCGTACTTAGAGCGGGTTATGCCTTGGTGGCGATAGCCCAAGCTTGGACTGACCAGCGACGTCGAGACTGGTGAGCGAGACGACCCGCTGCTGCTCGCCATAGGTTGGCAGACGCTTGGCGACCGAGGCCAGCAGGCGCGCGCGATATGCGATCACCCGTTCCATTACTTCGCCGCAGTCTTCGCGCACGATCAGCTTCTCTCCATTGATCAAGGTCAGCATCGTGTCCGGAGATGCTTCGGCAGTCTTGATCAAATCACTATTCAGCACCATCGGGGTGCCATTGAGCCGGGTAAGTTCGATCATCGCCCTAACTCCTTCGCGATAGTTATCGGCTAACTGTGGGAAAGGTTAAGAGATTAAGAAAGACGAAGGGAAAGTGTCCGAGGCAGGACACAATAGCGGGGGTAATAAAGTCCACAACTCCTGCGCCGAAGAAGGGGCCAGATGCGGCGTGTCCAAGCCTGAAGCAGCGACCCAGAGTTAGTAAAAATGTGGGGGCGCTTTGGGGGAGGGCCGCAAATCCACGCATTCAAAAGGAGAACCCCATGTCCCTGGGTGTCTTGAATAACCTCTCTGCCGTTTACGCAGAGAACAATCTGAACAACACAAACAACAGCCTGAACACCGTGCTGCAACAGTTGTCGTCCGGTTCCAAGATCAACTCAGGCGCCGACG
This sequence comes from Occallatibacter sp., assembly GCA_049518535.1. Taxonomy (GTDB): domain Bacteria; phylum Acidobacteriota; class Terriglobia; order Terriglobales; family Acidobacteriaceae; genus Telmatobacter. The sequence continues at coordinate 31,859 of JBEKRS010000053.1, read as the reverse complement.
ACGCAGCTGGTCTTTCACTGGTCGATGGTCTCCAGGCCAACCAGCAGGCACTTACCCAGTCAGTGACCAATGCTACTGAGGGCGTGGGCCTTCTGCAGGTCGCCGATGGCGCACTCTCGCAAGTGACAAGCCTGCTCAACCGGGCCGTGACGCTGGCTACCGAAGCCTCGAACGGCACCCTCAACTCTTCCCAGGACACGGCTGCCAATCAGGAGTATCAGTCGATCCTGTCGGAAATCTCGAACATCGGCTCGACGACCACCTACAACGACACGGCGGTCTTCGGCACCAACACCAACATTTATACCGGCGACTCATCGACGGCCGGCTCGTCAATCGACGCTCTGAACATCCGGTCGCTGTCTTCCTCAAACGTGGGCGACTCGGGCGGCGCGATGGCATACAGCAACGGCCAGAACAATGTGTTCCTCAACCTGTCTGGCAGCACGAATGCTCAGGCTACCGATTCGCTGAACGCCAGCGGCAATACCTCGATCGTCGCGAATTACCTTGTGAAGGGCGCCAACGGCACAGAGACCGCAGCGGTAGCGACGATTTCAGTAGGCGGCACCAGCGGATACGAGAATACCGCGAACGGTTTGATCAGCGCGATCAATAACGCGGGCCTGGGCTTGACAGCCAGCTTTACCACGGCAGCACAGGCCGGGGTTGCCGGCGGCACCACGCAGACCGGCATTCAGATCACCGGCGGACTGGTCTCGGTCGGCGCCGACCCGAATGCGGTCAGCACCAGCGGCGTTATCAATCCCGCCGGAATTACCGGTGAGGACTTCAATCTGGGTCAGACGATCACCGTCACAGCGGGCGGCACTACGGCGGCTTCGTTCGTGATAGGTTCCTCGACCAATTCGCTTGCCGGCCTGGCAGCCGCGATCAACAGCGGAACAGGCGCAGGCGCACAAGCTGAATCGGTGACGGCCAGCGTCATCACCAACGGCAACGGCTCACAGAGCATCGCCCTCTCAGATGCAACCGGCGGCGGATTGCTGGCTGTCAACGTGACTGGCGGACAGGGTGCGCAATCGCTGAGCAACCCGACAACGGGCAGCCCCACAGCCGCAACGCTTCTGCAATTCTCCAATAGCCAGACCGGCTCAGCGTATCAAGCTCCCGGGTCGAGCAATCCCGGCAGCCAGGCGATCGCCACGCTGAACCTAGGCTCCGGCTATACGGCGACCTCCGCCACAGTGGCCAGTGGCACCATCGTGCTAAGCAACGGCACATCCGCCAACCCGACGGTCGACACCTTTGTCATGGGCGGAACGACTGGAAACGGCACGATCGCCGGCGGCACCACGCTGGGCTCCCTGGCGACGGCCATGAGTACGGCATTGGGAGTGAGCGCTTCGGTTACCTCCACCGGCATCACTATGACTGCGAACAACGTCGGCACGACCATTGCGTTGGCAGGAACTTCCGCATTGTCGGTTGCGCCGTCTGTGAACAACTTCAATACCGTGAACGGCATGTCGGCTACCGTCGGCACAGCGGGAAGCACCACGCTCTCGATGGCTGGCGGCAGCGGCTTCGATTACAGCGCTCCCAGCACCTATGGCAACAATGACGTGCTGACCGCCGGAACCAGTCTTGTACTCTCGAATGGCACAGCGGACTCACCGGGCACGGCGACAACCTTTGTCATCGGCGGCACGACCAGCGGCAGTGTGGTCGGCGTTGGCGCAGCCAGCTCGAATTCCACCCTCAGCACGCTGCTCACCGCGATCCAAACAGTTTCTGCCAACAACACAACCGGCATCAGCAGCGCCACGGTGAACACCTCCGGGCAAATCGTGCTGACTTCGTCCAGTGTGGGTACCACCATCTCCCTGGGCTCGGGCACCAATCTTGAAGACCAGCAGGCGATGTCGGTGAATTCAGGGGCAGTGAACGCAGCAACGGTGGGCGGACCCGCCACAATCGCCATTCCGGTCTTGACCAGCGCGACAGGCAATACCCTGGCCGGCAGCGTGGTGGTTGGGAACGGCGAAGGCGGCGCGGCGCAGACTTTTGTCATGGGCACCGGAACTTATAGCGGCAACGGAACACACGCCGTCCAAGGAAGCGGCCCCACTGCCGATACGTGGACCGTCAACGGCGACACGGAGGCCGACCTGGTTTTGGGAATCAACGCCGCCAGCACCACGCTCGGTCTTGGCATTACTGCGACAGATGGGAACGGCGCAGGGACAGGGGTCACGCTGACGATGACCAATTCCGCTCCGAATCATGGCAGCTCGATCAGCGTAAGCAACAGCACGTTGACGGACAACTATGCAACATCTCTGCAAGGAGTAACCGCCAGTGGCGCAAGCGGAACTTTCGGCACTATGGCCATGACCTCCGCTGGCGCAATTCCTGCAGGCGCAACGCTCGGCGGCTCGATAGTCCTAAGCAACACGATCGGTGGCACAACAACAGTCTTGGATACATTCGTCATGAACTCGAACGGTGGCTTGAATAGCGCCGGTGGAGCGGGCGATACAGGCAACACGTGGGATCTGACGACAGCCAACAGCAACATCGCTGGCCTGGAGGCCGCCATCAAGGATGCGGGCACCGAGACAGGTTATGCTGGAGCCACACTGGACCTTACAGCCGCGGTCGATGCCACGACAGGCGGCCTCAAAATCTCATCGCTCAGCGACGCGGACACCAACCTGTCCATGGCCGGATCGGCTGTGACGACAGACGTTGCCGAGGTGGGCACCAGCGGCACGCAAGGACAGATAGCGGGTGGTCAGGCGACAGGATATGCGGCTGGAACGGCCAGTTCGGACAGCACGATCACCTTTGGCGGTTCGGGCACGCTTACAACGCTCGACACGCTCGCGTCGACAGGCAACATGGTGATTGGAAACGGCAGCTCCACTGTAACCTTTGCTCTGGGCTCAAGCGGGACCATCGCAACCAGCAGCAGTGGCGGCCATACCACGGTCACCACCGCCAACTCAAACCTCAACTCTTTGATGTCGGCGATCAACGGAAGCACGCTGGGTGTCACAGCCGCGATCGACTCCGCGGGCACGGGTGTCCAGTTGTCAACCGCCGCTTTCGGTACCTCGATAAGCGTGGCCGGTCAGGGCGGATTTACCGACAACTACGCGACACAGATCACGAATCCAACCTCGGGCGAGCCCGGCGTTCAGCATGAGTCCTCCGTTCTGGACCTGACGAATGGCGGCAGCATGAACAGCATCGGCGCGGATGGCAAGTTGTCCGGCACGCTGATCTTGTCGAACGATGTCAACGGAACCACTGTCGCGGACACCTTCGTCATGAACTCGGCCGGCAACTTGAACCAAGCCGGGGGAGCTGGTGATACGGGCAATGTGTGGGATCTCAGCGTTGGCAACAGCACGCTGGCCGGCCTGAAAGCAGCCATCAACGATGCAGGCACCGAGACAGGGTTTGCCGGCGCCACTCTCGACGTCAACGCATCTGTGGATGGCGCGTCCGGAGGACTCTTCCTGCAGGGGCTTGACACAAATGGCTTAGGTACCGATACCGGCCTGACCATGACAGTGGCAAGCAACTTGACCCTCAACGCCGCGGGCGCTGACACCACGGTGGTTACGGCGGGCCACAACGCCGGGCCCGCAAACATCGTCATCGCCAACATCGGAAGCAACAATCAAGCGGGCGATACGGTAACCGGCAATATCGTTGTATCCAATACCGGCCCGGCGGGCAGCAACCAGAACACCACCTTCACAATGGGCGGAACGGGCGGCGCGACTGGATACGGGACGCAGAATGTCAACGTCGGCGGCACGACGCTCACCAACCTGATGACCGCAATCGACAACTCCGGCCTCAGCCTGTCTGCCACGATGAACAGCAACGGGTCCGGACTATCGATCACCTCGCAGTCCGCAGGCGGCACCATCACCGCAGCCAGCGCTCTGGTGGACCAGTACACCGTAAACTCAACAACCACGAACAGCGGCGGCACGGCTCCAGGGCAGGCCACCGATGCGGTAGCCACGCTTGGCACCGGTGTAGCGAACCTCACAAGCAACCAGGTGACAGGCGCAGTGGTCATCAGCAACAACGGCGTCCAAGACACCTTCACAATGGGCACCAGCGCTGGCTCGACGGGCGTTCATAACTTTACCACCGGCACCGAGAACCTGGCGGGCCTGGCCCAGGCAATCAACTCAGCCACGAATCTGGGTGTAAGCGCCTCGGTAGGCAACGGCGTGCTGAACATGCTGGCTTCGGCTGCGGACACCACCATCGCAATCGGGTCCAACTCGCTGGCGGCCACAGTCAATGAGAATGCCAGTGTCTCTGACGCGCCTGGCACGCCGATCTCCGGCGCGAATTCCGGGAGCTCTTCGACAGCAACATTCACCTTGGGCGGCGGCTCGCTCACGCAACTCTCCTCCACAGATACCCTTGTTGGCAGCATAGCCATTACCGAAGCCGGGGTTAACGGCGGCAATGCGGTCAACTTCACCATGGGCGGAACGGTAGCTCAGATCGCAACCAACAGCTCTTCGCAAGTTTACGTCAACGGCAATACGCTCTCCAATCTGGAGGGTGCAATGCAAACAGCGCTTGGCGTCGGCACGAATTACACGGGCGGCAGCCTGGTGCTGACAACAAACAACCTGGCTTCCATCGCCATTGGAAGCTCGGGCTCGTTGCAGGACTTTGGAACAAATCCCACAGCATCGTCAGCTACTTTGGGGACGTTTGCCAGCGAGAGCGATAAGGTTACCGGCACCATCAGTCTGGATTCCGGCTCCGGTGTTCATACCACATCCTTCACCAATAGCAGCATCGCAGCGGCGATCAGTCAGATCGATGGCTCCAACCTCGGAGTGACGGCCAGCTACGTTGTGAACGCCAACGCCGGGGGCTACGGGAGCCTGGTTCTCACCTCGAACACCTTTGGCACGGCCGGAAACATCGCCAGTTACGGTGGAACCACCATCACCGACACAACCCCCTCCGCTACTGTGAACTATGTCGGCGCAAGCGCGTACAACACAGGGATCAGCAACTCAACATCGCAATTAACCGAACTCTACGACAAGTCGAGCGGGCAGACGAATCCGTACGGCACGGTGAACTCTAACTTGTCTTCCAACGCGAGCGCCGGCAGCGGAGTAGCTACCATCAGCTACTCGGATGGCGCCGGAGTGAGCCTGAGCGCGACGGATCTTTCTAACGAGACGAATGCGCAGGGCGCGCTGACCAGCCTGAACTCGGCCATTACTGCAGTGGCGGCCCAGGACGGCTACATCGGCGCGCAGATCAACACCCTGAACTCTGTCAGCCAGGTTCTCAGCACGCAACAGGAGAACGTGGAAGCAGCGCAGAACGCGGTGCAGGCCACAGACTATGCCGCGGCATCCTCCAATATGTCCAAGTACGAGATCCTGAGCCAGACCGGCATCTCGGCCCTGGCGCAGGCTAACAGCATCCAGCAGGAGGTGACCAAGCTGCTCCAGTAATTTAGAGGCCTCCGGCGGCAGGTCATTGTCGCCGGTGTGGGGCAAAGCGGGGTCCTCGGCGACAGATCTTCGTCGCTGGGGGAACAGAACTGCTGACAGTTACCAACCAAAGAAGGGCGCCTGCAAGGGCGCCCTTCTTTGCGTAAGGCCATGAAGCGGCGGATGGAGGCAGGGATTTCGAGAGCGGGCAGACTAAAGCTGGGCGATTGAGAGCCGATGAAGTGTTTGGCGGAAAGGGATTTACGTAGCTTTGAGGGTGGTGCGGTCGGGGAGCAAGATATTTGAGTTTCTTCCAATCTTGCTCGATTGTGGGTGGTTCTCCGTCTGCTTAAGTTGTTGGTGGAGGGAACGATGGGCACGGTAGGACTGAGTTTCGGATCACCGACCAGCGGCACTGGCTTCGACGTGAGTTCGACGGTTGCCGAGATAGTAGGCAATCTCCAAAATGTCGAGACGCCGTGGAAGACCCAATTGACCACGCTGCAAAGCCAGGATACAGCGATTTCCAGCCTCGGGACGCTGTTCTCGAATCTGTCGAACGACATCAGCTCACTTACCGACTTTCAGGGCGTTATGGCCTTGAAGGAGGGTTCCAGTTCGGACACCAATGTATTGACGCTGACGGCGGCCGATGCGACGGCGGTTGCCGGAACGCATACGGTAACAGTGACCAATCTGGCGCAAACCTCAAGCGGGTACCTGACGCAGATTGCCGACGCCAACTCCACGCTGACCGGTTCAGTCACTCTTCAGGTCGGTAACGGCACGCAACTGAGCCTCACGCTGAACTCATCCGACAATACTCTGGCCGGGCTGGCGGCGACAATCAACGGCTCTGGGGCGGGGATTACCGCCAGCGTGCTGACCGACGCTTCCGGTTCGATGTTGAGCCTGGTTTCGGGCACCCCGGGAGCGAGCGGAAATATCAGCGTATCGGGAAATACAATTGTCGCCACCAGCAGCACGGCGCTGAGTTATACCGGTACAGCGGGCAGCGGCAGCACGGCCTCCACCGGTTCGCTGGCTGCGCTGGCCGGTACGACGGATACTGTGTCCGGAAGCCTCTCGATTAAAGTGGGCAGTGGCACTGCGCAGACTATTGTCGTTGGCTCGGCGCCGAGCAGCGGTGCGGCGGCCAATACCATCTACACTGGCTCGGCGAGCGGTTACAACACGCTCACCGGGTTGGAGAATGCAATCGTGTCGAACTCGACCAACCTCGGATTTACGGCTTCGATTGTGACAAGCAGCAGCGGGGCCCAGAGTCTGTCGATTACATCCAATACCGCAGGCTCTGCCGGTTCGTTGAGCGTGACCTCGAACATACTCGACAACACAACGCTGGGTTATAACACCGCAGTCACGGGCAAGGACGCCAAGCTGACGGTGGACGGCGTGGCCATGACCAGCGCTTCAAATACGGTGGCCAACCTGATTCCAGGCGTGACCTTCCAGTTGCTGGCGCCTAGCACAGAGGAATCGGATAACAGCCTGGAGCAAGTGCAGGTGGTGATCGCCAACAACAACGCTGGGGTAGAGAGCACGGTCACCCAGATGGTGAGCGACTATAACTCGCTGATCAGCGCCGTGAATACCCAGGAGGGGAATGACAGTTCGGGTAATCCAGAGCCGCTGTTCGGCTCTCCCACGCTTTCGCTGTTGCAGCAGCAGCTGTTGAGTGGGCTGAATTTGCAGAATCCGAACGGTAATCTGACTTCGATCTCTTCTACCACCAATACGACTTTGGCGGGATCGATGTCGATCCAGGTGGGCAGCGGGACAACGGAGAACTTTGTCATAGGCGCGCCGGCGAGCGGCGGGCTGTCGAACACTTATTACACCGGCACTGGCAGCGGCAGTAATACGCTCGGCGGTTTGGCTGCCACCATCAACGCCGCTTCTATGCCAACCACACTCAATTACACTGACACGCCGTTTTCCGGCTCCAGTTTGGATATAGGCCAGCTGACGGGAATAGCCAACAGTGCCGCTGAGATTTCCGGTTCCATCTCTGTCCAGGTTGGCACGGGGACGGCCGAGAATATCGTCGTGGGTGTCGAGCCCGCGACCGGTGCGGCAGCCAACACCATCTACACAGGCAGCGGCGTCAGCACAATGTCCGGCCTGGCCGGTTTTATCAACACAAACCAATCCTCACTCGGGTTCACTGCGTCGGTGTTGATTAACGGCGATGGCACCTCAAGCCTTTCGTTTGAAAGTCAGACCGCCGGAAGTTCCGGGACATTGACTGTAAACCCCAACCTGGTTGCCTCCGGCATCGGGCTCACAGCCAGTGTGGTGACCACCGATGGCCAGTCGACCTTGTCGCTGGCCTCGCAAACCGAAGGATCTGCGGGTGGTGCGTTGACCGTGACTTCTAAGATTGCGGCAACCAGCAATACTCCGGTGGGCTTCAACACGACGGTGGCAACCGACTCGGCAAACGCCAGCGGGAGTTCGACCGAGGTTGCAGGCGTGAATGATGCGCTCTCGGGTTCGATCTCCATCCAGGTGGGCGATGGCATGACGTTCACGGTCAGTGTCCCGTCCTCTCCCAACAATAATCTCAGCGGCCTCGCAGAAATGATTATGCAGGCCCCCATGGGGGTGACGGCTTCGGTCGTCGAGAACCAAGACGGAACTTATAGTTTGTCGCTAGCATCGCAAACTGCAGGGGAAGCGGGCGATTTGACTGTGACCTCAAACATTCTCGATACCACTGCCACCAATACGTCGACTCTCAACTATACCAACTCATCAGACATCAACAGCTTGACTACCCTGGGCATCAGCGTGAACAACGACGGATCGCTGACCTTTGACGCTGCCAGTCTGGACTCGGTGCTGAACTTGGACTATAGCGGAGTGGTGGGATTTTTTCAGAATGCGAACAGTTGGGGCCAGTCATTTTCCGCCATGGTGACCAATGCTGGCACAAGCTCGCCGACGGGCGTTCTGTCGCTTGGGTTGAGTTCCAACAGCAACATTGAATCCACCTTGAATGCAGACATTTCCAAGGAAAGCGCCTTGATCTCGGCGCAACAATCGAGCCTGACGACGGAGCTGAACAACGCCAATCAGATCATGGAAGAGCTACCCACCCAGTTGGAAGGTGTCAACGAACTTTATTCAGCGATCACCGGCTACAACCAAAATTCGAACGGCTAAGGAGTTTTATCCCCATGGGAAGTTATCAGGAACATGCATTGGACGGCGCTTCCGCAGTTGATTTGGTTGTGGCGCTCTATGATGGAATCCTCCGTTTTCTTTTCGCGGCCCACGAGGCTGTGGAACGCGGCGACCAGGAAGCCCGCCGGACTGCTGTGAAGCGGGCGCTGGATATCATCATCCACCTACAGGCACGGCTGCGCATGGATGTGGGCGGCCGGCCAGCGCAAGTGCTCAGCGAGTTCTATGCATCGATCTTTGCACAAATTCTGCAGGCCTCGCAGTCGGCTTCGCTGCAAAAATTCGAACACGCGATCGAATGTGTAAGAAACGTGCGCGATGCCTGGCGCGAGGTGGCCAAAGACCCCGAAGCCAATGCTGCTTCGCCCCGCATGGCCGCAATAGCGCAAACCCGCCGCCAGGTCGGCATGGAAAGCTCCGAAGGGGATGCTGCCACTGCCGCAAGCTGGACAGCTTGATCGTCCGGCGCTCGGCGGTAGGCTGCTATCCGGCGGCAGAGAATCGTGTCGGTCGCAGACTGAAGCGGGATTGACCGCGCCTCATCCGGCGACGGTCAATTCCTCTTCCAGCTGCTGTTTCCGGTAGAGTCCGGCGTAGTAGCCGTCCAGAGCGAGCAGCTCATCGTGCCGGCCAAGCTCGACGATCCTGCCGCGATCGAGCACCGCAATCTGGTCGGCATTGCGCACGGTTGAGACGCGATGGGAGATCAGGATGGTGGTCGAGGCTCGCGTATAGTTACGCAACCCGCCCAGGATGCGCTCTTCCGTGTACGTGTCCACGCTCGATAGCGCGTCGTCAAGGATGAGGATAGGCGGCCGTCGCAGCAAGGCACGCGCAATGGCCGCGCGTTGTTTCTGTCCGCCGGAAAGCGTGACGCCGCGTTCGCCTACCATGGTTTCAAAGCCCTGCGGGAACTCTTCGAACTCCTGACGGATGTGAGCTGCCTCGGCCGCTTCTAGAAGCTCTTCGGGGCTGGCATGGGGCGTGCCGAAGGTAAGATTTTCGCGAATCGTGGTGCTAAAGAGAAAGGTTTCCTGGGGAACCATGCCGATGTTGCTTCTGAGCACGGCTAAGGGATAGTCGCGCACTGGACGGCCGTCGATCAGCAGCGATCCTAGAGGTGCCTCGTAGAGCCGGGTAATCAGGTTAACCAGCGTGGTTTTACCCGAGCCGGTGGGACCGACAATGGCCAGGCTTGATCCGGCGGGAATCGTCAGCGAGATGCCGCGCAGCACTGGCGTATCGCAGTAGTTGAAGCTTAGATTGCGGAATTCGATTTCGCTGCGGAGCACTGTGCCGGCTTGAATTGCGGGATCCGCCGCGCTGTCGTCGATGGCTGGCTTGGCGCGCAGCAACTCGTCGATGCGCCCTACCGAGGCCGTGCCGCGCTCAAATAGGTTCACAACCCAGCCCACCGCGATGATGGGCCAGATGAGCAGGACCATATAGGTGTTGAAGGCCACGAACTGGCCCACCGAGATGCGATGAGCGATGACCAGATGACCGCCGACCAGCAGGGTGATGATCATCGAGATGCCGAGGATGAACTCTAGCGTGGGCCATAACATGCCCATGAGCTGAACCAGCTTGAGAGAGCGGGCGATGTACTGGAGGTTGAGCCGTTCGAAAAGGCCGATTTGCGACTCCTCGCGGGCGAAAGCGCGAACCAGCCGCGCGCCGGAGTAATTCTCCTGGGCCTGCGAACTGATCTCGGAGAAGCTGGCCTGGATACGCTCGAAACGGTCGTGAATCCTGGTCCCGAGGTACTGCACCAGGATGCTGGCCAGGGGCATCGGCGCCCACGCAACAAGCGTGAGCCAAGGGCTGATGTGCAACAGGAAAAACAACGCGCCTACGGTGAAGAAAATTGTGTTGGCGCTATACATGAGAGCCGGGCCGAGCAACATGCGCACGGCATTCAGGTCATTAGTCAGCCGGGCCATGATATCGCCGGTGCGATAACGCTGATAGAAGCCCGAATCCTGCTGTTCCAGATTTTGGAAAAGGTCATTGCGCATGTCGAACTCGATCTCTCGCGAGATGCCGATGAGAATCCAGCGCTGGGCGTAGAGAAAGACGCCCTTGACCAGAGCGATGGCGACCAAGAGAGCAGCGTAGAAGAGAATTCTCTGACGAGTGACGCCCAAGCTCATCTCGTCGATGGCTCTCTGGATGACCTGGGGAAACAGCACCCAGATGCCGTTAGTGCAGATGCAGGAGAGCGTGCCCCAGAGGTAACCCCAGCGGTAGCGGCGCATGTAAGAGAAGAGAGGGGCGAGATCGCGCAACATGGTTTTATTGTACGGGGCAAGAGTGTTGAGCGTCTTCGAGAACCACGACCGGATTCTTTCAGAAAAGGTCGGCGGCGGGAGGAAATGTCAGAATCAGGCTCAGAATCAGCAATACGAGAGCCGCTGCGCTGATATTTCCCGCTGGAACGGTCCTGTCTCTCCAACGCCATTTCAGGATGCTCCAAGCAAGAATCCAGACAAGAATGGCTGTGGTTGTTACGCCGGAGAGTGGACCTGTCGGAGGGTAGAAGTTAAGAATTCTCTTGATTGGCGCCAACTTATCAGCAGCCAGGGCCAGAACCACCAGGGCAAAGGAGCCGATCCCGGCAGCAAGCAGGGCAGCCACACCGGAACCGTTCGGTATGACGGGAATCGAAGCGGCACGATCGGGCGAATTCATTTCTCTCCTTCGCGGCTCAGCTGAATCGTTGGACCGCCCTGGACTGGCGCGTACTTGTTGATCATTGCGCCGAAGAAACCCGCGACGGCTGCGGCGACAAACGAAGCTAGCGCGAAACCGAGTACTGCGGCGCGGAGCTGCCGGTGATTTTGAAGGTCGCGGCCGTACTTTGCAAAGACGAAGGCAACCATGGTGATCGAGATTGGAGCAAACCACGCCACGTGCTCCTTCCACTCCATTCCTATCGAGTGCCAGCCGATGGTGGTGGGGCTCGCCATCAGTAGCCGCTGCGGATACATCGCGAGACTAATTGCTCCAGGCGGGGCTGCGGCGCGATACCACGGATAGACGATGTAAGCTCCGGTGAGCACTGCGGCCCACGCGGCCACAACCATCGCTATCAGGTAGAGCTTCACGAAGCGTTCATGGCCTGGCGTGGATTCAGACGACTGGGAGGGAGTAATGCAGCGATAAAGCTCCAGCAACCCCCCGGAAGCTGCCAGCAGATAGAGCGCGCCGAATCCCATGCCGTGGATCAATGTCCAAAAAGCGCGGGTTGTGATCTCCATCGGTTACTTCTCCTTTGCACAGCGCTAGCGCTTCTGCGCCGAGAGCATGGCTTGTTCCGCGCTCTTTCCGCCCGCATCTTTGTCCTTACCCCAGGTCTTATAGATGCCGAGATAGCCGTAGTTCTCCGTCTGTCCGGCGATCGAGTGGCCGTAGGCGAAGAGCAGTTGCAGGCCGGGAGATTTGAAGTGGTAATAGCCGCCCGCGTCGATCATCGTCGAAGCTTGTGTCTGCGCGGCGGCGAAGCCCTCGCGTGCATGCGAAAACAGCTCTGCCGACATTTCCAGTTTCTTGCCCATCTCCCGCTTTACGAGGAAGCCGCCATAAAGGAAGTTGTCGTAACCGGTCTGTGGGACAACGGTGTATCCCATGCCGCCGCACAGGCTCCAGGGGCCGAACTCTTTTTCCACCCAGAGGGGCAGCTTGTACCAGGCTTTGCCGACTCCCAATCCTTTCTTGGAGTTGCCGGTTGGAAGTTCGAACATGGTAAAGGAGCCGATCTGCGGACGGCGTTTTGTTTGCTTGATGAAGCCGTATTTCACGCCCAATTCCATGTCTGTGAGCCCATAGGCGCTGGAGCCGGTTCCGCCGGGAGCATAGACAGGATTGTTTGACGGAATCACCGCTCCAAACGGAAGAATCGCATGAAGCTGAATGTTGGGTATGGCTCCCCAATTGAACTCGAAGGCAGGTCCCGTGGGGTCAATCTCCGCCGGAGTGCCGTCTACCGTGCCGAAGACATAAAACTCATAATGCCCAAGGTCTACCGGGGTTGGGTCGTCCGTTTGAAATGGAGGCCCTGCCTGTGCAAAGAGACGAGGCGCTGTCACCAGAAGCATGAGGAGTAGTGTGGGGAAGATCCTCTTCATCGGCATCGGCGCTACCGTTGGCACAGAATACCATAATGGTGGTTTGAGAAAGGTTAATTCAGTTCGATGTCCTTAGGGCCCTCGCAGCGGAGAAGGGGCACACGAATGAAGGCGTGTCAATGTAGAATTCTGGATATGGATAACATGCCATCTAATCGCGCCGATCCGAAGGAAATCTACCTAAAGCTTCGTAACCAGGAGCTTCTCGGTTCAAGGGATAGATGGACCTCTCTTCGCATGGCTGATCCAGCAAAGCCTTGGGGGATTGTCATGGATTTGGCTCTCCAAAAGGGAGTATGCACTGTGACTGCATTTTCCGACGGAAATGCAAGCATATATCTAAGCAGTGGTGGTGGATTCATTGGTGGCGGTCAATCAGATGAGACGATCATCAAAGCCGCAAAAAGTGCAGTCCAATTGTCTTCTGATTGCTTGCCAACCGCTAGTTTTACCACAACATTCCCGTTGCCTGAGAGCGGTCAGGTGGTTTTTTATCTACTTACAGACAAAGGTGTTTATAGGGCTGATGTAACGGAACAGGAGTTAAAGGCTGGGCGACATCCGCTGGTGAGGCTAGCGAACGCCATGCAAGAAGTAATTACTCAGTATCGATTAAAGCATCCGCAACCGGTTACTTCATTGAATAATCTGAAAAAACTGGATAATTCAAGCGAAATCAAGCAGGCTTTATTACGTCGGCGTACGCAGCAGTAGATAGCCGCCGACGAGGCCGAACAGGATATCCGAGGACCAGGCGGCTAGAGCGGCGGGCAGGTAGTTCACATTGCCCAGAGCGCTGAACAGGCCGTTCACTACAAAGTAGGCGAGCGCCACGCCGATGGCTACGGCGATACCGGTGAGCGAGCCGCGCCGGCCCATGGAGAGCGCGAAGGGAATAGCCAGCACCGCCATGACGATGGCGACCAGCGGATAGGCGAGCTTTTGCCACAGCTCGACGCGCAGGCGCATGGTGTCGAAGCCACTCTGGCGCAGGTCGCCTATGTAGTGATTGAGTTGTCCGAAGTTCATCTCCTGCGATTGCAGCTTTTCTTTCTTGAAATAAGTAGGATCTTCGTGAATCTCCGCGAATGAGGTTTGCTCGAACTCGCGATACTGTTCGACGTTGGCGCCTGCGATGTCCCGTTGCCACCCGTTCAGAAAACGCCAGTTGCTTGTCTCATCGTCCCAGACGGCGCGGGTGGCGAAGATACGCCGCGAGAGCGCGAAGGTGGAAGGATCGAATTCAAAGATGAAGAGATTGGCAAACTCGTTGCGGTCGTAGTCGAAGAACTGGTAGTAAAAGATGCGACCGGGCTCGCCGGGATGCGGTTGGCCGAAGATCCAATTCTGCTCTGGGCGCAGGACGGTCTGTGGCGGGCGGCCTTTGATGATGTTGTGCAAAGCTTCCTGCCGGCGGTTGGCCTGCGGCAGATAGAACTGGTCGAAGAGAAACAGGGTCACGGCCAAAATGGCAGCAATGGAAACGATGGGAATTACCAGCCGGTAAAGGCCGATGCCACAGGCCTTCATGGCGATGATTTCCGAATTGCGGTTGAGCACGCCGAAGGTGACCAGCACGGCGATCAGCACGGCCAGCGGCGCAATCTGGTAGAGCATGCTGGGCGTGAGGTTGACTAGATATTCGCCGATTACGGTGAGCGCAATGTGATTGCGCAGGATGTCGCCGATCAGCTCGAAGAATGTGAAGACCAGCATGAGCATGACAAAGCCGGCCAGCACCAGGAAAAAGGTATTGAGGAACTCGCGCACCACGTACTCGTCGAGGATGCGGGGAAAGACGCCGCGGGCCGTGGTGCGCTGGGGGCGCGGGTTAAACCTGCTCAGCAGCCCACTCAGCACTGCGCTATGGGGCTTCGTGGAAACGGCAGATTTGGGCTTTTGGGAGCGGGAGGTCCAAGACGTAATCGCACTTAGTACGCGACCGCCGGAGGCCATCTGCCACAACAGGAAAAGGCCGCCCGTGGCGAAGATCAGATTGGCTGACCACACCGCAAAGAATGCTGAAATCCAATTCTGCTTGCCCAATGCGATGCCGGTCGAGGAAAGCAGGTAATAGATGAAGACCAGAAGAATGGTGAAGATCCAGGCGAAGCTTTTGCCGCCGCGCCGCGAGGTTACGCCCAGCGGAACGGCTACCAACATCAGCACCAGGCAGGCCGCAGGATAGGCGAAGCGCTTGTGGATCTCGATCAGAAACCGCTTGCCGTCGGGGCCATGGCTGCGCTCTTCCAACTCGATCATAGGCATGGCATAGATGTCCGTATCGAGGCGTCCCAGATGCCCTTCACTCTGCTGACTGGAAGCCAGAGGCATATCGGTAAAGCTGAATGTGGAGATGTTGTATTGTTGCGGTTGGCCGGCCACCGTTTCATGACGCGATCCGTCACGCAGCCGCATGAGCAACTCCTGGCCGGATTCACGATTGTTATCGTTGGCCACGGTAGCCGAGGCGGCGGTGGTGATCAGCGGATTGGAGGAATCGGTAGTATCGGCCATGAAGACCTGACGCCAGTTGGCTGCACCAGTTCCCGAGCGCACGTCCTGCACGTAGAGGACAAAATTGCGAAAATCTTCGTCGAAAACGCGCGGCTCAATCTCGTAGGAAGCCTGCGCGGCGAAAGCCTTGTTCATCTCAAGAATGGCCCGATTGGCTCGCGGAGCCACATACAGCGAGTTGGCCAACCCCAGCAGCGTGCCGCCGATGGCTACGATCGAGGCCACGCGCACAAAGTAGCCGATGCCCAGGCCGGAGGCGCGCATGGCGATGATTTCGCTGTCGGAGGCCAAGCGGCTCAGACCCAGCAGCACTCCCACGAGCACTGCCATGGGAACGGTGACCATGAAAAAGTTGGGCAGCATGAAGAGAACGACTTCGACAACGCTGCTGAAGGTGGAGCTGTTGTGAACCACCATCTCCAGAATGGGGCTCAGCTCCTTCATGAAGAGAATGAAGGTGAAGATCACGCATCCAATAAGCGCGTGGGAAAGTATTTCGCCGAGAATGTAACAGGTCAGGATGCGCACAGCTAAGGCTAGTTTATCGCGTCTGGTTACCCGATGTCGCGGGAAGGCTGCCAGCCGCGCAGACGCAAACTGTTGGCCAGCACACTCACGGAACTCAGGGCCATGGCGGCGGCGGCCAGCCAGGGGCTGAGCAAAATGTGGAAGTTGGGGTAAAGCGCACCAGCGGCCAGCGGAATTCCGAGCAGATTGTAGGCTGCGGCCCAGATAAGATTCTGACGCATCACGCGCAGGGTCGAGCGAGCAAGGTCGAGCGCTGCGGGAATGGCCGAGGGCCGCGCGCGCAAGAGCAGCACATCGCCGGCCTCCTGGGCCAGATCGGCGCCCGTGCCCATGGCGATGCCCGCGTCGGCTTGGGCCAGAGCGGCTGCGTCATTGATGCCATCGCCCACCATGGCCACACGCAGGCCGTTCTTTTGCAGTGCGCGAATGCGGGCCAGTTTACCGGCTGGGTCAAGGCAGGCTTCAACTTCGTCGATGCCAGCCTGGCTTGCGATGGGCGCAGCAGCGGCGGCTGAGTCGCCGGTCAGCATCAGCACACGTAGCCCGGCGTGGCGCAATGCGGCTACGGAATCGGCGGCATCCTCGCGCAGCGCGTCGCGTGCTTCGAAATATCCGGCAGCCACGCCGTCCAGAGCCATCCACAGCCGCGTTACACCTGCCTCCTGTGGTGCAATTCCCCCCGGAAGCGGAATCGAAAATTCCTTAAAGAGCGCTTCGTTGCCCAGAAGGCAAATGTGGCCTTCCACCTTGGCGCTCAGGCCGCGACCGGGCAGAACTTCCACGTCTTCTGCGGCTGACCAGACCAATCCAAGCGTCCGCGCGTGATCAACAATGGCGTGGGCGAGCGGATGGTTTGATCGCTCCTCGGCGGCAGCGGCCATGCGCAACAAATCATTCTCGGCGTGGTGTCCCAGAGGATAGACGGCTTTCAGCACCGGACGGCCGACGGTCAGCGTTCCAGTTTTGTCGAGCACGATGACGTCGAGATGCGCGAGTCGTTCCAATGCCTCGCCGCCTTTGAAGAGCACGCCCAATTGCGCACCTCGACCTACGGCCACGGTCAGCGCCGCAGGCACGGCCAGGCCCATGGCACAAGGGCAAGCGACGACCAGCACAGCAACGGTCGCGGCCAAGGCCATTTGCAATGAGTGCGAAGCCGCAATCCAGACCATAAAGGTGAGCGCGGCTAGAACCAGCACAACGGGCACGAATATCTGGCTGGCACGATCGGCGAGTCGTTCCATGGGCGCGCGCGAACCTTGCGCCTGTTCGACCATGCGGGTGATCTGCGCCAGCACGGTGGTCTCGCCCAGCGATTCAGCCCGGCAGGTCACCGCACCTTCGTAGTTGAGCGAGCCGGCCAACACGTGTCCACCGGCTTCGCGGTCCAGCGGTGTTGATTCGCCTGTCAGCATTGATTCATCCACCGTTGTGCGGCCTTCCAGAATCGTCGCGTCCACCGGAAATCTCCCTCCCGGCAGGATCAGCACGCTATCGCCCGGCTGAATCTCTTCAAGCGGGACTATCGTCTGAACCCCGTCGCAGATGCGGCGGGCAGTTGCTGGTTTCAGACGGGAGAGCGAATCGAGTGCGGACATTGCACGGCGTTTGGCGCGAGTTTCCAACGCTTTGCCTAACAAGAGAAAACCGAGAATCAACAGAACCGCGTCAAAGTAAACCTGCCGTCCTGTCGCGGGCCAGATCGTGGCGTACGCTGAATAGACAAAGGCAACGCCAGTCCCGAGGCTGACCAGCGTATTCATGTTGGTTGTTCTGTGGCGCAGGCTGCGCGCAGCGTTCAGGTAGATGCCGCGCCCTGCCCAGGCCATGATTGTCGCCGTGAGCGCTAACAAAAACCAGCGCAACAACTCTGGTGGCAGCGCATAGATCCAGGGAAGGAATCGCATCAAAGCTTGGTCCAGCGCACCCATTTCGGTTCCCAACGGCATGGCCAGCAACATAGCTGCAGCGCCGGCGATCAGTGCCGCAAGCGCCTTGCGTTCGGCTCCATGCGAGAGCGTGTCGGATGAGATTTGCGACAAAGCGCCAGGGCGGGGAAGCACGGCGTCGTAACCCGCCGCGCGAATGGCTTCGACCAATTGCGCGGGCTTGGCCATGGCCGGATTGAAGACCACGCTGGCGCGATGGGCCATCAAATCGACTCGCGCGGATTCGACTCCGGCCGTTGTGCGCAGAGCTTCTTCCACATGATGCTGGCAAGCAGCGCAACTCATGCCTAACACAGGCAGCGTGAGAGATTCTGTCGCAGGCGGAGTCATCGATTGAGCTACGATTCCAGATGCGCCGTAAAACCGGCCTTGGCGAGAGCCGCCAGCGCGAGGTCGATGGGCGGGGGGGCAAAGGTGGACGTGAGCCGCGCCGTTCCCACTCGCACCTCGTCGACAACCACCCCCTCGACCGCAGTCAGAGCTTGACTGACGCGCTTGACGCAAGCGCCGCAATGCATACCATCGATTTGCAGCGTAAACTCCGCCATCAGCTTCTCCTATTTGTTTTGATGATACGCCGGGGGAAAAGGCGCAAGATGCGTGCGCCCCGGTAACAACCAAGTTTGCATCGAATGGCTGGGTTTGCCATGATTGCAGGCGGAGGAAACAATGAAGAAAATGTTTTTTGCCATCCTGCTACTGGTGCCCGCGCTGGCTTGCGTTGCGAAAGAGAAGCCAAGCTTCAATCCCGCGGAGTACACAGTTGCCATTCATGTGCAATCCTCGTGCCTAGCCGATCTATGCGCCCCTGGCTGTATCTGGGTGCAGCACTTGAACGTGCTGATCGATGGCAAGAGATATGAACTCTCGGACACGATGCCTCGCACGGATTTGCTGCGCGTGGGTGACTACAAAGCAAAGATATTCAAAGATGAAACCGAGCGCCCGTACGAATATCAGAGAACCTACGAGTTTCTCATGTCGGATGGAGGAACGCGTAGGTATGTTGTGGTGGCCGAAACGGAGTAGCGAGAGATTCGTTTGTCCGAGAGCGCGGTTTCAATCGAAACAACCTGCCTCAGATGCCGCGGAGGATTATGCAGAGAGAATTTCCATCAGCGCCGTTGGTGGGTGTGGGCGCGGTGGTGGTCGATCAGGGACGGGTACTGCTGGTGCGCCGCGTACATGAGCCGCTCAAAGGCCATTGGTCGCTGCCTGGTGGCTTGCTGGAACTAGGTGAAGGATTGATTGACGGCGTGAAGCGCGAGGTGAAGGAGGAAACCGGGCTGATCGTTGAGCCGGTTGAACTGATCGAAGTGCTCGACCGGATTCATCGCGATGCCGAGCGCATTCGCTACCATTATGTCATCGCGGATTATCTGTGCCGCGTGGCGGACGGTGCCTTGCGGGCGGCCTCCGACGCGGATGAGGTGCGATGGGTGGAACGGGCGGAGTGGAATTCCCACAGTGCGTTGCAGCTTGACCCGATCACTGTGCGAGTCATTGAGGCTGGCTGGCAAAGGGCGCGCGAGTTGGAGATGCGAGAGAAACAATGAGAGCAATGAAGAGGCTATTCGGCGTTTTAGGTGTGTTGGTCGTTGTTGCCGGGATTGGATTCTGGGCGCGGCCGGTCGGTTACTTCGACGAGGCGATATATCTGCGAGATTACTTTTCAGGTGTGGAGAACCGCTCGGTTAAGGTTGAGGGCTATCGTGTGCATTACCTCGCGGAGGGGCCTGCCGATGGCCCGGTGGTTGTGCTGGTGCACGGCTTGGGTGGAAGCGCGGAGGATTGGCGGAATCTGGCGCCCTATCTGAAAGAGGCCGGGTATCGCGTCTATATGCCCGATCTGCCCGGCTACGGCCGCAGCGAGAGGCCGGCGGATTTTTCCTATTCGGTGCATGATGAGGCCGAGGTGGTGGCTGGCTTTCTGAATGCGCTGGGGCTGGGGCAGGTAGATCTCGGCGGCTGGTCGATGGGGGGCTGGATAGTACAGGAACTCGCAGGCGAGCATCCGGATAGGGTGCGGCGGCTGATGCTTTTCGACTCGGCAGGTATTGCTGAGATGCCTAAGTGGGATACGCGGCTCTTCACGCCCACCACGCACGGCGAACTCGACCAACTGGATGCGCTCTTGATGCCCAATCCGCCTAAGGTGCCGGGCTTCGTTGCCCGGGATATTCTGCGCATCTCAAGAGATAGAACCTGGGTGATTCACCGGGCGCTCGCTTCCATGCTTACCGGACAGGACGCCACCAACAACCTGCTGCCTACGCTCAAGATGCCTGTACTGATCGTATGGGGCGATCAGGACCATATCACCCCGCTCAGCCAGGGCCAAACTATGCATCGCCTCGTGCCGCAGTCCGAATTGGAGGTCTTTTCCGGTTGCGGCCACCTGGCTGCCGTGCAATGCTCCAACCGGATTGGACCCAAGGTGGTTGAGTTTGTGAAGCGATAGTTCAGCGCTTCGCAAACCGATTCATGAGCAGTTGCCTTCAACTCAGAATATCCATCTCGTTGTGAACACTAAAGCGTGATTGTAGGTGTGAGAGTGGCTGGAGGCGATCCGCATTGGGTTAGTTTTTCCTCAATTTATGGAAGGACGAAAAAACGGAAAGGGCCGCTCGCGAGCGACCCTTATGGAACTTGATTTGCCGGATTTGCAGGGCTATACGCCGATCACATCACAGAGTTCCTTTACCGACGCGGCGCTCTTCATCAGGGCGGCGTGCTCTTCCTCGTTGAGCTTGATCTCAATGATCTGTTCCAGGCCGGCCGCGCCCAGTTTGCATAACACACCCATGTAATAGCCGTTGATGCCGTACTCGCCTTGAAGGTACGCCGCGCAGGGCAGAATCTTCTTTTTGTCCTTGAGGATGGCTTCGGCCATCTCCACGGCAGCCGCCGAGGGTGCGTAATAGGCGCTGCCGGTTTTCAAGTGCTTTACGATCTCCGCGCCGCCGTCGCGGGTGCGTTGCACGATAGCATCGATGCGCTCCTTGGAGAGCAACTCGGTGATCGGAATGCTGGCTACTGTAGTGTAGCGAATGAGTGGAACCATATTGTCGCCGTGGCCGCCAAGAACGAGGCAGCTCATATTTTCGACGCTCACGTTCAGTTCCTCGGAGATGAAACTTTTGAAGCGGCCGGAATCCAGTATCCCGGCCATGCCGATGACCCGTTCGCGGTTGAATCCTGAGAGGCGATAGGCTGCCTGCACCATGGCATCCAGCGGGTTCGATACAACGATGAGAACCGATTCGGGCGAGTAAGCGACAACATTCTTGACCACATCGGTCATGATTTTGAAGTTGGTGTGCAGCAGATCGTCGCGGCTCATGCCGGGTTTACGAGGAAGACCGGCTGTGATAATTACGATGTCACTGTTAGCCGTGTCGGCGTAGTCGTTCGAACCGGTGATGTGGACGTCTGATCGTTCGACAGGCAGTGCCTGGAGCAGATCCAGAGCCTTACCCTGTGGCACGCCCTCAACCACGTCGATCATCACGACATCTGCTAATTCCTTGGCCATGATCCAGTGTGCAGCCGTTGAGCCGACGTTGCCGGCGCCGATAATACTGATCTTCTTGCGCATTACTTTTCTCCTGTGGGAATGGGTGAAGCAGTTCACAGCGGTCAGCTTACAGCCTTCCGTGGAACGTCCTAACTGTTAGCTGTCCGCTGTTAGCTATTGGCTGTCATATTTCCGATGATCCGCGTGGCAAACTCGCTGGTGCCTACCTTAGTGGCCCCGGCGGTCTGGCGTTCGAAATCATAAGTGACGAATTTTTGCAGGATGGTCTTTTCGAGTGACGTCTCGATCAGCTTGGCGGCTTCCTTCCAGCCGATGAACTCCAGCAGCATGACGCCTGAAAGAATTACCGAACCGGGATTGATGACGTCCTTGTCGGCATACTTTGGCGCGGTCCCATGGGTAGCTTCGAAGACGGCATAACCGTCGCCGATGTTAGCGCCTGGCGCGATGCCAAGGCCTCCCACCTGTGCGGCGGCGGCATCCGAGATATAGTCGCCGTTGAGGTTGGTGGTGGCCAGTACGCTGTAGTCTTCCGGACGAATAATGATCTGCTGGAAGATGGAGTCGGCGATGCGATCGTTGATGAGCACCTTCGACTTCCATGCACCTTTGCCGTGAGTTGAACCAATGGCATCGACAACGGCCTTGACCTCGGCGTAAACGGAGTCGCGGAAGCTGGGCGAACCGAATTCCAGGCCCGGCTCAATGAGCGCGGCATTCTCTTCGACGGTCAGGCTGGGGTTGTCATCCCGGTTACCGAGGATCCAGCTCTCGCGCTCGGTGACGGTCTGCTCGCGGAATTCCTGGACCGCGACCTCGTAGCCCCACTCGCGGAATGCGCCCTCGGTGAACTTCTGAATGTTGCCTTTGTGGACCAGTGTGATGGTCTTGCGACCCTGCTCCAGAGCGGCGCGAATGGCATAGCGGACGAGGCGCTTGGTGCCGAAGATGGAGATGGGCTTGATGCCCACGCCGGAGTCGGCGCGCACTTTTTTCTTGCCACCCTTGAGCAGGTCGTCATTCAAAAACTGAATCAGCCTGCCGGCGTCCGCCGAACCTTCTTTGAACTCGATGCCCGCGTACACATCCTCGGTGTTTTCGCGGTAGATGACGATGTCCAGCTTTTCAGGGTGCTTCACCGGGCTGGGGACGCCCTTGTAATACTTCACCGGGCGAACGCAGGCGTAGAGATCGAGAATCTGGCGCAGGGCCACGTTGAGGGAACGAATGCCGCCGCCTACCGGCGTGGTCAACGGCCCTTTGATGGAGACCCTCAAGTCGCGAGCGGCGGCGACTGACTCGTCCGGCAGCCAGGTGCCGAATTGGCGAAAGGCTTTTTCGCCAGCGAAGATCTCAAACCAGCGAATGGCGCGCTTGCCGCTGTAAGCCTTCTCGACCGCGGCGTCGAAGACTCGTTCCGAGGCCTTCCAGATGTCGCGCCCAGTGCCGTCGCCCTCGATGAAAGGGATGATGGGATGGTCGGGCACATCAAACTGCCCGTTTGCATACTTGATCGGCTGGCCGTCTTGCGGTAATGCCAGTCCGTTGTAGGTGGATTGCATCGGTTTTGAAAGACCCCTTCCCCAGTAAGGTTAGAGCAAGAGGCTACCATCTGGGATTCAGGGATTGCAATGGCGAGGCGACGCGAGATGGAGATGAGACAAAGCGATATCCAAGGCGGAATCACACCTTTTACATGTCAAACTTGGCGTGCGGGGCAAACCGGTGCAGTGCAGCGAGAAACTGAGCCCGGCCCTCAGGGTTTGCCACGATGCCCCTTGAGAAGCCATCGGCGCCCTGTGGTCGCAACCAATTGTCACATAGGCCGGTGAAGGATTTCCTGCTGTCAATTCGCCAACATGAGTCACCGACTGCCAGGGAATTTCCTTTATCTTCCATAACCGGCGCTCGCGAAAAGAAGCGGAGTCCAAGTCCCAATAGGTAAAGACTTTTTTGAGTACCTGCTGTAAACCGAGGAGCACATATAGAATGGCAATGTCCCTTAGGACTGTAGAGTGGAGATTGCAAGCCCAAAGGACAGCAACGACGCAAGCAATTACTACAAAGACCCACACATCGGTGCTAAATTTGGCTCGAAATCTCATACTTACAGAAGAATAGCCCAAAATTTCGCGCAGGACCAAATTTCTTCTGAAATTGAGACGGAGCTAATGCTCTTTCGCATCTTTGAATCCTTCCCCGTCAAACTTCGGAATGCCGAAATGGCCACGCAGGTGGAGAAGGTCCACGGGGCTCAGATCACCCTTGAGGGTAGCCAGCGTGAGGCTCTTGGGTGTCTCCACCAGCACCACCGCGCCGCGCACATTCACTCCGTCTAGAACCAGCCACACGTCTGTTGTGCCATTGCGGACCGGGCTTCCTGTGCCGGTCGTGGTCACCAAATGTTTCCAGCCGTGCTGGCGATAGGCCTCACGCAGCGCTTCCACCAGAGCTTCGTCGGCAGTCCCCGCCGTGCCGAAGCGCAGCAGATGCACGCTCACGCCGTCCACCTTGCCGATAGCCTGCCGGGTTTCCTGATCCGCGTCGGAAACCAGACCGGCTGCTGCGGTCAACATCGTCCTGTCCAGTGTGAAACTGGACTTTGCCGCGGCCTGTGCGCTCAATTGGGCCAGAGCTGGAGGCGTCCAATCCAAATCGACCAAAGCGGGCGCAGCAATTGCCGCGGAATTAGCCGCTGCGGGACCTTGCGGTTCTGCGGACGCTTGCGCAAATGCGGGAACGCAACCGATGCTCGCGCTTAAAATGCCGATTCCTACCCAACACATCGCTCTCATATTTGTTTAAACGCTGCAAACGTTAAAAAGTTGCTTTGGAGACAAGTGGGGAAGCTGGAGTGACCCTTGGACAGACCGGTCTCTGGCGGCTAGTCGAACAAACGTAATAGGAAATTATTTCAATTTCTGTTTTCACCCGCTCGGATGCGATAAACTCATGCGGGAACGCAAAAAAGCAAGCGATCTTCAAAGACACGGAGGACACATAGAAATTGGGAAAGAGCATGGTCCCGAAGAAAATTTTTTTCACCAAGGGCGTTGGCAAACACAAGGAACGTTTGACTTCTTTTGAGCTGGCGCTTCGGGATGCGGGGATCGCCTCGCAGAATCTGGTGCGCGTTTCTTCCATTTTTCCGCCGCAATGCAAGGTGATTCCGCGCAAGGAAGGTCTTACCTACTTGAGCCCCGGCGAGGTAGTTTTTGCAGTTATCGCAGAAAACTCTACCCGTGAGCCGCACAGGTTGCTGGTTGCGAGCATTGGCGTGGCCATTCCTGCAGATCGCAACACCTACGGCTATCTGAGCGAACACCACAGCTTCGGCGAGACCGAAGAGCAGGCCGGCGAGTACGCTGAGGAGCTGGCTGCCGAGATGCTGGCTACCACTCTGGATGTGGAATTCGATCCAGACACCAGTTGGGACGAGAAAAAGGAGATTTACCGCATCTCCAACAAGATCGTCCGCACCAGCAACATTACTCAGTCGGCTGTGGGCGACAAGCGAGAAAAGTGGACTACCACGATTGCCGCTGCCGTTCTGATCCTGGAAGAGTAGCGGCCGGATTCGGCAAAACATTGGAGGCCAATCCCGCGCGACGGGGTTGGCCTTGCCGTGTCGCTCAACGAGGCTTGCGGTACTGTTCGATGGGGATTGATCAACCAGCTATGGCAAAGACAGGCAAATACACCGTAGGGCTCGTGCAGATGAGCATGGGAGCAGATCCGGAGGTTAACTTCGCCGCCGCGCTCGATCACATTCGCGAGGCTGCGAGGCGTGGAGCCAACGTCGTCTGCTTGCCCGAACTTTTCCGCGCACAGTACTTCTGCCAGCGCGAAGATCTTCGTCTTTTCGATCTAGCCGAGCCGATTCCCGGACCATCAACGACACGCCTTTCTGAAGTGGCCCGCGAGGTGCGGGTCGCCATTGTCGCCTCTCTCTTCGAGCGTCGTGCGCCAGGACTTTATCACAATACGGCAGTTACTTTGAACTCTGACGGTGCTATCGCCGGCGTCTATCGCAAGATGCACATCCCCGACGATCCGCTCTACTACGAAAAGTATTACTTCGCGCCTGGAGATCTGGGGTTTCAGGCCGTGAACACTACCTTTGGCCGCGTGGGCACGCTGGTTTGCTGGGATCAGTGGTATCCCGAAGGCGCGCGTCTAACCGCGCTTCAAGGCGCCGAGGTGCTTTTCTATCCGACTGCGATTGGATGGCATCCGGCGGAGAAAACCGAGTTTGGTACGGCGCAATATGAGGCATGGCAAACCATTCAGCGCTCTCACGCCATCGCTAACGGCGTCTACGTGGCCGGCGTGAATCGTGTTGGCATCGAGCACGGTGACGTGTTGGGCAATCGAGTGGAAGGGCAGGGGATCGAGTTTTGGGGCGGCAGCTTTCTCGCCGATCCCTTCGGCAGAGTTATCGCCAAGGCCTCGCACTATAAGGAGGAAATTTTGCTCGGCGAGGTTGATGTGGCCGTGATCGAAGAGACTCGCCGCAACTGGCCCTTCCTGCGCGACCGTCGCATCGACGCCTATGGCGGTATTACAAGCCGCTTTCTTGACCCAGTGAGCAAGTGGCCGACGGACGGAGATTCCAAGTAATCATGTCCGATCATCCTTCGCCAACAACCGCACCGCATGCACTGGGCTTCCGCATGCCCGCCGAGTGGGAGCGCCATGAAGCTACCTGGCTGGCGTGGCCGCATAACCCCGAAGATTGGCCGGGCAAATTCCAGACCATCCCCTGGCTCTACGCCGAGATCGTGCGCCTGCTGGCTGCGCATGAGTTAGTGCATCTTCTCGTCGGGGATGATAACTCCCAAAAGCGCGCCAGTAGTATCCTCGAGCGCGCTGGCGCGAACCTCGACCGGGTGATATTTCACGCGTGGCCCACCAATCGCGGATGGACTCGTGACTCCGGACCGATCTTTGTAAGGAATACCGAAGGCAAGTTCGGCATCATCAATTGGCACTTCAACGCCTGGGCTAAGTACTCTGACTGGCAGTTAGACGACCAAGTGCCTGGACGAGTCACTGAGTTACTCGGCTTGCCCGAGTGGCAACCAACAATCCAACTCGAGAATGGTGAGAAGCGCCGCCTGGTGCTTGAGGGCGGCTCCATCGACACCAACGGCACAGGCATTTTGCTCACCACTGAGGAATGCCAACTCAGCCAGGTGCAAGAGCGTAATCCCGGTGTCAGCCGCCAGCAATTGGAACAGGCATTTCACGATTTTCTAGGCATCGATCAGGTCATCTGGCTCAACTGCGGCATAGCTGGCGATGACACCCACGGCCACATCGACGACGTAACTCGTTTTGTTGCTCCGACAACCATAGTGACTGCCACAGAGCCGGACAGAAGCGACTCCAACTACGCGCCCCTGGCCGAAAACCTCCAGAGACTCAAGGCTGCTCGCACCATTGATGATAAACATTTCGACTTAGTCGAGTTACCCATGCCGCGACCGGTGATCTTCCGTGGCCAGCGCCTTCCAGCGAGTTACGCCAACTTTTACATTGCTAATGAACTGGTTCTGGTTCCTACCTTCCACGATCCCAACGATCGCGTCGCGCTGAATACTCTGGCTGAGGTTTTTCCGGGCCGCGAAGTTATAGGCATCCAAAGCGTAGACCTCGTTTGGGGGTTAGGCACGCTGCATTGCATGACCCAACAGCAGCCCGCAGCGCTAACATTGAATTCATGATCGATGACCGGGAAGCTATGCAAGTCGCGCTTGACGAAGCTCGTCTGGCCGCGGATGCCGGCGAGGTGCCGATTGGCGCTGTGGTGGTCCACGAGGGAGTTATTATCGCGCGAGGTCAGAATCGCGTGCTTCGCGACCTTGACCCCACGGCTCACGCGGAGGTTGTGGCCCTACGAGCAGCGGCTGCGGCGTTGGGTAACTATCGGCTGTCTGGTTGCTCCATCTGTGTAACCTTGGAGCCGTGTGCCATGTGTGCCGGGGCCATGATTCATGCCAGGCTTGCCCGGCTCGTCTTTGCCGCCGCCGATCCCAAGGCTGGCGCGGCAGGCTCGGTACTCTCGGTGCTCAACCATCCTCAGCTTAACCACGAAATGAAGGTAGACCAGGGAATTCTCGCCGATGAGGCGTCCGAGTTGCTGCGGAGTTTCTTTCGCGAGCGGCGTTAGCGGTAAACTACCGAAATGAAGGTTGAGTTGTATGCGGTTTCCTGGTGCGGGGACTGCCGCGCGGCCAGGAAGTTTCTTGATTCCCATAGCATCGAGTACACAGAGATCGACGTGGACCGCGATCCGGCAGCCTCGGCCGAGGTGGTGCGCCGGGTGGGCAAACGCGCCGTTCCGCAACTGGTGATCGACGGCGAGTGGTTTCAACCGTACAAGCCGGGCCGCGGACTGCTTCTCGACGAGTTACATGAGAAGCTTGGCGTTCCTCGCCCCTGAAGCCGCTGGCCTCGTACAATGGAGGGTTGTAGCAGCGCCGCCCAACGCGGCACTGGCAAGGAGCTTCCCTTGATCGACCGCTATACTCGCCCCGCGATGGGCCGCATTTGGACAGAAGAGAACAAGTACCGCTGCTGGCTTCAGGTCGAGTCGGCGGCAAGCACCGTGCTGGCCGAGGACGGCGTGATTCCCACCGAAGCTGCCGTGGCCATTGCGACAAAGGCCGGCTTCAGTGTCGCCCGAATTCAAGAGATCGAGGCCGAGGTGAAGCACGACGTGATCGCCTTCACCACCGCTGTTTCCGAGAGCCTCAACGCACAGGGACTCGCGGCACAGTCTCGCTGGCTGCACTACGGACTGACCTCGAACGACATTGTCGATACAGCCCAGGCGCTGCAAGTGAAAGAGGCGTCGGTGCTGATTCGTGCGGGACTTGTTGAATTACTGACCGTGCTCAAGCGCCGCGCTATCGAGTTCAAGCACACACCTATCATTGGCCGTACGCATGGCATTCACGCCGAGCCGACCACCTTCGGTCTAAAGCTCCTCAACTGGTATGCCGAGATGGAGCGCAACATCACCAGATTTGCCGCAGCTACAGAGGACATGCGCGTCGGCAAGCTATCCGGCGCAGTCGGGACATTTGGACATTTGAAGCCGGAGCATGAGGAGAAGATTTGCGCGCGGCTCGGTCTCAAGCCTGCGGCGGTGGCTACGCAAGTCATCCAGCGCGACCGGCACGCGACCTACATTTCGACGCTGGCGATTATCGGGAGCACTCTGGACAAGATTGCCGTCGAGGTGCGTCACCTGCAACGCACCGAGGTCCGCGAGGCACAGGAGTATTTCAGCGAGAAGCAGAAGGGCTCCTCGGCCATGCCGCACAAGAAGAACCCGATTACTTCGGAGCAGATCAGCGGCCTTGCACGAGTTCTTCGCGGCAATGCTCAGGTGGCCTTTGAAGATATTGCGCTTTGGCACGAGCGGGACATTTCGCACTCGTCGGTCGAACGCGTGATCTTTCCCGACTCGACGATTCTGGTGGATTATCTGCTGGCCAAAACCACCGATCTTATTGATCGTCTGCTGGTTTATCCGGAGCGGATGAAGAAGAATCTTGAAAGTACGGGCGGGCTGATCTTTAGCGGGCAGTTGCTGCTGGACTTGGCTGAGGCTGGAATGCTGCGGGAGGATGCTTACAAGCTGGTGCAGACCCACGCCATGAGAGCGTGGAAGGAAGATTTGGTATTTCGCGATGAAGTGGCGAAAGATGCTGCGATTACCAAGTTGCTTAGCCAGGAAAAGCTGGCTCACACCTTCGATTACACGCGGCAGTTAGGCAATGTGGACGCGATCTTCCGGCGCGTACTGGACAGTAAGCGGTGAATCGTGATCAGTCATTGAACAATCGCCGGAAATAATCTGCAAGGATTTGAAAATATAAAAGGGGGGGAGGGGGTACGGCATCAGAGGACAGTGAACAGTGGTCAGTGAACAGAAACGGACCGCTCCTCTGGTCAGTGTTCATGTTTTGATTGTGCGTCGCCGGTGGATAATTTTCTGCAACGGAATTATTTGAGTGGAAGCTATGAGCGATAAGCCAGAAGTCGATCATCCGCGAGTGGTTGAGATCATCCGGCAAGCGGTTAACCTTGAGGCGGAAAACGATACGGCGTTTGCGAAGCAGATTCTGGCGTCGCTGGTCGAGGAGTTTCCCAAGGTTGCGATTGCGCATGGCTATCTTGCATGGATTTTGTCGCGCACGGGCCGGCATCGGGAGGCAATCGAGCATGGGCGTGTGGCGATTCAATTGGAGCCGACGTCGGAACGGGTTTCTATGTTGTATTTTCGGGTGCTGTGGGGTGCGGGGGAACGTAATGACGCGCTCAATGAGGTGAAGCGGTTTACGGCGGTTGGGCACTCGGATGAATACTCCAGAATGCTGGAGGAATGGGCGCAGATTGATGATTAGTGATTGCGGTTTTTCGGGTCTCAGAAGCGAGATATGGGAAATCCGGTTGCCGTGCCTTGCCAGGTATCCGCGCCGTAGGCGCAGGGTAGGTTAGCCCCGCGCTTCAGCGTGGGGTAGGAATCGGGTTGTAGAATGAGAGTCCCGTAGGGACGGTGCAAGATGGCGCATACCTATGCGAGCAATTTCATCCATTGTGTCTTCAGCACGAAAGATCGCCGCCCCCTCATTCCCGCGGCCCGTTCAGCTGAACTCTACGCCTACTTGGGCGGCATTGCGCGGGGCGAGGGTTTCTCGCTGATAGCTGCGGGCGGAACGGCGAATCACGTTCATTTGCTATTTGCGTTGCCGGCCTCTTGTTCTCTTGCCCATGCGGTGCAGAAGCTCAAGGGAAGCTCTTCCCGGTGGATGGGAGATGGGTTTTCCTGGCAGGAGGGATACGGAGCCTTCAGCGTCAGTCCTTCCCAGATTGAGGTCGTGAAGGAATACATTCAGAACCAGGAAGAGCATCACCGCAAACGCGATTTTGAGCAGGAATTTGTCACGCTTCTGCGGAACTGTGGAATCGAATACGATGAGCGTTACGTCTTTGGGTGAGCGGGTATGGCGCCGTCCCTACGGGACTCCGGTCTCTGCGGTGGGGCCAGTTAACCCCACGCTGAAGCGCGGGGCTAATAACCATTGCGCCTACGGCGCGGTCGCCTCGATTCCAGGTCTCAAATGCGGGGCCTGGGAAACCCGGCGTTACGTCTTTGGGTGAGCGGGTATGGCGCCGTCCCTACGGGACTCCGGTGTCTGCGGTGGGGCCAGCAACCCCACGCTGAAGCGCGGGGCTAATAACCGTTGCGCCTACGGCGCGGTCGCCTCGATCTCAGGTCTCAAATGCGGGGCCTAGGAAACCCGGCACCTGGTGCTATGCAAGGAGTAGACAATGGCACTATTTACGATAATCCTGGACTACTGCGGTGGAACTTATCTCTTCCAAGTCAATGCCGACAGTCCGTCCAAAGCCTTATGGCGGTGGGTAAATGAATTGAAAGACGAGGACATGAAACAGTTGATGATTAGCAGGATTCTGCTTAGTTCTGCCTTGCGTGGGGGGAAGCCACTGCCTGTCCACGGTGTTTCAAATGCCTGGTGCTGTAGTGCCACAATCGACGATCGATTACTCCTGATCAATATAATCGCCACCGTTCCAGAGCAGTTACTATTCGAATGCTAATCGTATTGGAACCCGGATTAGGAGGTAGGGTGAAGGCCATGAATCTCACCGTTGCAATCACCGGCGCATCGGGCGCGGCCTTTGGTCGAGAGATGCTGCGTGCGCTGGAGGCGGATGAGCGGGTGGGGCGCGTTCACTTTGTGGCTTCGGAGAACTCGCTGCGGGTGATGGCCGAGGAATTGGGAGTTAGCGGGCGGAATGATTTGCTGGAAAAGCTTCTTGGCTGCGCGCCTGCTAAGACGGTGCAACACTCCGACAGCGATATTGGAGCGGCTATCGCTAGCGGGAGTCATCCTTCGAGCGGGATGATTGTGCTGCCCTGCTCGATGGGTACCTTGGCGGCGATTGCTCATGGGTTGGCTAATTCGCTGGTTTCGAGAGCCGCCGACGTTACTCTCAAAGAGCGCAGGCCGCTGATTCTTTGCGTAAGGGAGACGCCCTTCAATCGCATTCATCTGCGCAATATGACGCTGGCTGCGGAGGCTGGCGCGGTCATCTTCCCGGTGATTCCGGCGTTCTACAACAAGCCCCTCGATTCGACCGAGATGGCGCGCCAGTTCGTCTACCGGGTGCTGGCCCACATTGGGCTCCCGCAGCCGGGAGCTTATGTCTGGAAGGCGGAGGAGTAAAAGAGCCGGGAATAGATGATTCCTGAAAACAATTGTTTAACTTCGGTGGTCCGCGCCTGAACAGGCTGCGGAAAAAGGCTCGTTTCAAGCGAAGATCCCAAAAACATACCTCAGTGGCTAAAGCCACCGATGTTTCCACTGCCTATAGATGGGATGAGACGGCTGGTCTCGCGAATCAGATTAATCTGTTCGCAGCACTCGGAGTGCAAAAGGAGACCAGCCAATGAAGAAGGTTAGCAGAGGAGCAGGGCGGATGGAAAAGC